>DASZGC010000028.1:0-19113 GCA_035939175.1 Candidatus Cybelea sp. | reverse complement strand
CCTCGACCACCGTGCGCGCCGCCTCTTCCGCTTTCGCCACGATCATCTGCCGAAGCAGACCAAAACTACTATCGAGCAGCCGGCGGTTCAGCGCTGCCTTCGCCCGCACATTCCGCCCTGGCTGCTCTGCCGTGCCCTTGGGAGTCTCCCCTCGCGTCACGCGCCGAAAGAACGCCGCCATCGCCAGGTCTAATCGGTGTAGCACCGCATCCTCGCACCCCGGTAGACGGCCTTCACCCGCAAGTCTTCGGCTCGCAGCTCGGTCAGCTCGTGATACTGGGTGCGAGTGGTGAGCCGCACCTTGTTGAACCGGTAAGCGTCGCGGCGCTCCTGCAGCAAGGCGTTGTAGAGTTGGCGCGTGACGTCGAGCATGAAGCGCAACGCGTCCTTTTGGCGTTCTGTTGGATAGAGCCGGATGCGCTCGACGCGCTTCATGATGGTTAGGATAACCCGGCCGAATGCCAACAGCCTGGCACACACGTTCGTCTTATTTAAACCGTCGTTCGTGCTGGTCGCTGCTCCGCTCCGGCTGCCCACGGCACTAACGGCCCGCAACCTTTGGATCGTCGGGCCTTGCGACGGCGTCGTTCACATCCTGTTCACTACCCAGGTACAGCGCGCCGCCCATGCGCGCGCAGAGCAGCGGCGATGCCGGCGACCCGCGCGTGTTTCGCACGAGGGGACCTAGCGGTCGGACGAGGGCCATGATGCCGGCCGTGCCGGCCAGAAGGACCGCAGCATGATGAAGCAATTCCTTGGAATTTTCGGCTTCGCCGCCGCCGCGGCGCTCGTAGCCGGCTGCGGAGCCTCGCCCTCGGGGACCGCCCTTCCCGGTTCCGCAATGGCTGGCGCAAACGGCTCGTGGGTATCGCCGGATGCGAAGAATCAAACGCTCATATTCGTTTCGTCGGCGCTGACGGATCAGGTCTACATGTACTCGTACGCGTCGGGCAAGCTCCTCGGAACGCTCGCCGGATTCACGCTGCCCTTTGGACTCTGCGCCGACGAGGCGGGTGACGTGTGGGTAGTCGACGACGGCGCTTCCAAGATCGACGAGTACGGGCACGACGGCACCCCGATCGCGACACTGACGGACTCGGGAGAGTACCCCGAAGGCTGCGCGGTCGATCCGGTCACCGGCAACCTCGCGGTGACGAACTTCTCGAGCAACTCGGGCAGCGGAAACGTCGCGATCTACACGGGGGCAAAGGGCAGTCCGCAGACTTACTCCGATCCCACGATCGTCAACTACCGCTTCTGCGGCTTCGATTCGCATGGAAATCTCTTCGTCGACGGGGCGACCGCAAGTTCGACTTTCGTCTTCACCGAACTGCCGAAGGGCGGCCACACGTTCGAAGATATTTCGCTCAATCATTCGATCGGGTGGCCTGGCGGCGTTCAGTGGGACGGCGAACACATCGCTGTCGGAGATACCGACGCGTCCTTGGTCTACCGAGTAGATCGCAAAGGCGTCGTGAAGGGCGTGCTCTCTTTGGGCGGCTCGGACTACGTCAATCAGTTCGCGATCGCGAAAAGCTCGGGTAAGAAGGGCAAGAGCGCCGAGATCGTTGCCCCCAGCCAGGACAACAACGCCGTCCGTCTCTACGACTACCCCGCGGGAGGATCGCCGAGCTCATCGATCGGCGTCGAAGAGCCCTTCGGCGTCGCCGTGAGCCCGGCGAAGTAGCCCGAAAGGGGGGTTTGGGGGCGCCGCGAAAGATCGCTGCCCCGGGCATGAACGCTGCTTGAGCAAACGAGGTACGTTTATGTCATCGCTACCGCGAACCGCGCCCACGTGGGCGATTCTCGCACTCGCACTCGCAGGCTGCTCCGCGGGCAGTTTCCAACCCACGCAAGGGGCGCAGGCGGCCGCGCACACGATCGTGCGCCGTGCGGCGGGATTGGGACCGACGGTGCGGCCCAAGCTCAACGGAACGATCGAGGGTTTCGACATCGATCAGAACGGCACCGACGGCGTACTGGCCAACTATAACAGCCGATCGCTGCGCGTCTCGCTGGAAACGTTCGACCAGACGACCGGCAAGATCACGAAAGTTGTCAGGAAAGGGAGCTCCCAAGGCGCTGGGTACGTGGTCGACGGAATCGTCGCCAACGATATCGGCATCGTCAAGCACGACCGCTATCAAGTGATGGATCCGGTGTCGGGTAATGAGATTACCGGAGAGTGGACGCCCCCGCTATCGTTCGAAATCATCCAGATCGCCGAGAACCAGAGCACACCCAAAGCGGTGATGCTCGGCTACGATCTCGGCAAGTCGTCGCAGCCGACGGCGCTCGTCGTTGCCGATGTCGCCAAGCGTACCGCGAAAACCATCGCGCTCGATCAGGCCATCTTTAGCACGGGCGCAATTCCAGTGATCGCGCAGAACCCCGTCACGAATCAAGCGCTGATCGGCGCCAGCGACGGCGGACCGCCCACGAAGCCGACCTTTGGGCTCGTCGACTTATCTTCGGGGAAGATTACCGTCTTTACCGGGCTCGGGCAGGGCGACGTCGACGGCATCGGCATCGACTCTAAGACCAATACGGCCTGCACCACGACGGGCGTCGACGCCGGCGTCGAGTTTTACAACCTCAAGACGTTGACCGGCTTTGAGGTGCAGCTCCCCAACTCCCACGGCAGCGAACTGCACAGTGGCGCCGGCGTCGCCGTCGACTCGATCCACCACCTCTGCATCATCGCGCAGCCGGTTCCCGGAAGCAACACCTCGGAGAGCGCGATCTGGATCGCCGACGAGAGCGGCGACTTCCTCCAGGAGATCACCGGATTCGATTTCTGGTTCGGCGTATGGCCGGCGATCAACCCGACAAAACGCACCGGATTCGTCGAGAATCCCCGGCCATCGTACGACACGCTGACCGGATTTTCATACTAGAGCGCGAGGTGAACGTGATGCTATGGAATTATGTTCGTTGCGCTACGGGCGCGTGCGCGTTGGTGCCGCTCCTCGCGGCCTGCGCCGGGATTGGCGAGAGCCTGCCTTCGCGGCCCGCACCCGAGGTGCGCGTCGGCGTGGCCCCCGCGAGCAGCGGCGAACTTCTCTACGTTTCGGAGTACGGCGGCAAAGTCGTCGACGTTTTCTCCTATCCGCAGGACGTCTTCTTGGGAAACGTCGCGGGGCTCGTGGGGACGCCGCAAGGCGAGTGCGTCGATAAGAAGGGCAACGTCTGGATCGTCGAGACCGGCGGCCATCCAACGATTCAGAGGTTCGCGCACGGCGGCAGCGGGCCGGCGGCGCAGTTGAGCGACGAGGGCGAGAATCCTTACGGCTGCTCCGTCGATCCGACGACGGGCAATCTCGCCGTCTCGAGCGAGTATAGCTCGACGAGCTTTCAGGGTAGCGTCGCAATCTACAAGAACGCAACGGGTACGCCGGCGATCTTCATCGACAAGAAGATCGAGCTGGTTCTCTGGTGCGGCTACGACGATAAGGGGAACCTCTTCGTCGACGGCCTGCCTCCCGACGATGCCGCGCGGTTCGGCCCGCGAGCAAAGAAAGCGTCGGAGTTCGCATTGGCCGAGCTTCCAAAGGGGCGAAAGACGTTCACCGACATCGCGCTGAGCGGGATCAAGTTTCCGGGCAACATCCAGTGGGACGGAACGTCGCTAACGATCGGCAATCCCGCCTATCGCACCGGCTCGGCGATCGAACGAGTGCAGGTCACCGGCGCGACGGCGAAGATTACCGGCACCACCGTGCTGAAGGGATCGTACGAAGTCTTCGGATCGTGGATCCAAGGCGATACGGTGATCGGCCCGGACGAGGGCTCGGGCACCAGTGCCGTCTATCTTTGGAAGTATCCCGGTGGCGGCAAACCGACGGCGACGCTGAGCAAAGGCTCGTCGATGTTCTTTAACGGTCCCTTCGGCGCGGCTGTCTCGCCGTGAACGAACGACTGTTTCGCCGCCGGGCCGGAATGCTCCACGCGACGTGGGGCGGGATAGCGCTTTTCGCGTCGGTTTTTGTGCTCGCTAGCTGCGGCGAACGAAGTGACGTGATGAACTCCCCGGTGTCGACGACTCCGACCCGCCCGTCCGTGTGGAGTATCGACTCGAGGTTGTCGGGAGAACGGTTTTCGTCCGCCAAAGCGACGTCGAGTTGCTCGGGGAGCGCCGGGATATTTCAAGTGTCTGGTAAGGCGCGGGGGCCTTTCCCGGGAACGTTCACCGCACGCGGCAAGTTGAGTGACGGCCTAATCTTTCACGAAAGGTTCGAGATCCGGTTCGGCTCCGGATCGATTTCTGGGTCGGCCGGCTCTGCGGCTTCCGGGACTCCATCGGCTGGGTGTTCGAAGAGCGGCAAGCTCAGCTTCGATTTTCCGATCTTGCAATACCGCACGCATCACCCGAAGGCTTCAGGAATGGGTCATGCGTCATTGTTTGGAGCTAACTTCACGCAGGGCTTCGAATAGGCACTTCGTCGTCGCGTGGCGGCGAGATCGTAGGAGCGCAACCCGGCACGCCGGGGCGGCGTTGTGACGGGCATGCAGGACATCAAGGAAATCAACCGCCAACCGGCGCCGGCAGGCCGGCCGCAGCCCTTGGCCTTCCTCAACGGCCGTCTCTGGATCGGTTCGTGGGATACCGATAAAATCTACGCCGTCGACACGAAGGATTGGGACGTCGTCGACGAAGTCGCTGCGCCCGGACGGCCGTATGGTCTCGCGCGTCACGGAGACGCGCTCTCCGTCGTCGTCTCGCTCGACGACGACGACCGTTATCTCTTCCGCTTCGCGCCAGGGCGCGGCTTCGACGGAAAGACCGCCTGCCCCGACGTCACGGGGTCGCACCTCGCCTCCGACGGCAAGACGCTTTACCTCTGCCAGCAGGGAAAGCGGCGCATCCTCGCGCTCGACGACCAAGGAAAGGCAACGCGCGAGATAGCGCTGCCGGAGCGCTGCGGCGGATTTGCGTTCGACGCGTCGGGCCGCTCGTTCATGATCGCGGCCGATGAGGAGTTCGAGAAACTCGAATTCGCGCCGATCGACCTCAGCCAGAGCACGCCGAAGCTCGACCCCATCGCCCGCGTTACGTTCGACGGACGGGGACTAACGTTCGGTGAAAACGAGTGGTGGTCGAGCAACCGGGACGAGGGTGAGATCGTCGCGTTCACGGTGTAGATCCTTCGCGTCATCCCGAACGCGTTCGAGGGACGGCAAGGGTGGCGAGATGACAAAATGCGGTTGCCGCTGAAGCGAGCTGGCATGAGGCGCTCGACGATCCTAATCGGTCTTTTCACACTCGCGTCAACCGCACTCGCGCATTGCGGCGCGCCGGCTCCAGTCGTACCTGGCGCGATTTCGCCCGCACAGCTGCAGGGCGTCGCCGAGCATAAGCGCGGCCAGGTTTCGGTCTTTGACGATCTCTACGGCGATCCGATTCTCGCGGGTATCACCACGGGCCCCGACGGCGCCCTGTGGTTCACCGACGTCGGCAACGATGTGATCGGACGCATCACGACGCAAGGGCAGTACACGCTGAGCGTCCGGGCGGGCGCCGAGCTCGCCGACGGTATCGTCACCGGACCCGACGGTAATCTGTGGTTCACTGAGGAGGAAGAGTACGGCGGCATCGGGCGCATCACGCCCAAAGGCGTCGTGAAGCTATTCGCCGACCCGGGCGGCGAGTATCCGAATGGGATAACCGTCGGCCCCGACAACGCATTATGGTTTGCGGAGTCGAACGGCACCGTCGGCCGAATGACGACCAAAGGCAAGGTGACGCACTTCACCGTCGCCGCGTCGAACGCGACGCTGCAGGGCATCGTCACCGGGCCGGATGGCCGGCTCTGGGTGACGGAGTACGTCGTCGGCGGCAGCCGCCTCGCCAACGCCGTCATCGCGCTCTCGACCGACGGCACATACAAGACGTACGACACGGGTTCGGGCCGGTACGGAGCGGGGCCGGATTTCATCTGCGTCGGCCCAGATAAGGCGCTCTGGTTCGCCGAAGCCGGCAACGACGCGCTGGGGCGAATGACGACCAGCGGCAAGTACTCCGAGTTTCCCACGAACTACGAGTATGGGCAGCCGTCCGGCATCGTCTCGAGTCACGGCGCGTTATGGTTCACCGATTTCGCCGGACGGTTCGGCATCGGTCGAATGACGACGTCGGGAAAAACAACTTTCTATAAAGTTCCCGGCAGCGATCCCGAGATTACGGAGATTGCGACCGGACCTGGCAACGCGTTATGGTTTACGAGTTCGCTCGGGCCGTCGGCGATCGGCCGTATCCAAACGCGCTAGCGATATGAGATCAGGCTAGTGGTTGTGCGCGAGGATTTGCAGCATTGCGCCTGGCGTCGTGGCGTCGGGCTGGCTAAAATCGAGTTGCGCGGATAGCAAGGCGCCGTAGGCGCCGGGACGGTTGACCGCGGCTAAGCTTACCCGCGGGCCGATTGCGTCGAACGGCTGCACGTGCGGCGTATCCGAGAACGCAGCGCGCATCGAGACCGCCATTGCGTCGTAGGCCGACAGCGGCGGAATCCCGAGAAGCATTTCCATCGTTCGCAGCACGCTTACCGTTGAGTAGTGGTCGTGCTGCAGGCCGCCGCGCGCGTAGGGCGAGATCAGAAAGAACGTCGTCCTTTGACCGCTCACGTGATCTGGGCCATCCTGCGAGTCGTCTTCGATCACGAAGATCGCCGACGACCGCCAGACCTTCGAGTGCGAGATCGTCTGCACGATCTGCCCCAGTGCGTAATCGTTCTGCGCCACCATCGCAACGGGCGTCGGCTGCCCTTTACGGCTGCCGAAGGTGTGATCGTTGGGAAGCCAGATGTACTCGAGCTGCGGCAAATTGCCGGCGTGCAGGAAGTGCTCGAACTCACGGCGCCACTCTTTGACGCGGCTGAGATCGCTGTAGGCCAGGTTCCAGCCGATATACTTGGGATCGTATTCGGCGGCGACGCTGGGAGCCGGATGCTGCCCAGGCTTGGGCGCGTTGGGCTCGACCATCTCGCCGTAGTCGCGGAACGAAACGTGCGCGGCTCCCGCTGCCTGCCAGATGTAGCCGCTGTGCGGAATCGTCTCCGGCCATCCGTCGTCGTCGACGGTTCGGCGGCCGTTGTAGGTTGCCGGCCACATGCGTTCGACCCAGTCCGTATCGAACGCCGCATCCGACCAGTTATGGCCGCTCTCGCTCACCTCGCCGCTGGTATAGGTGTTGTCGAAGAGGCCGAAGCGCGCGGCGATCGCGTGCTCGTTCGGCGTGACCTTCGCGCCGAACCACGTGAGCTTGGGATCGCCGTTGCCCTGCGGCATGTCGCCGAGAACCTGGTCGTACGAACGGTTCTCCTTGAGAATGAAGAAAACGTGGCGGATCGGGCCGTTCGCTCGGACGACGCCGCTGGTTTGCGCAGCGGTCCAACCGGTGGCACCTTGCGGATTGCCCGCAGCGGAGTCCGCGGAGAGATCGTACGCGCGAATCGAGCCGAATTGGATCGCCGCGACGTAGTCGACGTTGCTCTCGCTGCGCGGGTCAAAGCGTGGATTGGGCCGCGTTCCTTCGCCTTTACCGTCGACGATGTAGAGCTTGCCGCCAAGCGGCACGGCGTCGGTAGGATACCAGCCGGCGGGGATGCGCGCCACGACCGCGCGGTTGCGGATCACCGCGATCTCGTTGGCCGCAGCGAGCGAAACGTAGAGCGTATCGCCCTGCGCTGAGAGCGCGTTGGGCGAGACGCCGACCGCGCTGCGATCCGCGGGAAAGTCGCCGACGTACACCGCGCCTTGGCTCCCGCCGGTCGCTGCGTCGTAAAGCGCGACGGTATCGGCATCGGTCTCGGCGACGTAGAGCGTGTTGTTCGCGATCAGCAGCGCACCGGGATGCAGTCCCGTCGCGATCGAGCGCGCGCTGCGCGACGCGGTGTCGATCGCGGTGATGCGCCTGCCGCCGGCGTCGGAGGCGTAGAGCGTTCTACCGTCGGCGGTGCAGGCCAGCCCGACAGATTCGCCGGTGCGAACGGGCCGCACTGCAGCAATTTCCGCCAGCGAACCAACGCGCACCGAGCGGTCTCCCTCAGTAGCCACCGCAATCTTCGCGCCGCACGACGCTACGGCGATGGGATACGAACCCTTGGCCAGTCCGATCGCGCTCACCCTCTCGTAGTTCACGTCGACGTCGAGCACGGCATCGGCGTTGGCGCCGGCGACGAGCACGTGGCTTGCATCGATCCAGAGCGGTCGCCCGTAGGCGCCCTTGAGTGGAATCGACGCGACCTCCTTGAGATTGTTTGACGCGTAGAGCCGCAACGCCGGCGCATTGAATCCGGACTCGACGACCGCGAGCGTGCTGCCGTCGGGTGAGGGGGCCGCGCCGAGCGGGAGCGTCTGAGTCTGCACCACGGCACCGGTCGACGGCGTGATCACCCAGCCGTTGGGCAGGAGCGCCGTAGCGGCAAATGAGATCGTCGCGAGCGTGCGGTTCACGTTACGCCGTGAGCCGCCACGCTGTAAGTGTCGCGCTCAAAGTACGCGGCAACCTCGCGATGGTAGTCGTCGCAGCCGTCCAGGCTTGCGGGCACTGGTAGGAACGAGCGCGCGCAATCCGAGTGGCGCGTCCACAGCAGCATCATGACTACTTGAATCGAGATTTGCGCGCGAAGCCCTGCACCCCGGTAGATGCACGGCAGCGATTTTTTGCAAGTTTTTGGCATCATTTACGCCCTTCGCCGCGCCGTGGTATCATCGGGTGACAATGTCGCGACGGCTCCTTCTCGCGCCGGCAGTCACGTTCGCGCTGGCGGCCTGTTCCGCGGCGTCACCGCCGCTCGTGCCCTACATGCAGGGGAATGCAGCCGTGCGCACGCTCAATACTAGTGGAGCCGGCAAGATCACGCACGTCGTATGGATCGTGCAAGAGAACCGCAGCTTCAACGGCGTTTTCGAAGGCTATCCCGGGGCCCGCACCGCCTCCAGCGGCAAGAATTCCACGGGGGGTACGATCCCGCTGACGCCGATTAGCCTAAAAGACCAGTACGACATCGACCACTCCGCCGAGGCGATGTTCGCCGCTTGCAACGGCACCGGCAAGCTTCCCGGGACGCACTGCGTCATGAACGGCTTCAACAACGAGCAGACCTCGTACGGTGCGCCCAAGAACGCGCAGTACGTGTACATTCCGCACTCGGAGTCCAAGCCGTACTGGGACATGGCGCACCAGTGGGTGCTCACCGACAACACCTTCGCGTCGCAGCTCGACGAGAGCTTCGTCGCGCACCAGTACATCATCGCGGCGCAAGCGCAATCGAGCGTCAACGTTCCCGGCGGACCGTGGGGCTGCCCCGGCGGCGTCGACGACACGGTGACCGTCCTCTCCCATCAACGAGAGATCTCGGGTACACAGCAGCCCTGCTTCAATTACCAAACGCTCGGCGACGAACTCGACCATGCCAAGCTCTCCTGGCGCTTCTACACGAGCACCTACAACCTGCCGACGAGCGGCCTGTGGTCGGGATACCAAGCGGTGCAGCACATCTACGACGGCCCCGACTGGAAGAAAGACGTCATCACGCCGCAGAAACGTTTCCTCATCGACGTCGCGCAGGGCAAACTGTCGAACTTCACCTGGATCACGCCGCTCTGCGCCGACTCCGACCACGTGGCCTGCGGTGGCGGCTACGGTCCGTCGTGGGTGGCGACGCTCGTTAACCAGATCGGCGAGAGTAAGTTCTGGAATTCCACGGTGATCTTCGTACAGTGGGACGACTGGGGCGGCATCTACGACCCGGTGAAGCCGCCCTACAAGGATTACGACAGCCTCGGCTTCCGCGTGCCTCTGTTGGTGATCTCGCCGTACGCCAAGCACGACTACATTTCGCACGTGCAGTACGAGACCGATAGCGTTATGCGCTACGCGGAAGACCTCTTCGGCCTGCCGCAGTTGGCCGGCGCCGATCACCGCGCCACCTCGCCTGCGGCCGACTGCCTCGACTTCTCACAGAACCCGCGCGCTTTCGTCAAGATCGCATCGCCCGAGGGCCGCAACTTCTTCCTGAACCAGGGCAACGACGAGCGCATCCCCGACTACGAGTAGCCCCTAGCAATCACTCCCTCTTTTTCGGCCAAATGGGCGCTCGGCGTCTGCGGGCGCGGCTCTGTTTGCCGGATGCAGCGGCGCGACATCGCACACCGTTCTCCCCCGCCAGCGTCAAAAAGGGCAAGAAGAAAGGCCATCTGTTAAGTAGCCTGGCCTCCAGCAGATGAGGAAGCGGCCGCGCAGCAGCAGGCCGCTTCCTTCCTTTTCTGGGCCTGCAACCGCAGATGTGTTGTTAGGATTACAAACTGCACCAACGACGGAATAAAGGGAGAGAGTATGGACCTAACAATTGAAAAACCGCGTAGCGCGAAGGACAAGCTCGCCGGGCTGGTCTCGCTCAAGCGCGTCATCGACAAGGCGAAGGCGCATAACGAAGGGCACCTCGGCGACTACGATTACGACTGCCCGCACGACAAACCGCTCTTCGAATTTCTCGGTACCAACGGCGACGAGTTCGCGGGCAAGGTGAAGGAGCTGCAGAGCGACGACGCCATCGCTGCATGGGTGCAGTCGCAGTTCCTCTCCAAGAAGAGCCCCGAGCAGATCGAGCGCTTCAATGCCGACCGCATGCACTGGCATCCCGATCCCGGTTCGCACGGCGAAGAGTACTTCACGGGCCTGCGCGACCAAGTCGCGCCTGGACGATCCGACGTCGTTACCTGGTTCGATCTGCTCGATCTCGACGAAGGGCGTCCCGTTCCGCATCCGACCAGTCTCAACTAGTACATCGCGTTGACCGAGAGCCCGCCCACGGTCCTATTCGTTCACGGCTGGCAAGCCGACCGTTCGGTCTGGGGCGGCGTCATCGCCGCCCTCGACGCCGAGGTGCGCTGCATCGACGTCGACCTGCGCGGCAGCGGCGAGCTGCGCGACATTCCCGGTCCTTACACGCTCGAACGGTTCGCCGCGGACCTGCGCGAGATCGCCGAGCGGATCGAAGGCGGTCCCGCGATTGTCGTGGGACATTCGATGGGCGCGACGATCGCTCTGCGCTTGGCGGTCGACGCGCCGCACCTCGTGCGCGCGCTCGTGCTCGTCGCTCCGGTTCCGGCGGGCGGCCCGGGCTACAGTTCCAAAGGCGCGGAGTTTCTGCGCAAGACCGTCGGCGATCGCGACCACAGGCGTAAATGGCTCGCGCGCACCTTTGCCGGTGAGCCTGTCGCAGAGCATCTCGACCAGCTCTGCGACGCCGCCGAGCGCACCTCGTCGCAAGCCGCACTCGAGAGCTTCGAATCCTGGACGAACGCCGACTTCGCCGAAGAGACGCGCGCGATTACCATGCCCGCCGTCGTGATCGCGCCCGAGCACGACGCGCCTGACGTTCATGAGCAAAAAGTGGCGGCGCTGCTGCCCAACGCGCGTTTCGTGCTCCTACGCGAAAGCGGCCACTACGCACTGCTCGAAAAACCCCAGGACATCGCCGACGCGATCCGCTCGGTGCTCGCACCTTAGACTCTCCAAAACGTCGCCCCCTTACCGAGCAGGAGGGCAACCGGACGCCTTAAACTCTCCTTTTACGTAGCTACGTCTTGGAGGTTTGGACCGGTGAATACATTCGCACGTTCTCGCTTTGCATTGGGCGCCGCGGTGCTGCTTCTCGCGTCGGCGCTTCTGTTCCCCGGATGCTCGACGAACGTACCACAAGGCGCAGGCGCTCCTGCAGCGACCTCAGCGTCGCAACAGGTCGCGCATCCGTCGGCCGCACGGATGGAGTCGATCCACAACTTCACCGGCGGAGACGGCAGCGGTCCGATCGGCATGGTCGAAGCGGGCCGGGAAAATATTCGGAGAGTGCACGTGGAGGGCGTCGCGATGAACGGTGGCGACGTCAACGGTGACGGCGTCATCTTCGGGCTGGCACCCGGTAAAAACGGCACGTGGCGCGAGCAGACGCTCTACGCGTTTCGCGGCAGCAGCTCGAGCGATGGCTCGAAACCGTCGCGGATCAAGATCATCAGGCAATGGAGCAACGCGAGCCCGGCGGCATTGGTCGTCACCGAGAGCGGAGGAACCAATAGCGCCGGCACGCTCGTCGCCCTTACGCCCAATTCCGCTGGAACGTTGAGCGAACGGTTCCTCTACAGTTTCGGCGGCCCGGGTGACGGCGCGAAGCCTGAGGGCGGACTCTACGTCAATGCCAAGGGCGTTGTCTTCGGAACCACTGCCGACGGCGGATACTCCGGCGACGGCACCGTCTACCGCATGCAGCCTCGCGCAACCGGTACCTATCAAGAGAGCGTCGTCCACAGTTTCGGTTACAGCGATGGCGCCCACCCCATCTCCACGCTCATCGGGGATGCCAAAGGCGACCTGTACGGTACGACGTTGGGAGGCGGGCCGTCCGGCGCCAACGGAACGGTCTTTCGGATGCAACCCGCCGGCAGTGGTTATAGCGAAAAGGTCCTCTATGCATTTCGCGGATATCCCAACGATGGTTCGGCACCGTTCTCGTGCGTGACGCGCGACGGCAAAGGCGATCTCTTCGGCACGACCGTCGAGGGCGGGACCATGAACTATGGTACCGTTTACGAGCTCATGCCTCGAGGCGGCGGTTATACGGAACGTATCATCTGGAACTTCGGCGTCGTCGCCGGGGACGGTGCTTACCCCACGGGGCCGGTGCTGATCTCGACCGATGGCAAAATATTCGGCACAACGCAGCAAGGCGGACCCGGAGGAGTGAGCCAGGGAGTCGGCACCGTCTACGAGCTGACGCCTTCCAGCAGCGGCTACGTCGAGACGGTCTATGGCCTCGACGGCAAGAACGGAGCCATCCCGGTTGCCGGCCTCTCCATCGATGCGCAAGGCCGCATGTACGGAACCGCCGTGCGCGGTGGAAAGAGCAACGACGGTACCGTCTTCCTCGTCGGATACACCAAGAACGTCGCGTATGGTTGCGAGAAGGGCAACCCGGCACCTTAGCACGAACGCGCGCCCGCATGAAGACCGAGCAGGCCGGTAAACTGCTGCGCATCTTCGTCGGTGAGAGCGATCGCTGGGGATATCAGCCGCTCTACACGGCGATCGTCGAGGCCGCGCGCAAGGCGCAGCTTGGCGGTGCGACGGTATTTAAAGGAATCGAAGGTTATGGCGGCCACTCCATGGTGCACGCCGCGCGCGTTTTCGATCTCTCCTCCGACCTGCCCGTGCTCGTCGAGATCGTCGACAGCGAGGAGCGCATCCGCGCGTTTCTGCCCACGCTCGACGAGATGCTTAAGGAAGGTCTGGTCACGCTCGAGACCGTCGAGATCATCGCGTATCGCGCAGGCGCACCGAAGAAATGAACGGTGTGCCGCCGTTTCTGGCCGTCGGCTTGGGTGCGGCGCTCGGCGGCATGCTGCGCTACGCGGTCAATTTATTATTCGTCGCTCGCTTTGGGCCGGGCTTTCCGTTCGGTACGCTCTTCATCAACCTGAGCGGCTCGTTTCTTATCGGGCTCGTCGCCGAGCTGGCGCAAACGCGCGCGCTCGGCTTTTCGCCGCTGCTGCGCGTCGCGCTCACCGCGGGGCTGCTCGGCGGCTACACGACCTTCTCCAGCTACGCGTACGAAACGCTCACGCTCGCCGGCGATCGCGAATGGCGGCTTGCGCTGGCGTACAGTTTGGGGAGCGTCGTGCTCGGCGTCTTCGCCTGCTATGCCGGAATCGTCGCGGCGCGGCTGATGCTCGCGGCCAGCCACTCCTCGGCGGGAGCCGGATGACGCTCGCAATTCGCAGACAATCCTCATGAGTTGGGTGTATGATGAATGCTCATGCGGATCGTTCACAGCGTGCTGGCAGGCTCCATCTTACTTGGTGCGTCGCCCCTGCTCGCTTCGCCCGCTCTGCCCAGCTATACGTTCCACATGGACGTGACGATGCGCATGCACACGTTTCCGTGGCTGCGCATCGGCATGGAGGGCGACGGCGAGTACCGCCCCGGCGAACTTTACCAAGTGCGCTTCACGAAGACGCCGTGGTTTCTTCCCCAGAAAAGTCGCGCAACCGACCTCTCGATGCTCGATCCTGCGATGTGGACCAAGCACTACCGCTACGAAGCGACCGGCAAGCGCGACGGCGATACGATCTACACGCTGCACGCGCTCAACGATCCGACCTTACAAAGCGCGACGGTCGGCGTCGATGCCGGCGGGTGCGTGAGGGACGCCGATGCGAACTACACTGACGGATCCCACATTCATATGAGCGTAACGCCCGCGAGCGTCGACGGCTTCATGCTGCCGGTCTCGCTGGTCGCCGACATCACCGAGCCGCACGCGGCCTTCAGCGCCGATGCCGACTTTAAAAACTATGTGATGGGCGCTGCGCCAACGGTCTCCACAACGCCGTGACCGAGCTCGCAACGCTCCAGTGCGTGCCGTGCCGCGGCGGGGTGGCGCCGCTCGACGACGCGCAGATCACGCCGTTACTCGCGCAGTTAGCCGAAGGCTGGCGCGTGGAGGAGCGCGCCGACCCGAAGCACGGGAGCATGAAACTGCTTGCGCGCACCTACGCCTTCAAGAATTTCGTCCAGGCCTTGCAGGCCGCCAATGCCATCGGCGCGATGGCCGAAGAGCAGCAGCATCATCCCGATCTGCACGTTGCGTGGGGACGTCTCGGCGTCGAGATCTGGACGCACAAGATCGGCGGCCTAACGCAGAGCGACTTCGTCTTCGCCGCAAAGTGCGACCGGTTGTTATCGTAGCGCCATTGCACTTTCGACTGCGCTCCGGGTGACGGGCGCGGTTAAGGCTTTACGCTGAAGATCGTGCCGCACCCGGTGTTCGACGAGAAGCTGCAGGGGCCCGAACCACCATAGTAGGTGGGGCCGAGAAGCTGGCCTTTGCCGTCGACGGTCACGCTGCCGTACGGATATTCGCCGTCGGTTCCACCTTGGAACGCGTAGAGCACGCTCTCGGTGTAACCCGAGCCCGAGGGGCTCAATTTGAAGATCGTCCCGCAACCGCTCGCACAGGCCGAAGCGCCGCCGCCGTTTACGGTCGTCCCATAGAATCCGCCGCCGCTAGCGGCGACGAGTCCCGGCGTATCGTCGGGATCCGCGCCGTCACTACCGCCTTGAAAAGAGTAAAGGATCTTCTCCGAATATCTCGACCCTTTCGGGGTCAACTCGAAGACGGTGCCGTTCTCACTGCCTTTCTTCGCGCCGCCCTGTTCCGTGAGACCGTAGAGCACGCCGTTTGCGCCGAGGAGCACGCTCGACCGCGGGTACTTGCCGTCGGCGCTGCCGGCGAAACGATAGATGACGGATTCGCTGTACGTGGAACCGGATGGCGTGAGCTTAAAGACCGTCCCGCAACCGGGCAGGCCCAGCGGTCCCTTCTTGCACGCGCCGGTCACGTTGCCGCCGAATAACGAGGTGCCATAGAGATTTCCGCTGCTGTCGGCGACGAGTTGATCGGCCGGGCCGTCGGCGTCGGTATTGTTACCGAAAACGTGGATGACGTTCTCGCTGTACTTCGAGCCCGACGGCGTCAGTTCGAAAACCGTGCCGCAGCCGTGGCCACACGTCTTCGAAGAGCCGCCCTGAAACGTCGTGCCCAACAAGGCCCCACTCTTGGTCATCAACAAGCCGCCATACGGAAGTGCGCCGTCGTTGGGCGCCCCTGCGAACGGATACAGCACGCTCTCGGTAAAACCGCTCTTTCCCGGCGTGAGTTTGAAGACCGTTCCACACCCATAGGCACACGCGGATCCGCCCCCGCCAAGGACGCTCTCACCGTAGAGCGCACCGGTCTTGTCGGAAATCACGACGGCTTGTGAGCCTGCCCCATCGCTACCGTACTGGAAGCTGTACAACACCTTCTCTTTGCCGGCAGCCGTGATCTCGTAGACCGTGCCATCGCCGCCGCTGGGCCCGGTACCGCCGCCGTAGGTCGTCCCGTAGAACTCGCCTTTCTTTCCCGTGGCGAGCCCCGCGTAGGCAAGCTCGGCGTCGGGCGGCGCTTGGAAGTTGTAGAGCACGTCGTTCAAGTGGCGCACCCCCGCGACCGGGATGCCCAGGGAAACGGGACCGTTCGATCCGCCCGAGCATGCACCCAACGGCAAAAGCCCAACTACGAGAAGGGCGTAAAGGCAACGCTTCATCGATGACGCTCCTTGCAGGCAATGAGGTGAACCCGCCGGCAGCCTGCTTGCGGAACGAATACGGTTTACGCTTCCGTTCTGCCTGCCGGCGGCGCCCCCACCGGGGGTGAAGCCCCTACCCTAAACCGCTCCACCCCCGTCGCGTCCGAGCACGCGTTGTTGAAATGCGCTCCTTCTTCATCTGCCCGTTTCGATGGACGGTCGAGCGCCTTTCACGCACCAATCATCGCAAAACGCCGGCTTGCTCATAAGCGACAACCACACAAGTGGGCCACACAGTACGGCGATCGCAGTTGTGAGGGTGGAGCGGTCCAAGCAGCGAAGGGGCCGCCATGGAGCACCCGGAGCGAGTACCCGGCTCCTCGGAGTTCGGCGTCCTCCTGCGGCATTATCGAATCAAGGCAGGACTCTCTCAAGAGTCGCTAGCCGAGCGCGCCCACATGAGCATTAACGGGATCAGCGCCCTCGAGCGCGGCTACCGCCGCACGCCGCAGCACGAAACGCTCTCCCTGCTGGCCAGCGCCCTCGGCCTTGCCGAGGAGCAGCGCGCGGCCTTCGCGGCGGCTGCCGTGCAGTCGGCAACCTCGCGGCGTAAGGCGCCCGAGCCCGTAGCGGTCCCCACATCGCACCGAGCGCTGCTGCCGGTATCGCTCAATAGCTTCGTGGGACGCGATACCGAACTCCACGAAATCGAGGCGCTGCTGCGCGATTATCGCCTGGTCACGGTGACCGGATCCGGCGGCATCGGCAAGACGCAGGCCGCATTGCGCGCCGCGGCCGCGCTGGAGGACGACCACTGCGCGGCCGTCTTCGTCGGCCTGTCGTCAACCGGGAGCCTGCCGGGCATCTTTGCAGCGATCGCCTCGGCCGTCGGCGTACGCGAGATGCCGCACCGGCTGCTGCACGAGACCCTGTTCAGCTTTCTCAAGGACCGCGCGCTGCTGATCGTACTCGACAACTGCGAGCACGTGATCGCCGACGTGACCGTCGCCGCCAACGCGATGTTGACGGCTTGTCCCTACGTTCGCATTCTCGCCACGAGCCTTGCCCCGATGCGCGCCGCCGGCGAGCGCACCTACATGCTGCCGCCGCTCGAGCAGAACGCCGCCGTCGAACTTTTCACCGACCGCGCGCGCGCGATCGACTACCATTTCGCGCTCAACGGTGAGAACGAGGGCGTCGTGGGCGACGTCTGCCGTCGGCTCGACGGCATTCCGCTGGCAATCGAACTCGCCGCGGCGCGCGTAAACGTGCTCCCGCCCAAGCAGCTGGCCGCGCGCCTCGACGAGCGCTTTCGCGTGCTCACCGGTGGCGAGCGCAACGCGCTGCCGCGCCACCAGACGATGCGCGCGCTCATCGACTGGAGTTACGATCTGCTTTCCGCGCGAGAACGCGCGATCTTCCGCAAGTTGTCGGTCTTCTCTGGTGGTTTCACGCTGGAGACGGCGCACGCCGTCTGCGCGGACGACGTCAAGGACGAAATCGAAGTGCTCGACCTACTCTCATCGCTCGTCGACAAATCGCTCGTGCAAGCCGATCCTACGGGTGACGCGCGCTACCGGATGACCGAGTCGACGCGACAGTATGCCAACGAGCGGCTCGTCGAAGCGGGCGAGCGCGAAACGGCGGTGCGCGCGCACGCCGCCGCCTTCGTCGCGCTTGCCGAGCAGCTCGACCGCATGTACGACACGACGCCCGACAACGAATGGTACGGTCATGCCGAGCCCGAGCTGGAGAACGTGCGTGCTGCCCTGCGTTGGGCCTTCGAGGAAGAGGGCGATGTGCGCTGCGGGCAACAACTGGCCGGCGCCTCGCGTCAAATGTGGGCGTTTTTCGCGGCCGAAGGGCGGCGGTGGACGCACTGCGCGCTCGAGAGCACCGACAAGAAGACGCCCGCGGGCATCATCGCGCGTCTCGAGCTTGCTGCGGCGCTCTTCGATTCGGCGTTGGTCGAACACAGTGCTTCGGCGTCGTCGGCGCAGCGTGCGCTAGAGCATTTTTCAAAGCTCGAAGATTCACGCGGCGCGGCCTACGCGCGCCGGTATCACGGGCGCGCGCTCGTCTTTCTCGATCGTGCCGAAGAGGCCGAGCCGCTCCTGCGTGAGGCGCTTGCGACCTTTCGCTCGCAGCGCAACGGCAAGATGACCGGTGCGGTGCTCGAGGATTTGGCGCTGGCGCGGCAGCATTGCGGCGATCTCCCGCAGGCGCGTCAGCTCTACGATGAAGCGCTGGAACACTTCAAGAAAAGCGGCGCCGAGCGCAACGTCGCCAACGCCGCAACCAATCTCGCCGAGCTGGAGTACCGCTGCGGCGACACCGCCAAGGCGCTCGCGCTTGCGGAGCAGGCACTGGCCGCGGAACGCGCCGGAAAGCACTTGCTCAAGATGGCGCACGGCCTCTCGAACATCACCGCGTATCTGGTGGCGCTGGAACGCTACGACGACGCGCGCGAGCGCGCTCGCGAAGCGCTCGTGCTCTCGGTGAAGGAACGCGCGGAGATGCTCATGGCCGCGACGCTGCAGCATCTGGCAGCCGTCGCGGCCCTGGGCTCGGGAAAGCGCGGCGATGCCGCGCAGCACGCCCGCGCCGCGCGCCTTCTCGGCTTCGCCGACGCGCACTACGTCAAGTTAGGCGCCGTGCTCGACTACACCGAACGCCAGGAGCACGACCGGCTCGCCGTCGCGCTGCGCGAGGTCTTGGGCCCAAAGCGGCTCGCAGCCCTGAAGCAGGAGGGCAGCGCGTGGGAGCGAGACGAGGCGGTCGCCGAGGCGCTGTTGGTCTAGCGCCGCGTCTGCTCGTCTGCCCTTTTTCGTTGTGTGTGCCTACGCCGCCACATCCTGGTGGCGGCGACCGGCGTCCTCGGCCGGGTCTGGCTCACTCTGGAGCGCCAACTGCGCTCGCCGCCGAATCACCAGCGCCGCGTTGACGTCAGCGTGGTTACCATAGCCACACGACACGCACGCGAAACGC
>DASZGC010000027.1:0-42416 GCA_035939175.1 Candidatus Cybelea sp. | reverse complement strand
GGGCAAATTAGCAACGTCGATGGAAGCGCTGATTTAAGCCAGATTGAGGAGCCGAGGCCCGAAGTTTACTAATGGTAATCGAGGGCCGAGGCGACGAAGAGCTGGGTTAAATCAGCGCTTCCCTTCCTAACAGCCGTTCTTCGGCCCGACGGTTAATTCTCCGATATCGAACGCTTCGCCGCCGTAGGCATCTTCGAAGACGCCCTTGCCGATGTTACCGTGGCTGGCGGAAGCGATGAAGATGAGGCTGGCGTTCTGGCCGTAGCCTTGCGCCTCGATCGTCGCGACGAGTTCGCGGTCGATCACCGCAAACGTCCCGTAGGGGAACTTGCTGCCGCCTCCGGTCACCATTGAGGCTTGCCCGCTATGCCGCCAGCCGCCGCTGCCGCCGTCTTTGAGCGTGAGGCAGTAGGTGCCGTTGCTATGCTGCGACTTGGTGACGGTCACCGGCCAGCTTCCGCTGTAGCTTTGGTTCAACGCCACGGCGCCGGCCGGGGGCGCCACTGCCGCGAGACAGAGGGCGGCAACCAACGTTCGTGTGAGAAAACGCATCCGTGGGACTCCTTAATCAGAAGGAATGGCGATGGATCTCGGAGAGTCTACGCGAGCCCAATGAAGAAACTCTGAAGCGCTACATATAACCATCGAAAGGCTCTACGCGCTCCGCGGCTCGACGATCACGGCGACGCTCTCGCCGGGCTCGCAGCCGCGCATCTCCTCGGCGCCCAGCGCAACGGCCTGCTCGACGCTCGTCAGCCCCTCGAATGCCGCGACGCGCGCGCCGCGCAGCAGATAGAGCGCGGGCAGCGCGCGGCCGACGTCGCCGAAGCGCGTCGCGTCCTCGACGACTTCCCGCAGGTGCTCTTGAAGATCCTCAACGGTCGTCGAAGAAAGCTCGTAGCCGGCGGCCGCCACGCGCACGACGCCGCCCTCGTCGATCACGCGCAGTTGGCGGCCCTTGCGCCCGGCCGGCTCGTAGCCGCTCAACTCGCTCGTAAGCGTCAGGCACTCCAGCATCGCGGGATCGCAGTTCAGCGATTGCGCGGCAATCGCGCGGCGCTCGGCTTCGCTGCAGCGATCGCCCGCGGTCTCGACCAACGCAGTCGCGCCGGATGCCGTCGCGATCACGCGGCTGCGCTGCGAATCGATTTCGACCTCGACGACCACGCGGTCGGGGCTGGCCCCCGCAGCCACTACGCGATCCGCGGCCTCGCGCCGCAAGCTCGCGATCTCCTCGGGCGTCGGTGAGGAGATCGTCCGCTCCACCACGTCGCGCACGAGCGCCAGCGCGACGCCGACCGGCGCGATCACCTCGGCATCCTTTGCTAGACGATACGGCAGGTTCATCGCGGCGGCAAGTTGCGGCACCAGCGCACCGCATCCACCGCCGCCACCCACGAGGGGGATGCGTTCGTGCGCCAGACCGTAATCGGCGATCAGGGCTTCGATCGCCGGGCGCAGCTTCTCCACGGCGAGCGTTAGCGCGCGCCGCGCGAGGGCGCGAGCGTCGCCGCCGAAGTGCGCCGCCAGCAACTCGAACGCGCGCAGCGCCATCTGCGCGTCCCCGCAAGCGAACGCGCCGGCGGGAACCTCGCCCAGCGCGTTGGCGGCGCAGGTGACCGTCGGCGCGACGCGCGTTCCGTCGCGCGCCACGAGCACGGCGAACTCTGCACGATCCTGCGGCAGCGGCGCGATGAGTTCGACGCGCGCGTCGTCTAAAAGCCCGGCATGCGCGAACGACGCGTACATGCAACCGGCGATGTGCGCGCTGCGCGGGCCGGCTTCGGCGAGCGCGCCGCCCGCGACGCGCAGCATGCTCCCGCCGCCGATACCGATGCTGCGAACGTCGAGCGTGCGCAGCATCGTGCGAAAGCCGCCGATGCGCGCGGGCCGCATCTGCGGGCGGCCGCCCACAATCGCCGAGCAATCGGAGCTCGTGCCGCCCACCTCGACGAAGATCCCGTCGCTCAAGCGCTCGTAGAGCAGCGCGCCCGCGATGCCCGCCGCAGGTCCCGAGAGCAGCGTGAGAATCGGGCGGCGTTCGATCTCGCGCACGTCCATCACGCCGCCGTCGCTGCGCATCACCATCAGCGGCGCCGGGATCGCCGCGCGCTGCACGGCGGAGGCCGTCATCGCGGCGGTGCGCACCATCTTTGGCAGGATCGCTGCGTTGAGCGCGGCCGTTCGCGTGCGCGAGCGCAGCCCATAGGCGGAGCTGACGTCGTGACCGCTCGTCGCCTCGATGCCGCGCTCGCGCGCGGCGCGAACCGCGGCAGTCTCCCACTGCGGCCGGTCGACGCCGAAACTCGTGCTTGCCGCAAGCGCCTGCGTTCCCGCGGCCACGAGCCGGTCGACCGCGGCCCCCAGCGCTTGCGCGTCGCGTGCGCGCACGAACTCGAAGGCGGGAACGAACTGCGCTCCGGATCCCAACGCGACCGGCGCGAAACGCATCTGAGCGCGCGCGAGCCACGCCATGCCGTCGAGCAGACCGAGTACCCCGACGCGCGCGAGGTCGCCCTCCAGCAAAGCATTGGTGGCCTGCGTGGTCGAGTGCGCGATGAACTTCACCGCATCGGGATCGATGCCGCCGCGCGTCAGCAGCTGCTCGATACCCGCGACGATCCCCTCGGCCACGCCGCCGGGCGCGTCGTGCGTGGTCGGCAGCTTTACTCGCGCCAGCAGCTCGCGCGTCGCCGCGTCGATGGCGACGACGTCGGTGAACGTTCCGCCGACGTCGATGCCCACCCGCACCGCCGCTGCACGGTTCATCGTTCGAAGTCGGCGGTTAATGCGTGCGTGAGCGTGCGCAGTTCGACGATGCCGTCGCGCTCGTACCGTTCGAAGAGCGCGGCGAGGTCGCGCCGCAGCGAATCGGCCGCCGGTCCCGACGATGGCAGGTACGAGGACGAGGCCGCGCGCCCCAGCAGCCCCTCGTAATCGAGCGGCTGCGCGCCAGGCACCGCCGTTCGGGCCACGCGCGCCCCGGGAAATGACGCGAAGACTTCTAAACCGCGGGCACGCAGCGCTTCGGTGTCGTCGGTGGCGTACGCGCGCACCACGTCGCCGTAGGCATGGGTAAATGCATGGCTCTCGTCGCGTTCGTACTGCAGCAGCGCCGCGCGCCGGCGCGTCACGCGCGCGAACTCGGCACAGGTCTGTGGCGTCGCGAACCAATGAAACGCCTGTGCCGCGACGACGAGATCGACGCTCGCGTCCGCGAGACCCGTCTGCCCGGCGGTGCCTTCCAACCAGCGCACGTTGGGATGCGGCTGAGCCTGCGAGCGCATCGATGCGTTGGGCTCGATCGCCAGCACGGCGGCGCCCCGCTCCGCAAAGAGGCGCGACGAGATGCCGGTTCCCGCGCCGACGTCGGCGATCGTCAG
This sequence comes from Candidatus Cybelea sp., assembly GCA_035939175.1. Classification (GTDB taxonomy): domain Bacteria; phylum Vulcanimicrobiota; class Vulcanimicrobiia; order Vulcanimicrobiales; family Vulcanimicrobiaceae; genus Cybelea. Next base: position 39,033 of record DASZGC010000027.1, on the reverse strand, counting down.
GCTCGCGGGATCGCCCAAGCCGGCGAGCAGCGCATCGATCGCTTCGGCCGGATAGCCCGGGCGAAAGGCCGCGTAGCTCCGCGCCCGCGCCCCGAAGCGCGAGGTCGAGTTATGGCTGTCGTTCATCGCCGTTCGCATAGAGGAACGGTGCGCCCAGCGCGACGTCGACCTCGCGCGTTCCCCGGAGCACGGTGAAGACGTGCGGCTTGCCGTCGTAGGCCATCTGCTGCGACGGGTAGGTTCCGTAGAGCCACCAAGCCTTGCCGTCGATGTTCTCGATCGCTTCGCCGGAGCGCAGCCCGGCGGCATACGCCGGCCCCCCGGCGCGAGCGTAGACGCGCATGTTGCCGTCGACGGTGCGAAAGAGCGCGTAGTAGTACGATGGCTTGTCCTGCGGCGCAACCGCAGCGCCGGACGCGAAAAGGTTGCGGCTGCGCGCAGGATTTGCCAGCGCCCACGCGCGCAGCCGCACGACGCCTTGGCGCGCCAGCTCGGCGGCGTCGCTCGGCGATGGATGCGCGAGAATCTCGTGATCGTGCCACTCCTGCACGATCCAGCCGCCGCAATCTTCCAAGCGCAGCCCGACGTCGAGGTCGTCGCCTTGCGCGAGCGTGAAGAGCGACGTAACCGCGAGTACGTAGGCGGCGTAGCGCTTCGCCGAGCAATCCGTCGCATTCGGATCCTCGTGCAGGCGCAGCGGCAACCACGAGGCGCCGCCCAGCCCGGCGGGCACGGCGTCGGCCGCGGCTTTCCCCAGCGGCGTGCCGTCGTCGTCGACGGCGATTCTGCCGTTCGCCGCGGGCGGCGAGAAGAATCCCGGCAGCAGCTCGCCGGCGCGCGCCACCGAGTAGAGCGCGGTGAAGGTCGGCTTGCCAAAGAGCTGCGGCGTCGCGTTCACGATGGCGATCGTCGCGACGATCGCGACCGCGGTTTGATACGGGAGCGTGCGTCCGGTGATGCCGGCGATCGGCACGCCGGTGAAGTTGGCCACCCACACGTTGGAGGTGTTCGTGGGGTCGCACACGTTCTGCACTTGCACGACGGCCATTATCGCAGCGACGACGATAACCGGCGGCAGCACGTGCGTGGTGAGCAGCACCGTGAAGATCGCGATGCCCACCCCGAACGGATTGAGCGGACCGCGATAGAGCACGAGCGGACTGCCCACGCCGAAGAGCGCGACGAACGAAACCGGGTTGCGCAGCCACTCGCCGCCGACTAGCGGCGTCAGCGCGACGGCCACCTGGTTCTGCCGCGTAGCGACGAGCAGCATGCCGATCCCCATGAAGAGCAGCAGCGCCGGAGCCACGTCCTCCACGCCGCGAATCGCCGAGGAGACCAAACGCTGCACTGCCAGGCTCGGCCGAGTGACGAGTACCCCGTAGACGGCGGCCACCAAGAACGCGACCGCCGCCTCCAGATGCAGCGCGTAGTAGAGCAGCAGCGGCAGCAGCGGCGTGGCCAAGGCGACGGCCGGCACGCCCGTGCCCGAGCGCGGCGCGGCTACCGCCCACGTTGCGTAGCCGCGCGCGCGGCGAAAGGCGACTGTTGCAAAGAGCAGCAGCGCGCAAGCGTCGACGATCGCCAGAAAGACGGCGTAGCGCACGAGCGCCTCCGGCGCGACGGAGAAGTATTTCGTGTAGAACGTCCAGTTGGCAATGTTGAAGATGTAGCCAAGGGCGAAAGCCATGAGGAAGAGCGTCGCCGCGATGCGGCGCGGTACGCCCGCGGTCATCATGATCGGCAACACGATCGAACCGACCATGATGATGCCGCCCAGCCCCGAGAGCGAGGTAAAGAGCAGCGCCACGATCGCGCACATCACCAGCGCCAGCACGAAGGGCCGTTCCCCGCCGAACTCCGCGGCCAGGTTGACGATCGCGCGCGCGATGCCGGTCTCGACCGTCACGCGCCCGAGCAGCGCGCCGAAGAGCACCGCCACGTAGACCGGCGCCAGCAGAACGGCGCCGTCGGTGATGATGCCGCCGAGCGAGTGAAACGGAACGCCGGCCGCCAGCGACATCAACAACGCCATGCACGGCACCGCGACGAGCGCCGGAACCCAGCGCAGATACATCAGCACCGCGAAGGACGCGAAGACCAGAAGAATGAGAGCGGCGCTCATTGCGTGCTCAGGATCGAGTCTAGTGGCGGCAGCGTTTTGGAGTTCTCGTATTGGCGGGTGACGCGGTAGAACGCGTCGGCGCGCTCGATCGCGCGCTGCGCCGCCAGATGGTAGCGCTCGAGATTGCTTGCGAGGTGACCCTCGCGGCTCTCGTAGCGCCACGCCTGCGCGTAGAGAGGCGCGAGATCTTCGTAGGAATCGCGCAGCTCCCACATCCAGTAGCGACACCAGTAGAGATCGCGCTCCGTGGTATCGCCGTCGCTCTGCGCGTGAGCCAGCGCATCGGCGTACATCGCGCGCACCTCGGAGGCGATCTGGAACTTGCGCGCCAGCGCATCGTAACGACGCGCTGCCAAGAACATCACGGCGGCAGTCTGCGCGTGCAGGGGCGGGCGCGCGAAGTAGCGGTCCTGCTCGACGACCTCGACCGCCAGGCGCACGTCGCGCAGGTTGGCCGCCGTCGCCTGCTGGGTCGCCACCGCCTCGAACGGATCGGCCCAGAAGAGTGCGTCGCTCTGCCCGTAGGGCGCGTTCGCCGGCACCAGCGCGGAGAGCGCCGCGGCGAGGTGCGCGACGTCGGCGGCGTACGTCGCGTCGTCGGTGCCGAAGAACGCGTGGGGAAACGCCGCCGCGAACTGCTCCGGCGAGAGATCTCCCGGTTGCCAGGCGGCGGCAGCCGCGTAGATGACCGGATACCACGTCGCCTCATAGAGCGTCTCGCCGTCGTCGTGCCACACCGTTTGGAAGAGGCCGAGCACGCCGGCGGCTTTACCTTCGTTGATAAAGCGGCGCTCGTTGACCAGCGCCCGGTCGATCGCGGGATAGATCTCGTTCCAGTTACTAGTTCCCGGTGCCACCATTTGCGCGAGGCCGCCGCCCGCAATCGTGCGGATGTAGGGCTCGAAGGTCGCCTCGTCGCCGTAGTGCCAGTTCACCACGACCGCGTCGTGAGGGATCAGCCTCATGATCGAGGGGTCCCCCTCGATGCCGTCGTCCCAAAGCATCAGGCGCGCGCCCGACCCCGCGATGAGCCGGTTCATCGCCGCGATGTGCTGCGCGTAAGCGTTCGTCCGGCCGACGCGCGCCACGTAGGCCTGCGTCTGCCCGAGGCCCAGCGTCGCGGTTTCGTCGGAACCGATGTGAAAGAACGGCGTGCTGCCGACCGCCGCCAGTTCCTGGGAGACGATGCGCGCGAGATACTGCACCGAGAGCGCGGCGTTCGGTGACAGCAGGAAGCCGTGAGGCAGCTCGGCCGCCTGCGCGTATTGCTCGACGCGCAGCGTGTTGTGCATGTGCGCGAAGCTCTGCTGTTCGACGATGAAGGCGACGTGAAAGTGACGGGCGTACGCGGCCAGATCTCGCAGTTGGGCCGGCGTGATCCCGTCGAGCGGCGCCGGCAGCGGATCGGTCGGGCTGAGGAAAACGTGTTCCATGTACGGCGAGTAACCGTTCATCTTGAAGGCTGCGATCGTGCGGATCCGTTCCTCGAAGTAGCGCATCGTCGGCAGCGGCCCGCGCGAGACGTCGTCCGAGAGTATCCGCCAGCGCAGCGCCGGGCGATCCTCGATCGCGACGCAAGGAACGCGCCACGAACCATTGTCACGCACGGGCAGTTGCGCCAAGGTCATCGCGGCGTAGAAGGCGCCGTCCGCGCCGGCGCTCTCGATGATCGCGTGGCCGTCGCGGACGGTCAAGCGGTACGCCTGAGGTGCCAGCGAGGCGTCGCGCCTGACGACGATCTGCTCCCTGCCCGGCGCAACGGCGCGCAGGCGGCCGATGCGCAGACCGGTCCAGCGTTCGTCGATCTCTTCGGCAGCAGCGGGGTCGAAGCCGGATGCAACCGTCGTCGGGACGGTCGAAGAGCCCGTGGAACAAGGAAGCTCCTGCGTGCTCTCCGGACGGGGCAGCAGATGCAGCGACGCCGCGAGCGCCGCTGCAAGCAAGAGCCCCGAATGCATAGAGCCCTGGGTACGACGCCCGCGGCGCAAGGGCCTCGATTCGTATATGGGAAGATACCCTCTGTGAAGCACGCAGCGATCTGGCCGGCTTATCTCGTCGCCGCCGTTTGCTTTTGCATCGCGCTGATTACGTCGGTCGCGAACATCTCGCTGCTCGGGCAGGTCAGACAGCAGCAGCGCGAGCTGGGCAATCTCTCGGAACGCTCGCGCGCGCTGGCACGCAGCCTGGTCGCCGAGCGGATGGCCCTCTTCGACGTGCTCGATAGCCGGACGAAGCACTACACCGTCGGCAACGGCGAGGTGGTGACGCGCGGAAGCCGTATCGATCTCGCGCTTCACGAACTGCCCGAGCCGCCGCGCGGCCGCGTCTATCAGGTATGGACGAGGGCCGTGGGATCGGGCCGGCTCGCCCCTTCACCCACGTTCTTGCCCGACGCCTCGGGCGTCGCGCTCGTCATCGTTCCGGCGGATGCGCGCGCCACCTCGGAGGTTGCGGTGACGATCGAACCGGAGGGCGGCAGCAAAGAACCCACCACAAAACCCCTGATCAGTGTTGCGTTCGATACCCAATAGCGCGATGCGCATCGAGCCGATTACCGAGGCGACGCAGCAGGCAACGCTCGAATACCTCGCGCGCTCGCCCTACCTCAACGTCTTCATCACGCACATCCTGCTGCACGAGCTTTCGCCGGCGGTCCGCAAGAACGTCGTCGTAATTTCCGACCGCGGCACCGTCGTCGGCGCCGCCTATCTCGGACGTCAAATCGTCATCGCCGCCGAACCGGTGGCCGTGCGCCCCCTCGCCGCGTTTCTAACGCGCCATCGCAATCCGCGCATGATCATCGGACCGCGTGAAGTGGTAGGCCCCTTCTGGGAACTCGTGAAGGTGCGTTACGGGCGCCCGCGACTGCTGCGTCATCGCCAGCTCGTCATGATGGTCGACCGTAGCCGTTTGGTCTCGGGGGACGGCCGCGTGACGGTTCGTAACGCCAACCCCGACGAGTGGCGCGCGGTCGCCGACGGCTCGGCCGCGATGATCGCGCACGAGCTGGAGTACGATCCCCGCCGCGATTCTCCCAGCTTCGACGCCGGCGTTCGCGAGATGATCGAACGCAAGCTCTGGTGGGTCGGCGTGTGGCACGAACAACTTTGCTTCTTCTGCAACGTCGGCCCGTGGTCGGATCGGACCGCGCAGATCCAGGGCATCTGGACCCCCGAAGCGCACCGAGGCCGCGGGCTGGCCACCGCATCCCTCTCGGGGATCTGCGACCGCCTCCTCCTGATGTCGCCGACGCTATCACTCTACGTCAACGATTTCAACGAAGAAGCGATCGCGCTCTACCACCGCGTCGGCTTCGAACACGTAGGCGACTTCCAAACGATCTTGTTCTAACCTCGCCTGTCATTGGCTTACGTCTTCACGTGCAGCCAGGGACTGTTGGTTACGGCTTCGACGGTTAGGCCGATGTTGACGGTGTAGCCCACGAGTAGGACGCCCGCCGCCGTGAGACGCGCGTCGACGATACCCCATTCGCGGCGGTCGATCGTTAAGGAGCCGGTGTAGCCGACGCGCCAGCCCTTGCCCTCCGGGATGATGCCGACGACCTGTACGGGGAAGGTGACCGGTTTGGTGACTCCTTTGATCGTCAGCTCCCCGGTTACCGTGAAGTCGTTGTCGTCTCTTGCGACGATGCTGGTAGAGCGGAAGGTCATCATTGGATATTTGGTCGTGTCGAAATAGGTAGGCGAACGCAGGTCGGCATCGCGATCGTGGTTGTCGGTATCTTCATGGCTGACGTCGAGTACGGCGTCGAGGTGCTGAGGCACGGGAGTGTGCCCCGCGTTCACGATCGTCAGCGCTCGCACGGGGATATGCCCCCATACCTTCGAGACGACCATATGGGAGACGGTGAACTCCGCCCGGCAATGCACGAGATCGGCCTGCCAAACGATGGCCTGCTGCTGGCCGCTCGCAGCCATCGGCGCTTGCACCAGAGCGAGGATCACAAATACGATGTTTCTTCTCATGCGATACGAACCTCCGGGGCCGCCCTTTAGGGGCGGCCCTAGTGTTTAGAGTTTGGTTGGAACGAGGAACTGGTAGCTGAAGTAGACGCTGCGGAACGGCAGACCGAACTGTTCGTCGGCGGCGACGCCGATGTACGGAATGTAGGCCGACGGTTTCGCGTACTGGTTGAGCGGAAGCGGCACGCCCTCGCCGATCAGCCCGGCGATCGTGGCGTACTGATTGAAGAGGTTGAGCACAGTTCCCGTGAGGACGCCGCTTCCGATCGGATAGGCCGCGGTGAGGTTGCTGTAGTCGTAAGCTGGCAACGCCTTCGTGTTGCCAGAAGAGACCGTGTAGAGCGTGTACCGCAGGTCGAGTTTGCGATCGATCGTGTAATCCGCCGACACGTTGGCCGTGTGCAGCGGCACGCGCGCGAGTTGCGAGAACGGAATCAGGGTGAGGTTGTCCTGCAGCAGCTGCTGGTTGGCGCCCAACAGCACCGTAGACGTCAGCGCCCAGTCGTAGTCGAAGTAGAGGTTTCTCGTGGCGCGATAACGCCCGCTGAGGTCGGCGCCCTTGGCGCGCAGCGTGCCGACGTTGTAGTTGCCTGTGAGGCCGAGTAGCGAAGGCGCGACGGCGTCGCCGCACTTGGCGCCGACGGCGTTGAGGAACTCCTGAAGCAGTTGCGGCGGAATGAAACTCGTGCCCGTCTGCGACGTCGAGACGATCGTCGAGTAGAGCTTGTCGAAGACGTTGGTGTTGTACAGCGTGAGCTGCGTTAACGAGTCTCCATTCCACCGGTGCGTGTAGGCGATCTCCTGATCGACGCCCCGCTCGGGCTTGATCGATGAGGTCGGCGTGGAACCGATCGAGTTGAGCCCGGCACACGTGATGTCGGAGCCGCCGCCCGCGCCGATGATGTCATCGTTGGGAACGTACGACTTGTTGAGCATGTCCTGACTGGGCTGAGTAGTCGTCGATCCGACCGAGCCGCGCACGACGTCGTGCGAGCTCAAGCGGTCGACCACCGAGAGCCGGGAGTCGACGTAGGTCGTGTTCGTGGCGCTCGCGTGTTTGTCCCAAATGTTCGCGAATGCCGCGACCGGCGAGTTGGCCGGATGCCAGACGTCCCGCGCGAAGAACGCGGTCTCCCAAACCGTCGGATCGGAGGCACTCTGCGAGAGGGTCCCGTTATCGTTGCCGTTTTCCGTGAGGAAATAGGCGTCGTTCATATACGACATGCCGAGCTCGAAGTCGTTGTTCGTGCTGAGCAAATTGTCGCTGCTGATGAAGCCGCTCTCGTTGACTCCCGTGTCGCGCCACGAAGCATTCGATCCGGGATAAGTGTAGAACGGCAGCTGGAATGTGCGGTCCCACGGATTGTCGTACAGGCTGTTGTAGAACGTCGTCCTGAAAACCGACCAGCCCGTCTGGTACTGATAGGTCAGGCTGTTATCGTAGAGGTGGAACGCCTGCCACGCGGGCCCGGCGCCCTGCCAGCCGGTGTTGAATGCCGCGTACTGCCCGGGAGTTTGACAGGTGGTTCCACCGTCGGGCTTGCCGCTGGGGCCGAAGCCGTTGAGCAGACCGAGCGCGTTGGTCCCGGGGAAAGTTCCGCTCGGGCACTTGTATGGCGAGCCTGACGACGTGGGATTGTAGGCACTGAGCAACTGATCGCCACGGGCAAGCGCCGTCTGATACGGAAGGAAGTCGCCGTCGCCGTTGCCAGTCTTGTCTTCCCAGCGCGAACTGGTGACCATCGTGTACGTGAGGCTGTTCTTGGCATCGAAGTCGAAGCGGAACTTCACGAGGCCCGCTCGCGTGGCCGCGGCCGAGTCGTCGGTGTAGATGCCGAGGTCGTGGACGGGCCCCGTAAGGGCCGACTGGTCGAACGCCGCGCCCGGCTGATAGAACGTCGCGTTTCGGAACGGTCCATCGAGATAGCCGGTACCCCACGCGACCGCATATCCGAGCTTGCCGATGCTCCCCGTGGAACGTAGGCTGGTGGAAAGCTGTTGGAAGCTTCCGTAACCCTGCGTTACTGCCGTCTGAAGGGTCGGCGTGGGATCGAGCGTTTGAAAGTCGATCACACCGCCGATCGCGTCGACGCCGACGAGGTTGCTCGCCGACCCGTACATTACGGTGGCATTACTGAAGCCGTAGACCGGCGAGAGATTGTAATTGTAGCCACCCTTCACTCCGTAGGCGATGGGATGGTCGTCGATGGCCGCCTCGGTCTCCAGCGTGCCGATGCCGCGAATGTTGAGGTTCACGTCGTCGGCGAGCGCGGCGGTATCGCCGGTAATGCCGTTATTCACGCCCGGGAGCGTTCGCAGCGCGTCGGCGATGCGCGTGATTCCCTGACGTTCCAGCTCCTCGGCATTGACGGTCTTGGTAAACGTACTGGATTGCTGCAGCGAATCGCTGGCGCGCGTCGACGTCGTGGCGATCGTGTTGAGTGTGGTATTAGCGCGGTGCATAGCCAGCGTGGTCTTGATCGTGACGGCGCCGACGGAAACCGGTTCAGAGACGGCGGGCTGGTAGTCGGTTCGGCTCAGCGCCAGGACGTGGCGCCCGACTGGCACCGCGTCGAAGGCGAAGTGCCCCGTGGCGTCGGTCTGCGTCGCGAACGTGGTTCCGATGATGGTCACCGCAACGCCGGGAAGTGGGATGCCGTTGGCCGCATCGACGACCGTGCCGACGATACTGCCGATCGGGGATTTCTCCGGCGCCGCAACGGCGGGCGCCGCAAAGCGTAGCGCAATTACGAGCACGATCAATGCCCGCAACGCGCGCGAACATGCGAGTTTCACGCGAATCTCCTTGCAGTAGACAAAAAGCAACATGGTGTGCGGAGCGAGCACCATGAGGAGGTCCGCGTTTGCAAAGACGAAGGGCGTGAGGCGCACGGCGCCGCCTCGGGGAAAGGCGGCGCCGCGCGAGCTCGTGCGAAGTGAGACGCGCGGTGCCGTTGCGCCGGCGCAGCAGCGTCTCGATAACAGTCGCGATCGAGTCGCGATGCGAGACTAGCCAAGTGGCGATTGCGTAGAGAGCGGCGGCGGCGAGCGCCGCGCAAGCGATGGTGGTGCCGATGCCTAGGAGCAGCGAGCCGCCGAACGCGTCGGCGGCGCTTGCAACCGGATCGCGGGCAAGAGCGCCGTCCAGGATCTCCATCGCCGGCACGCAGAGCGTTGCCAGCGCGATCCCCGACGCGAAAAAACCGAGCCGCTCCGGCCGCGAGAACGCCCGCTGGGGCAGGCGATGGCGGTAACGCACGGCGGCTTCGCAGCAGATCCGCAACCCGCGCGCTAGCAGCACGAAGGCAAGAAGCACCGCGATGCCGCTCACTAGCTCGCGCGATGAGTGCGCGACGTCGTCGTACGTATCGTGCGCCAACGCGAAATCGCCAACTACGTCGATGAGCCAATGCGCAGCCGCCGCCGCGGCCGCACCGGCGCATGCGCCGAGCGTAAGCGTCGTGCGAACGCCCACGCGCCCTGCGCCTGCGCTCACGATGACAGGGCTCCTAGAATGAGCGCGTCACGACGAGGTTTACTTGAGCGCCTTGCAGGATGTACGCGTCGGTCGGAATCACGGGTTGCCCGGGCGTTCCGCCGTAGACGAACCCGCCTCCGACGATCGTGAACGGATTGGCGTAGACGTTCGTTAGGTTCGTCCCGTAGAGCCCATACTCCCAGCCCTGGTGACGGTAAACGAGGTGGGCATCGAGCGCGGCGTACGGCGAGCGGTTCAGCTCGTTGTACCAACCTTCGTAGTCGAGCTGCGCACCGTAGGCAAGCCCTTGCAGCGGCTCCTGGCCAACCGCAAAGTACGCTTTGTGCAGCGGTTGCCCCAGCGATTGCTCGCCGGCGGCCAGCGTACCGTCCTGGATCTCGACGGGAATGACGGTCAGGAAGGAGCTGTCTACGTCCCACCCGGCGCGTACGTGAAAGTCGCCGGTTAGAGCCTCGTCGGCGTGCAGGTCGATGCCACGATAGACGCCGTTACCGGCGTTGACCGGCATGCTGATCGGGCACGCCACCGGCTTGTGAGGCGTCTGGCAACCGGGAATCGGCACCGGATTGTTTTGGGAAGAAGGCGAGCGGAGATTCGTCTGATAGAGGTCGGCGCTCAGGTGCAGCGGATGGCGCTTTCCGAAGATTTGTTCGCCGCCGATGTCGAAGTCGGTCGCGCGGTCGGGCTGGAGGTTGGGATTCCCGATGTAGACGATGCCGCCCACCGGCACGCGTTCGCTAGGCGGCGGCACGAGCAGCTCGCTGAGCTGCGGCGTTTGGAACGTCGTTCCCACCGACGCGCGCACGGCGGTATTGCCGGTCGGTGTCCAGACGAAGCCGGCTCGCGGGTCGAAGCTGGTTCCAAAGCTGCTGAAGTTGCTGTCGTACGCAGCCACGGAGTAGTGGATGTGACTCGTCGGGTCGCCGTTATAGCGCAGCACGGCGTAGCGCTCGGTCTGCGACAGCGCTTCGGTTTGCACCGGCGGCGGCGGGCGGTCCTCCGGCGAAAGCGCGTCGGTCGAAACGGTCTCGCCCTGTAGCGGGATAGGGCCGCCGATCGGCTGCGCCTCAGCGATCACTTGGCCTTGCACGTAGTTGGTAGTGAGATCCTCGGTTAAGACATCGTATTTGAACGAAAGCATGCCGGTGGTGAAGCGATGGTCGATCTGCAGCCAATCGTCGCCGAGCGAATCGCGCTGATTGTAGAGGTACGGCTGCGTGTCGGCGCCGGGGCCGGAGACCGACTGCGAGTTTAGCGTGGTCAGGTGGCTGAGCTGCAGGATCGTGGCGGGTGCTCCGTCGACGAGTTGGTTCCCCAGCGGCAACTGCGCGTCGAGCCCGTAATTTGCTTGGTGAGCGCCGAGCTCGGTGCCCGCGAAGCTCTGATAGCCGCCGGCGTTCTCATCGTCGTCGGCCGGTGGAACCGCGCTGCCAAGGTGGAATGCGTCGTCGCCGACGTCGCCGCCGAATCCCGGCGGCGTGTAATTGGTGAGCAGCGCTGAATCGTCTTTCGTAACCGCCTGGTCGCGGAAGTTGAGCTGCACGTAGCCGTAGCCGTTCTCGCCGCCGAGCTGGTAGCGAAGTTTGGTCAGCAGCGATTCGCCGTTCGAATCGCTGCCCACGCTCTGCGGGGTCTCGTTGCCACTGGGCGGAGAACCGGCGTTTGGCGGCGCGAGAACCGTTTGATTCACCGAGCCCGAAGAGGTCCCGCCGTGCAGAGAGAACGCGTAACCCAAACGGTCGGCGGTTCCCGTGGTCTGCAGCGTCTCGCCGAACGTTCCATTCGTGCCACCGAAGATTCGCATCAGTGAATGATCGGCGATCGTCGGCTGCAGCGTGAGGATGTTGACGCCGCCGCCGATCGTGTTCGGTCCGACCAGCGAGGACGGCGCGATCCCGTAGACGACCTGCACGTCTTGCAGCGCTGCCGGGTCGAGCAGCGAAACGTCGAAGTCGCCGGTGTTACCGTTGTTCATTTGATGACCGTCGATGTCGACGAGCGTCTCCGTCGGATCGGGTCCGCGCACCGCGAAGCTCGTCGTCGCGTTGCTGCCGCCGCCCAACGGAATCACCGGCGTCGTCGAGAGCTGGCTCCAGAGCATCGGCGCGACCGACGGGGCGCCCGCCGCAGCGGCCGTCTGCGCGTTGAGCGAGACCGTCGGTGCCGAGGCAGTGGAGACGGTCTCACCCGCGGCCGCGCGCACCTCACCAATGACCGCTAGTGAGTTCGTGGTGGCGGGAGACATCACGATCGCCAGCTCTTCACGATCGGTTCCGATGGTCACGGTCCGCTGCGAAATGGCCTGATAGCCCGGGGCGACGGCGTGCAGCGCGTACGTACCCTCGACGACGTGCTTGAACTTGGCGACCCCACGATCGTCGCTCTTCTCGCTCTTCGAATACTGCGACGACGTGAGCGTAACGACGGCCCCAACGACCGGCGTCCCGTCGTTGGCGCGCACGGTCACCACGACGCGGCCTTTGTCGTCGTCGTCCGCGCGAGCGACCGCGGCGGTAAAGAAGCAGGCAGCTACGATAATGCAAACCACGCGCGCAATGCGCGCGCACGCAAATACCTTTGGCACGAGGACCTCTCCTAAAAAGCTTGTTGTTTGAAGGCTAAACGGGAAGCGGAGCTGGGGGTCCCCGTTTGGAGAGGCGTAGCGCGTGTGGCGCGCAGGGGCGAAAATTCAGCCGCAGCCGGCCCAAGTCGCCTGCGGAGGGTCGCAGCGAATCCTCGTTGCGGCGCAGCAGCGTCGCGATGAGCGCGACAATGGTATCGTGGCGCGAGATCAGCCAGCGGGCAAAAGCAAATACGAGCCCCGCGACGAGCGCCGCGCAGAGCACGGTCGTGAGCAATCCAAGAACGAGCGAGCCGCCGAACGCGTCGCCTAACGTAGTGACGGCGAGGCCGTCGACACGCCCGTCGACCCACTCCATCGCCGGTACGACGGCGCAGCTCGACGCAACCGCCGTCGCGGCGTATCCGAGTGCCGCCGGGGAGCCGAAGCCCGGGCGGGCGAGACGCGTGCGATTGCGCGCACCGACCTCGCAGCAGACGCGCAGGCCGCGAGCCGCAAGCAATGCCGCGACGGCCAGCGCGACGAGAGTGGCGAGGATACGCGAACCGTGGGCAAAGTCGTCGTAGCTGTCGTGCGCGAGCGCGTAATCGCCAAGCACGTCGATCGCCAGATGCGCCAGCGCAGCCCCGGCGGCTGCGGCGCACAGAGCAAGCGAAACGAGCGTTCTGAAACCAACGCGCACGCAGTCGCGCTTCGACGCGAGGCCTACCCATCCTCGCCGGAGCGGATGTTTAGGGCTGCGGACCCAGCGCTGCTTGGGTCCGCTGGATCTCGCTTTGGAGCGCTTTGTACTCGGCGGAATCGCTGCTTAGTCCTTGGCTCTGAGCTAGCTGCAGCCACAGGCCGGCCTTCTGCAGATTGACGTCGGCCATGCGTGAATCGCCGAGTTCCAAGTACGCGCTCGCGAGATGCAGCGTCGAGGTGATCAGCGACGCGTAGAGCGCCATGCGATCTTCCTGCGAAAGATCCGATCCTGCCGGCGTCGAGACCTGATGTCCGGCGCTATCGGCTACGCCGGCGCAAGTGTCGACGACGTCGTTCCACCGCTTCGCCGCATATGCTTGGTCGCAGGGCGAGCCGGCGGGCGCCGCTGTCTGTGCTGAGACTATGCATGGCGACGTGAGCAGCGCCGCGGTCAAGGTGGCGGCGGTTGCGATGGTGCGCAAGGGATGCATGTGCTTCCTCCTGTTCAGAGCGCGAGGGACTCTACTCGTCGTTGCGGCGCTAGGTTGCTGCGCGAAGTCGAAGCGATCGATGATACTGCCGACCTCGTATTGCGTGTGCGAAACGTCCGGGGAAGATGGCGCAGAGATTGTTGGCGGATAATCGCAAACCTTCGCACCTCCAAAGAAGGACTGCCGCCATCGTTATCTCCCGCGGCGGCGAAGCAGTTGCCGAAGCTCTTAACACTGCTGCCGGCCGCTTCGCTGGCTCGGCGGGGAGGGTCCTTCCCTTTTTGCGCTCCACCCGCCAAAAGAGCTGCCGGTCGGCCGCCGAATACTGCCGTTGGGAGGCTACCGATGCGGAGAGTTACTTTATTTCTCGCGGCGATCGTCATCGCAGGTTGTGCCCGTTCGACGGGCGCCGTCCCCGCCGTCGTTGCGGCACCGGCGCTGCAAAAGCCGCCGGCGCTCTATTCAATTCTGCACGAGTTTGCCGGCTCGTACGACGACCCCGCCGACGGCGTCTGGCCGACCACGACGCCAATACTGGCCAGCGACGGCGACCTCTTCGGAACGACCTACGGCGGCGGCGAGACGACCTCCGGAATCTGCAACGGCGGTTGCGGAACGATCTATACGACGACGAAGTCGGGGAGCGAAAAGGTGCTCCATCGCTTTGCTGGACAGCCCGAGGACGGCGCGGTCCCGGAGGGCGATCTCGTCATCGCCAACGGCAGAATCTACGGCACGACGTTTTACGGCGGCGCGAACCTCGACTGCGCGGGCCGCGCATGCGGAACGATCTTTGAGATCGACGCGTCCGGCTCGGGCTATAAGGTGCTGCACAGCTTCAAGGGCGGCGCCGACGGCTCCAACCCGGAAGGACCGCTGCGCGATTGGAACGGCGCGCTCTACGGCAGCACCACCTCGGGTCTCGACGGACACGTCTGCGCGGGCGATAACGGCGTCTATGGAACGCTCTTTACGCTGAACTCCACCGGCACCGAGACGCCGTTTTGGCATTTCGCAGGAGCTCCAAACGACGGCGCCTGCCCGCTCGGAAGACTTGCGGCATCGGGTGGAACGCTTTACGGCGTCACGTACGAGGGCGGCACGAACAACACGGGCACGCTCTACAGCGTCTCGCAGGGCCACAAAGTAACGATGCTTGCGAGCTTCAAGCCGAGTATTGGAGATTATCCGGTCGGCGTCGTCGCGTTTCAAAATCCCACGACGAAGACGATCACGCTGTACGGCGCACTCTCAGCCGACGGCCCCAACGGAACCGGGGCGATCTTCTCTTACGACGTGGCGAGCAACTCGTTCAACTGGTTCTCGACCTTCCCGAAAGACGAGCGGCGCGGTGGCCTGCCCTATGCGGCGCCGGTGATTACAAAGGACGGCAGCATGCTCTACGGTACCACCGAAGGCGGCGGCATCTGCGGCGTGGGCACGGTCTTCTCGATGACGCCCGCGGGAACGGAGAGCGTCCTCTACAGTTTCGTCGGCGACCGGGTGGTCAGCAAGCCCGATGGATCCGCGCCCGTCAGCGGACTGCTAATCGACGGCAACACCCTTTACGGCACGACCGTGCTCGGCGGAGTCGATCGCAGCGTGCACGGGCTTGGGACCCTTTTCGCCGTGGCGACCTCCGATCGCGGAGCGCCGTCGTGCCCGAAGCGCACCGGTAGTGGAGACCGCCGTAACCGCTCCTGACGTCTTCATCTGTCACTCTTCGGTAGATGCCCGGCAGGCCGCCGAGATCTGTGGGAGGTTGGAGGACGACGGCCTAACCTGTTGGATCGCGCCGCGTAACGCGCACGCCGGCGTCCCATACGCGCGCCAGCTCGTCAATGCGATCGCAGCGGCGCGCGTGGTGATCTTCGTTCTCTCCTCGCACTCCAACGACTCGGTCGCCGTTCTCAACGAACTCGAACTGGCGACCAATCGCGGAAAGGTCATTCTGCCGGTCCGCATCGAGGACGTGACCCCGTCGGTCAACCTCGAATACTACGTTCGCGCGATCCATTGGTTCGACGCCACCGTGCGCGAGGCCGACTTGTGGCCGCAACTATCGCAGCACGTCCGCAACCTCGTTGGCGAGTCCGGGGAGGAGCAAGATTTCACCGCGCCCTCGCCACGCGGCAACGCGCAGCCGCCACGCATGAAAGGCTCGGGCCTGCCGATGCAGGTGACGTCGTTCGTGGGCCGCCAGGGAGAAATCGCCGAGATCGAAGCGCTCCTGTCGCGCAGCCGCTTGGTGACGCTGGTGGCCAGCGGCGGCGCCGGCAAGACGCGCGCGGCGCTCGAGGTGGGCTCGCGTGCGAGCGATACGTTTCCGCAGGGCGTATGGCTCGTCGAACTGGCGCCGATCACCGATCCCTCACTGGTAACGCCGACGATCGCGGGAACGCTCGGCCTCCGCGAATCGTTCGACACTCCGTTGCTCGACACGCTGCTGGCGCACTTGGCCGACCGCCGGTTGCTCCTCATCATCGACAACTGCGAGCACGTCATCGACGAGGTACGCCGGGTGGTCGCCGCGACGATTCGCGGGACCGGAGAGATGCGCGTGCTAGCCACCAGCCGCGAGCGCTTGAACATCGCCGCGGAGCACGCGTTCCGCCTTCCGTCGCTGGCGCTGCCCGACCCGGGCGAAACGCCGGAACCCGCTGCGGCAACGGAGTATGGAGCGGTCGAGCTCTTCGTCGAACGCGCGGGCGCAGCCGACGATCGTTTTATGCTCGACGATGCAAACGTACGCCACGTGGTGGAGATCTGCCGGCGGCTCGACGGCATTCCGCTAGCCATCGAGCTGGCGGCGGCGCGGGTGAAGGTGCTCTCACCCGCACAGATTGCCGCACGCCTCGACGAACGATTCCGCGTGCTCACGGGTGGCGATCGCAGCGCTCTTCCCCGTCATCAGACGATGCGCGCGCTGATCGACTGGAGCTACGATCTGCTCGCGGAAGAGGAACGCTCGGTCTTTCGCAAGCTCTCGGTCTTCGCCGACGGATTTACCCTCGAAGGCGCCTGTTCCGTTTGCGCGGGAGGGGAGGACGATGAGATCGCGGTGCTCGACGCTCTGACGTCACTGGTCGACAAATCGCTCCTGCAAGTCGACCCCAGCATCCAGACGCGGTATCGCATGCTGGAATCCACCCGGCAATACGCTCGCGCGAAGCTGCAGGAGCACGGCGAACTCGAAGCCTGCGCCGATTCACATCTACAGTACGTGGGGCGCCTCTTCAAGCAGTCCGGGCAGGAGTACGAAACGACGATGCGCGAGATCGCGGTCAAGCGCCTCGCACCCCAACTCGAAGACGCCCGCAGCGCGCTTTCGTGGGCGGCCGAGCGCGGGCGGCTCGGCGAGGCCACCGACCTGCTGCTGGCCACGCCGCTTTGGGATTTCATGGGACTTCAACGCGAAGCGATGGCGTGGACGGAACGCCTCCTCGAACTCTCCGGCGAGGAAGATCCAGCGCGTCTTGCCGGGCTGTGGGGCCGTTCTTCGGGGCTCGCGGTGGTGGTCGGAAACTATGCGAGCGCACGCGAGGCCGCGCATAAGATGATGGGCTATGCCCGAGCGTCCGGCGACCCTGGCGTGCTCGTCGACGGGCTGCTGCGTTATGCCGCAGCGATGTTCACGCCGCCGTTCGACGAAGCGCTCGCGGCGATCGACGAAGCGGAGCGGCTCGGCACCTCATCGGCCCGGCGCAAGCTGCAGGCCCTCCACTCCCGCGGCATGATCGAGTACATACGCGGCAACCTCGACGCCGCCGCGCGTTGCCTCGGCGAGGCTCTGCGCCTCTACGAAACGTTCGGCAACGACGCCGGAACGGTGTCGGCAGCGCTCAGCCTCGCGGAGGTCGAACACGCGCGCGGCGCCACCGGCGAAGCGATCCGTATCGCAACCGATGCGCTGGCCGGCGCCGAGCGACTTGCCGATCGCGGCGTTTGGGCGCACTTGATGAAGAATCTCGCCGGCTACTTGAGCCACACCGGCGACGTGCGGGGAGCGCGACGCGCGGCATCCGAGGCGATTATTTTCTACGCCTCGTTCGATCCCGACGGAGCGTATGCGGCCAGCGCGCTCGAGCACTTCGCGCTTTGTGCCGCGCTCGAAGGCGACGTTACCACGGCGGCGACCCTCGCGGGCTACGCGCAGAAGACGCTCGCCGAGCACGGGTTCGAACGCGAGTACACCGAGTCGACCTCGCGCGAGCATCTGCTGCTGTTGCTGCAGGAGAACTTGGCCGCGCAGGAACTCGCGGAGCTGCTCTCGCGCGGAGAGGGCCTCCAATCGGCCGCCGCGTTGGCTAACGCGACGGCTTCGCTTTCCCTTTAACCGACGTCACGAGGTATTGCACGCGCGAGGCCCCTTGCTGGTAGAGCTTTACCAGGCACGGCCCGGGCGAACTCTTCGCCGTCACGACGAACGTGAGCGGCGAGGGAGTCGCTAGCGGCGCGACGCTGCACGTGTTACTCTCGTTCGCTCCCTGCACCGCGATAAAGGGCCCTCCGCGCACGTTGAGCGGATTGACGATACCCAAGTTCGTGGTTTGACCGTTGGTCAGCGTCCCGAGATTCAGGGTGGGCAGCGTCCCCCAGGCGCTATAGTAGCGGGCGCGTCCCAGACAGACGCCGGCCCAGTTGCCGCAGACGCTGGTCGCCGTGAACCACGCGCCGTTCGAGACGGCGGCCACGCCATTGTTAAACTCTTGCCCCGAGAAGGCTGCATTTGGAAACACATTCCAACGGCCCAAAAGTTTAGCTTGGGAGCCGGTGCCGCTGACCTCGGGTTCAAAGGTTCCAAGTCCGTAGAGCCTCAAGCTGCGCACGCCGTTCTCGGCGATGTAGTACAGGAGGCCGCTGCCGGTAAAGGCTGAGATGTGCGTCGGCGATCCGAGCGGCGTCGGATCGGGAGATGGCATCACCCCGGACGACGTTATCGCGTAGAAGCCGTTGCTGGGACCCCAGCGGACGTTGTAGCTGTTTCCGCCGATTCCGCCCAAAAGCCGGGTGCCGACCTGGGCGAAGTACGGCGACGGATTGAAGTTTTTCGGAACGCCCGCCAGACATTTCGTGCCTTTGGTTCCCAGCGGAAGCGGCACTTGCCAAATGGTGCCGTGCGCCGGCGGCGCGGACCCGTCATTGAGGCCGATGACGTAGAGCTTCTTGTTGAAGAGCGCGACATCGCCGACGGTGAACCCGAGATAGCCGAAGCTCGCGCAGTTGGGCAGCGAAACCGCGCCGACATAGCGCGGACTCGAGATCGTCGACTCGGCTACCATCGGAGTACCGTTGTGATCTTGACGGCAGCCCGTTCCCGCGCAACGGCTCACATAGATCTCGTTGGCCGTTTCGTCCGCTACGAAGCCCGAGGCGTTGGAGAAGTGCGTGAGCGATAACGGCGCGAGCGTCCCGGGGAATTTCTGCAGCGACAGGCGGTACGAAGGTAGATCGCCGGTCCAGTTGCCGTTAGGCTGAAAGGTGGCGATCCAGAGTTCGGCGTCACTCGTACCGCCGGTAACGTAGAGCTGGCTGACGCCGGGGGCGTCGGGCAGCGCGACAAAGGAGGGGTTGACCGTCAGCGACGTCGTGTCGAACTGGTAGATGCCGCCGCGGCACGAGCCTTTCTTCGTGCACTTGTCGTCGTTGATGGCGAAGTAGACGTTGTTGTCGGGGCCGACGACCACGGGGCCGCCGCTCACCGGAACGTTCGAGGGACCGGGGGTGAAATAGACGACGCCGCTCGACGGATCGATATCGGCCGTCCCGGGCGGCACGGATCCGTACGTTGCCGTCAGCATGCCCTCACCCGAAGAGGATCCCGATTGCAGCTCTGCGTTGGTCCAAGCGACGGTCAGCTTCTCGGCCTGCTCCGAAGACGTGAGCGTACTCTGCGACGGCGTCAGATTTCCGCTCGCCGTAATGGTTATTCCCGGGCTCCCATAGCTGCCGATGACGACGCTCTGGCCGTCGAACGCCTCGACCCACACGCCTTCACTCTGCTCGCCCGTTCCTTGTTGATAACCGACGGGCAGGTATGATTGGTTACTCGATAAGTTCGTCGACAAAAACGGGACGATCGCGACCGCCGTAATCGTGCCGCCAAGGACCGCGCTCGCGGAAGCCGTTCCCTTCGACGCAATGGAGACGGGGAACGTGCCGCCAGCGATTTGACTCGTTCCATAATCGGCGTCGACCTCGACTTGATTGATTCCCGGCGGCGCGACGAAGGAGAAGCCGCACTCGTACTCGCCGCTTACGTAAGCGCAGTTAGAAGAAGACGCAGAAGGACGCTTTTTTAGGGTTTGGATGCCGGCTGTGCCATAGAGCGAGTCGGTAACGGCAAGTTCAAGCGATCCTTCGGAGCCGGGAACACCCACGCAGATATGCAGATTGCCCGAGGTGGTGCGGCGGAATAACGAGGCGGGACACGACGAGCCGGAGGCGCGCTTCACCGAAGCCGCGAGTTGCGGCGTCGGGGCTTGCATCGCCGAACGGCAGGCGCAAAGCAGCCCGACAATGGCGACGCCCGCACCGATATAGTGAAGAGACCTCAAAAGGCTGCCCTCCGATTCCCAATAATGGGAATACGCATATTTTCCGGTCGGCCGTTTACTTTCCTATTCGGAGGCCGCCAGGTCGACGTCGTTACTGCGTCTCGCTGACGACGATCCCGTAGGAGTCGTCCTTGAGCACTCCGCGGCTCTTGAAGGTCTTTAACGGCTCGCCGCCCGTGGGAAAGGCCCAGCTGCCGACCTGCGTTCCGCCTTGGGTCGGCTGGACGATGCGATGGACGATGATGAAGAACTCGGCGAGATTCGGCCGCTGCACGAGCGAGTAGAGGTGGATGATGCGAGTGACGGTCGCGGTATTCCCGGAGACGCTCAACTGATAGAGCAGGAGCGGAGCCTTACCGTAGTGCCCTTCGCCGGCGACGTAGAGGCTGCTGCCGTTCCACTGGATGCCCACTTTCTTGAAAGTTTGACTCACCTTGAGCTTGATGAAGCCGCTGCCTTGCGCCGGAAGCTCCGTCAGGTCGGCACCGCCGGCGATCGCAAACAGATTGCCGCTATCGTCGTACGCCAGAAATCCGGGCTCGCTTACGTCGGTGTAACTCGTCGGTTGGCCCGAGGCGTTCGGGAAGATCGAGACGCCTTGATCGGTACTGACGGCGAGGTTTCCGGTTCCAGGATCGACGGCGCAGCCGAACGCGCTATTTCCCGGCACGCCCAGCGAGGCGATCGGCTTCGTGCCGCCACCCTGCGGATACTCGGTGACCGTATTTGGATTGTTGGTGACGACCCAAACGTTATTCGAAGAATCGAGGCACTCGCCGTAGGGATTGTTGAGGCCTTGGATCCGCCCGGCGACCGCGCCGCCAGGATAGGTGTAGATCACCACTTCGCCGGCGCTGCCGCCGCCGGCGACGTACATCAGGTACTGCCCCTGCGTTTGGTGCTTGACGGCCGGCTGCACTGCGTTCGGCGAGCCGATGGTCGCCTGGGATCCGCCGCACGCGACAAGCATCACGGTCAACGTACCTGTCAAACCACGATAAGCAAACAGGCGGGCGGTCATTCCTCTTCCTTCCTTCCAACGCAAGACACGCATGCTATTAACTTCGGCATGCAGAGATTCGTATCTTCGAGCAATACAAGCGTTCACGCCCGGGTGATGGCACCCCCCGCCTCGCGAGCACCAGCGAGAAACGTAAAAGAACGGCGTATCGGTTCGGTACAGGCTGACGCTGGCCCGACCGTCGAAGCGCGGGTCTAGAAATGTGGAAACGCGCTTGGGTCGCTTGCGTTCTCACGGCGTGCTCGGCCAACGGCCCCGGAACCCTCGGCCTCAACGGCACGATGGGCGCTGAGCCATTGACGGCGGGCAGCCCGATCAAGCACGTCGTCTTCGTGCTGCAAGAAAACCGTTCGTTCAACAACCTCTTCATGGGTTATCCCGGCGCCAAGACCCAGCGATTCGGTTACGATACGAACGGCAAAAAGATCGTGCTGCAGCCAGTCGATTTGGCGATCGACTGGGATCTCGCACACGATGCCGCCGGTTTTTACGCGGCCTGCGACGGAACGGGAAAGCTGCCCGGCACCGATTGCCGGATGGACGGCTGGAATAACGAACTGGCGACGGCCGGCCATCCGCCGAACCCCGCCTATTCCTACGTGCCCCGGAGCGAAACGAAGCCCTATTGGGACATCGCCAAGGAGTACGTGCTCGCGGACCGGACGTTCGCGTCGAACCTCGACGGCAGCTTCGTCGCGCACCAATACGCGGTCGCCGCCTATGCGAGCCGGACGATTGACTATCCGCTGGGATCCTGGGGCTGTGAAGGAGGCTCGGGAGATACGGTCGCCACGCTGAACGATCGGCGCGCCCCGGGTCCGAGTATACCGGCCTGCTTCGACAATCCGACGATCGGCAGCGAGGCCGATAGCGGCGGCATCAGCTGGCGGTACTACGCGGGCTCGATCTACGGCGACGGCGGCCTGTGGTCGGCGTATCAAGCGGATGCCGGCATCTATGACGGGCGCGATTGGAAGACGAAGGTCGTCAATCCGCCAACGCAGTTCCTGAGCGACGTTGCGTCGGGAAAGCTCGCCGCAATAACCTGGGTGGCGCCGACGTACGAAGCCTCCGATCACGCGGCCTTAAACACCGGCGCCGGCCCCGCGTGGATCGCAAGCGTGGTCGATGCGGTAGGAAAGAGCCGTTTCTGGAACTCCACCGCGATTTTCATCATGTGGGACGATTGGGGCGGCTGGTTCGATCCGGTCAAACCGAACTTCGTCGACTACGACGGCCTCGGGTTGCGCGTACCGTTGATGATCGTGTCACCATATGCGAAAAGCGGGTACGTAACGCACGTGCACTACGAGACGGCCAGCGTCTTGCGTTTCATCGAAGATAACTTTGGGCTTCCGCAGCTGGCCGCTAGCGATACGCGAGCGCGCGACCCCGCTTCGGACGCGCTCGATTACCATCAGCGGCCGCGAAAGTTCGTGAGGATCCCCGGCGCCAAGCCTTTATCGTATTGGAGCGCCGGCCCGCGCCGCTCGCACCTGGGCCGGATCCCGAAGAGTATCCTCGGCGACGACTGAAAAAAGCCGAGGACCCGGCGTGGTGCCGGGCCCTCGAGAGCGAATCGCTAGCCGCAGCTAGACGCTCTTGCTACTTGGTGATGATTCCGACTTGGCCCTGGAGGCAGCTGCCCGAGGTCGGGCATGCCGTGATGTCCTGAGCGTATTTCACCACGCCCTTGCTGCTGGCGACCGTCTTCTTCTCGGTGATCGTGTCTTCGATGGGATTACCCACCTTCGGCTTGATCGATCCCACGATCGAGGTGAACTTCTTGCCTTTGAGCGTAACGATCTTCTGCTTCCACGTGTACGGGGCGAAGCTTCCCGAAGTGCAATTGCCGGTGTCCGAGATGCAAATCTCGGTCTTCACCGGTTTGCCTTTGGCGACGGTAACGCAGAGGATGTACGTCGAGGCGCACGACGCGTCTCTCTGAACGCCAGAAACCATCTGGAGGGTGATGCGTCCGGCAGAACCCATCGCCTGAGAATTCGAGGGCAGCGAGTTGCCGAGGCCGCCGGAACAGCCCGCGAGAACGCCGGCAGCAACTGCCGACGCGAGCGCCGAGGTAAAGAAGCGCATATGTTGTTCAGCTCCTTAAAGTTGAAAGGGAAAGTGTTCCGTCGGTTTGGGCAATACAACGAAGAACCCTCCGACACAAATCGAAAACCGTGCCTTCATATATATGAAAATATCACTTTTATGGAAGGCGCTCGCTTGAACGCGCTCGCCTCGCTAGG
Source organism: Candidatus Cybelea sp. (assembly GCA_035939175.1). Lineage (GTDB taxonomy): Bacteria > Vulcanimicrobiota > Vulcanimicrobiia > Vulcanimicrobiales > Vulcanimicrobiaceae > Cybelea. The sequence goes on along the minus strand of DASZGC010000027.1, from coordinate 15,840 downwards.
CGAGACAGCCGTGCGTAACCTCTCCCGGTAGCTCTAACAAGATGCCGGTCACTTCACTTTCGCTTCCACCTCGATCGGGAAGTTGACCGATCGCGCGATGAAGCAGAGTTCGTGCGCACGCGCGTGCAGATCGATCGCCGCTGCCGGATCGCCCGCGCGAATCGTCACCTCCGGGTGCAAGACGACCATCACGAAGCGGCCGCTTTCGCCGCCGTCGAGTTCGAGCGTCCCGAGAGCTTGGTCGACATAATCCGTGACGACGATCCCGTTGGCCGAACAGAGATGCAGATACCACAGCATGTGGCATGCCGAGATACTGGCGACGAGCAGATCCTCGGGATTATACCGCATCGCGTCGCCGCGATACGCCGGATCGGCGGAGGCCGGGATGGCCGGCTTTCCGTCGACCTCGATAACGTGATTGCGTAAATAGCTGCGGTAGTCGGTGGTGCCCGGTCCGCCGGCGGCCGACCAGCGCACCGACGCGCGATACTCGTGTTGGTTCGCGCTCATTTCGGGGCGCTGCCGTCGCGGCTAGCAGTCGCGTACAACGTCGATAGCATCGTCGTTCTCGCATCGATCAGCGCGCCGGCGTTGGCGACGAGGTCCGCTTCGTGTGAGAGGTCGATTCCGAGAAAACGCTTCTCTAGTGCCGCCTGCGTGTCGTTGAAGCCGTTCTTGAGGAGCGCTACGTAGCGTTTCGAAAAGGTCGTTGAATCGCGCTGGAAGCCGGTAAAGTACTGCAACGCCAGCAGCCCGGCGTAGAGATAGTTGACGTCGTAGAGCGGATCGGTGAAGAACAGGCGGTCCCCAGCCCAGTAGAGCGGCGTCTTGGGATCTTGTGAAGCGCTGGGATCGTAGCGCGCGAAGACGCTCGTCGTTAAGGTATTGAAATCGGCCGCGGTACGAATCGTGCCGTCGTCGACGCCGTGGTAAATCGCGCGCTCGAGATCGGTCTCTTCGGCCGACCCGTACACCTGAAACGTGGCATCCTGTAGGAAATAGTTGAGGTAAAACGCTCGCTGCGTATCGTTCGCCGTGCTCTCGTAGAGGTGGTTCAGGAAGAGCAGCTCGTTGAAGATCGCGAACGATTCGAACATGAAGCTCGGTCCCCGGTTGTACGCCGCGATCGGCTGATTCTCGCTCATGAACTCTCGGTGAACCGCGTGCCCGGACTCGTGCGCGACGGCCCTCACCGCGTTGACGCTGCCGGTGAAGCCGCCGTAGAAGACCGCCGACTGCACGCCGGCGAAACCGAGCGAAAAGCCGCTGTCGTCGCACTCCGGGGCCGTGCAGATCTCCAACCGGCCATTCCGAGGATCCAACAGCGCGGCGTACGCGCCCGCATACGCCGCGCCCATCGGCTGCTCGGCGGCCAGGATCGTCGGAATCGCCTGCGCGATCGTTACCGGCGACGGGGTGACGGCCGGTTTCGGCATCAACGCAGCGACCCTGAGATACCGCGCATAGGCCGACGACGCGCGGATCGCGCTCAGCGTACGCTCCACCGACCCTGGGGAGATCGCGCGATCGAAGTACGCCGCATCCGCCGCTCCGGGAAAACCGCGCAAGCGAGCGACACCGTTGCGTGCGGCGGCGATCGAGACCAGCAGCGCGGCGTAAGCGTCCTGCCGGCTTGCGAGCGAGTCGGATGACTTGCGAAAGGCCTTGTAACTCGTCGCAGCGGCGTCGAGCACCGGCGTGACGGCGACGTCGACGGCGTGCGCGTCGGCCACGCTCAGCCGATGTGTCCCCCGCGCGAGCGAATCTTCGAGCAGGAAGCGGTACGGCTTCAGCGGGCCGGTCTGCGTCCACGCGGCGATGCGCGCCTCGCCCAACTGTCGCGCGGCTCGAACGACGCGGTCGCCGATGCGGCCTTCGAGTTGGCCGAGTGCGTCGTCGGCCTTGGCGTCGGCGGTGTCGCGATCGTCCTCTTCGGCGCGTAAGTAAACGTAGATATCGTGCCGTTCTAGGCCCCGCAACAGGGCATCGTACGTCTGCAGCCAGTGCAGCATCGCCGGCGGCGTCGCCGGCGTGGACGACTTCACGAATGCGTCGCAGGCGGCGACGAACGCAGCGCGGCTCTGGGCCTCCACCGCCGGCTGCGGGAAATATCGCGTACTATCGATCCGATACTCTCCAGGGGAGGCGGCGGCGAACGCCAAAATCGTCACGACGGCCCACGAGAGCGCCTTCACGGCCATCGTGATTCGCGCTCGTCGGCCACGGCCTTTCAGACTTTCTTAAACGGTGTCTGCTAATAGTGTGGCGGGGAGGGCGATTTTCATGAATGCACGCTGGCTACCTGTTCTTTTTGGGGTTCCGCTGGCAGCGGTATTGGGCTGCTCTGCGCCGGGAGCCCCGGTTCCCGGCGGAACTGCGTCGCTGGAGGTAAACGAAGCCGCACGCGTGTCGCCCGGTTCGCGGCCGCCGATCAAGTACTACGACACGCCGACGCAAGTGTCGTGGCCGGTCCATATCACGAACGGCCCTTTAAACTCGCGCTGGTTCAGCGAGTTCTTCACCGACGACATTGCGCAGATTACCAACGACGGCACCGTCACCGAGCATCCGGTCCCGCCCGGGTACACCCCCGATTCCCTCACCGAGGGCTCCGACGGCAACATCTGGTTCAGCGAGCCGGGCGCAAATGAGATCGGCCGCATGACCCCGGAGGGCGTTGTCACCTCATTTCCGATCACGAGCCGAAGCCAAGACCCGACGCCGCGCGGCGTCACGCTGGGGCCCGACGGCAATGTATGGTTCGTCGAAAACACCGACGGATATATCGGCAGCATCACGCCGGCGGGTGTGGTCACGCGCTTTCCGATACCCGATGAATCGCCCGGCGCTTGGGCCATCACGACCGGCCCCGACGGTGACCTGTGGTTTACCGAGTCCGAAGCCGACAAGATCGGGCACTTCGACCCTCGCAGTCAAACGTTCGGGGCGTCGCTGGGCGTGCCGACCGGCGGGAGCAATCCCTGGGGCATCCTGTCCGCGCCCGACAGGCACATCTGGTTCACCGAGCGCACCGGGAATAAGATTGGCGAGGTCGTGGGATCGAAGGTTCGCGAGTTCAGGATCAAGCAGCCCAATTGCTATCCGCAGGCGCTCGCGCCGGGACCCGGCCACGTGCTTTGGTTCGTGGAAACCCTAAGCGGCAGCGTCGGCCGCATCGACGCTGCAACGGGTGCATTCGGCAGCGTCATCAAGTTGCGCAGCCAGAGCATTCCCGAAGACATTACCAGCGGCCCGAATCATAGCGTTTGGTTGACGATCGCGGCCTATCGCAAGCAGAATAAGATCGGTGTGATCGCGGCGCCTTAGCGTGTCGCGCTAGAGCGAGAACGTCGACCAGTCGTATGGCGCGAAGCCGCGGCCGAGGTCTTCCCAGCCGGTTTTGAACGTCTCGTTGATGCCGGTTTGATCGTTGAATCCGGCCACCGTCACCGGTAACACCTTCTCTGGTCTAAGGTAGCGGAGAACGGTCACCGGCAGCGCGGCAACCATCTTGGCGAGCATGCCGCTGCTCTGCGCCACGCGTGCCAGCTTCTCCGGTGACAGGCGGCCGAAAGTGCCCTTTGCGACCGACTGCGCGTAGACGTTGCGCATCTCCGTCTCGAGAATCTTGCGCTGCATCGTTCCATACGCGCTGTAAGCGACCTCGATGGCATCGTTGAGGTCGGTATCGGGTTCGAACGGCGGGTCGAGCAAGACCACGTCGGCCGCTTTGGAAACGGCGTGCGCGATGCCGACGGGCGAGTTGCTCGCGACGCCGCCGTCGCAATACTGGCACGGCGTTCCGTCGGGGCCCGGCATGACGACGGGATCGAAAACGATCGGAATCGCCGCCGATGCAAAGAGTGCGCGGTGCAACAAATCCGGGGTAGCCTCGCGAACGATCGTTTGCGGGCCGAGGGTTACTTGAAGCGCGTGAACGACCCACTCCGGTAAAATCTCGCCTTCGCCTTTGACGCCAAGATAGAAATACTCCGGACGTTCGAACGAGAGGTTCGTCACCGCCCAGGCCATCGGCATGACCAGCGGAGTGTTGGGATCGACGTTTCGCGTGATCCAGTCGAGAACCGGTTCGCTCTCCAGCACCGCACGTTGATTCCGAGTCAAACCGATGACTCGGACTGCTGAAGCGGCGATATCCAGAACGCCACTCTCCGGATCGCGGAGAGCGGCGTACTGCGTTTTCAGCTGCATCAAGTGCTGGCCGCCGATGGTGTACCAAAGATCGCGCAGCTTCGTGTACTGCCCGGTGGCAACGAACCAGCTGTTGAGGGCGCCAATAGACGTTCCGCAGACAAAACCATACGGTGCGAGCGGCGAACCGTCGCTCACGCCGCCGACCGCCGCCAGGGCGCCGATGAGGCCGCCTTCGTAGGCGCCGCGGGCGCCGCCGCCGCTGAGCACGAGCGCGCGCTCGACCGACTCTACCGGACTGTCGGCGGCCGACGCACCGAGCAGCGCGGGCGCAATCGCCGCTCCCCCGAGCGTGCGCAGAAAGTCGCGACGTTCAATCATGCCGGAGCTAGACTAGCACGAGTCGGAAGAATCCGCTACTCCTCGTCCGGCGGTCGGTACGATGGGCGCTCGTGCAGAAAATGCGACTCCGGATAGGGCGCCGGAACCACACGATACGGGCGCGGCGGCTGCGTGAAGTCGAAGCTGTCGAGAATGCTTGTCGCCCGCGTGTCGGTAAAGCCGCGCGCGGCCGGCCCGATCGGTGGAAGGTCGAAGACCTGCTCCACGAACTTGAGAACGCTGCCGTACTCGTACTGCGTATGCGAGACGTAGCCGGCCCTTGCGCCGCGCGCGACTCGCGCGTACGGCGAGACGATGATGCATCCCACGCGAATACCGAGGCCGCGGAAGTCGAGTTGCGGCGGCGGGACGTTGTCGTACCACCCGCCCCAGTCGTCCCAGAGAACGACGATGGCCGTCGACGACCAATAGGGGCTGCGTCCGACGGCATTGACGATCGAGGCCACCCACGACGGCCCGTCGTTGTAGCCGCTGCCGGTATGGTCGGAATCCTTCCAATCCGGCGTAACCCAGGAGACGTCGGCGAGCTTGCCGTCCCCAACATCGTTCAAGACGCGGGTCTGCGGCGAGATAACGTTGCTCCAGTCGGGCCCGTAGCGGACCTTGCGAATCGCGCTGAACTCGGACCACACCTTCCCGCCGATCTCGCTCAGCGGTGAAGCATAGTATTTCCAAGTGACGCTTGCGGCATCGAGCCGATCGGCAATCGTCGGAAAGTTCGAAAGGCAAGGATATGGGCCGCCGAAACGTTCGACGCGATCGTCGTTGAGCGTGAAGGACCGCGTTCCCGGCGGGGCCTCGCATCCCCAGCGGATATTACTCGGAGCGTCGACCTCGGCCAGTGGCTCCGGCTTGATGTCGGTGTTGGCGGCGATCAAGCTCAGGTGGGCCGTGAAACTCGGGCCGAACTCGAGCGGAAACATGCGATCCGACAGCACCCATTGACGCGCCATCGCCCAATACGGCGCCGTTTCGGAGCGCGGCACGTACGCGTACGCGTAGTCGCGGGCCCCGCCGTAGAAGTGCTCGCCTTCGAAGCCGTTCATCTTCCCGTCGTTCCAGCCGCTGATGGCGTCGCGCCAGTTGTTTTCGATGTCTCCGGGATCTTCGAGCGGCGTCTCGTGCAAACGCAGCTTTCTGTTGCCGGCGTAGCCGAATGCCGGTGCGTCCGCCCCGGGAAAACCACTGAAGAGGTTGTCGAAGCTCCGGTTCTCTTGCACGACGATGACGACGTGCTTGATGTAGTGGTCGAGCGGAAGCGTGTTCGGCGCCGCGGCGCGAGGGATCGTGCTGCCCGTGCACGCCGTCAAGTCGCAGAGTGACGTGAGCACCAAAGTTACCGCGGCACTTCGCGCTGAAGCCATCGCTGGTCTTTTCATCGCCGCGCAATCGTGTCCTGGAACGCTGTCGTACGGCTTCGAAAAGGTACCGAGGCTCGAAGGTTATGAAGTAGCTCGCGATGCTGCAAGCGTTGCCGCTCGCCGAGCTTGCTCGGAGGTATCGGGCGCAGGCGCGCCTCTCGCAGGAGGAACTCGCCGGTCGAGCCCGCGTGAGCGTGCGGACGATCGGCGACATCGAAACCGGCGTTTCGCTTTGGCCGCGCGCTATTACGATCTCGCTGATCGCGGAGGCTCTCGGTCTCGACGAGGAGGCTCGCGAGAGGCTGCGCGCGGCGGCGCGCCGGCGCGGTCAGCGCCGCGGAGGCTCGGGTGCGGCCTTCCCCGTGCCAATCTCGCTGGTCGGACGTTTGCCCGAGGTGGCCACGCTGCGGAGGCTTCTCCTCGATCCGACAACGCGGCTGGTTACCGTGACCGGCGAGCCGGGCGTCGGCAAGACGGCGCTCGCGATTGCGATTGCCGCGCAGCTCGCCGGCGAGTTTCCGGCGCGTGCGCGTTACGTCGAGTTTGCCTCGTTGCCCGATCCGATACTGGTTCCCACGAAAATCGCGCTGGCGCTCGGCGTGCGCGACGTACGCGGCCAACCCGCCGCCGCTTCCGTAGCCGCGGCCATCGGCGACCGCTCGATGCTCATCGTGCTCGACAACTTCGAATCCGTAGCGGCCGCCGCGCCCGTCGTCGCCGAGCTGCTCGCGGCGGCGCCCAACCTCAAACTTCTCGTGACGAGCCGCACGCCGCTCCATGTCTCGATGGAGCGAGTATTCAAGATCGGAGCGCTCTCCATCGCGTCAAGCATCCGTTTGCTCTCCGATCCCATGGATGCCGACGCGTTCGCTGCGCAGGCCTCCGACGATTCCGACCTGGCGGCCCTCGCGCGAGCGCTTGGCGGCGTACCTCTCGCACTCGCGCTCGCGGCGCCGCTGCTACGCACGCCGGCGCGGGCGGAATTGATCGACAACTTAAAACGCCCGCTCCACGTACTCGGCGGGATGCGCGAGGCCATCGCCTTGAGTTACCGTTCGCTTAGCGCCGGCGAACAACGGCTGTTTCGCTCGCTTGCGGTTTTCGGCGGCCCGTTTACGGAGGAGGGCGCGCATTATCTGGCAAGCGGCGGCGATTCCGATGCAAGCGTCCTCTCAACGCTGCAGCTGCTGGCGTCGTTGACGGATCGTAGTTTAGTCGGGGTTTGCGACGACGGCGTGGGCGACGCCGAGTTCGAGCTGCACGCGCTCGTCCGCGATTTTGCAGCCGAGATGCTCGAATGCGAGCGCGAGAGCGAAGCGGCCTTTCTTCGATTAAGCTCGTTTTGTACGTCGCTCGCGCAGGCGGCGCCGCGCGTAGAACCACTCGAAGATGGCGCGGCGCGCGCACGCTGCAATCGCGAATCTTCGCACTTCGACGCGGCGCTCGGATGGCTAAAATCGACCAATCGCATCGCGCCTGCGCTCGCGCTGGCGATCGAACTTTGGCCGATCTGGTGGCGGCGAGGCGAAAATGCGCACGGTTATGCGTGGGTGCGGTCGTTGGTGGCGGCCGCGGAGGAGCGTGCGGAAGCGGTCGACGCGGAAGTCGTGGCCGACGGCAACTGGGCCGCCGCCGGGCTCGCCTCGGCGTCGGGCCGGTTCGATGAGAGCGAGCGCCATACGAAACTCGCCTTAGCCCACAAGCGCGCCGTCGGCGACAGAAAGGCCGTTGCTTCGCTGATCGATGGCCTCGGCGAGTGCGCGAGTCTCAAAGGTCACTACGCCGACGCCCGGCGTTACTTCGAAGAAGCGTTGACGATTCGACGCGAGCTGGGAGACGGGCTGGATATCGCGCGGACGCTCGTCGATTTCGGAACGCACGCTTCCGACGCGGGGAACTACGACGAGGCGAACGGGCATCTCGAGGAGGCGCTGCTGCTCTTCCGGGCCGCCGGGCGAAGGATGGGCGTAAGCTTGGTGTTGGAGAACCTCGCGCTGGTCGCGGTGCGCTCGGGCTCTCCGGAACGAGGCGTGCCGCTCGCACGCGAAGCGCTGCGCCTGGCGCAAGAGGTGGGTTTTGCCGAGTCGGCGCGAACGGCGCGGATCGTCTTGAGCCGAGCCCTGGTTGGTCTGGACGACCTCGACGGCGCGGAGAGTTTGGCGCTGCGCGTAAGCGCCGACGACGAAACGTTGGGGCCGAGTGCCGACGTCGCCCGGTTGCTCGCCGCAATCGAGCTTCGCCGGGGCAGAACCGCCGTGGCCGCGCGGCTTCTCGGCGCGGCTTCGACGGCTGCCGACGCGCCGGTGATTCCTCTGGCCGACCGCGCCGCGCACGAAGCGCTGGTCGCGACGGTCGTGGAGGAGCTTGGCGCGGGATTCGATGCGCAGTGGGAAGCCGGCCGGCGCCAAAGCCCGCACGTCATTTTGGGCGCAGCCGGGCTACTCCGTGAGTAACTTCATGGAGACGTGCCCCCCGCTGGGCGTACGCTGGATTCACCAAGCCCGCGCTGCTGAAAGGAATCCAACTCATGCGCACCACGATCTCTCTCAAGTCCCTGGGCACCGTTTCCCTTGCGCTGGCCGCCGCCACGGCGTGCACTTCGAACTCCGCCATCACGCCGCCGCTCGGCGGAGCGGCCCCGACCAGCGCTCTCACCGGCGTCGCGCACACGAACGCTCCGAGTGCCGGTCCCGCTAAGAAGAAACGGAAGCAGCTGCTCTACGTCGCCGACTTTCAGAATAATGCGGTCGACGTCTTCGAGCAGAGCACCACGAAGTCGTCCAAGGCGAAGTACAAGATCACCAAGGGAATCAGCCTTCCCGACGGCATCACGACCGATAAGTCCGGCAACCTGTACGTGACCAACGACGGGAACAACTCGCTGACGATCTACCACGAGGGCGAGAAGAGTCCCACTACGACGATAACGACGGGCATGAACGATCCCGTCGACGTCGCGGTCGACGCATACGGGAACGTTTACGTCGCCAACAACCCATCCAACTCCAGCGATTACATCAACGAGTATCTCACCGGCACGACCTTGCCGGCAAATACCTGGTATCCGCCGCAGAGCAGCGGGCTCGAGATCACCTCGCTCGCGCTTCTCACCCCGCAGGAGAACGGCGAGTCGGCCTTCTACGCGCCGTACTACACGACCAACTCCTACGGCAGCTCCGCCGGCGGCAGCATCCTCTTCTGCCATTACGGCACCAGTCAGTGCGTCGAGGAAACGAACACGTACAGCTTCGAGCAACCGGGAGGAATTGCGGTCTCGTCATCGCTCTACCCCTCGGGACAGCTCGACTTCATGGTTGCCGATCAGGGAGCCGAGGTGCTCCAAAGCTTCACCGACTATGGGCTAGACGAAACGTTCGAGTTCAGCGAGGGCGGCATCCCCGAGTTCCTTGCGTTCAACTCGACACGCACCGCGCTCTTCGTCAGCAACGACAACAACTCGGTCGACGAATACGCCTACCCCCATATGAACCTCATCAACTCCTATCACGGGCCCGACGGCGCCGGACAGCAGTTCCTCGGGGTCGCCGTCTCCCCGGCCGGTACCTACTTCTAACCGGCTGCCTGTGAAGGTTGGCGTGCCTCGTCCAGTGCGCGCTCGAGCGTCATGCTCAAACCGATGCGCCATTGAACGAGGAACGCCTCGTCGCCGAGCGTTGCGCGAACCGCCGCAACCTCGGCTTCGCATTCGGCGCGTTCGGCCGGAAAGAGCGCCGAGCCGATCGCCGTTCGTAACGCATGCGCGGCACCGAGCAATCGCGCGGATTTCGGCGCGTTGCCGACGGCGGCGGTCGCGGCCGCGAGACCTTCGAGCATCGTTGCCAGCGCGGGCATGTTCGGCACCGCGCCCAGCATGTCGAAGGCTTCACCGTAACGCGCGAGTGCGCGTTCGTGCTCGCCGCGCCGGTGCGAGAGCGCGGCAAGATTTGCCAGGGCGTCGTACGGACTGCCGGCATCTCCAACGGCTCGCTGCAGCAGCAGCGTCTCATCGAAGAGTTCCTCTGCGCGCAGGTACTCTCGCCGCGCCACCGCGACCCGACCGAGCACCGTGAGCGCTTGCGCGAGCCCGGAGCGATCGTCTAAGCGGCGATAAATCGCCACGCTTCTTTGCGCGTACGCTGCGGCGCCGACGAACTCGTCGGCACTCCGCGCGAGCGACGCCAGGTTCGAAAGGCAGGCCGCCACGCCAACTTCATCGCCGAGGCGCTCGCTTATCTGCAGCGACTCGGCGTACGCATTTTCCGCGCCACGGCGCTCGCCGCGAAAATGCATGATGACGCCGAGCGTGGTAAGCGAGGCGGCGAGGCCGGCATCGTCGCCGGCGGCGCGCAGCCCGGCGATCGCCTCTTCACACGGCCCCAACGCCTCGTTGAAATTCCCCAGCCCCGAGAGCAGCGCCGCTTTGGCACCGAGCGCGCTCGCGTAGAGGAGGTCGTCTGCGCCGGACGGCGCGGCGTTCCTCAGCGCACAAAAAGTCGCGATCCACCGGATCCCCTCGGCCAAGTGACGGTGCAGCAACCAGAACCGCCAAAGGGCGCCAATCATACGGAGACCGAACTCCGTCTCGCCTCGGCTCTGCGCCCATTCCAGCGCCGCTTCGATGTTGCGCTGCTCTCGCTCGTAGCCGGATGCGGCTCGGCGCACGAAATCGAGCACGAACTGCGCGTGAACTCGCCGTGCGGCCGCGAGCTCGCCGTTTTGCGCGAGCCGCTCCTGGCCAAACTCGCGAAGCGTTTCGAGCATTGCAACGCGCGGCTCGCCGGCGGAATCCTGTTCGATCGTAATGAGGCTCTTCTCGACGAGCGGCACGAGTCGCTCGAGAATCGGTCGCGCGGCATCGTCGCCACAAAGCGCCGCCGCAGCCTCTAGGCTTCCGCCTCCAACAAGAACCGCAAGATTTCGAAACAGATACCGCTCTTCTTCCGGGAGCAGGTCGTAGCTCCACGCGATGGCGGCGTGCATCGTCTGCTGACGCGGCGACCGGTCGAGCGCACCGCCGGCGAGCAGCGGCAGCCGCCGTTGGAGCGGAGCGACGAGCGCCCTGGGCGGGAGCGTCAAGACGCGCGCCGCCGCAAGTTCGATCGCCAGTGGAAGCCCGTCGAGGTGCTCGACGATGCCGGCGACCGCGGCCGCACCCTTGTCGCTCAACTCGAAGTCGGGCTTCACGGCTCGCGCACGCTGCACGAAGAGCCGCGCCGCGGCAGCGGCGTCCAGCGGTTGGACGGCGTAGACGCGCTCGAGCGGGAGATGCAGCGGGCCGCGGCTGGTGGCGAGGATCTTTACTCTCGGCGCCGCGGCGAGCAGCGCGGCGATCCATGCCGCCGCCGATGTGAGATGCTCGAGGTTATCGAGTACGAGCAAGAGATTTCGCGCGCCCAGATAGGCCGCGACCGGGTCGCGAATGCCCAACGCGCGCGCGACGGCCTCCGGGACGAGCGAGGCTTCCTCGACCGTCGCCAACTCGACCAGCGCAGCGCCGTGCTCGTATTCGCCCGCGAGTGCCGTCGCCACGTTGATCGCCAGGGCCGTCTTTCCGACGCCTGGAGCCCCCGTTAACGTAACGAGCCGCGTTGCACCGCGGACGAAAAGCGCGACTACCTGTTCGACGTCGTTCTTGCGCCCCTCGAGCGGCGTTTCGGGCAGCGCCGATGCCGGGGAAACGCTAAGGCTTACGTCGGCTGCGGCCGACTTGCGCCCGGCCTCTTCTAAACGCAGGCGATCGGACGGCGATAGACCGAGCGCCTCGCCGAGGAGCATCAGAGTTACCAGCCTGGGCGTGCGCGCGACACCGGTTTCGATGTCGCTAACGGCGCGAGTCGACAGGCCGCAGCGCTCCGCGAGCACCTCTTGCGAAAGTCCGGAGTTCGCACGGAACGAACGAACGAGTTCGGCGAGCGACGCCGTCGCCATCCTATTCCTTAGCGCAGCGCGAGCGCGATTGCAGCCTCTGGCTCGAGCGCGGCGCCTTCTTCGGTGAGACGCTCCAGTTCCTCGGTTGGGCGCGTCTCGCGCAGAAGCGCGGCAAGACGGTCGTGCGTCGTCGTCTCGCTGAACTCGCGCGTGCTTCCGTGCCGCTGGAGTTCGGCATCGGCGTACGCTTCGAGTGTGGCTGCGCGCTCGAGATCGCCTTGCAGGGCGAAGACGAGAGCGAGATGTTCGATCGCAACGGCGATGGTAGCATGGTCCGGCTCGCGAGCCGCATAAATGCCGATCGATTCACGCGCGGCCGCGGCGGCGCCGGGGAGGTCGTCGAGGGCGACGAGATAGCCCGCGAGGTTGTGCAGCACCATGGCGAGCAGTTCCTTATACGCCCCCGGTACCGCCTCATACGGACCATCTCGAATCGCCGCACGTGTCTCGTGAAGGATGGCGACGGCGTGCTGCGTTCGACCGCGCGCGTGTTCGATCTCCGCGAGTCCGGCTGCCGATCGGTGCTCGCTGTGGATATTTCCCAGCGAACGGTGCTCCTTGCGGAGCTGCTCGAACATACGCGCTGCTGCATCGAGGTCGCGTCTGGCATAACTCAATCCGGCGTGGTGACCGAGCAAAGTAATGCGCAGGATGGCCGAATCGTCCGAGACCGTCTCCGCTTGCGCTAACGCGTGCTCCGCATCGTCCAACCGGCCCACGAGCATCAAGTTGCTCGCGTAGATGCAGAGCGCGTGGGTAAGCGACGGCGCGTCGCCGTTTTCCCGCGCCCGTTCGACCGCGTACGTCGATCGCTCGAGCGAGCCCGCTCGGTCACCGCACTCATCGAGGAAGATCGCCAATATTATTGACAACCGAGCGCGCAGCCGCGACTCGACCTCCGGAATCGCCGCGAGATAGGCTTGGCACCGCGTTATCCCTTCCGCCTCGAGTCCGATGGATTGCCAAACGATGTAGACGCTGGCGAGCAGCTCACCGCCGTCGACGACCTCGCCGCGGGCCAACGCTCCTTCCAGGGCGGAGCGCACATCTTCGAGATCGATTTTGAGCGCGGCGGCGAGACCCGCCGCGCGAGCCGTTCGCTCGCATTCTTCCAAACGCTCGGCGAACCGATCTCGCAGATAACGCAGGTGCCGGCCCGCGATGAGATCGCGTTCACCCGCATCGTCGAGTTTCTCGGAGGCGTAGGCGCGGGTCGATTCGAGCAGCTGGTAGCGCGGTACTTCTGCAAGCGGCTCGGCAAGCACCAGCGACTTATCGACCAACGACGCCAGCAGGTCGAAGACATCGAGTTCATCGAGATCCTCGCCGCTGCCAACGGCAACGGCTCCTTCGAGCGCGAATCCATCGACGAAGATTCCGAGCCGCCGGAAAAGCGTGCGTTCGCGGCCGTCGAGCAGGTCGTGACTCCAATCGATCAGCGCACGCAATGTTTGCTGCCTCGGAAGGACGTCGCGGTTGCCGCCGGTCAGCAGACGGAATCGCTCGTCGAGCCGTCCGCGCAACTGCTGCGGGCTAAGCAGATTCACTCGCGCGGCCGCGAGTTCGATTGCCAGGGGAATCCCGTCCAACCGCCGGCAGATGTCGGCCACCGCGGGCGCACTCTCGTCGGTGAGGGAGAACGCGGCGCTTGCGGCTCGCGCGCGTTCGACGAAGAGCGCGACCGACTCGAACTGCAGCGCCTCGGTCGCGGACAGATGCGTTGCAGTTTTGGCCGGGAGGTCGAGCGGAGATACTTGATAGGCCGCTTCTCCAACAACTCCCAGCGCTTGTCGGCTCGATGCGAGCACTTTTGCTTTCGAACAGCCGCGAAGGATGGTCGAGATCGCGCGCGCGGCCGGCTCGAGCAAATGCTCGCAGTTGTCGAAGATTAGCAACGCGTGCTTTCCCTTGAGCGCGTGAACGAGATTTTCGAGCGAATCGCCTTCGCTGGGCAGCGTGATCCCGAGTGCCAGCGCGACGGACGATGGAATATAGTCGCCGCTCGTGAGAGGCGCGAGTTCGAGGAACCACGTGCCGTCGTCCCAGCCGTCGAGCGCGTTAGCAGCGACCTGCAGCGCGAGACGCGTTTTGCCGACGCCGCCCGAGCCGACCAGCGTGACGAGCGGGTTCTTTTCGACAAGCGCCGTGATCGCTTCGATCTCCGCCTCGCGGCCGACAAAGGTGCTGAGCTGGCGCGGCAAGTTGTTCGGCAGGACGTCCAACGACCGCAGCGGGGGAAAGTCCGCCGCCAGTTCGCGAGCGATCAACTGGTAGACTCGCTCTGGGCGCGCGAGGTCGCGCAGCCGATGCTCGCCCAGGTCGCGCAGGCTCGCGCCAGGCGGGAGTCTCTCTTGAACGAGGTCGCTGGTGACGCCCGACACCAGCACCTGGCCGCCGTGCCCGATCGCGAGTAAGCGCGCGACGCGGTTGAGCGCGGGTCCGAAGTAATCGCCGTCGCGTTCGTCGGCCGTGCCGGTATGTACGGCCGCGCGCACGCGCAATCCATCGATCGGCGAGAAGTCGGCTCCGGCAAGCGCGCGCTGCGCATCGAGGATCGCGGTTAAGGCTTCCTCGGGGCGCCAAAACGCCGCGCAAAATGCATCGCCGATCGTCTTGAAAACGTAGCCGTCGTAGGCGGCGATTGCCGCTCGCATCAGCGCGTCGTGCCGGCGCACGGCATCCTGCATTGCCGCCGGGTCGCGGTCCCAGCGCTGCGTGCTGCCCTCGATATCCGAGAAGAGAAACGTGACCGTGCCCGACGGACGGGCCGATCCCGTTACGCCCGGATTCATGGTCGCCATAAACCGCGGTTCACGCTACGGCGGTTTGCTTCCGCCGGGGGCAGCCTCCCCCTTTGACGAACCAATGACCATGCGCGTGATCGTGGCGGCTGTGCTCGCCCTTTTCGTCGCCGCCTGCAGCCTTCGAGGGCCCCTCTCCTCCGCCGCGGGTGACACGGCAATGTTGCCGAGCGCTCATGGCAAGACGGCGCCGCGCGGCGTGGGGATCGCGTTTCTCCTGACCGACGGCACGGTGCTCGCGCAAGACGAAAATCCGGACAGCGCGTGGTTCCGGCTCTCGCCCGATATTCGCGGGAGTTATGAAGACGGGACGTGGACGCAGGTCGGCTCGTTGCCGACCGGTTATGCTCCCGACGCGTACGCATCGCAAATGCTCGCCGACGGACGCCTGGTCATCATCGGCGGCGAGTACAATAACCCCCGCAACCATCATCCGCTGCAGTTGACGAATCTTGGGGCGATCTTCGATCCGCAGACCAACGCTTGGACGGCTCTCGGCCATCCGACGGGCTGGGATTGGGTCGGCGATTCGCCGTCGACGATCTTACCCGATGGCAGAATGCTGCTCGGACAGAAACTTACCAAACGCGACGCGGTGCTCGATCCGACGACGCTGCAGTGGACGGAGGTCAGCGACGCCGGCAAAGCGGATTTCAACGCCGAGGAAGGCTGGACGTTGCTTCCCAATGGAAACGTGCTGACCGCCGACGTACGCGATGCGCCCAACTCCGAGATCTATAACCCCAGCGCGGGAAGGTGGAGGAGCATCGGAGCGACGGCCGGTTACTTGCGCTCGCCGTATTTTGGGAAATGCATTCGCTACGGAAACGCGCGGCGCGATTGCTATCCCCCACCAGGCGAGATCGGGCCGGCCGTCTTGCGTCCCCACGGAACGAAGGGCCCTCTTGCCGGGAAGTGGGCGGGCGGCCCGGACCTCCCGGTTCCCTACGGCGCGGGCGACACGTACGCGGTGCTGACGCCGGCGGGCGACGTGCTTCTTATCCTGGCGGGCGGCCTATGGCTTTTCAACGGCACGACCTATCAGAACGTCGAGAAGACTGTCGGCTCCCCGCTACTCTTACCGACGGGCCAGCTGATTTTGTTGGGCATCGGGACGGCCTTCTACACGCCGCCCGGTAAGCCCCAAGAACGCTGGCGGCCGACGATTTCGAGCTGCCCGCCCACCATCATCG
>DASZGC010000026.1:0-8287 GCA_035939175.1 Candidatus Cybelea sp. | reverse complement strand
TGCTGTTGGATATCGGCAGTGGGGCGTTGGGCAAGCTGCACCACACGCACCACTATCCGCACCTCGACGCGGTCTTCGTCACGCACATGCACGCCGACCACTTCTTCGATCTGGTGCCGCTGCGCCAAGGGTTGAAGTACGACACGCCCAGCCGCGCGCAGCGGATGCCGCTCTGGCTGCCGCCCGGCGGTGCGATCGCGCTCGAGGCGTTGCGCCGCGCGGTGGCTCCCGACGCCGCGCCGGATTTCTTCGACGAGGTCTTCGCCGTGCGCGAGTACGACCCCGATCAAAGCGTCACCGTAAAAGATCTGCAGATGACCTTCGCGCGGACGCGCCACTATATCGAAGGCTACGCGATGCGCGTCCGCTGCGACGGCGCGAGTCTTTTCTATACTAGCGACACCGCGCCGTGCGACAGCGTGGTCGAGCACGCGCGCGAGAGCTCGCTCTTCCTCTGCGAAGCGGCGCTCGGTCTCGGCGGCGAGAACGGCGAGGTGCGCGGCCACTCCTCGGCGCAAGAAGCCGGCGAGATGGCCAAACGCGCCGGCGCAAAACGCCTCGCGATAACGCACTACAGCGCGAACTGGGAAGGCGAAGAGCTGCTCGAAGCCGCGCGCAAAAGCTACGACGGCCCGGTCGTTCTCGTCAACGACGGCATGCACCTAACGGTAGAGTGAGGCGGTTAGTTTTCGGTTTTGGCGTCGGAGCGGGGCAGCGAGAAGCCGATGAGCGCGCGCACCGGAGCGAGTCCGCGGCTGATCACGGCGTAAGGCGTGACTTCGAGCCCTAGCTCGCGCAGGCGCGTTGCGGCCGCCAGCAGCTCGGTCCCGCTGGTGACGACGTCTTCGAGCAGCAGCACGCGCTGGCCGGCGTGGTACGGGCCTTCGACGTACTCGTTGGCGAACGCGCCGTAGTTTTTCGGCGTCTTGCGCACGGCGAGCATCGGTATTCCCGACAACTGCGAAACCGCCGTCGCAATGACGACCCCGCCCAGCTCGGTACCGCCCACCAGATCGGGATTGGTCTCGGCGATCACCGCGGTGAACATGCGCGCGATGCGGCGCAGGATGTGGGGATCGGAGAAGAGGCGAAATTTGTCGATGTAGTAGTCGCTAGCCGAGCCGCCGGCGAGCACGTAGTCGCCTCGAGTGAGCGCGCGTTCGGCGATCGTTTTGCGAAGCCACGCCAGCTCTTGCACCCCTAGATGGTCCATTCCCACGCGTTCCACGACTCGACCACCGGATTGGGGTCGAAGCCTTTGAAATCTACGCTGATCGGTTCCATCTGGCGAATCCAATAGAAGAAGAGCGCCGGATTATCGCGGGCCAGAAGCTCCTGTATCTTGTCGTAGGCAGCCTTGCGCGTGCGCTGGTCGTAGCTCGTGAGCGCGGTGCGCTGCGCGGCCTCCATTTCGGGATTGCAGTAGCGCGAGTAGTTATAGCCGCTTGGTGGAAAGTTTTTGCACATAAACTGCGAGCTATCGTCAGGATCGATGCCGGAGTACCATCCGTTTGCCGACATGTCGAACTTGCCCAGCTGCAGGATCCCGCCCATGCCCGCGGGCGCGAAGAGGATGTCGCCGGGATAGTACTTGATCTGAACGTCGATGCCGACGGCGCCGAGCATTCCTTGGACCAGCAGCGCCACGCGGCGACGCGTAACGTTGGAGTTGTTCGTCACCAGAACCAGCGACAGGCGTTGGCCGTTCTTGCGCATGATGCCGTCGGGGCCTTCTTTGAAGCCGTCGCGCAGCAGGGCATCGTGCGCCTCGCCCACTTCGCGCGCGGTCGGCTCGAGATTCGTATTGTAGGCCCACATCCAGTTGGGGATATCCTCGGTCGCGACCGTCTGCGTGTCCATCGTCAAAGCGTGGACCATGAGTCTTTTGTCGAGCGCCAGGATGATGGCGCTTCTTACGGCGGGGTCGCGCAGGAACGGGTTCGTAAGGTTGAGCGTGAGGCCCTCATAACCGTTGACGTTCACCCACACGATTTGTGTGTCGGGAATCCCTCGAAGGTTGATGTAGTTCTGAATCGAGGCCTGGAACATGTAGTCGATCTCGTGCGTGCGCAGCAGGTTTACCGACGTGTCTTCATCGGGAACGATCGTGACCTTGATTCCGTCCAGGCCAGGCTTGCCCATGAAGAAATCATCGTTGCGCTCGAGTGAAATGTGATCGCCGCGCGCCCAAGTGACGAACTTGAAGGGCCCGTCGCTGACCGTGGGCTTGTTATTGAACTCGACTTGGTTGATGTTCGGGTACTGCGCGAGCACGTGCGCCGGCGCGATCATGTACGGTTGGTCGCTCTCGGCGAAGAAAGTGTCGACGAAGGGCGCAAACTTTTCCTTGAGGTGGACGACCACGGTGGTGTCGTCGGGGGTGTCGATGGACGCGACGACGTCGTAGCCGTGGCGCGAGACCACGTTGTTGTTCGGATTCATGATCGCCTGCCACGACCATTTCACGTCTTTGGAGGTCACCGCTACGCCATCGGTCCATTTGGCGTCGTTGCGCAGGTGGTACGTGATCGTGAGCCCATCGGAGCTAATGCCGCCGTTGGCGATCGTCGGAACGTCGGAGGCGAGCATCGGCAGGGGATTGCCCTTGTCGTCGGCGCTCAGGAGCGGTTCGAACATCAAACGATCGACGAAGACGTCGGTCGTGTTGGAGTTCAGCAACGGATTGAGATTTTTTAGATCGGACTGAACGGCGACGCGCAGTTGGCCGGGGACGCTCCAGGAGTGGCGCTGCCCGGTGCCACCGCTGGTGCTCGACTTGGTGCAGGCTGCCAGCAGCAGACAGATCGCGGCAAGCGCGAACCTACGAAACACGTGCGTTTTTCTCTTCCTTCAGACGGCGGCTTTAGGCGCGACGCGGTTTCCGGGCACCGGATCGTAGCGCTCGTGGCGCCAGGAGTACGTGCCCAGCCCCTGCGTCCCCGTCCGCAGCTCGGTGATGTAGCGCGAAAGCTCGACTGAAGGCACGTAGGCCTCGACCACGTCGAAGCCCGGGCGCGTTTCGTCGGCATTCATGCCGAGGATCTGTCCCCGCTTCCCGGTGAGTTGCTGGATCACGGTCGACGTGTACGCCGTCGGGACGATCACTCGCACTTGCGAGACAGGTTCGAGCACGACCGGATTGCACTTTGGCAGCGCTTCGCGCACGCCCATGCTGGCCGCCGTCTTGAAAGACTGTTCGCTGGAATCGACGTCGTGGTACTGGCCGTCGAAGAGCGTCACGTGCAGGTCGGTCACGGGATAGCCGCTGGCGCCCCGCGCCAGCGCTTCGCGCACGCCTTTTTCCACGGCGGGAATGAACTGGCGCGGCACCACGCCGCCGACGATCTTTTCGTCGAAGGTCACGCCGTTGCCGCGCTCGCGCGGCTCGAAGCGCAGCCACACGTCGCCGAACTGACCGTGCCCACCGGTCTGATGCTTGTAGCGCGAATGGATCTCGGTGCCGCCGCTGATCGTCTCGAGATAGGGAATGGTCGGTGCGGCCGTCTCGACCTCGACTTTATATTTGCGCGCGAGCCTCTCGACCGCAATGGAGACGTGCTGCTCGCCGCTGCCCAGCAGCAGCATCTCGTGCGTGACGTCGGCGCGTTCGAGGCGCAGCGCGGGGTCTTCGTCGACGATGCGCGCGAGCATCTGCGAGATCTTGGCCTCGTCGATGCGCTCCTTCGGTTTGATGGCGACCGCGAAGACCGGTTCGGCGACCGGTACGCGCGGCAAGAGCACCTTGTGACCGTTGGAGGTCAGCGTATCGCCCGTCGAAACGGAGTCGAGGCGGCCGAACGCCACGATCATCCCGGGGCCGGCCTCCGTAATCGGCTCTTGCTTCTTGCCCTGAAGACGATAGAGGCCGCCGAGGCGCACCTTATCGTCGCCTTTGGTGATGTCGCTCAGCGTCGCGTCCGATTTTACCGTTCCGCAGAGAATCCGGGAGATCGAGAGTTTTCCGCTCTGCGGGTGGATCGAGGTCTTGATCACGCGCGCGATTACCGGCGCGGTCGGATCGCCCGCAATGGGGCGCCCTTCGGCATCAACCTGCGGCGCGTCGGCCGGCGACGGCAGCCACTTTTCGATCGCGTACACGAGCGCCTTTACGCCGGCGCCCGAGATGCCGGCGGCAACGAGCACGGGAACGACTTGGTCGTGCGAACACTCGCTGTAGAGGTCGCGCTCGATCTCTTCCAGCGGAGGCTCGACCCCTTCGAGCAGTTCCTCCATCAGGTGGTCGTCGAAATCGGCCATCGCTTCGAGCAGTTGGACGTGCATGCGTTGCGATTCGTCCAGCGCCTCCGCGGGAATCGGCTGCTCGGCACCTTCGAAGTCGTAGGCCTTCATCGCCGCAAGATCGACGTAGCCGGCGAATTGTTCGGCGCTTCCCAAGGGGAGCTGTTCGGCGACGACGTGGCGGCCGTAAGCGCTTTCCAGCGCGGCGAGCGTTTGGGAGAAGTCCGCGCCCGGGCGGTCCATCTTATTAACGACGAAAATGTGCGGCATCCGCATGGATTCCAAGTAGTCCACCACCGCCTGCGTTTGGCCGATGCGTCCGGGATCCGCCTCGACGACCACGATCGCAGCGTCGACGCCCGCCAGCGCCTGTTTGGTCTCTTCGAAGAAGTCGACGAAGCCCGGCGTATCGACGATCGTAATATCGATGCCATCGGCGGAGGCGTGAGCGAAACCGGCGGTCGTCGACTGCAGGTGCGCGGCGTCTTCAGGCTCGTGGTCGGTGACGGTCGTGCCGTCGGCGATCGAGCCGCGGCGGCCGATGGCACCGGTGTGCGCGAGAATCGCTTCGACCAGCGTCGTCTTGCCCGTGTGATGGGGTCCGACGAATGCGATATTTCTCAGGCGTGCGATGTCCGCCATTGGCATGTCCCCTATTCGAATGGATGCTAACGGCGCTTGGCCGCAGTCTTTTTCTTCTTAACGGTTTTCTTGGCGCCGACGGCGGCCCGGGTGACTTTGACCGGACGGCGCGGCGACGCTTTCTTCATCGGGCTCTTCTTCGTGGCGACCTTCTTGGCCGGCGCCTTCGCTGCGGCTTTCTTGACCGGAGCCTTTTGAGGTTTCGGCGGCGCTGCCGCGGCCTTCTTCGCCGGCGCTTTGGGCGGTTTCACGGCAACCGGCTTCTTCGCAACGGGCGCCGTGGGAGGCGCCGTCTTCTTCGTTGCAGGCTTGCTCTTCGCTTCGGCCTTGGCTTTGGTCTCCGCTTTTACTTTGGGCTCCGCCTTGGCTTTGGGCTCTGCCTTGGGCTTGGGCTCGGCCTTCGCTTTTGACTCCGTCTTGGCTTTGGGCTCCGCCTTGGGCTTGGGCTCCGCCTTGGGCTTGGGCTCCGCTTTGGGCTTGGGCTCCGCTTTGGGCTTGGGCTCGCCCGGCTTGGCGAGACGCGCGGCTTTGGCTTTCGTTGCCGACGATGAAGAGTCGGCGCTGCGGCGCGAGGTGCTGGGGGTCGGCGGCGTGGCGCGCTTCTTCGGGCCGGCCTCGCGGGGGGCGCGGCCGCCTTCGCGATGGGCCATTTCGGCCTCTTCGGGCAACCCTAGCTCTGCGCGACTGTAACCGGTAATGCTGCTGCCGGGTGCGCTCGGTAGGCGGCGCGACTGTTCGTGCGCCTCGAGATGCTCGCGGGTGGCGCGAAGCGCCACGCGCGCCAGCCTCCCATTCACCGGAAAGACCAGCTCGTTGATCTTCGCCGCATCGAGCAATGCGAGGACCACATCGAAACCGTTGCCTTGGTCTTTGGGGCTGTGCGCGTCCGAGCCGACGGCGATGCCGACACCGCGCGCTTTGGCCTTGCGGAGCAGTCGCGCGTTTGCCTCGAGGTATTTCTTCTTTCGTTCCTCGGAGTGGTCGCGATAGAGGAAGCGGGTGTTGAATTCGACGGCAAGCCCGCGCTCGCGGCAGATTTCGAGCAAGCGATCCTCGTAGTCCTCGAGCGCTTTCTGCGCCGGGAAGCCACCGTAGGTCGCCGGCACGTAGAAGTGGCCCACGATATGCGTTGGCAGCTTCTCGATGTCGTCGAAGAGCTTGGCCGCGTACAGCTCCCAGAGCCGGTCCGGCGACACCACCTCGTGGAGCGAGAGGAACTCCTCGTTATCGAAGGGCCACGGCCAGTCGGCGCCCTTCTCGGGATGCACGATCGGCACGAAGTGTACCGAACGGATGATGCCGTCCGGGCGCAGCGCGTCGACGATGTTCTGGGCGTCGGGCCGGGCGCGGGGGTCGTTGTCGATCTCCGCGCCGATGCCGAAGCGCATCCCCTGGCGCAGCGCGTCAGAGACCGTCGAGGCGTGAGCGACCTCAACGCCGGCCGTCTCCGCGGCTCCCAGCAGATCGCCCGCCTCCGCGAGCTTGAGCGCGCGACGGACGGTGGCGACGGCCCCCGGATCCTCGAAGGTCAGATAGTTGGCATGGTCGGAGACCATGAGGAAGCGCGGCGAGAGGCGGCGGCAGGCGTGGTAGAACCACAGGAAAAGCATCCGCGCGGAGTACGCAATCGGCCGCTCCTCGCTAAAGGGCCGATGCTCGCCTTTGGCATGACCGTGGACGTCGGGGATGGCGGCGATCCGCGGATCGGTCATCTGATGAAAAAAAAGCCGCGAAATGCCACCTTCGCTAAAGTTGGCGTCTAGCCGCGGTAGCCCTCCATCGCCAGAAGCCGAGCCTTCATTTCCACACCGTAGTAGTAGTCGTGCAGATCGCCGGAGGAGTCGACCACGCGATGACACGGAAAGAGTAGCGGCAACGGATTGCGCGCCATCACGCGCCCGACGGCGCGCGCCGCGCGCGGTCGACCGATCTGCGTGGCGATCCAGCCGTACGAACGCACCTCGCCGGGTGGAATGCGGGCCGCGGCCCGAAGCGCGGCCTGCTCGAACGGCGTCAGATCGCTGATATCGACCATGGCGTCGTCGACGCGCCACGTTGTGAAGAAGCCGTCGATGGCGCGGACGAGCCACAGAGGCGCCTCGCCGCGAACCACCTGGCGGCGCAGACGCTGCGCGGCGCGCGCGGCCACCTCTTCGGGCGGTTCGCCCCGGTCGAGGCCGACGTAGGCGATGCGCTGGTCCTTAAAGCCGACAAAGAGCGGACCGAGCGGCGTCTTCACCGACGCGAGCACGATCGGGGCGAGCAGCTTACCTTTGATCGCGGCGATGTGCGCGATGACTTTCTTGGTGAGGTCGCACGACGGTTCGGGCTGCGGCAGGCACGAGAGGCAGAACGCGACCCCGGCGTACTGTTCGTAGACCACCTGACACGAGGGGCAGGCGCGCAGGTGGGTATGGACGGTCTCCTTGAGCGAGGCCTGACACTCGCCGCGCAGCTCGTCCCACAGTGCATCGACGTCACGACAACGCATGTACGGGAACTCCTTCGGGATTAAATCTGCCGATTTGCGGGCCGAGAATGCGCCGCAGAATGCGCACTGCGCGGTGAACGTGCGATTTCACCGTGCCGATCGGCTGGTTGAGGATCTCGGCGATCTCCGGGTGGCTGCGGCCCTCGATGAAGCGCAGCGTGGCAGCCGCGCGCAGGTGCATGGGCAGCTGCAGCAGCGCCCGTTCGACCAAGGCGATCTCGGTGTTCTGTTCGACGATTGCTTCGGGCTGGGGCGGCCCTTCGTTGGACTCTCGCAGCAGCGCGTCGGGATCGGCGAGGGCGTCGAGCGCGACGTTTGACGGCCGCTTGCTGCGCAGCCGGTTGCGGGTTACGTTGAGCGTGATCGTGTAGAGCCAAGGTTGGAGGCGGAGGTCGGCCCGTTGCTCGGGCGACATCTTTCCGAGGGCGCGGTAGGCGCGGACGAAGGCGTCCTGGACGATCTCCTCGGCATCCTCGCGGTTGCCGGTCATGCGCAGCGCGAAGCCGTAGAGCCGTCGCTGGTAATCATCGACGATCTTCTCGAAACTGGCGACGCTCGGGGTCGAGTTGGCCGCCGGCTGCACGGCGGCAGTTCGGCCCGACGGAATCGCTGTTGGCACGTGTACTCCTAGGAGGAGTGGTGCGAGCGCGCTCATACGTTGCCCCCGACACCATCGCTAGCCCCGGTGGTTTCACATTCGCACCCAAAACTCCTGAAAAGCGCCTCCTCACGCAAGGGAAATCGGCCCCTGCTTCTAAAGGGTCGTCATGCTGCTTTTCCTCGGGCGCAAGGCCCGAAAATAGCAAAACCGCTTCGCTCTCTGAGAGACGAAGCGGTTTTTGTTTGCGCCGTAGACACGGACGAAAGGTGCTCTCATGCAACAGCCCATCGAACCGACGGAAATCTCGTTAGACG
>DASZGC010000025.1:0-10219 GCA_035939175.1 Candidatus Cybelea sp. | reverse complement strand
GAGGCAGTGCGGAGACAGGATGTCGAGAGCACTGCCGAAGCCGAGCGCGCTTTTTCACAGGACGTGAAAAAGCGTGCTCCACCCACGTCCCTCGCCTGCGCTCGGGATGACAGAGGGGAGAAAATGCTACAGCGTGACGCTGATGTGGTTGCCGCAGTTCGGGATGTGCTCGACCCTAACCGCGGCCGCAAGCTGCTGCACGATGAATAATCCTCGGCCGAGTTCGGCGAAGTCGTCATCCGGGAGATGCGGCTGCGAAAGCGTGAACTGGGCCCCACAGTCGATCACGTGAAGCACCGCTGCGGGGGCGCGCATGTCGAAGGAGACCTCAACCGGCCCCGGCGCGTGCCGGACGACATTGCCCAAAAGCTCGCCGAAGATCAACTCGGCGCGATCGATCAGGTCTTCGTCGTGGCTCGCGCCACGCAGGAAGTCGACGTACTGAGCGCGCGCGTCGACCGCCGCCCGCGCGTCCTCGGAAGTGAAGGTCCACGCCGGCGGCTCGCCGACCAAAACCGTGAGGATCGCAACGTCGTCGTGCACCTGCGGCGGGAGGCACGCTCGCGCGATCAGCTTTGCCGGCGAGACCGAGGCCGCGAGAATGCCGCTCTTGAGAACTTCGCGCAACAGGTTCTCGCCTTGCGCCCAGTCGCGTCGGCCTTCGATGAGACCGTCGGTGAAAAGCACGATGATGTCACCGTCTTGCAGCTCCATTGTCGCGCTGGGCTCGGGCGGCGCGAACGTGCGCAGGCCCAGCGGCAGGCCCGATGCCTGCAGCTCGATCAGCTCGTCGTTTCGCCAGAGGATGGGCAATGGGTGGCCGGCGTTGGCAAACCGCAGCATTTGGCGGTCTGAGCTGACGATCGCAACGAAGGCGGTGACGATGGCGTCGGGATAGCGTTTGCCGAGAAACCAGCCCGCCGAATCGAGAATTTTGGTGGGATCCGTCTCGTGTCGCGGCACCGCGCCCATCGCGTGGCGCACCTTGCTCATGATCGCCGCCGCCTGGATCCCTCGACCCGTCACGTCGCCGACGCTCACGACGACGCAGCCGTCGTCAAGCTCTATTACATCGTACCAATCGCCCCCCACCTCGCCTTCGTCGCCGGCGGGCGAGTAGACGGTATCGAAGCGCAACCCCGCCGGCTGCGGAATCAGCGAGGGCAGCGAGGCTTGCTGCAGCGTCGTCGCGATGCGGCGTTCTCGTTCGAGGGTCTCGGCCCGCTCCACCGATACGGAGGCGCGCGCGGCAATCTCTTCGAGCAGAGCGACGTCGCTGCGCTCGAAGGACCGCTCGGAGTAGTGCGCGACGAGCGCTCCCAACGTGGCCGCGCCGGAGTGCAGCGGAACGATGACCGTGGATCGCGGCGCCAGGGCGTCGATCTCCGACGAAAGGTACGGCCACGCCCGTTCCGTCATCGAGCCTGGATCTTCGTTGGAGTAAACGATTGTCTCGTGCCGTCTGAGCCGCTCCGCGATCTCGTGCTCCGGCGCCGGCCGCAGCGCCCGCTGTCCGCGCAGCTTCCCGATGACGGCGCCAATGCTCGGATCGCGGTGCACCACGAGCTCCGTACGGATCGCTTCGTCGTCGAGGCGCCAGAGAGCGCATGCGTCGGCGATCTCTTCGGCAATCATCTTCGCAACGCGCGACAGCGTTCTCCATGGGTCTGACGTCTCGAAGAGCATCTTGTTCACTCGCCCGGTGAAACGCAACTGTTCGGCCGTTCTCCGCTGCGCCTCGAACATTCGCGCGTTCGCAATGGCGACCGCGGCTCGAGTGGCGACGGCCTTGCCGACGTCGAGGTCGGTCTCGCTGAAAAGCCGCCCCGATTCGGCCGACACGAGCGTCAAGGCTCCGAGCACGGCGCCCTCGGGAGTCGCCAGAGGCACCAGCAGCACCGAATGCATTTCGAGCACTTCGAGAAGGCGTAAGTGCTCCTCGTCGCGCGCCACGGCTTTGATCTGCTCGGGCGTCACGCGCTCGTAGAGTTGCGCTAGGTTCTCCTCGATCGCACGGGTGAAGTTATCGCCCGGACGCGGGGGATAACGGTCGCGGTACTGCTCGATGAAGCGCACGAGATCCTTGTTGCGATGCTCGACCGCGACCGTGTCGTAGCCGCCGTCGCGCACGAGCGTTACGAAGCACCAGTCGGCGAAGTATCCGACGGCCACGCGAGCGAGCGCGCCGCAGATCGATTCAACGTCGAGGGACGTGGAGAGCACGTTCCCGGCCTCGACGATGAAGCTCAGGCTGTCGCGGGCTCGTTTCTGTTCGTCGATCTCCGTTGCCGTGCCGATCCAGCGCACCACCTTCCCGTCGCTGCCGAACATCGGAATCGCGCGCGACAAAAACCACCGGTAGCTGCCGTCACTCGCGCGGCGGAGACGATATTCTTGTTCGTACGGAGTGCCCGAACTCAGCGCGTCGTTCCAGCGGCGCCACGTTTCATCAACCTCGTCGGGATGGATGACGCCGACCTGCGTGCCGCGGCGGCGGAACTCTTCGAGATCGAAGCCCGTGTAATCGATCCACCGCTGATTGAAGTACTCGATAGCGCCGTCGCCGCTGGCGGTCCACACCAGTTGCGGCATCGCTTCGGCAATCGTGCGGAAATCTTCGGCAAAGTGCGTCGACGTCAGAAGCTCTTCGGTGGTCGCACCCATCGTCGATCGCTTCCCGATCCTTCCGACCCACTTCTTCATCGTCAGTCGGTCTCGTCGGCGACTTGCCGAAAGCTCATCGACCGATATTTTTCAGCGCAGCGCCGTCATGTCCTGGCTTCGCTAGGAAGAACGGAATCGCAAGAAGTTGGAGCAGCATCGAGAAGACGACGAGTCCCACGAGCGACCGGTCGAGCAGAAAGCCGCAAAGGACGCTCCCGGCAAACCACGCGATGCCGAACGCGAGATCGTAGAGCCCGAAGGTCGTCGCCCGCCGCCTGCGTGCCGCTACCGTCGCGACGAGCGCGAGCAGCAATGCGTCCTGCACCGCGGTGCCCACTCCCCACAAGGCCGCGCCGGCGAATGCCGCCGGGCCGCGTCCGAGAAACGCCAACGGCGAGGCCAGCGCCGTGACGGCGAGCGCGATGCCGACGATCGACTTGCCCAGCTTATCGAAGAGATGGCCTGCAATCGGCGACGTGACCGCCCCCACCGCCATTGCAATCGCGAACGAAACGGCGATGGCCGGAACATTCATCACGTGATCTCGCGAGTAATGGAGCGAAATGAGCGAAAAATCGACGTAGCCCGCTGCAAAGAGCGCACCGCCGATCGCGTAGCGCCGCAGCGCGGCAGGATCGCCCTTCGCCGATGCAGGTTCCTCCCGGTCGCGGGGAATCAACCCGCGTCCCGCCGAGACGGCCACGCTAAGTACCGCCAGCGTGATCAGCGCGGGAACGATCAGGACGCCGAAGCCAGCGGTGTAGCCGCCGCGCACGATCGCCGCGGCGACGATCAACGGCCCCGCCGTCGCGCCGATCTGATCGAGCAACTCGTTTAAGCCGAAGGCGCGTCCGCTACCGATCTGCCGGCCAGCCTCCGCAAGCGCGACGGCCGTAATCGGCTTGCGAATGCCGCGGCCCACTCGTTCGCCGACGAGCAGCCCGGCTGCCGCGGGCCAACTGCCGGCAAGCGCGAGCGCCGGCACGCAAAGCATATTGAGCGCGTAGCCCACCCACGCGTTGATCCAATAACGCCCGGTGCGATCGGCGATCGCGCCGCTGACGGAACGAATCAAATAACCCGCGAGTTCGCCGCCGCCGGCGATGGCGCCGACCGCGAGACCGTTCGCGCCGAGATGCCCCAGAAAGGCGCCGGCGACGCCGCGCGCGCCTTCATACGTCATGTCGGCAAAGAGATTGACCACGCCCATGACGAGCACGAAGCGCAGCGCGGTCTTGGGTGAAGGGCGGCGGCTGGTCGGCAAGGCCTTACCCTTTGAGCATACGAATGACAATCCTCGTCCATGCAGCGTCTCGACGGGCGATTCGTTTACTCTGCGAGCGATCTCAACGACTACCTCGAATGCAAACGGCTAACCGAGCTGGAGGCGCTGGTCGCGCGCCGCAAATTGCTCAAACCCAACGCGACCGACGAACGCGGCGACCTGGTGCGGCGCAAAGGCGAAGAGCACGAGCGCCGTCACCTTGCCGCCCTGCACGACCAGCACCCCGGCGAGGTCAAAGAGTTCCCACGAGCCGACGCGGGCATCGAGGCCTACTTCGAAGCGGAGCGGCGGACGCTCCAGGCGATGCGCGAGGGAGTGCGCGTAATCTATCAGGCCACGTTCTTCGACGGCACCTTCATCGGTCACGCCGATTTTCTCGTTCGAGTTGAACGGCCGTCGGCGCTGGGCGCATACGGCTACGAGGTGGTCGACACGAAGCTCGCACTCTCTCCAAAAGCCTATTATCTGGTGCAGCTCTGTAACTACAGCGAACACCTGGCCCGCCTGCAGGGCGAGATGCCGGACTTCTGCCACGTCGTGTACGGCGACGGTTCGGAGCAGCGCTTCCGCCTCAACGACTACATGGCGTACTATCGCCACCTCAAACGATCGTTCTTGGAATTTGCCGGAGATGAGGATTTCGACCGCCTTGGCGACGCGCGTGAGTACCCGTTGCGCTGCAAGCACTGCGACATCTGCGCCTGGAACGATTCGTGCAAGAGCAAACGCGTCGACGACGATCATTTGAGCCTCGTGGCGTGGATGCGGCGCGATCAGATCGGCAAGCTGGAGAGCGGGGGCATCACCCGCCTCGACCAGCTGGCGGCCGCGGGCGATGACGATCGGCCAACCGGAATGAATCCCGACGCCTTCGTGAAGCTGCGACGCCAAGCGCGGCTGCAACTGCGCGGCCGTGAGACGAGAGAAGCGCATTACGAACTTCTCGAACACCTGCCGCCGCTCGGCTTCGCGCTGCTTCCGCAACCGGCGTATGGCGACGTCTTCTTCGATATGGAGGGCGATCCGCTCTACGAGCCGGGCCGCGGACTCGAGTACCTCTTCGGCTGCTGGATGCCCGACGACGATCCGCCGTTTCGCGCCTTTTGGGGAACGACGCGCGCGCTCGAGCGGCGCGCCTTCGAAGACTTCGTCGATTTCGTGACGGAGCGGCGGTTGCGGCATCCCGATCTGCACATCTACCACTACGCGAGTTACGAAAAGTCGGCGCTGCGCCGCCTCGCGCAGGAGCACAACACGCGCGAGAATGAGGTCGACGCACTGCTGCGCGACAACGTGCTCGTCGACCTCTTCACCGTCGTGCGCCAAGCCGTCGTCATCTCCGAGGAACGATACAGCCTCAAGAAGCTCGAGCGATTCTACGATCTCGCGCGGGCGACCGACGTCAAAAAGGGCGACGAGTCGATCGTGATGTTCGAGCGCTGGCTGCGCGACGGCAACGAAAGCATCCTCGCAGACATCGAAGCGTACAACCAAGATGATTGCCGGTCGACGTTCCTCCTACGCGAGTGGCTGCTAGCGCGGCGGCTCGAAGCCGAAACCACGTTCGGGACGCACTTTCCGTATTACAGGCCTCGGCCTACCCCCGCGGCCTCCGCCAGTCAAGCCGAGGACGACGAGCGCAGCGAGTTGGAGCGCGCCCTGCTCGCCGGCATACTTCCTCCCCTCAATGAAACCGAGTACGAACGAATGACCGAAGCCCATCGCTCGCGATATCTCCTCGCGAGCCTGCTTTCGTATCATCGGCGTGAAGAGAAACCGCAATGGTGGGCCTACTACGACCGCTGTGAGAATCTCGACCGACTGCTGGAGTTCGATCGCGAGGCGATCGCCGGCATGCGCCTTCGGGAAGAAATCCCGGCGGAATCGGTCAAGCAAAGCAAGGTTTACACATTCGAGTTTCCGGAGCAGCACCACAAGATGTCGCCGGGCGGCGCCACCGACCCGCGAGTCAAGAAAAGCGTGACGATTACCGCACTCGACGCCGAGAAGAATCTGCTGCAGATTAAGACAAAGCTACCGCTCGAGCAAGTCCGCGAGATTCGCGAGGTGATCCCCAACGGACCACCCCCAACCAAGACGCAGCGAGACGCACTCGCGCACGTCGCGCGTTCGTTACTGGGCGGCCGGCTGCACGACGAATATCCCGCGACGAACGACCTGCTCTTCAAGCGGCCGCCGCGCCTGGCCGGCGCCGTGCGCAAAATCCAGCCCGACGACGTGGACGCGCGCAACGTCCTCGCCGTTGTGAAAGGGCTCGACGAAAGCTACCTGTTCGTTCAAGGGCCGCCGGGAAGCGGCAAGAGCACCTACGGTTCCGAGATGATTTGCGATTTGCTGCGGGGCGGCATGCGCGTGGCTGTCACGAGCACCGGTCACGCGGCGATTCACAACCTGCTGCACAAAGTCGAAGCGCGCATGAGCGAGGGCGGCAACGTCTTTCGCGGCCGTTACAAGTACAGCAACGCGAACCCCGGTTCGGAGTTCCGCTCTCGGCTCGGCAAAGCGATGATCGAGTCGGAGGACTCCAACGAGCCCTTCGATGACGACGACTATCAGCTCGCGGGCGGCACGAGCTGGCTCTTCTCGCGCTCGCAGCTTGCCGGAAAGTTCGACTACCTCTTCATCGACGAGGCTGGGCAAGTCTCGCTCGCCGACACGCTCGCGGTCTCGCTCTGCGCCCGCAACGTCGTGCTTTTAGGCGACCCGTCGCAGCTGGCGCAGGTGAGCCAAGGAAGTCAGCCGCTGCACGCCGGCGACTCCATCCTTCAGCACCTGCTTGGCGACCATCAAACGATCCCCGAGGATCGCGGGATCTTCTTGAACGTCACCTATCGCATGCAGACGCAAATCTGCGCGTTCGTTTCCGGGGCGATGTATGAAAACCGCCTTACGCCATCAGAAAAAGCGCGCGAACACCGCGTTCGCTTGGGATCGCAGGATTTGGCCGGCCTCTATTTCGTGCCGGTCGAGCACGCGGGAAATAGTTCCAGCTCGCCGGAGGAGGCCGCGGCGATCGTCGAAGCCATCGCGCGCATCTACCCTTACGAGCGCAGTATCATCGTCGTAACGCCCTACAACGCGCAGCGCCGCACGATTGCGGCGGCGCTCGCGCGCGACGGCTTCGACGTTCCCGTAGGGACGGTCGACAAGTTCCAAGGACAGGAGGCGGCGGTCGTCTTCTATTCGATGGCGACGTCGAGCGGCGAGGACGCGCCGCGCGACATGGAGTTCCTTTTCGAGCGCAATCGCTTCAACGTGGCAATCTCTCGCGCGCGAGCCGCCAGCATCCTCGTCTGCAGCCCGCGGCTGCTCGACATCTCGTGCCGCTCGCCCGAAGAGATGGCGCTGGCCAATCTTCTCTGTGCGTTCGAAGAGCTCGCGACCCGCGGTCTCGTGCTTTCAGAGGGCGAAGGTAACGGTCGTGCCACCACTGCCGCGATGGAGCTCGAAGCGCCGCGTGGCGGCGCGTAGGATCGAGAGCCCGCGCCCGCGCTCGGGGTTCGGGCGCCCCTCGCGCCACGTGCCGACGTCTTCCACTTCGCCGATCACCTCGCCGCCGCGATAATCCAGGCGCAGAACGAAGGCCCCTTCTCCACCGCGATACGCGTGCTCGACGGCGTTGGCGACGGCCTCACCCACCGCGATCACGAGATCGAACGAGCGCTCCGCTCCGAGCTGCGCCACGCGCGCGTAGCGTGAGACGAAGCGGCGAACGATCGTCGCCGACGACGGCGAGGCCGGAAGTTTGATCTCGATGGGAATGGGTTGCAAGGGGAAGATCGTCGCGGCGAGCACCGCGATGTCGTCGATCTGCCGATTGTTGAGAACGTTGCGAACCAGCGCGCCGGCGCCGTCCGAGCTCATGTCGTGCACGCGAGCGTTGAGGGCGTCGAGCAACCGCGCGCTCTCGCGCTCGAGATTGCGATCGAACTCGATGAGGCCGTCGGTGTAGAGCAATAGCGTGGAAAACGGAAGCAGGCTCACCTCGCGCGACGGAAACTGGGCGTCGCGCTCGACGCCCAAGGGAATGCCGCCGCCTTCGAGGTAGCGCGCGCGGCCGAGGAACGGGGCGAGCGCCGGCGACGGATGGCCCGCGCACGAGTAGCGAAACGTCGAGCGCTCGGGGTCGATCACCCCATAGATCGCCGTGATCATCGGCGGCTCTTCGTCGAGCATCAGCGCCGCGTTCGCGCGCCGCAGGGTCTGTGCGGGAGAGAGTCCTTCCAAGGCGGAGAGCCGCAGCGCTTGCCGCGCTTCGTTCATCGCGACCGACGCTTCGAGCCCGTGACCGGCGACGTCGCCGATCGAGATCGCCATCCGCCCGTTCGAGAGCCCGAATGCGTCGTACCAGTCGCCGCCGACGCGGGATTCGCGCTCGGCAGGCCGATACGCGTAACTCAGCTCGATCTTCGGGTGCGACGGGAGCTTGGCCGGAAGCATCGCATGCTGCAGCGCCGTCGCCACGCGGTGCTCGCGCTCGTAGAGCCGCGAGTTGTCGATCGCCAGTGCCGCACGCCGGGCTAACTCCTCGGCGATCTCGACGCTGATCCCGGAACGCGGTGACGCCGGGTCGATGTTGACTAGGTGCAGCGTGCCACGCGTGCGACCGCGTGCGACGAGCGGCACGATCAAGGCGGTTCCCAGCCCCGCCGCTTCGTAGATGGCGCGATCGCCCGCATCGGGAACGTTTTCGGCGACGCCGCGCACCGTGGCCGCGTGATCGAGCACGAGGCTCTGCTCGGTTCGCAACACGTGCGGCGACCCGAATACGGCACCTCCCATCGCGACGACGCTGCGTCCGACCAGGCTCTCGAGCCTTTCGTGCAGCTTTGAGTCGCGATGGCGCACCGCCTCGACCGTCAGCTCGTCGTCGGACGAGAGCGACTGCAGCTGGCACCAATCCGCGAACGCCGGCACGCACAACTCGGTGACCTTTTGCAGCAGCGCACGCGCGTCGAGCGTCGAGCTGAGCACGTCGCTGACGTGCGCGGAGAACGCCTCGCGCTCTTCGTGCCGTTTGCGTTCGTCGATGTCCGTCGCCGTGCAGAAGAGGCGCACGAGCGCGCCCGCCACATCTCGCAACGCGACTGCCCGCATCAGGAACCAGACGTACTCCTTATCGCGCCCGCGAATGCGCGCTTCGGTTGCGAAGTCGCTGCCCTCGCGCGCCGTCGCGCGCCAGGCCTCCTCGAACGCTTCGCGATCGTCGGGGTGAATAGCGTTGCGCCAGCCTTCGGCTTCGAAGGTTTCGGCCTCGCTCAAACCGGTGAACTCGAACCAGCGACGGTTGAAATACTCGGCGTTGCCGTCAGGGCCGGCCGTGCAGATGATCTGCGGCACGACGTCGGAGAGCGTGCGCAGCGCGCGTTCGTTCTCCATCACCGGCGCGGCCGCGATCTCCGCAGCGATGCGCGCGGAGATGAGTTCGAGGAAGCGGCGATACGCGTCGTCGAGAGCCGAGAACGGCGAGAGTCCGACGACGAGCGCGCCGAGCGGGTTGCGCGTCCCCGCGGCGGCCAGGGGCAGAACGATCGCCGATTCGACGGGTGCGGTCGCGACGGGAAGCGGCGCTTCGAGCGTCGCGGTCGCAGCGATCGGGCTCTCGACCACCTGCGCACGACGCGCGTGCGCGACCTCCGCGATCGGCCATGCTTCGTTCGCCGCTGCCGGCGGCCCCGAGCTTTCGCGCAAACTAAAGTCCGCGCCGTTGGCGAGATAGAGACGCGAGAACGGAATGTCGACGTGGCTCTCGGCCGTTACTTCACGGAGGGAGCGTGATTCGAGTGCGTGCAGCACGCGCAGACGGCGTTCCGCTATCACTTTCCGGCTCGTCTCGACGACCGCACAGAAGATGCCTCCGACCTCGGTGCCGTCGGCGATCGGGCTGAATGAAAACGTGAAGTAACACTCTTCGAGGAAGCCGTTGCGCGTCAGCGGTAGCAGAAGGTCTTCGCTAAACGTTGCGCCGTCGCCGCGCAGAACGCCGTCGAACATCGGGCGGATCGTTTCCCAGATCTCCGGCCATACTTCTTCGATTGGACGACCCATCGCCCACGGGTGCTTGCTGCCCAGCATCGGCGCGTAGCTCGCGTTATATAACATGGCGAGCTGCGGTCCCCACATGACGACCATGGGGAAGCGAGACTGGCTCACGATGCTCAGAGCGCCGCGAAGTGCCTGCGGCCACGCCGAGGGCGGCCCGACCGGCGAGGCCTGCCAATCGACGGTAACGCTCACGAAATCACTGGG
>DASZGC010000024.1:0-10678 GCA_035939175.1 Candidatus Cybelea sp. | reverse complement strand
TTCACTGCGACGGAGCGCTGCCGCAAAGCCAAGGAGCAGAATCGCACGGTCGCGCTTCGCCTTGAGGTCGTCGCCGTGGATCTCGAGCAGCATCGCTCGGAGGTAGTCGAGCGTAACGGCGCTCTTCTTGGCCTGTGAGGCGCCGATGGTGCGCCCGATGCCCCGAACTACCCGCCGCACGATTTCATGCGCTGTGGGGGACTCTAGGCCCCGTTCTTTGTGGATTTGCGAGATCGCCGCCAGGCGGCGCTTAATGGTCGCGAGCTTCGCATAGCCTGCCAGATCCGTGAGGTACATCGTAAGGGTCTGCGGCGTCGCAGGGAGCGAGAGAAGGTCGCGCTTGGAGCAGTAGGCATCGAAGTCGCGCCAATCGGAGGCGTAGGCCCGGCGCGTCGCCGTCGATTGCGATGCGTCGACGAACTCGCGAGCCCGTTCGACGGTTTCTACTTCGCAGAGGGTATCGCAGTTGGAGCAGCCCGGGCATGGCGACGCAAAGCACTTGGAACGATCGACGAGGAGCCTCCGGCCGTTGGCCTGGGCGACATACTCGCGGTTATCGGCACTTGCGGCGACCGGGAGGGCTTGCGGTAGAATCGTAGCTGTCATCGGAACCTCAACTTCCGTTGGCACGGCCTCGACGATTCACTCTCGTCGGGGCCTCTTGTTGTCCCTCCATTGTACCGCCAATAATGGAGAAATGGAAGAGACATGAGAGACAAAAGAGCCTTACCTGTCGAGAATCGCCGTTTTATTGTGAGCGTCGCAGGAAATAGAAGTTCTTCTGCAGCACGGCGCTGCTGTTTCCAGGAACTAGTGCACGACGCCTCGCCGCAGGAGCCAGGCGGCGGCCAGTACCAGCGCTGCCAGCACGACGAAGCCGTAGCACAGGGCAAGCGCCTCGCGGACGCCCGACGCCGAGAGCGTGACGTAGAGCGCGACGGGCAGCGACGTCGGATGATATGCGACGATGCTCGTCGCGCCGTACTCGCCGATTGCGCGCAGCCACGCGAAGGCGATTCCTGCGCCGATGCTGCCCGAGGCAGCCGGAAGCGCCACGCGGGCGAAGATGCGCCACTCGCTACAGCCCAGCGTCCGTGCGGCGTCGGCATAGATCGGGTCCAGCGCACCGAAGGCCGCCGTCGCGGCGATCGCCACGAACGACCCCGACACGAAGAACTCCGCGACGCCGACGCCGAGCAGAGAGTCGGGTACACTTACCCCATGTGCCGCGAGCCACGCACCGCTGGGCGAGTTGGCGCCAAGGGCGTAGATCAGCATCAATCCCGAGGCGACGGGCGGAAACGCGAGCGGCAGCGCCAGCACGAAGAGCGCCCCGGCGCGGACGCCCGGCGCACGGCGTGCGAGAAAGTATCCCGCGGGAACGCCGAGGATCGTCGCTACCAGCGTGGCGCCGGTCGACGCGATCAGCGAGACGCGCAGCGCGTCGCCGCCGAGGCGTCCGAACGTCGCGAAGGCTTGCGCCGGCGGCAAGGCCGCGACCAGCGCGACGACGGGAGCGACGACGGCGGCGAGCAGCGCGAGCGCCGCGAGCGAGAAAATCGGGCCGGGCGAGCGCAGCCTCATGCAGGAAGCTTCACCAAGCCGTCGCGCAAAGCGTTTTTATGAGCGCGGCAATTCTGAAGGTCCTGGCGATCGCGGTAGCGCTCGCGCTCGACGTCTTTGCGGTGAGCGTGGGCGTGGGCGTGCGCGGGATCGCTCCGCACCGACGGATTCGCATCGGCATCGCGTTTGCGTGCGCCGAGGTGCTCATGAACGTTTTAGGCGCGGGTCTTGGCCTTTTGGCCGGGCGGCTGATCGGCGACGTGGCAGGCTACTTCGGCTTTGCGGCGCTGATCGGCATGGGCGCATACATGATGCGGGAGAGCCGAAGCGCGCGCAGCGGCTCCGCCAAGCTCGATCTCACCCGCGGCACCGGCTTGCTCATGGCGTCGCTGGCGATCAGCCTCGACTCGCTGGGCATCGGCTTTTCGATCCTGTACGTGGGCGTGCCGATGCCGATCTCGCTGATCATTATCGCGGCCGCGTCGGTCGCGTCGACCTCGCTCGGGCTCATGCTGGGGCGTAACCTCGGACAGTACGCCGAACGCAACGCGGCGTTCGTCGGCGGGCTGCTGCTCGCGCTTACCGGCATCGTTTTCGCGGCGCTCAAGGCGCTGCATCTCGGGTAGCGCGTGGCCGGCGTTGGAGCGAGCCTCTTGGAACTGGCGCGCCGCGGTGGAGCGCGCGAGATCTTCGCCGTGGGTACGGCCAAAGGCGTCGGCAAGACGACCGCGTTGCGCGCGGTCTACGAGGCGGCTTGCAGTTCGGGGCTGCGCGTCGGCGTCGCCTCCGTCGGACACAAAGCCGGACTGCCGCTCCGGCCGCAGACGACGTTCGTGACGGCGCGCTCCCTGCTGCCGCGTTCGCCGGCGGTCGAGATCCTGCAGACGTCGCGCGTCGCAAGCGCCGCAGGGGAACTGCTCTACGCTCGCGCCGCGTGCGATGGCGAGTACGCGGCGATCGGCCCATCGAGTGCGTCGGCGTTGCGCGAAGTGATCGCCCAGCTGGCGGCGCGCTGCGACGTGGTGCTCGTCGACGGTGCGATCGACCGGATTGCAACGGTCGCCGCCTCCGGCGGCGCGATCCTCGTTTCGTGCGGCGCCGCCGGTGCCAAAAGCATGGCAGAGGCCGTTGCGGGCGTTGCCGCGCTGGTCGCGCGGCTGCGAGTGCCGCTCGCGGATGCGGACGAGGACGCCGTCGAGCTCGAGGGCGCGCTCACCGCGACGGTAGCGGCCGCGTTGGTCGCCGCGGGCGAACGACGCCAGATCGTCGTGCGCGACCCCACGCGCATCGTGATGAGCGGCGCGTCGCTCGCGCAAGCGCTCGCGCGTTTGCGCGTGCGCTGTCGCACGCCGCTGCGCGTCGTGGCCGCCACGACCTGCGCGCTTGCGCCGGAGCGCGGTTTCGAGCCAGCCGCGTTTTTGCGTGACGTGGCAAGCGCGACGGCGCTGCCCGCGTTCGACGTCTTTGCCGGGATGCGCGCCGCATGAGAGCGGCGCGCCTGCTCGACGCGCAGAGCGCCGAGCTGCTCGGGTTCGAGTGGCTCGTGGCCGCGGTCGCGCCGCTTTCGTCCTACGGAACGCGGCTCTTTACGGCCATCGAGCCGTTCGCTCCGGGGCAGGAGGCCGCCGCGCAGGCGCGCGCGAGCCAGATCGCGCGCATCGCCGCGCAACTCTCGCGCGAGCGCGTCGCCGAGATGAGCGCCGCACTCGACGCCGTCGCCGACGTCTCGGGCGCGGTCGCGCGGGCGAGCCTCGGTGAGACGCTCGAAGACGCCGATCTGCTGGAGCTGCGGCGTTTCTGCGAAACGCTCGAACGGCTCGATCTTGCGGCCGCGGCAACGCGCGGGTTGGGCGAGCTGCTCGCAATCGGAAGAACGGCCGGCGCGGAGTTCTATCTGGCCGACGCCTTTGACGAGGAGCTGGCGTCTCAACGAGCTGAGCTAGCCCGAACGCAGGCCGAGTTGGACGCAGTGCTCGGACGAGAGCGCGCCGCCGTCGCGGCCGCGTTGCACCGCGACGACCTGCCCGGTGACGAGTTCATCGTCATGCGCGCGGAGCTTGCGGGCCCGCTTCCCCAAGGCGTGCGCGTCGCTCGCGAGGCGCCGACCTACTTGCTCTGCGAGCTCGAGCACGGCGTCGACGCGCTCGACGCCTTGACCCGGCGCGACGGCTGCGCGCGCGACGTCGCGATGCGCGAGGAGAGCGTGCGCGCGCGGCTCTCGGCGTCCGTCGCGCAACGGACGAGCGAGCTGGGCGCGGCGGCGGTCGCGCTGGCCGAACTCGACGTGACGCTCGGCGCGGTGCGCTTCACGCAGCGGTATCGCTGCAACGCACCCGAGATCGTCGCGGAGAGCGGCGTCGCGTTCGAAGCCGCGCGTTTCCTCCCAGTGGAGGCCGAGCTGCGAGTGGCCGGCCGCGACTTCGTCCCGATCGATCTCGCGCTGCGCGGCGCCGCGGTGCTGACCGGCCCGAACATGGGGGGGAAGAGCGTTACGCTGCAGACGTGCGGCTTCGTCGCGTTGCTGGCTGCGTTTGGGCTGCCGGTTCCGGCAGCGTCGGCACGCCTAGCGCTCTTCGACGAGATTGCCTGGCTCGGGTTGGGCCGCGACGAGCGCGAGCCGCTGCTTTCGTCGTTTGCCGGCGAGCTGGTGGCACTGCGCGAGGTCCTCGCTCGGGCCTCAGAGCGTCTCCTGCTGCTTGCCGACGAATTCGCGCGCACCACGACCCCGCACGAAGGCCGGGCGCTGGTCGTCGCGTTGCTCTCGCGGATGCGCGAACGCCGGGCCGACGGTTTGGTCGCAACGCACCTGCAAGGCATTGCGCGCGATGCGGGCGTACCGCACTTCGCGGTGCGCGGGCTGCATGCGATTCCCCCGGGTTGCGGCGACGGCGACTTGAACGACGCGCTGCGCCGGTTGGCCGCCGCGATGGATTATCGCATCGTCAGAGTCGCAGGCGACGAGGCGCCCCAGGCCGACGCGATCGCGCTCGCCGAGTTGCTCGGCGTCGACGCAGCCTTCGTGGAGGCCGCGTACCGGGCGCTGTCACAATGAGCGCCATGGACCCGCTGATCATCACCTGCGCGCCGGTCGGAGCCGAGATCGCACCCGATCAGACGCCCCATCTGCCGTACACGCCGCAACTACTCGGCGAGACGGCGCGCCTCGTGCGGGAGGCGGGCGCGTCGATCATTCACGTGCACTGCCGCAACGACGACGGCAGCAACACGCATAGCGTAGAGCGTTTTCGCGAAGCGTACGAAGCGATCCGCGCGAACAGCGATCTCATCGTGCAGTTTTCGACGGGGGGAGCCATCGGCATGACGCCGCAGGAGCGCGGCGGCGTGCTCGAGCTGCGTCCGGAGATGGCGACGCTCACCTGCGGCAGCGTAAACTTCGGCGACGAGATCTTCGAAAATAGCTTTCCGATCATGCGCGAGCTGCTGAAGAAGATGAACCAGTACGGCGTACGGCCCGAACTGGAGATCTTCGACAAGGGGCACCTCGCAAATGCCCGCCGGCTCGCCCGAGAGCGGCTGTTGAGCTTTCCGCAGCACGTGGATTTCGTGCTAGGCGTTCCCGGCGGGCTGGAGGCCACCGTGCAGAATCTTTGCGAACTGGTCGACGATCTGCCCCCGGGCTGCACCTGGTCGGTCGCCGGCATCGGCAAGCGTCAGCTGCCCATGGCCCTGGCGGCGATGGCGATGGACGGGCACGTGAGAGTGGGTTTGGAGGACAATCTTCACTACAGCCGCGGACGCTTGGCTCGCAACGAGGAGCTGGTGGCGCGCGTCGCGCGCCTCGCCTCCGAGGCGGGCCGAAACGTCGCCACGCCGGACCGGGCCCGGAGGATGCTCGGACTGTCACCAGAATAACGGCCGCCGAAATTGTTCACATATGTCGTGCGCCGGACGCTTCAGGCGATTCCGCTGCTCCTGGCCATCTCCGTCATCCTCTACGGCATCTTGTACAACATGCCGGGGGGACCGCTCGCGCCATATCTGCAGAATCCCCACATCACCGCTGCCGACATCGCCCGCCTCAAGCACAACCTTGGCCTCGACCAGCCGGTCCCGATCCAGTACCTCAAATGGCTGGGGCACATCTTGGTCGGCGACATGGGGTATTCCACGAGCAATTCCGAGCCGGTCTTCCAAGCGCTGATCGAGCGCTTCCCGGCGACGCTGCTGCTCCAGGGCGTCGCAATGCTGGTGGCCATCGCCATCGGGGTGACGGCCGGCATCCTTTCCGCCGTCTATCGTTACACCGGGCTCGACTACGCGATCACGACGCTGGCCTTCTTCGGGCAGTCCATGCCGGTGTTTTGGTTCGCCCTTATGATGCAGCTGGCGTTTGCCGTACACGGCATTCCGCTGCCGCTCGGCTACGTGATCCAGTTGCCGTCGGCGGGCATTGCGAGCAGCGATACCTTCAACCTCGGCGATCGGATCGATCATCTAATTCTACCGGTGATCGTACTCTCGCTGCTGCAGATCGCGCTCTTTAGCCGGTTCATGCGCTCGTCGCTGCTCGAGGTCTTGAGCACCGACTACATGCGCACCGCCGCCGCGAAGGGCTTGACGTTCCGGGCGATCCTTTTCAAGCACGGGTTGAAGAATGCGCTGATCCCGGTGGTCACCGTCACCGCGCTCTCGCTGCCCGGTCTCATCGGCGGTGCCGTCGTGACGGAAACGATCTTCGCCTGGCCCGGAATGGGACGGCTCTTCTATAACGCGCTGACCCAGAGCGACCTCGCCCTGCTGATGGGCTACTTGATCTTGGTGGCATTTCTCGTGGTGTTTTCCAACTTGCTCGCCGACGTCGTCTACGCGTGGCTCGATCCGCGCGTGAAGTACGACTAAGGACTGTAACGTGGCCGCACCGACATTCCCGCTCCCCAACGCGATCGTCGAAGACCAGATCGAGTTCTCCAAGGTCACGTTTTGGACGCGCTTTCGTCGCCACAAGCTGGCGATGGCGGGCGTGATCGTTTTGGCGCTGATGGTGCTCGCGGCGATCTTTGCCGGGCAACTCGCCCCCTTCGATCCCAACGCAATCGACAACGGCACCACCGCCGTGCCGCACTGGAACGGCATGCCGCTTCCGCCCTGTTTCCAAGACAAGACGCTCTGCTGGGGGCACCCGCTGGGAACCGACGAGGTCGGCCGCGACTTGCTCTCGCGACTGCTCTTCGGCGCGCGGATCTCGCTGACGGTCGGCCTCTTCGCCGTGATCATGGAGATCCTGATCGGCACGTTCCTGGGAGCCCTCGCGGGCTACTACGGCGGCTGGGTAGATTACGCGCTCATGCGTCTAACCGACGTCTTCCTCTCTATTCCGATACTGCCGCTGCTCTTAGTGCTCACGGCAATCGTCGCCGCCAGTTCGTCGAAGGCGGCCTTGAGTTTCGGCGTGATCATCCTCATCATCGGGGCGCTCTCGTGGCCGTCGGTGGCGCGTCTCGTGCGAGCCTCGTTTTTGAGCCTGCGCGAGCGCGAGTTCGCCGAGGCGGCGCGGGCCGTCGGGAATAGCGACGGCCGCATCATCTTTCGCCACCTGCTGCCCAACGCGGTGGCACCGATCGTGGTCCAGGCGACGCTCGACGTGGCCGGCGTCATCATCCTCGAATCCACCCTCTCGTTCTTGGGGATGGGCATCCAGCCGCCGACGGCGTCGTGGGGCAGCATGCTCGCCAACGCCCAGAGCAATCTCCAGCAGGCGTGGTGGGCCGCGGTCTTCCCCGGGCTCTGCATTCTGATCACGGTGCTGGCAATCAACTACATCGGCGACGGCCTGCGGGACGCCCTCGACCCCAACATGAAGTAATTACCTTCCAAGAGGAAGGAGGCGAAGAAGATGGCTCGCCTAGCCGTTGCCCTTCGCGCACTCGTCCCCGCGCTCGCGTCGGTCGCGATCGCCGCGTGCTCGGTCCAACACGGTCTGCTCCCTGGCTCCGTATCGTCCGGCGAAGGAACCGCCGCGTCGCGAGCGGTGGAGCGCACGAACCTTTTCGTGGAGACCGCTTCTAGCGTCAACGAGTACGATTCTCGCGGGCACCTCGTGCGAAAGATGACGCGAGGATTTCAAAAGGTCGGAATCAACGCCGGGGGGCTCGCCTTCGATTCCGCCGGGAACCTCTATGCGATAACCGGCATCCATTCGATATCGGTCTACGCGGCATCGTCGCGCAAGCTGTTACGCACCATTACCGAGGGCGTGGAGGCTCCGCTCGCGCTGGCCCTCGACGCTCGAGATGACCTCTACGTCGGGAACATGTTCAGCGACACGATCACCGTATATCCGCCCGGCAGGTCGAACCCGACCGTGCTGATATCTCAAGACATCAACGGTTCGGTGGATCTCGCGCTTGATACCAGCGGAAATCTGTACGTCGCGAACTACCAAGGCAACTCCGTAACGGTCTATTCGCCGACCGGAATCCTGATTCGCGAGGTCAAGAATGGCGTGGTTAGTCCCGACGCGATCTTACTCGATTCGCAGGACGATCTTTTCGTCGCCAATCTCGGCGTCCGCGTCGGCCGGAGCGTTAAAGTCTACGCTCGCAACGGCGACGAGCCGATCCAAACCATCCATCGCGACGTCAACAATCCAGGGGCGCTCGCCCTCGACCGCTTCGGCGACTTGTACGTATCCAATGGCGGCGACGTTACCGGCTCGGCGAGGGACGCAGGCGGCGCTACCACCGTCTACGATGCCGCCCGGCGCAGAGTCTTGCGGATACTCTCCGGAGGCGGCGGCCCCATCGCCGTCGATCCCACCGGCAACCTGTACGTGCCGACCGACTACCACGTCGACGTCTATGCGCCCGGAAGCAGCAAGCTCTTACGGACGTTCGGCAGCGGCCTCGTGGCCCACGCGATGGCACTCGGTCCGCCCTAGCAGGGCGATGCGGCGTAGGGGCCCGAACCGCTTAGGGCCCTCGTGCGCAAGTGGCGGAATTGGTAGACGCACTAGCTTGAGGGGCTAGCGGGAGCAATCTCGTGCTGGTTCGAGTCCGGACCGGAGGTAGTTCCCGATTGAGGAGGGCTCGACGCGCATCGTCCCCGAACCGAGACGAACCCTAGACCATGCGCAAATGGCGGAATTGGTAGACGCACTAGCTTGAGGGGCTAGCGGGTGCAAACTCGTGGAGGTTCGAGTCCTCTTTTGCGCAGGCTCAGGGGTGGCTTCGGGAAACCGAGGCCACCTTCTATTTTGGGGGCTTTACGCATCCCAAGACGGACTCGACAGGCCGCTAGGTTCGCCTCTATACTCTAACCTAGCTAGGT
The DNA here is from genome assembly GCA_035939175.1 of Candidatus Cybelea sp. Taxonomy (GTDB): domain Bacteria; phylum Vulcanimicrobiota; class Vulcanimicrobiia; order Vulcanimicrobiales; family Vulcanimicrobiaceae; genus Cybelea. Next base: position 1,828 of record DASZGC010000024.1, on the reverse strand, counting down.
CTGGCTTGCGTTGGCCGCTTCTGACCTCGGTCGTTTCGACCAAAGACGCCTGTGCTTGGCGCCGCCTAGGCATTCTGAAGGAGGTTTGTTTGCGATGCGCCGCGTGCTCGGAAGCGTTTTGGTCCTGAGTTGCCTGGTTTTTTCGGTTAGCCCAATCCAAGCGGCAGCCCCTTCGCCGCATACGATTCCGAACGGCTGGACAGCGCTAAATCTTCCCAGCTCAGACCCCGCTCTGCTTTGTAGAGGATTCAAAAATGGGGTAGTGCTGCCAGGCAACAACGGTATCTCAGGATATGAATCGGACTCGCTAAGCAGTTGGGACGACGACCAAACGATTTCAAAGACGGTAAATGGAAGCGCGGCGTTGCAAGGCCTGGCGTCGTTGTCTTTCAACTTCGGTACCTCCACCGTCTCCTCGATTAAGCTGAGCACGCTTCAAGTATACACACCCCGAAACATTACGGACTGCCCTCTAAACTCTGGCCGCTTCGTCTCGGCCGTTCTCAAGGTGGGTAGCTACTCCGCAACGGTGACGCAGCAGAGCGGCGGGTCGCCAGCGCCGAGTACTAGCCCCACTGTCTCGCCAGCGCCGAGTACTAGCCCTAGTCCAACACCTAGTCCAAGCCCATCGCCCAGCGCTACGCCCACGCCTAATGGCGCTAAGGTTGTCATCTGTCCAACTAGCGGTACTAATGTCGGAGCAGGCCTTTCGGGGGCACTTCAGACCATCGCGCAAGGTATCTGCAAAGTAATCGGAAGTCCCGATTTTGAAATCGGTAGCCAATCGGGAGAAACCACCGTTGGGTCGGGGACAAACGTCTTTATTGCAGTGCAATTAATTGACCCGCAGCCAATACCCGCGTCATTCCGCACGGGACTAACGACTTTGGGTCAGTGGGGTGGCCAACCGTACGCTAAGCTAAAGGATGCGCGCGGTAACCTGGCCGGTTATGATGTCTCAGTCTCTTCGGTAGATGCTACTACCTATCAAACCGGGTCGCTCATCCATTTGGGTCGCCACTTTTGCGTAAATATAAACGTTGCGCGAGACAACGACCCCACTTCAAATGGAAACGTCGTATTCTGCCCTCCGAAAAAAATGGTCGCCGACCCCACAAGTCCGGATAAGATTGACGCGTGGGTTCCCTCTTACGCTGATGACTATGCGGACCCTAACGACCGTCCAGCGCTTTATTACTACACAGAATCGGAGGGCAACTATTATTTGTGGACTCTCTCGATGACGGTAAACATACAAGACCCGGCGGGAGCGTTTACTTTTGCGGGATACCCCTTCGGGGGACTGCCACCCGTGAGTGGTGTTGCCGGCGTTAACATAACTTATAAAGAGAGAGTCTACTCGGTGCGATAGAAAAGCATCAACCAAAGTCGTAGCTCGGGAGGCAATCGTTCGCGACGTTTCATCGAAGCAACGCGAGGGAGTTCAAACGCCGAACACGAAGTTACGAACATAGAGCGAATAGTTGTTGCGGAGAAAATGTGGCTCGCGAGAGCACCGCACAATGAAGGCGGGTCGAATGCGACCCGGTAGGGCTGAAATTGACCTCGCACGCGATACTGAATTGAATGCGAGGTTTTTTCTTTTGTGGCACTAGTACAACTTAAACCGGGACTGACTTGCGCCGAAGTCGCAGAGGAGGTCGCCCCGATCTCCGGGGGTGACGGCTAAAGAAGTAGCGTAGCTCCTTAAAACTGTTGACATTCAAAGGAGACTACGCCATGAGCAAGGTTCGCCTCCGGGCGGTTCCAACGCCTGCTATTCCCAAGCGCGAAGCCCGTATGTCCATTCTTGAGGAGATCTGTCGCC
>DASZGC010000023.1:0-14517 GCA_035939175.1 Candidatus Cybelea sp. | reverse complement strand
CTTGTCCCTGTCCTCCGCAGCCTTGCAATGCAAAGACCCCGGCCATCAAAGCCCCGAACACAATCCTGTTCATAGCGCTCCACCTCCTGAGGGGACACAGGTTCGCTGGATGTCTACGGGTGTCCCTTACTTGCCCTTTTGCTGGCGCCGTTCGGTTACACGGCGTTGCTTCTGGACTCGGGCGGCTTCTGCGTCTGCGAATGTGTTCCATTTGGAATTCATCGCATCGACCCCAGCATTTAGACTCGTGTCTGGCGTCGGAGGGTATTTCGAACGCGCGCCCGAGTCTGTATGTGACCGGATTTCGACGGGTCCGACCTTCTTTGCTTTTGCCATGATTTATTTCCTTATGATTGAAAAAGTACTTAGGGATGTGGGTCCCCGTTTCCAGCGCCGCCGAGTTCGTCGTCACCGTCCCCGGGGACTGGTTAAACGCCACGAAAGGCTGCGCGCCAAAAACCTGTTGCACAATCGCGCGTTTGGCGCTTGTGAAATTGAGACCGGGGGGCGTTTCGCTATTTTGAAACAGGGACGAAATGGCCGGGGCCTCAGAATCCGGCGCCGACGATTGGAACCATTCCGAGAAAAGCAACCACTGATAGGAGAGCCCATTTTGTGCCGCAATCGTTGGCGCTTCGTTCCATCTTGGATTGTGTTTATTTGCCCTGGGGTGAAGGCGCTTGGAGTTTGCGGTTGCGCGTCCTCGCCGCCCAAAAAACCGACTGGATTTCCATCAGGCATTTGACACACTCGCAAGTTCGGGGCGTTCGCGCAGTAAGGCGGCCCGCTGTTACGCCAGAGAGTCCCAAGTCATCAACGCCATTTCCGCAGCGCCTTTGGCCTCCTTGTATTCAAGGAGTTTCGCTCGCTCTAATGCACTAAAGCGCAATTCATTTGGGCATTCACGACCAAGGAAAAACCCTCCTATGTCGGGCACCCCTTCGATTCTCAGCCGCCTTATTGCGTAGCAGCCATGAAACAAAGATTTCCTATGAATGGGCCCAGCCTTTTCGCAGGCAAATGAAGCGCGCGTTCTTGAACCGGGTTACTACGTCACCTTGCGCAAGGTTCGCGACTACTCGGTCGGCCTTTTCGCGTTCCTTGGTGGCCGACTCCAGTTCTTTGTCCAATTGTTCGAAACGCGCTAAAGCACTCTTTAAGGCGTGACGCTCCTCGGCCATTTCGGCTTCGCCGAACGTGTAGCGTGTCGCGAAGTCTGAAAGGCAAGACAGCGAGAGATGATTGCAACGGAACGAAAAACCTAAGCGCCCTCCATTAACCTGGGCCACGGCGCCGGAGATGTTGACCGTCGCCGAGGCAGCCGAGTTGTGCCGAATCCCAAGAAATGCGGCGTATCAGGCAATTCGGCGGGGGTATCTCCCAGCGCACAACTTCGGCGCGCGATGCATTCGGGTCTCGAAGTCGGCGCTACTGGAGGTGCTGGGGGTGAGGTCGGAGCATGAGACCGGCACCGCCGCCTTCAGCCGCGCACCTGAGGGCAAAGAGTAAATGCAAGGTCACTTATATAGGAGAGGTCAGAAAGGGACGTGGTATCTCCGGTATGACGAGAAATCGGTCGACGGAAAGCGCCAAATGTGCAACGTGCGGATTGGCGTCATGTCCAAAGGCGAAGCCGAGAAGAAGAAGCGCGCGATTCTCTGCGAAGCCGACAAAGGGGTCCGTCAAGAACGAGAGTCGTCAACCGTCAGCGAATACCTTACTTCGTGGCTTGACACTCGTCAGCGTCAGTTGGCCACGACGACCTTCGTCCGGTATCGTCACATGGTTAGCCGTGACGTGAATCCGGTGATCGGGGCGGTGCAGTTGAAGACCCTCGATACTTGCCATATCGAACAGGTCTACAGCACCGCGTACAGTCGGGGACTATCAGGGCAATCGTGTCTTCATATCCATCGGCTGCTGCACAACGCGTTCCGGGACGCCGTTCGCAAGAAGAAGCTACTCACGAACGTGGTCGACTTAGTTGAGTCGCCACGGCCGGAGGAGAGGCAACTGGTTCCCGTCAGTCGGGAGCGGGTGAAACTCCTCATCGAGGCAGCACAGGGAAGCCGCCTTGCAGCACCTATCGCCGTTGCGGCGGTTACGGGACTGCGAAGGGGTGAACTCCTGGCGCTAAGATGGCGTAGTATCGACTTCACAAAAGGGTCCCTGTTCGTCGACTCGGCCTTGGAACACACTCGCGAACATGGCGTTCGCTTCAAGGCTCCAAAGTCGAAGTCGTCACAGCGCCCAATCCCGTTAGCTCCTGAGGGCATCGAGGTCTTGCTGGCGCACAAGGCAGAGCAGGACCGCGCAAAGGACGACGCGGGAGACTACTACGTCGACAACGACCTCGTGTTCCCAAATCCAGATGGAAGCCCGTGGCCACCGGATACGTTTTCGGTGCAGTTTGGCAAACTCGCCGCACTCGTAGGGCTCAAAGGCTTTCGATTTCACGACGTACGCCATGCCTTCGCATCGCTTGCGCTGGCGGACGGGACGTCGATCAAGGAGGTCCAGGCACTGATGGGTCACAGTTCTCCGACTGTGACGCTTTCGGTGTACGCGCGCGCTATGGAAGGGCTGGGGCGCAAAGCCGTCAACGGGCTTTCCCGGTCCCTGCTCGGGAGGCAAAAAGCCGGGGCGCCGTTACCAACCGTTACCAAAACGGGCAAAATGACGGGTCGCCGTTACCAAGCCTAGCTAGAGAAAGTGCATATAACATAAGGACTTTTCGGGACGTGGAGAGGTGGCAGAGCGGTTGAATGCGGCGGTCTTGAAAACCGCAGAACGTGATGAGCGTTCCGAGGGTTCGAATCCCTCCCTCTCCTCCAGGGATTCCGCGTTACGCGGTTAGGGCGACAGGGTGGGTTTCAAGGGTGACACGACGTAGATTTGATCGAGCACTTTCAACATGAGGGCGTTGGCGGTCGGGAGTTCGTCGAGCGACACCGTCAAGTTGGTCCACACTACCAGCGTTACTTTATTGGCGGGATCGTAGCCCATGAAGGAATTGTAGCCGGCTGTTTCGCCGCCGTGAAAGTACATGGAGTTCTTTCCCCAGCGTAGGAGCGCGATGCCGTAGCCATACACTTGCCCGTCGGGCTTCTTCGGGTCCTCAGGGCGTAGGCTGTCGATCCAACGCTGCTGATACCGCGCGTCGAACACGCGCCCGGAGACCAGCGCCTCGATCCACGTCGCGAGATCGCTCGCGTTCGAGACGGCGCCCCCGGCCGCCCAGCCGAAGGTGGTGTTCAGGTTGGTGTAGTCCGTCGGCAAAAGGCGACCCGCGCGAGCCGCGGCCTTAACCGCAGGCGAATATGGCGGCGTCCCCGTGAAGGCGACCGAGGAACTGCCGTACATGTATCCGTGGGAGTACGGTTTCGGCAGTGCGGTCACGTTGCTTGGAGGCAGTTCGGTGTGCCGCAGGCCGAGTGGCTCGAACAGTCGGACGCGCATGGTCTCGGCCAGCCTCACGACTCCGATCTTCTCGATGATAAGGCCGAGCAGGATGTAGTTGGTGTTGTTGTATTCGTAGCTCGCGCCGGGCGCAAAGTTGGGTTTGTGCGCAAAAGCGATCGCCAGCAGCTCGGTCGGAGTCCAAACCTTGGTCATATCGCGGTCTGCGGTCGCCGCGACCACCGGGGCATCGAGGTAGTTGTAGAGACCGCTGCGCATGTTCAGCAGCTCGGCAATAGTAATGTGGTCGCCGTTGGGCACGCCCGCGACGTATTTTGAAACGGGATCGCTGAACTTGAGCTTGCCTTCCTGGGCCAGTTGCACGATCAGCGCGGCCGTCATCGACTTGGTGTTCGAGGCGATTCGGAAGTACGTGCCGGCTGTCGGCCGACGCGTCGTCCCGAGCTGCGTGGTGCCGTACGTAATCGAGAACTCGCCCTGGGGCGTGCGCAGGAGCACCACTGCGCCGGGAACCCGGAGTTCGCGAGCGGTCGCGTCGACCATCGTCCGCAGTGCGGCCTGGCTAATCGGTTTGAGCGCCGCTCTCGAGGCTGGCGTCGATGGTGTCGACGCTCTTGCGGCAGCCCCGCCGGCGCTGGCGAGCGCGACGCCGAGCAGTAAACGCGCGAATGTTTGCATCGTTGCCTCTGAGTGAACGTGAGCGCTCCGAGGGTTCGAATCCCTGTGCGGGCGAACCTTGCACGCATGAGATGGCCCCCGTTGACGTGGCTCGTGGTTAGCGGTGTGCTTGCGCTCGGAGCGTGCAGCGCGCAGACGGATTCGAACGGCGCCCTGACAGGCGTCGCGCCGAGCGGGGGCGAGACCGGCTTCACGTCGCTCTCGGCGCTTCGGGTGGCTGCGCTCACGACGCCTCGATTCGTCCCCGGTGCAGTGCAGCCCGACCGCCGCAAGTCATGGATGACCGCCGATGCCAAGGCGAAGTCCGGGCCGCTGCTCTACGTCGGCGACTGGCGCACCGAAGACGTCGACGTGTTTAGCGGCTGGCCGCAGAAGCCGACGCAGGTGGGAACGCTCACGGGTTTCAGCCTGCCCTACGGGATGTGCGTGGATACCAAGGGCGACGTGTTCGTTGCTAATTTCGGAACCTACACGACCTTCGAATACGCTCGCGGCGGTACGTCTCCGATCAACACGTACACGACGTCCGACTACCCCATCGGATGCTCCGTCAGCGCGAAGGGCGACGTCGCAATCACCGATTACGAAGGCGACAATACCGGGGGCGAAGTCTGCATTTTTCCGCATGGTAAATCCGGCGGCCGTTGCGTCGAAAACAACAACACTGCCTGCTACTACCTCTGGCCCTTCGGCTACGACCCCAACGGTAATCTGATTGGCGAGGGTGAGTACAGCACGATTCACGTCTGCGAAATTCCCGCCGGCGGCAGCCAAATGATCGCGCTCAAACACAAGGGCGTCAAGATTCTCTTTGCCGGCAGCACCAGTTGGGACGGGAAGTACATCGCATTGGGCGACCAGGAGGCGGGCGGGTACCAGGAGACCGGCATTTGGGACGTCACGCTCTCCGGCACCGCGCTCACGCCCGTCGCCAAAGAATACGAGTTCACCGATGACTGCTACGAAAGCCAAGCCGACGTCGTCGTTCCATTCTTTACGGCTAAGCAGAACATCACGCCCGCGACAAAGGCGCAAGCCACGGGGATGCTCGGCGCCGACGACGCCTGCTACGACAATACCGGAACGCCGAAGGTCGCGCAGTGGGCCTATCCCCCAGGCGGCCTGCCCGGGTACGGCATGACGTCGGGTTTTCGCGAACCGCTCGCTGCCGCCCTGAGCCTCCCGAAGTAGCATGAAGCCGATCGAGCCGATCACGATCGACGCGATCGAAGCCGCTCGCGCGCGCATCGCCGGCACGATCGTGCGCACGCCGCTGCTCAAGCTGCAGACCGATCGTGGGCAGCCCGAGATCTACCTCAAGCTCGAAAATCTCCAGCCGATCAACGCGTTCAAGCTGCGCGGCGCCGCCAACGCCGTGGCGCTGCTCGCACCGCAGCGGCGCGCGCTGGGCGTCTGGACGATCAGTGCGGGCAATGCCGGGCAAGGCGTCGCCTACGCGGCACGGGCGGCCGGCGTTCCGTGCACGGTCGTCACGATCGAGACTGCCCCGGAGACGAAAGTGTCGCGCATGCGCGCGCTCGGCGCGCACATCGTCAAGGCGTCGTTCGATGCGTGCTGGGAAGCGATGGAACGCCGCGAGTTTGCCGGCGTCGAGGGCACGTTCGTCCATCCGTTCGACGACGACGATTTCATCGCCGGTAACGCCACGATGGGTTTGGAGATCGTCGAGGATCTGCCGCAAGTCGAGACGATCGTTACCGCCATCGGCGGCGGCGGACTGATCACCGGGGTGGCGTCGGGCGTGCGCGCACGCAAGCCCAACGTTCGCATCTTCGGCGCCGAGCCGGAGACCGCGGCGCCCGGCGCGCTCTCCTTCGAACACGGCCGCGCGATGGAGTTCCCGAACTGGCGCGCCTCGTTCGTCGACGGCGCGGGCGGCAAGAGCGTCTTCCCGCGGATGTGGGAGCGGATGAAGCCGGTCGTCGACGGCTCGATCGTCGTCACGCTCGACGAAACCAAGCGCGCGATGCGCGTACTGGCGGAGAAGACGCGCGTGATCGCCGAAGGCGCGGGCGCGCTTTCGGTCGCCGCTGCATTGAGCGGCAAGGCGGGCACCGGTCCGATCGTGGCCGTCGTCTCCGGCGGCAACATCGAGCTGCCGACGTTCGCCGAGCTCATTGCTTGATTCTGGTCAAGCCATCGCCGGAGTATCTTGCGGCTTACGTCGACGCGTTGCAGCGCGGCTGGTCGCACGATACCTCTTCGCGCAGCAGCACCTCACGTTTGGAGGAGCTGGCGCTGGTCGAGAGCGATCCCGAGGCGTTCTTTTTGCGCTGCGACGATCCCGAGGGAAGGGCGGGACCGGTCGCGCTGCCGGACGGCACGTTGGTCGCGCGTCTTCCCGGCTTTCGCCGCTGGATCTGGGATGGTGAGTTTGCCGGCAGCATCGGCCTACGCTGGCAGCCGGGAACTTCGGAGCTGCCGCCGACCTGCCCGGGTCACATCGGCTACAGCGTCGTCCCCTGGAAAGAAGGGCGCGGCTACGCGACGGCGGCGCTCGCGCTGATTCTTCCGGAGGCGCGTCTGCGCGGGCTAAAGTACGTCGAGATTACGACCGGGGTCGCGAACCGCGCTTCGCAGCGCGTGATCGAGAAGAACGGCGGCGTGTTGATCGGGCAGCGCAATCGCGGCCCGGCATTTCACAACGACGAGACGCTGCTCTATCGGATTACACTCACTTAAGGAGCTTGGGGTGGTCCTAGAGTTTGCCGAAGTAGCTCGCGATGTCGAAGTAGAAGTCGCGCTTCTGATTGGTTGCGGGACAGATGACGTGCAGCACGTCGTACGCGTGGCCTCCCCGGGAGGTTAGCGCCTGCGATTGCAACTTCCACGCCGAGTTCTCGGCGCACGGGTTGAAGGAGAGGAAACGATACTCCCAAGCGACGCCGTCGCTCTCGTTTTTCGCAACGTCGGCAATTGCCGTGCTGAACGAGTCGCCTGCAGGCAGCGTTATCCCGGCAACGGCGCGGCGATTGTCGGAGGTCTGGTTTACCCAAAGAATGCTCTCGAGACGGTCGTTTTCAAAGGAATAGATCACATTGGCCGCGGTTGCGGAGTTGCCGAGGAGCACGGGCATGCCTTGAGGCGAGGTGCCGGAGCGTAGGTTCGGGTGTTCCCGCTGCACGTTTTCCATTGAATCGCCGAGGCGAACGCCGAACGGATCGGGCGGCACGTTTGCGAGTATGGCGCCCGGCGGCGTATGACTGAAGACTTCAAAACGATCGATGTAGCCGTTCTTTTCGACGATCAGAAAATACGTCGAGTCGTTTCCGGGCAGCCAGTAGCGTGCGACCGGCGTGCTGCCGTTGTCCAAAACGACGATGCGCAGCGGATCGCCGAACTTCGAACGCAGGGCCGCCGCAGGCGCGCCGAGGGTTACGCCGTTCCAAGTGATCGGCGCAGGAGCCTGGCTCGCCGGTGCGGCGACCGCAACGTCACAGCATGGTATAAACATCGGTCGCCATCTCGCCCAGCGTTTGACCGGCGTAGTGCGCCGCGTCTTTGCTCGTGTTCACGCTCTGCTTTCCTGCCATCCTGTTGATATAGAAAGCGAAGGCGATGTGGCGTCCGTGACTGGTCGTCATGTACCCTGCGAGGCCTTTGCTCACCAGCTCGTCGTCGTCGAGCAGATTCTCCGAGCCCCACGTGCCGGTCTTGGCGTGCACCTTGCCCACCGCCGGCGAGCCGTTTTGAATGTTGAAGAGCGTGCCGTCGACGCCGAGAATCGGCAGTGCGCGCAAAAACGATGGATACCACGACTGCCGCGAGACCCACGTGAGATAGCTCACCATGAAGCGCGGCGTGAAGAAGCCGAAGGCTCCGAGGCCGTCTTGTTGGGCGGCGCCGGCGAGATCGAGCCCCGCGTTCGAGAGCATCGCGTGTTCGCGCGCAAAACCGGCTCGCAGGACGTCGGTCTTCGCGTGCGCGACGTAGACGCCCCACATGTACGGCATCAATCCCGCGTGCAGGTTGTCGCTTACCTTGAGGGTGACGTAGACGTCTTCGGATATCGGTGGCGACAGGTGCTTGGCCACGAGATTGGCCGGCACGTACGCCGCTGCGGCTTTCGCGGCATCGAACGGCGGCGCATCGGCTGGAACGTTCACCGTTACCCCGGCGTCTTGCAGCGCCAGCGCGAAGCCGGCCTGCGCGTATCGTTGCGGCTCGGGCACGCGATACGCGAAGAGGATCGGCTTGCCGGCCGGCATGGCGCCGGCGATCGTGACCGTGTGCGTGCCGTCGGCGTTGGTCTTGTCTTGTGAGAGATCGATGGTGGGCTCGGTCTTTGGGGCACCGGTTTTCGCGTTGTTGACGAAGGAGACGTACGGCGTCTGCGGCGAGACGGCGATCGTTACGGGATCGCCGGCGTTCTCGCCGGGCGTGACGGTCACGTCGACGAGATTGTCGTTGACGACGACCGGCGAGACGATGGCACCGGTGCCGCCCTCGGGCCCTTGATCGGGAAAGAGCGAGGAGTCAACGGCAACTCGTCCGTCGACCTCCTTGATGCCGGCCTGCGCGACTTGTTTGGCCAGGTCGCGCAGCACGGTCAGCGGATCGCCGGGAATCGCGCGCGTGTCGTAGCCGCCGTCGTAGGAGTGATCTTCGTTCTCGAAGCGCAGCGTGTCGTTGGGGCCGATGCGCTGCGAGAGATTGGCGTCGCCGCTGGCGACGAGAACGAGGTCGCCGTGCAGCACGCCGGCGCTATCGATCGTGCCGGTACGATACACGGGGGTCGTGAAGCGGAAGTTCGGGCCGAGCAGCGCGAGGGTAGTACCGTTGGTCAGCAGTTTGGTGGTCGATGCCGCCTCCATCAGCACGTCGGCGTTGCGCGCGTAAAGCGCGCGGCCAGAGTCGATGTCCCAAACCTCGGCCGCGACGATTGCGTGAGCGAACTGCGGCCGCGCGGCTATGGCATTGAGCGCCGCGGTTGCGGTTGGACCGGCCGCGAGCGCCGGCGGCGAGAACAGCATCAGCGCGGCCAGCGCCGCAAGGCTACGCCGCTTCATCGAGCGTACCCGTGAGGAACTGGTAGACCATGACGAAGTCGCCCAGGAACGAGAGTCCCGGATGCTCGAGCGTTTTCGGCTGGTTCTTTTCGAAGATCCAATGCGACGCGAACGCCGGGAGGTATCCTAACGCTACGCCGCCGGCGATCAGCGCGGGGCGGCGCGTGAGGATGCCGGCGACTCCGAGCGCGAGGCCGCCGAGCAACCCGGCAGTATGCACCAGTTTGGTGCGAGAGTCGCGATGCGCCGCCAAATACTCGGGATAAAACTCCTCAAACGTCACGCCTGCCTTAGCCTCCATTCATGTCGAGAAACAGTTCCGTTGCCAAGGCGATCAAGAACCCGGCGCACATCGTCGCGGTTACCGACGCCGTCAGCCCGCTGCGACGCAGCACGTTCCACAGCTCGCCGATGACAAATACGAGTGCCCCGATCGCGATTGCGAGGAAGAGCACCGAGAGCGTCGGCGAGTAGAAACTGTAGCCGACGATCGTTCCGATGAATGTGGGACCGCCGGCGATCAGTCCTGCCAGGCCGATGAGCGCCCACGACGGCACGACCTTGCCGACCAGCGGCGCCGCGACGCCGAACCCTTCGGTGGCGTTATGCAATCCGAAGCCGACGATCAGCGCCAGCGCCACCGCCGTCGCGCCCGACGCCGCCGATGCGCCGATTGCGAGGCCTTCGCCGAAGTTGTGCGCGCCGATGCCGATGGCGATGATCGCGGCGAGCACGATCGGGTTCTCGGCGTGCTTCGCGGCCTGACGCGTGAAATGAGTGGCCGCGCTGCCGAGGCCGACGAGACCGATCGCCAAGCCCGCGACGAAGACGAGCACGAGCAGAACCGGGAAGGGTGCCGCCGCAGCGTGCCACGCGTTGAGCGCTTGCGAGATCGGGGCGATCGCGTTCTGCGCGATCTCGACCACGAGGTAGAGCAGAATTCCGATGGCCAGCGCGTTGAGCAGCGCGATCGTCTGGGGAGAGAAGCTGCGGGCGCGCGCGATCGGCAGCCCGAGGAAGATGGTGAAGCCGGCGATCGCGCCGAGCAGCACGGTCATCCAGAAGCCGAGCGCGTGCGGCGCGGTGCCGGCGGTCGGTGTCATCGCGCGGTACATCGAGGCGAGGGTCTCGCGCGTACCGGCGTAATGGATCGCGGTAATCAAGCCCGCGGGCATCCCGGTCGCGTCTTCGATGTGGTCCATCACGTGGCAGTGCACCAGCCACGTGCCCGGCGCGGCGTCGGCGTGGATGACGACGTCGACGCGTTGCCCGGGCGCCACGAGCACCGTATCCTCAACGTCGCGGTAGTCCAGCGGCTCCGCGTCGCGGGCGACGATCTGCTGATAATGCCCGTGGGTGTGCATCGTGTGGAACTCTTCGCCGGAGATGTTGATCCAGCGAACGCGGAACCTCTCTCCCTTGCGCACCTCCATCGGACGAGTCGCCGGATACTCTTTGCCGTTGAGCGTGAAGTGGTTCTCGGCGCCGCTCTGGATCTGCCACGACGAGATCATCTCGAGATAGTCGTGCGCGAGGTTGCGTTCGAGCGCGAGCGAATGCGCCGGCAGGACGACGATCGCGCCGTAGAGGCCGGAGTCGAGCATCGCTTCGTCGTCGTGCGTGTGATAGATAAACGTGCCGGGCGTATCGGCGACGAAGCGGTAGACGAAGTGGCCGCCCGTCGGCACGAGCGCTTGCGAGATGCCGCCGACGCCGTCCATGTCGACGGGGATGTCGTGGATCCCATGCAGGTGGATCGAGTCGGGTATCGCGCCGTCGTTTGCGTAGTCGATCACGACGGTGTCGCCTTGATTCACCTGGAGCACGGGTCCGGGAACGACGCCGTTGTACGTGTTGGCCATCACGGTAAGGCCGGGCTTGAGCGTCCACGGCGCCGCGCGCTCGACGATATGGAAGACCTTCGTGCGGCCGCCGCCTTCTGGGATCGCCTGATAGGCGCCGTCGGGACGGACGAAGGTGCGCGACTCGCCCGGAGCCGCCGTGGCGACGGGTAGCGGGGCGCTCAGCGGTTGCAGCCCCAGCGAGGTTGAGTTCGGTGACGCACCGGCCTCGTCGGCGTCGGCTGACGCCACCAGCGGCGCGGTGGAGCAGGCAAGCAAGACCCCCGCGGCGGCCGCCACGGCGGAGCGAGTGAGAAAGCCTTTCATGTTAGGTGCGCCTAAGGTTTCCGGTAGGCGTACCTGTTTCCCGCCGGACGCGAGGCGGGACTTTGCCCGAAAGGCGCTTCTGCCCCATAAAAGCAGGCAGGTGCGAAAAATCAGTCTGCCGTTATAGCCATTCCGGAGATAACGGGCCCCGATGCGCTGCCGCGTGGGTCCTAACGACCATCTTCTTTACGGTTGGCCCCGTCTCGCCGTTTCCCGAAAACAAGAATGATAGCGTGTACGGAGCCCCAGGCTTGGTCGGAAATGGCGCGGACTTAATGCCACCGGGAGAATAGCCGTCAAGATCGACGCCGCACAGCCCGCCGACATCCCAGTATGCGCTCCCATAAACGTCGACCGTGCCTTTAGACACAATCCAATCGGGCGCTGGGGTCCAATGCTTCTTCCATGTGAACCAGCCGTCACCCCAATCGTGAGCCTGAGAGAGGTCGCCGTCGATCAAAATGCCCGAGCCTCCCGGCAAGGCCGGGCAGCACGAAGAACCACCGCATCCGGAAGAGCCGGATGCTGGCCGCACATTTCTTGCTGAGGCTGCGGGAACTGAGCTAAGGGTCGAAGCCGCCCGGCGATCCATCGCAACCCGCTGGTAAGGCGAGCAGCGCAACAAGGCCGAGATACGCGGCCACGCGCGAGCCGATCATGGTCTCTCGTCCCACGAGATCGTGACACTGCCGTTGTAGGTCGGCGGTGCGCCTTGCCCTGGTTCGTCGACGACGTTGGTTGCATCGGGTTCGGCGTACGATGAGCCGCCGCCACCGGCACCCCCGCCTCCGCAATGAAGCGCGAGATGGCCGCCGCCACCCCCGCCCCCGCCACCGTAGTAACCTCCGCCTCCGCCGCCACCACCGCCGGCTTTATCGCCCGCGTCGCCGCCGGGTCCACCGTAGCCGAGCGATCCGCGATAGCCGCTCGCAGAGCGTCGGTGGTCGTTTCCAAAGTTGCCGCCGCGCCCAGAGCGGCCACCGGCGACCTGCGTTCCGCCGTGACCGCCAAAGCCGTGGCGCTGGAAAAGCCCATCGGCACCGCGACCGCCGACGAGGCCGCCGCCAATGCCGCCCTCGGCATACGTGCCGCGGCAAAGTCCGCCGGCACCGCCACCGCCGCCGGCAACGAGGATGCGGTTCGATAAGCCATCGCCTCCCTCTCGCACGTCGGAAGCGCCGGCACCATGATGGCCGTAGCAGAGGCCGCGGCAACCGCCATCTTTTCCGCCGCCGTTGTAACCCGTATCGCCGCCGACGACGACGATAAGGTCCTCGGTAGGAGTCACCGGCACCGTGGCAGACATCAAGCCTCCCGGTCCACCCGTGCGCTTTCCGGACTGATCGACCGGACCGTTTCCACCCGCGCCGATGGCGGTGATCTGCAGCGACGTTACCCCGGTCGGTACGTAAAACGATTGCGTCGCGCCGGTGTAGTTGAACGTCTGGCTCGACGAACCGCTCTCGCGCTTCACCGCACTCGAAGCAACGCCCGCCGGTGGCCCGGGAACGCCGCATGCGGTCAGCAATGCCGCCACGGCAAACGCGCTAAACGCGAACGGCCTACTTTCCAACGCTGACCGTCTCACCGAGAACCGACCCGCTTACGGCGATGCTCTTTTGAAGGCTGCCGCCCCGCGGATAACCGTAGAGTGCGATGCGCCGGCCGCCCTGCGCCACGGGTATCGCGATGCTGCCGTCCTGCGACCACGTGTAAGGCGTGTACGCTTGTTGGTTGTGCGTCTTCGAGTCGAGTGTGATCGCGTTCTCCACCGTGCCGGACGATCCGGAGACCGCGACTTGGTAGACGGTCGCGGAGCCGTGGCCACGCTGCGGGAGATACGTGATCGCCAAGTACTTGCCGTCCCACTGGACGCTGGTGCCGCGGTCGTTATACTCGCCGATCCGCTCGTTGAGAGAAATGGATTGGAGCTGGCCGTCCTTCGGTAATTCGTACAAAGTCGCGACATTGTAGGCTGAGTCGATGAAGAGGTTGCCCTTGTCATCGTACGTGCATGCCCACGCCGCGACATCGTACATCGTCGGTTGTCCCTGCGCGTCGGCATACACGGCGAGGCCGTACTTGCCGTTGGCGACGGCGAGGTTTCCGGTCGTCGGATCGACGGAACAGCCCATCGGCGGTTGCGGATCGGAGAGCGTGTCGATCGGCGACGTCCCTCCGTGCGCAAACTCGTAGATCGTTCCGGAGCTGACGGTCTGCACTGGAACGAAGACGTTGCCGTGCTTGTCGGAGCAGATTGCGATCGGCGAGCCGCCACTCACTCCCACGATGCCGACGTACTTACCCTGCGGGAACGTCGTCACGTAGAGGTTGCCGCTTTGCGTGGATGCGTAGAGCAGATCGCCGGATTTTTCGGTCCGAGCGATCCGCGCTTGGGTTGCCGCAGATGCCGAACTCGGCAGCGGCTGCGATCCGCCGCAACCCGCAAACACGAATGACGCCACGAAAGCAGCCAAAGTGAAGCGCCCGACCAATGGATACATTTGCCACGTCCTCCGGTCGTAGACGTTCGACGCCGCCGTGCGCTTCCCCAGAGCCCTTTGTCGGCTATTTTGCCTCGCCGGGGAACGCTGACGGCCCGGCGAACGTTCCCTGCGGAAGAGGATGGGTGTTATGACGACTTTTGGCTGCCGTTACGCGTTGAGCGCGAGCTTTGCTATCGGACTCTTGGCGGGTTGCGGCGGTGCGTCGTCGGCGCCCGTCGGCGCGGTGCCCCAAACGGCACCGCAATACCGAGCACACCAAGCGAGCTCGGGCGCGCCTTTGATCTACGCCTTTGGGTCTTTCCGCAGCGCGGCCGGCCTCATCTTGGATTATCCGAGCGGTCAAGTCCTCAACGGTCTTACGCTCCCGTTCGGCGCCATGGGAATCTGTTCGGATGGACGCGGCAACGTCTTCGTCGGAGGACGGAACGTGTCCACGAACGCGCCGATCATCGGCGAGTATCCCTACGCCGGTACGTCGCTCTCCGGCATGGTGACGATCGGCACGGCTCCTGGAGAAGTGCGCGGCTGCTCGGTAGACAATACCACCGGCAATGTTGCCGCGCTCATTCAGTACGATCAGTTTACGTTCGCCGTCGCGGTCCTGCCGCAGTTCACCGGAACGCCGCAACTCTATCAAGACTCCGCCATTTACCGTTTTCTCTCGGTCGGCTACGACGCCAGCGGCAACCTCTTTCTTTTGGGCGCCGGACAGGG
>DASZGC010000022.1:0-19293 GCA_035939175.1 Candidatus Cybelea sp. | reverse complement strand
CATGTCGCGCACCAAATCGACGTCAGCCCCCTTCTCGGCGACGTCGGTAAGTGCGATACTAGCCTTGGTCATCGTGGTTCCTTTCGTGTCGGTTATTGTGCAAAAACAACCTTCGCCGAAAGCCACGGTGGCCGCTCTCTAGGCTACGAGGGCGGCCCTTTCATACACCACGGCCTGGGACACGATCGGGATCGCCGGGATTCAAGCCGTGCTGTATTGTTGGAACGTCTTAAGCATCGAGGTGCTGTGGGCCGATCGGGACGTACGTCGCGGCGGCTTCGGATCGGCTCTGCTCGAAAAAGCTGAGGAAGAGGCTCGGCGCAAAGGCGCTGAACTCGCGCATCTCGATGCCTTCGATTTCGCAGCAAGAAAATTCTATGAGAAGCGTGGCTACGAAGTTTTCGGAGCGCTGGAAAACTGCCCAGCGGGACACACGCGCTTTTATATGAAGAAGGCTCTCTGAACGGGTAAATCGCCCGCGGCTTTAGACCGTCTGCCGTTCGTGGACGATAAACGCGCGGATGAAGAGCACCGCGAGGATTGCGTGGATCGCGACGACCGGCCAGAGAAAGAGGCCGCTGAGCTTCACGCCGGCCCCAAGGTACGTCAGATAGACCGACGCCAGAAGGTTGTAGATCGAGAGCGAGGGGACGACCATCTCGCCGCTTGCCGCGTGCGATCGCGGGCGAGGCCATGCCAGAAAGCCCATTGAGAGCAAGGCAATGCCGGCGAAGCGCCCTAAGGCGAGCCCCGGTGGCGAAAGCTGCGCGCCGAAGACCAGCCTGGAGAAGAGCTCGGGAATGATGATGAGGATGAGGCCGGTAACCCCCAGCTCAAGCGCCGCGGCCACGAGCAATGGACGTAACGGCATCTGAGAAGGTGCCATGCCTCCACTTTAACAGACTCCGGTTAATTTTGCTCTCCCCAGGTCCACTAGTAAGCGAGCATGTTTCCCCGTTTTTATACTTGAAACGTTTGTTTCATTTATGTTAGTATAACCCGTGTCGAGAACCCCCGATGAGGCCCGCCGGCTCCAGCTGCTCGAGGCAGCGGTCGACTATGTAAGCGCTCGCGGCCTCGCCGGTCTTTCGCTTCGGCCGCTCGCCAAGGCCATCGGATCGAGCCCGCGCGTGCTGCTTCACTACTTCGAGTCGAAGGAGAATCTGGTTGTTGAGATCGTCCGGCGCGGCCGCCTCCGCCAGCAAGCGATGATGCAAGCGCTCGAGAGCACCGATCTGCCGCCGCGCGAAGTCGCGAGAACGCTGTGGCAGCAGTGGAGCAAGCCGGAGTGGGAGACGCTAACCCGTCTTTCCTTCGAGATCTACGTACTCGCGCTGCAAGATCGGGATCGTTTCGGCGGTTACCTCGACGGCTCGGTCGGCGAGTGGCTGCGTCTCCTCGATGCCTGCGCGCCGAAGCACAACTCGTCGCCGGCCGACGCGCGCGCCTTTGCGACGACGATCGTCGCCGGCTTCCGCGGATTCTTACTCGACCTTCTGGCAACGCACGATCGCGAGCGCATCGATCGCGCCGTCGACTACTGGCTGGAGCATATCTATGATTCGGAGTGAACGCGCGCGGGGCGCGGCCACCGTCTTCATCTTCGTCACGGTGCTCATCGACATGATGACGTTCGGCATGATCGGCCCCGTGCTTCCCAAGCTGATCGCCGGCTTCGTGGGCAACGACTATGCGCACGCTGCCAAGATCATCGGTCTGTTCGCCACGGCGTGGGCGCTCATGCAGTTCTTCTGGTCGCCGCTGCTCGGCATGATCTCCGATCGCGTCGGCCGGCGTCCGGTAATTCTGATCTCCAACGCCGCCACGGCAATCGACTACGCGATTATGGCGCTGGCGCCGAACTTGTGGTGGCTCTTCGCCGGTCGCGTGCTCTCCGGCATCGCGACCTCGAACATGTCGACGGCCTCGGCCTACATCGCCGACGTCACGCCGCCCGAGAAGCGCTCTGCCGCGTTCGGCATGATCGGCAGCGCGTTCGGCCTCGGCTTCGTGCTGGGCCCGGCGATCGGCGGGGCGGTCGGTACGATCAACCCGCGCTTGACGTTCTGGGCCGCCGCACTCTTCGCGCTGATCAATACGCTCTACGGCATCTTCGTGCTGCCGGAATCGCTGCCGCGCGAGCGCCGCACCGCGCGCCTCGAATGGCGCCGCGCCAATCCCGTGGGAAGTTTACGTCTGCTGCGCTCGCATCACGAGCTGTGGGGGCTCACGCTGGTCAACTTTATCACCAACGTGGCCCACGAGGTCTTCCCAAACGTTTGGGTTATCTACTGCATCGCTGCGTTCGGCTGGAGCACCGGCAGCGTGGGCCTTACGCTCGCGCTCGTGGGCATCGTGTCGGCGGTCAATCAAGCGACGATGGTCGCGCCGGTCGTCGCCAAGCTCGGCGACCGCCGCACGCTGCTTGCGAGCCTTGTGGTCGCGGTGCTGGGTCTGTCGTTGCTCGGCGTGAACAATGGATACGTGTTCCTGGTAGCCGCGGCGATCATCGCGCTGCCGATGTATCAGGCGTCGTCGCAGGCGCTAATGACGCGCCGCGTCAAGCCGGAGGAGCAGGGTGAACTGCAAGGCGCGCTGGGCTCCGTGCGCGGCATCTCGATGCTGATCGGCCCGGCGATCTTTTCGTTCACCTTCGCTCAGTTCGCCGGTCCGTGGCGCGGTCTCGGCCTCATCGGCGCGCCGTGGCTGCTCGCTGCCGCCCTCTACGTGATCGCGCTCCTCCTCGCGTGGCGCGTCACCTCGCGATCCGACGACGTCGCCCTCCCGGTCGAGATCGCGCCGCCGCAGTACGCCGAAGCCTAACCGTCCGCAACAAAACGTCGCAGCACCGGACGGGGCGCCCTGCGACTGCGCAGGGGATGCCGGCGTTACTCGAAGCAGACGATTGGTTTGAGGATCCGCGCTTGGGCGAGGTCGCGATAGGCGCGTGGGACGTCTTCGAGCCCGATGCGTTCTGCGGCGACCTTGGCCGCCGTTACTATGCCGCGCTCGACTAACGATAACGCTTCGCGCGTATCGTCGGGGCCGCACGAGTAGCTCGCAACGACGCGTAGATCCCCAAAGTAGAACTTCTGCGATTCCAGCGTTACCGGCATCTCCGGCGGGAACGGGGTGAACATAACGATCGTGCCGCCGCCGGCGGCCGCTTCACAGGCGGCGTGCAGTGCAGTGTCGTTGCCCGGGCCGCAAATTACGACGTCGGCGCCGTCGGGTAGCGCGCTCTGGATTTCCCCGGGGTCGAAGGCAGTGGCGCCATTGCCGCGCGCGAGGTCGCGCCGCCGCTCGAGGAAGTCGCTGCCGAACACTTTCGCCCCCAGCGCCTTGGCCGCGAGCACGTGCAGCTGCCCCATCACGCCCAGGCCGATCACGTAGAGCCTATCCCCGGGCCGCGCGCCGCTGCGCCGCAGCGATTTCACCACGCACGCCAGCGGCTCGACGAGCGCGGCGTCGACGAAGTCGACGCCGTCGGGCAGCGGCAGCGTGTCGCGCTGATTCTCCAGCGACACGCGAAAGTATTGCGCCATCCCGCCGGGATCGATCTTGGTGGCGCGCCACGTGGCGCACTGCACGTAGTCGCCGCGCTCGCAAGCGCGGCACGCGAAGCACGGTGCGTGATGGTGCACGAAGACGCGGTCGCCCACCGAGAACGGCGTCTCGCCCGCCACCGCCGCAACCACGCCCGCAGGCTCGTGCCCGAGCACCAGCGGTGCTTTGCGGCGGATGTACCACGGCATGATGTCGCCGCTGCAGATGCCGCTGGCCTTGGTCCGAACGAGAATCTCGCCCTCGCGCAGCTCGGGAACGGCGCGCTCCTCGATGCGGATGTCGTCGACGTCGTAGAGCACGGCGGCGCGCATCGTCTGCGGCGTCACGGCTCGATCACCAACTTCATGCCATCACCGGCGTCGAGCAGCGCAAAAGCCTCGCCGATGCGCCCGAGCGGGTAACTGCCGGAGACGAGCCGCTCCAGCGGCAGTTCGCGCGCAGCAATTAGCTCCGACGCCGCGTGCACGTCGGCCGGGGCGAAATGAAACGGCGCGAGCACGCCCACCTCGTCGTAGTGCAAGCGTCCGGCATCAAACGTCACTCGCGCAGCGCTGGGCAGCCCGGCGAAGAACGATACGCGGCCGCCTCGGCGCACGAGCGACGGGCCGCGCTCCCACATCTCCAGAGCGCCGGTGCACTCCACAAACGCATCGGCCCCGCGGCCTTGCGTTCGGGCCGCGATCGTCGTCTCCAGCGGTGCGTCGCCGGTGTCGTAACTCGCGATGCCGAGGTCTCGTGCGAGCTCCACGCGCGCGGCGCGGCGGCCGAAGAGCAGTACCTCAACGCCGCGCCGCATCAGCAGCAGCGCGTGCAAAATCCCGAAGGCGCCGTTACCGGCGATCGCCACGATCTCCCCGGGGTGCGCCGCGAGGAGCCGCACCGAATGCACCACGCACGCCAGCGGTTCGAGAAACGCGCCCTCGACGTAGCTCACGTTGGAAGGCTTGAGAAAGCAGTTGGACCGCACCACGCGCTCGGGCACCGCAATCGTATCGGCGTATGCGCCCAAAATCATCGCCGGCATCAGCGATTCGCAGAGTTCCTCCTGCGCGTGGGTGCACCAAAAGCATTGCCCGCACGGGCCGGTATGCGCGCACATCACGGCATCGCCCGCGGCAAAAGCCGTCACACCTTCGCCGACCGCCGCGACGTCGCCGCAGAACTCGTGACCGAAACGCGTGGGGAATGGCATCTTGGGATGTCCGCGGCGAAACGTTTTCAAATCGGTGCCGTCGGTCAGCGCGGCGCGCACGCCGACCACGATGCCCCCGGGCGGCGCTTGCGGCGCTGGTTCTTCGCGCAGCTCGATCTTCTTCGGAGCGACCAGCACCGCCACGCGATTCGCGGCCGCGCTCACGAAACCGGTTCGCCGAGGCAGGCCAGCAGCGCGGCACGAATCGGTTCCGGCAGCGGACGGCTCTTTCTCGTCGCGCCGCCGATCGCCGCGACGACGAACGTGAGCGCCGCCCCCGCTTCGCCGGTCCGTTCGTTGAAGATGACCGTCTTCCAGCGAACGCTCGACGAGCCGACCCGTTCGATATGCGTGCGCATCCGCAGCCAGTCGCTCATCATCGCTGGTGCGTGATACTCGGCCTCCACGCGTACGCGCGGAAGCCAGAAGTCGTACTCGGTAAAGACGCTCTCGTACGGGAAACCCAGGTCGGCGAACATTCGCATCTCGGCGTACTCGGCGAAGCGCGGATAGGCGGCGAAGTACATGATGCCGACCACGTCGATGTCGGCCCACTGCACCTGCAGCCGCGCCTCGAACGTACGCGCACCCGCCGGCAACGTATCCTTAAAACGCGCCACGCGCGTACCTCGCAAGCGGATCCACCTCGAGATTCACGCGGTCGTCCGGCCGGCGGCTGCCCAACGTGGTGCGCGCGAGCGTCTCGGGGATGAGCGCCACCTCGAACCAGCCTTCGCCGACGTCGGCAACGGTAACGCTCACGCCATCGACGGCGATGAACGCCTTGCGCGCCACCAACGGCGCGAGCGCCGGCGGCAACTCGACGCGCATGCGTTCGCCCTGACCTTCGGGCGTGCGCGCCAGCACGAGAGCGGCCGCGTCGCCGTGACCGTAGACCATGTGGCCGCCCATGCGGTCGCCCACGCGCAGCGCGTACTCGACGTTGACGGCGTCGCCCTCGCGCATGTCGCCCAGGGTGCTGCACGCGATCGTTTCCGGAACCACGTCGAACGCAACCGCTCCATCGACCACCGCGGTTGCGGTGAGGCAGATCCCGTCGATCGCGATCGAATCGCCGGGGGTCGGGTGCTCGGCTTGCACGCCCTCGCACCGCACCACCAGCCGGGAGCCACCGTCGGCGCGAAACTTGTTCGAGGCCACGGTTCCGCGATAGCGGATCAAACCGCTAAACATCGGCGAAGGTCCCCGCGAGCACGACGTCGGCACCGGCTCGCTCGATGCGGTCGAAGCGCAGCGCCACGCCGCCGGGCGCATCGAGCCCGCGCAGCACGCGTACCGAACCATCCGAGGGCAGAAAGCGCGGTGCGACGGCCCAGTAAAAACGGTCGACGAGACGCTCGGCGACGAGTCGTCCGGCTACCGTCGGGCCACCCTCGCAGAGCACGCTGTAGATGCCGCGCTCGCGGAGCGCCCGTAGCGCTCGCGCGAGGTCGAGCCGCTCGCTCTCCGGTGGACCGACGGCGATGACGTCGGCGACGCCTCGCAGCTCGTCCAACGTTTGCGCGAGCGCGCCGGGCGCGAGCACCAGGGTGCGCGCGTACCCTTCTTGCGACGCGAGGATGCGGCTGTTTCGAGAGATGCCGTCGCGCCCGCAGAGCACCACGCGCACGTAGGGGCGCGGCCGGTCGTGCGCGGGGCGCACCGTGAGTCGCGGATCGTCGACGCGCACCGTTCCCGCGCCCACCATCACCGCGTCGTGTGCGATGCGCAGCTCGCGCACGTAGCGCCGCTCCTCCTCGGAGCTGAGACGCTCTTCGGCGCCCTCTCGCCGCGCGACGGCGCCGTCGAGCGACATTGCCATCTTCAGCGAAACGTACGGACGCGTGGAGGCCGCCGCGAGCGCGAAGGCTTCGATCAGTTCGCGCGCCCGCACGTCGTTGCTCACGGTGAAGTCGACGCCCGCGTCGCGCAACAGCGCCGCGCCGCCATGCTCCGTCGGATCGAGGGTGCCCGCAACGACGCGCGCGATTCCCGCGGCAACGACCGCGTCCGCGCAAGGCGGGGTCGCGCCGACGTGACCGCACGGCTCGAGCGAGATGTAGAGCGTCGCGCCGCGCGCCTCGCCGCCGGCCTGCTCCAAAGCGAACGTCTCCGCGTGAGGGCCGCCGGCACGATGGTGGTAGCCTTCGCCGACGATGCGATCGTCCCGCACGACCACGGCGCCGACGGGAGGATTCGGGGACGTGGTGCCGATACCGCGCGCGGCCAGCTCGTACGCGCGCTGCAGGAAGAGTTCGTCGAGCGGCGTCAGCGAGGCAGAGGATGGCTCCACGGGTGAGGACCGTTCGCCACCGCGACCACTATCGCATCGTCGACCGAGCCTCCCGCCTCGCGCACCGCGGTGGCGCAGTCGCGGAGCGTCGAGCCGGTAGTGCAGACGTCATCGAAGAGGGTGACGCGGCGCCCCGCGACCGCCGAGGTGCAGTCAAAACGACCCCTCGCCGCGAGCCGCTCCGCTCGCGAGCGGCCCTGTTGAGCCGCGCCCGACCGCTGATCGAGTGCGATGACGACGCTCGCGCCGGCGATCGTCGCCGCCGCGCGAGCCATCAGTGCGACGCCGTCGAGCCCACGCACGCGCCGCCGCTTCGCCGTGGTCGGCACGGGCAGCAGCGTCGTTCCCAATGCCACCAGCGGCGCAGCGAGGGTCGCGAGCGCTTCGGCGACGTCGCGCCGTCCGTCTTTGAGGGCGAGCACTGCGGTACGCAGGCTCCCTTCGTAGGCAGCAACGGCGCGCACGCGCAGCGAGGGCAGTCGGACTTCGAGCGGATCTCCGCTCGGGCGGCACGCGTTGCAGAGCCCGGAGCCGAGGAGGTTGCAGTTCGCGCATTGCGCGGGAAAGACGAAATCGAGTAGCGGGCGGAGATCCACATCGCCCGTTCACGCAGTTGTGCGGGAACGGCTAGTCAGGATGACAGGTTGGCTACCAGCGCGTTCTCTAACTCGCTGCCGGCTGCGACGGTGAAGTCGGTGCCGACGATGGTGTCGCGCAATTGCGCGCCTTCGCCGATCGTCGCGCCGCGCCACACAATTACTCGCTCGAGCCGTACGGCCGCTCGAACGGACACGCCTTCGTCGAGTATGCACGGGCCTTCCACGCGCACGCCGTCGCCGATCGTTACCGCGGGGCCGATCCTCACCGCGCCGTCGATCGATACATCACGTCCGATCCTCGCCGTCGGGTCGACGCCGTTGGCGCTCGTTTGCGGAATCCGCACCACGCCGCGCACGACGTCGTAGCTGGCACGGCGGTATTCGTTGGGCGTGCCGATGTCGGCCCAGTAAGCGCCGCGCGCTTCGAAACCGTAGAACGCCTCGCCGTTGCTCTGGAGTGCGGGAAACACCTGCTTGCCGAAGTCGTAGAACTCGCCCGCGGGAATACGCTCGAAGATCTCCGGCGAGAACAGGTAGACGCCCGTGTTCGCGAGCTTGCTGCGCTCGGTACCTTTGGCGGGCTTCTCTTGAAAGCCGACGATCTTGGCACGTTCGTCGAGCACCACGACGCCGTACTGATCGACCTCCTCGCATTCGAGCAGCCCAATCGTCGCGATCGCTTCGCGATTGCGGTGAAACTCCAGCAGCTCATCGAGCGGCATGTCGGTCACTTCGTCGCAGCCGATTACCAAGAAGGGCTGGTCGTCAAAAAACTCTTGCACCTTCTTCAGCCCGCCGGCGCTTCCGAGCAGCTCAGGCTCGTACGAGTAGTGCAGCCGCACGCCGTAGCGCGAACCGTCGCCCAGCGTCTCGACGATCGCGTCGGCGAGGTAGTGTACGTTGATCGCGATCTCGTCGAAGCCGTACGCCCGTAGATAGCGCATCAGGTGCGCGGCGTTGGGAACGCCGGCCACCGGAACCAGCGGTTTGGGAACCGATTTCGTGAGCGGGTAGAGCCTCGTCGAGAGGCCGCCCGCCAGGATCATCGCTTTCACGAGCCGGCCGTGCGGTCGCGCGGCCCGCGCAGTCCCAGCGAGTCGAGCGCGACCAGCCACACGAAATACGGCAGCGCCAGCTGACGCCGCCAGCGCCACGGCTCGCTCACGAGCCGGTAGAGCCATTCCAGGCCGAGCCGCCGCACGACGTGCGGCGCACGCGCGATGCGCCCCGAGATCACGTCGAACGAACCGCCGACGCCCACGCCGGCGCCCGCGCCCGTCGCGGGCAGATGGTCGGCGAGCCAGAACTCTTGCCGCGGCGATCCCATGCCCACGAAGAGCAGCCGCGCTCCGCTCTGCGCGATCTCCGCGGCGATCTGCGAAGCCTCTTGCGCGGTGAAATATCCAGAGTGCGTGCCCGCGATCAGCAGGCCGGGAAAGCGCACTTCGAGGATCGCCGCCGCGTCGGCGGCGACGCCCTCCGAACCGCCGAGAAAGTAGACCGGCAACCCGGCGCTCGCGGCTGCCGCGCAGAGGTGCTCGAGCAATTCGACGCCGGTGACGCGATCCGCAAGCGGCACGCCGCGCCGGCGCGCGACGGCCAACAATCCGACGGTATCGCAAAGCGAGAGCGCGCAGGCGTTGACGATCGCGCGAAAGCGTTCGTCCTTCTGAGCGTACACGACCATCTCGGTTCCCAGCGTGACCACCTGCGCACCCGTCGCGCCGCGCGCGTAGTTGAGAATGCGGAGGGTCGCCTCGTCGGCGTCGATCGCGTCGAGCCGGCAGCCGAGAATCTCGAGCGACGTCACCGAGACTCGACGGCGGGCTGCTGCGCGTACGCGGGCAGCATCGGGCGCAAACGGTCGGCGACGCCGTAGGGAATCTCGTCGAGCGGCAGGCGGCAGCCGGCAACGCCGAAGCCGAGCTGCGCCATCGCCCACTTCACGGCGATGGGACTGGTGGTAGCAAAAAGCGCGTCGATCAGCGGCAGCAGCGAGCCATGGATTTGCGCGGCGTCGTCGACGCGGCCGTTGCGGAACGCCTCGACCATCTCGCGGTACTCGCGCGAGCAGAGGTGCGAGGCCACGCCGACGACGCCGTCGGCGCCGAGCGCCAAACACGGCAAGAAGAGATGGTCGTCGCCGGACCAAACGATGAAGCCCTCGCGCCGGTCGCGCAGAATCGTGCCAATCTGCTTGAGGTCGCCGCTGGACTCTTTGACGCCCACGATGTTGGCGTGGCGCCGCGCCAGCTCCAGGAGCGTCTCGGGCAGCATGTTGGCAGCGGTGCGGCCGGGGATGTTGTAGATCACGACGGGCAGCGTCGTCGCCTCGGCGATCGCGCCGAAGTGCCCGAGCATGCCGGTCTGGGTGGGCTTGTTGTAGTACGGCACGACCGCGAGGATCGCGTCGGCGCCGGCAGCGGCCGCTTCTCGCAC
The DNA here is from genome assembly GCA_035939175.1 of Candidatus Cybelea sp. Classification (GTDB taxonomy): domain Bacteria; phylum Vulcanimicrobiota; class Vulcanimicrobiia; order Vulcanimicrobiales; family Vulcanimicrobiaceae; genus Cybelea. The sequence goes on along the minus strand of DASZGC010000022.1, from coordinate 9,203 downwards.
CGCGCCGACCGATTCGCGCGTCGAGTTGGTGCCGGCGTTGGCCACCACAAGCCCGTCGCCGCCAACCGCCTCTTTGACGGCCCCGTAGAGCGCGTTGCGCTCGCGCGCGTCGAGCGTTTGGCCTTCGCCGGTCGATCCGGCCACCACCAGCCCGTCGTTGCCGCGATCCACGAGCCAGCGCGCGAGTCGCTTGGCCTCGCCCAGATTCAGCTCGCCGCGCTCGTCGAACGGCGTGACCATCGCGGTGAGAATCACTCCAAGCTGCGTGTTCATTTCTTAATCCCCCCGTTCGAGGCAGAACTGATCGTGGACGGCATTCTCGGCACGCTCGGCCTCGGCCGCGGGCACGAGCACCGAGATCGTGACGTTGCTGTCGGTGCAATGAATGATCTCGACGTCGGCGCGAGAGAGCGCCTCGACGACGTTGAAGACGACGCCGGGCGCATAGCGCATTCCCAGACCGACCACCGAGAGCTTCGAACAGCCTTCGCGCACGCGCACCGCGATATTGAGATCGCTGAGCAGCCGGCGGATCTCGCCCCCGCGATCGCCCTCGACGACGAATGCGACGCCGGCCTGATTGATCGTCACCTGGTCGATGGAGATCTCGGCGCCGGCGACGCGCCGGAACATCTCCAGCTCGGTCTCCATGCGGCGTTGCGGTGATTCGATGTCGCCGCGGATGATGCGCACCCACGTCACGCGCCCCGACGAGGTGACGCCGGTGACCGGGCGATGGTGGTCGACGCTTTCGTCGACGATCGTCCCGCGGTCGGTACTCAAGCCCTTGACTGCGTAGCGCGTCCCGGTGCGATTGGCGTACTCGGCGGCCTTCGAGTGCATCACTTTGGCACCTTGATCGGCCAGCTCGCTCATCTCTGCCAGCGACGCGCGGTCGATCGTGCGCGCGGTTGCGACGCGCCGCGGGTCGGCCGTCATGGCGCCGCTGACGTCGGTATAAATGTCGACGCGGGCTGCATCGAGCGCGTGGCCGATCGCGATCGCGGAGAGATCGGTTCCGCCGCGCCCCAGCGTCGTCACTTCGCCGTTCTCGCTCATGCCCTGGAAGCCGGCGACCACCGGGACGGTATCGCGCTCGAGCAATTCACGGACCGCGTGCGGCTCGACGCGCAAGATCGTGGCGTCGCCGTGCCGCGCGTCGGTGACGATGCCCGCCTGCGCGCCGGTAAGCGCGACGGCCGGCACCCCGCACGCGCTCAGTTCGCCGGCGAAGACCGCGGCGGCAATCAGTTCCCCGGCGGAGAGCAGCAGGTCGGCGTTGCCGGTTCCGGCGCGCCCGTCGAGCAGCGAGAGCAGCGTATCGGTGGCATATGGTTCGGGCGGACGACCCATTGCCGAGACCACGGCGACGGTCGCGAAACCGCCGGCGCGCGCGTCGGCGATGCGGGTAAACGCAATCGCGCGCTGCTCGCGCGTGGCCACCGACGTTCCCCCAAACTTTAAAACCGCGATGTTCGCCAGCGCGTTCACGATGCGACGTATCCCCGCTCGAGCAGCAGTTCGAGAATCTGCACCGCGTTGGTCGCAGCGCCCTTGCGCAGCTGATCGCCGACGCACCAAAACGCGAAGTGGGTGTCGTCCTCGGCACGCAGCCGCGCAACGTGCACCTCGTCAGTGCCTTCGACGTCGCGCGGGGTGACGATCCCCTCGCGGTGAAACACGATTCCGGGCGCGCGTTCGAAGGCGGCGGCCAGGTCGTCGCAGGTCGTCGGGCGCGCCGTCTCCAGGAAGACCGCCTCGCTGTGCGCCGTGCGCACCGGCACCCGCACGGCGGTAACGCTCATCCTCAGATCGGCAAGACCGAGCATCTTCATGCTCTCCTCGCGCACCTTGCGCTCCTCGCCGGTCCAGCCGGAAACGTCGAAGCTGCCGATCTGCGGAACGACGTTGCGCGCCAGCGCGCGCGGAAAGACCGCGGGTGCAGGCTCGGTATCTTCGAGCACCAGCGCGCGCTCGCCGGCGGCCAGCTCGTCGAGGCCGGCGCGGCCGGCGCCGCTGGCGGCCTGATAGGTGGCGACGCGAACCGAGGTTAGGCCCGCGGCGTCGCGCACGGGGCGCAGCGCCGTGCAGAGCAGGATCGCGGTGCAGTTCGCTACGGGAAAGAGACGGTGCTCGGGCCGCACGTCTTGCGCGTTGACCTCGGGAACGATCAGGGGCACGCCTTGGCGCATGCGATACGTCGAGCTGTTGTCGATGACCACGCTGCCCCGATCGAGCAGCGGCGGCGCATAGCGCTCGCTGGCGTCCTCGCCACTCGCGAAGAAGACGACGTCGAAGCCGCGCAGCGCATCGTCGGAGGTGGCCCGCACGTCGAGGCGGTGGCCGCGAAAAGCAACGGCCGCGGTGCGCTCGCGCGAGGCGAAGGTGCCCAGCTGCGCGACGGGGACGTTGCGCTCCTCGAGCACCGTGAGGATCGTCTCCCCCACGGCGCCGGTCGCGCCGACGACCGCGACGTTCATGTGAGAATTGAATCCAAGCCGACGAAGAGCCCGCGCCGCTCCCCGACCGCGCGCACGGCCGCCAGCATTCCGGCGACGAACGATTCGCGGCTCAGAGAGTCGTGACGGATGGTCAGCAGCTCGCCGGTTCCGCCGAAGATCACTTCCTGGTGTGCGAGCAGCCCTGGGAGGCGAACGCTGTGGACCGACGGCGCGCGGCCCCCAGCGCGTTCCATCCGCTGCGCGGTCTCGCGCGCGGTGCCCGAAGGCTTATCTTTCTTGGCCGCATGGTGGAGTTCGACGATCTCGGCATCGGGGAAATAACGCGACGCCTGTTCGGCAAAGCGAATCATCAGCGAAGCGCCGAGCGAAAAGTTCGGCACGATCAGCACGCCGACTCCGCGTTCCAGCGCCAGCGCCGCCAGCGCGTCGCGCTCCTGCGCGCTCCAGCCGCTCGCGCCGACGACGGTGGGAAGGCCGGCATCCACGGCGGCCGTCGAGATCTGGAAGCTGCCGGGCTGCGTCGTGAGATCGAGCAGCACGGTGGGCCCGAGGGAGAGCAGCGCGTCGACGGAGTCGACGATCGCGTGCTGCGCGTCGGCCTGCCGCGCGAGACCGCAGCAGAACTCACCGCTATGCTGGAACGCTTCACGCGCGATCGTCCCCATTCGTCCGTGGATGCCGGCGATTGCGACTCTCAAGCTTCGAGCCGCCATAAGCGTGTACTTGCCCTAGAGTTTTTCGAGCGGCGCGTACTTGAGCATCAGCATCTTCTGCCCAACGTTGGGGAAGCCGATTGTCACCAGGCCGTCGCCGCCGGCCCCGACGATGTTCTCGATCTCACCCTCGCCCCACTTTGGATGACGCACGCGGTCGCCGACCTCGAGGCCGAGGTGGACGCCGGCTCCGGCCGACTCGTGGATGGCGACCTCGCGCCACCGGCCGCCGGCGGGACGCGCGAGCGGGACGCTGTCGCTCTCGAGGACCTCCACTCCGGGAATCTCCTCGATGAAGCGCGACTTCGGATAGGCAAACGTGTTGCCGAACAGCGCGCGGCGCGACGCATAGGTGAGAAAGAGGCGATCGATGGCGCGCGTGATCCCGACGTAGGCCAGGCGGCGCTCCTCTTCAAGCTCGGCCGGTTCGGTGAGCGCGCGGCTGTGCGGAAAGACGCCCTCCTCGAGCCCCGTCAGGAAGACGCTGCCAAACTCCAAGCCCTTAGCGCTGTGCAGCGTCATGAGGGTGACGTATGAGGTATCGTCGTCGAGCGCGTCGAGGTCGCTCACGAGCGCGATGTTGGCGAGGAATCCCGCCAGCGACGGCTCCTCGTCGATGGCTTCGTAGTCGCGGGCGACGCCGACGAGTTCGGAGAGGTTTTCGAGCCGAGCGCGCGCGTCGTGCGTATCCTCACTCTGCAGCTCGCGAACGTAGCCCGACTCTTCCATTACGGCGACGAGCAGGTCGGCGACGCCGATGCGCTGCGAGCGCTCGCGCAGATCGGAGATCAGTTCGGCAAAGCGCTCCAGTTCCTTGAGTTTCTTGGGAACCGCCGCGCGCAGCAGCTCTCCGTTGAAGATCGCTTCTCCGACCGAAGCGCGGGCGCCCGACGCCGCCTGTACCAGCGCCGAAAGCGTTTGCTGCCCGATGCCGCGCCGCGGCACGTTGACGATGCGTTTGAATGCCAGCGCGTCGGAGGAGTTCACGATGTAGCGTAAATAGGCGATGACGTCTTTGATTTCGGTGCGCGCGTAAAAACCGACGCCGCCGACGACGCGGTAGGGAATGCCTTCGGCGAGCAATGCCTCTTCGAAGACGCGCGACTGAGCGTTGGTGCGATAGAGCACGACGAAATCGCGGTAGGCGGAGCCCTCGCGCACGAGGTTCTTCACCTTCTCGACCACGTAACGCGCTTCGTCGCGCTCGGTCTGCGCCGGATAGACGGTGATCGGATCGCCGCCCTGGCGCGACGTGAAGAGCTTCTTAGCGGCGCGGGACCGATTGTTCGAGACCAGCGCGTTGGCCGCGTCGAGGATGCGGCTGGTGCTGCGGTAGTTCTGCTCGAGCTTAAAAACGGCGGCTCCCGGAAAATCATCTTCGAAGCGCAGGATCATGCGGTAATCGCTGCCGCGCCAAGAATAGATGGACTGGTCGTCGTCGCCGACGACCGTCATGTTGCCGTGATGTCCGGCGAGCAGCGCGACCAGGCGGTACTGCGCGGCGTTGACGTCTTGATACTCGTCGACGAGCACGTACTCGAAACGGCGCTGGTACTTCTCGCGTACCGTCTTGTCGCGCTCGAGCAGATCGATCGTGCGAACGATCAGATCGTCGAAGTCAAGCGAGTTCGATTCGGCGAGCCGGCGCTGGTACTCGGAGTACACGTTCGCGATCCGCTCTCCGGGAAACGAGGTCTGGCGCGTGTGATACTCCTCGGGCCAGATCAGCGCGTTCTTGGCTTTGTCGATCTCCGCGAGGCAAGCACCGGCCGAGATCTGACGCTCGTCGTAGTCGAGATCGTCGAGAATCTCGCGGACGAGCTGGCGTTGATCGGCGTCGTCGATGACGGCAAAACTTGGTGCGATGCCGATGCGGGAGCCGTCGCGGCGAAGAATGCGCACGCACATCGAGTGAAACGTACCGACCCACACGTCGCGTACGGCCGCGCCGACCATGTTTTGCAGGCGCGATTTCATCTCGCCGGCGGCTTTATTCGTGAACGTAACCGCGAGGATGCGGTCGGGTGCTACACCCAGCTCCCCGAGCAGGTAGGCGATTCGGTGCGTGAGGACCCGCGTTTTCCCGCTGCCGGCACCAGCAAAGATCAAAACTGGGCCATCGGTCTGCCGAACGGCGGCAGATTGCACGTCGTTGAGGATTTCCGTTTCCAGGAGCATTTATAGCGATTCGCCGCGCTTGGCGTTAATGCCTGTTTATACGCAAACTGCTACATTTTCGACAGTTCAGCGCACTGCTCGCAGTACTCGGCCGCGGCGGGCCGCGAGAGCGTAGGCCGCGGCGAGCAGCGCGAGCGTCGACTCCGCACCCATATTATAGTTGACGGCGTCCTTCTCCAAGCCGTCGTAGCATCCGCCGCCGGCAACCATCACGATTCCTCGGGAATTCTTGCCGTAATACCACTCCAGCGCCAGTTCGGCGCCCGCAAAATGGGCGATTTCGCCCGTAAGGTCGAAGGCGGCGAGTTGCGCGTCGACCATCGCGCACGCTTCGAGGGGCTGCTGACCGTAGCGCGCCCGCGGGCCGCCGCGCCGGTACCACCCGTCATTGCCGATCGGCACGAAGACGCCGTTCTCGACCGTCACGCGCTCGTAAAAGCGCAGGGCTGTCAAACCGGCGGCGTGGTAACTCGGCTCCCCGAGCACGGCGCCCGAACGAATCATCGCTTCGGGCAGGCGTGCGTTGTCGTAGGTCATGGTTTCTTCGAACCAGGGCCAGTCGGCGGTCGCGCAGGATTCATATTGCGCGAGCATCGCCCCGGTCAACTGACGCAGCGCCTCGGCATAGCGCTCGTCCTTCGACGCGGCGTAGGCGTAGGAGAGTCCGAGCGCGGCGTAGGCGCGCGATCGCAAGTAGACCAGCGATTCCGGTAAAGGCGACGAAGCCAGCACGCGGTCGAGCAACGCGGCGCAGACGCGCCTCCAGGACTGCGACGGCGATGCGCTCACTCCGTATCCCAGCGCCCAGATCGCGCGCCCGCAGCAATCCTGCGTGCCGCAATCGTCGGCCCAGCGCCGGTCGTAATCCATGAAGTTGTGGAAGAGGCCGTTCTCCATCTGCGCGTGCTGCAGGTAGGCCAGATAGGTTCCCGCGAGCCGGTGGGCGAGACGGTCGTTGCCCGCGAGGCGAAGGTGCCCCAGGGCGACGATGAAGCCGCGCGCGACGTCGTCGGTACAGTAGCCCGTGGCGCGGTTGGGGACGGAGTACAGCGCGTGCTGAATCACGCCGACGTCGTCGGAGAGGACGGCGAGATGATCGAGCGGGGGAACCGCCGTGCCCTCGGCCTTACGCAGTACTCACCAACTCCATCGGGCCGCCCGGGCAAAGCTCGGCAAAGAGCTGACCGTACTGCATCGCAACGTGCGGCCAAGTCATCTGGCGCCCGAAGCGATAGGCGCGGCGTTCGGTCGCGCGGCGCAGCGCCGGATCGTCGAGCAGCATGTTGAGCCGGCTCGCAATCGAGACGGCGTTGCGAAACTCGCAGAGAAAGCCGCGATTGTGCGCCAGCAACTCCTGCGCGTACAGGTACGGCGTGGAGACGATCGCTTTGCCACAGCCGACGGCGTAGGCGAGCGTGCCGCTCACGATCTGCGCCGGATTGAGGTAGGGCGTGAGATAGATGTCGGTCGCGGCTAGGTAGCTCACGACCTCGTCGAAGTCGAGGTACTTGTCGACGAGCGTGACGTTGTTGTTCAAGCCGTACTGGCGGACCATCGCCACGAGCGATTCGCGGTACGACTCGCCCTCTTGACGACGGACGACCGGGTGCGTTTCGCCCAAGATGAGGTAGAGCGCTTCGGGATGGCGCTTTACCACGTCGCGCATGGCCTCAATCGCATATTCGAGGCCCTTGCCCCGGCTGATGAGGCCGAAGGTCGAGATAACGGTACGCTGTCCGATGCCGAAGGAGGCTTTCGCGGCGTCGGTATCTTGGAACGGCACGTCGGGGACCCCATGGTGGATCACGTTGAGCACGCCGGGATCGATCCCGTAGACCGTTTCGAGCAGCCCACGCCCGGTCTCCGAGAGCGCGACCACTTTCGAGGCTTGTTCGCAGAGCGCACGCGTAACGCGCAGATAGATTTCATCAGGTTCGGGCAGCACGGTGTGCATCGTAAGAACGGCGGGCTTGTCCAGGACGGCCATGAAATCGGCGAGCCACTCGCCGCGCTCGCCGCCGAAGAGGCCGTACTCGTGCTGGATGTTGATCAGATCGGCCGGGTAGACGCTTACGAGTTCGGCGGCCCGCGCATAACTTTCGCGGCTCTGCTCTTTGATGCGTGCGACCACTTCGGGGCCGTAACGGCGATACTCCGCACCGGGCTCGTCGATAGCGATTACGGGACTGGCAAAACCGAAGGCGCGGTCGTATGCATCGACCATGTCTTTGGTGAAGGTCGCGATGCCGCACTCGCGTGGCGGGAAGGAACCCAAGAATAAAGCCTGCGGCGGAAGCATCAACGCGTCAACTCTCCTCTAGGTGTGGACCGTATTTACCCCGCCCGAGATGCACCGTAAACCGACGGTCACATGGCCGCCTTCGGGGCTCAACCGCCCCAGCGTACGCCTGCTTCCCGGGGTTACCCTGAGGCCGGGACCCGGGAACCGGGGTCGATCGTAGCCCCCGGCTCGATCGTCACGTCGTGGCCGATCACGCTTCCCCGGCCGACCCGGGCCTTGGGGCCGACGATCACCCGGCTGGCGAGAATGGCTTCCTCTATTACCGCCCCGCTGCCGACGCTGACGCGGTCCCACAGAACCGATTCCCGCACCGCGGCGCCCGCACCGACGCTGCATCCCTGGCCGAGGACGACGTTGGGGCCGATCGTGGCGCTGGCGTCGACGACCACGTCGCCGTCGGCGTGCACCGGCGGCACCACGCCGGGGTGTCCCTGGAGCGCGGCCTTGCCGTCACCGCTGATCCCGGGCTCGACGAGCAGCGGCATCGCGCCGCTGAGCACGTCGCGATGCGCCGCGAGATACTGCTCGGGGCGTCCGAGATCGATCCAGTAGTCGCCCGTGGTATAGGCGTAGAGCGCCTTACCTGCGGCGATCGCCTGGGGAAAGGTCTCGCGTTCGATCGAGACGTTGCGTCCCGGTGAAATGAGGTCGAGGATCTCGCGTTCGAGGAGATAGGTGCCGGCGTTGATCTCGTTGGTGGGCGCTTCGTCTTTGTGAGGCTTCTCGACGAACGCTTCGATGCGGCCGTCGCCATCGTGCGGCACGCAGCCGAAGGCCGAGGGATCGTCGACGCGGATCAGGTGCAGCACGCCCAGGCCGCCGCGCTTTTCATGGAAGCGGCGCATCGCGGTGAGATCGAGGCTGGTAAAGATGTCGCCGTTGAGCACGAAGAACGGGCCGGTGATGTGCTGCTCGACATTCTTGAGCGCGCCGGCCGTGCCCAGCGGCGTCTCCTCGATCGCGTAGGTCAGCTTCATTCCCAAACCCGAGCCGTCACCGAAGTAGTCGACGATCGCTTGTGGCATGTAGCCGGCCGCAAGAATCACGTCGCGTATCCCGGCGACGTAAAGCCGCTCCATCGTCCGCGCCAGGAACGGTACGTTCATGATCGGCACCATCGGCTTCGGGGTGCGGTAGGTCAGCGGACGCAGACGGGTTCCCTCGCCACCAACCAATACGATTGCCTGCACGGGGTCGCTTATTCTGCTTCTCCCGCGACTCTACTGCCGCAAGGACTAGCCAGAGGCGGTCTCTCGCTCGCGCGCGAGGCCGCCTCTGCTGCTAGCAAGTGCTTAGCGTTCCAGCACCTGCAGATTGTTGTCGTTGTCGTCGTTGAAGTAGAGCTTCGTATCGGACGCGTTGGTGCCGGTCGCGACCATGCCGAAGAGCGAGCCCGAAGCGCCGGTATCGACGTTGCGCACCTCTTGCACGTGACCGCCGTTATTGATCTCGACCATTTCGTTGTGTGTGCCTACGCCGCCACATCCTGGTGGCGGCGACCGGCGTCCTCGGCCGGGTCTGGCTCACTCTGGAGCGCCAACTGCGCTC
>DASZGC010000021.1:0-1539 GCA_035939175.1 Candidatus Cybelea sp. | reverse complement strand
GCTTTGCACGACGGTGCGCGATAGTGTTGCACCGATGGTGCTCGGGTTGATCAAGAGCGATGAGCTCGTCGGGGCCGGACATCGGGCGCTCCTCAAGACGTCGGCCGATCTGCGCAGCGGCTCGCGCGCTGCGGTGGACCTGGACCAAGTGTACATGCGGCATGCGGTCGATGCGATGGCGCACAACCTCGGCGTGATCGACAAGATCCTCGCCGACGAGAAGCGCTTTCCGAAGAAAACGCCGGTGACCGACGACGAACGGACCGCGCAGCAGATGAAGGCGCAGATTCAAGCCGTCGCGATGCGCCAGCGCGCGGCGCTCAACACGATCGCGAACGCGCTCGACGCCGAGGACCTCGGCCGGATGCAGAACGACTTCCCGAACGGGATGTCGGCGATCAACACCGACCCGCGTCCGCCGAAGGGCGTGGTGAACCCGCCGCGCGGTCCGGACAGCGAGGGATCGTTCATCGGCGTCGCGGGGCTCATCATGCCGCAGGCTTCGATGCCGCCGACCGGGACGGCCGCACCGCTTCCGCGCGGCAACACCGGCACGATCGGCCACACCGTGTGGGACCGTCTCGCCGCTGCGGTCGAGATGCACCAAACCGCGATCGCGGGCGCCGAACAGCAGCTCACCCCGACGATCGTCGCGATCTCCGTCGCCTGCCGCAGCGAGCTTTCTCCGTCGGCGGCGCCCACCGTCAAACCGTAAGGCCAACGCGGACTCGAAGCGACAGCTCGAGATATCGGTCGGATAAACCGACCAGCGAACCGAAGCGAGCCCGCCGATGACTTCTCCCTCCTTTCTGATCGGGAGTGCTCTTTTGACTGTTTAGACAAAAGACGGTAAACTGTCAAAATATGACTGAACGAGAGCTGCTGGAGCGCACAGAGCGCCTGCTCGCCGAGCTGCTCGAGCGGCCCATACACACGACAGCGCCACGTGAGGCGCTCGATGCGACGTGGGCGACCGGCGAGCACGTTTTCCTCGTCGAGGCGAAAACGTCGGCGCACAGCATGGCGCACATCGAGCAGGGCGTTCGTAGACTCCAGAGCGCTGCTGACCGGCATCCAGGCGTCATTCCTCTTCTGGTCGTCCCCACGATGGGGCCAGCAGGTGTGCGCCTCGCTAAAGAGGCCGGCATATCTTGGATAGACGCCGGGGGCAAGGCAGACATAGCGGCTCCCGGGCTCCGCATCCTCATCAAACACGGAAACAACGCAAGTCCGCCTCGCAAATCCGGCACGTTCAGCCCTCGGGCTTCGAACCTCGTCCACGTGTTGCTCTTGAAGCCCAAGGTCGAACACACCGCATCCGAACTAGCACACGCGGCACGCCTCGACAACGGCTACGTGACTAGGATACTCGATGCGCTGGTCGAGGAAGGCTATATCGTGGAGCAACGACGAGGCCGACAGCGCCGCATTCACGTCGCGGAGCCCAACGCGTTGCTGACCGCGTGGGACGAACACTACAAACGCCCGCAACCATTCGCTTATGCCCTCCTCGCCACGCGGGACGGGTTCGCGACCGAG
>DASZGC010000020.1:0-28120 GCA_035939175.1 Candidatus Cybelea sp. | reverse complement strand
ATCGGCGATTACGAGCAGGCGTTCGTCACCGCGACGCATCTGCCGGCCGGCCTGCGTCCCAACGCGCACGTAGCGAGCGTTCGCGAGGCACGTATCGAAGCGTACGCCTTATGCTGAAGCTTTCGCAGGCGATCGCCGGGTGGGAGCCGGCGGCCGGCAGACCCGTGAGCGATCCGCTCTCGCTGCTGGCGGCAGGCTGGAGCGAAATCGTCGGCGCGCAGGTCGCGGCGAGCTGCGCCCCGGTGCGCATCGCCGGCGGCGTGCTGACGATCGTCACGCGCTCGGCGGCCTGGAGCCACCAGTTAAGCTTTCTGAGCGAGCGCGTCGTCGGCGCCGTCAGCGCGCGCCTGCCTCAAGCGGGAGTCGAGCGGCTGCGTTTTCGCGTCGGCACGTTACCCGAGCGCTCGCAACCGCTGGGCAGCGCGACGCGCCGCTCGCTGCGTCGCGTTCCCGATGCCCCGCCGCCCTCGGCCGACGCACGCGCCGCCCTGGCGCGCTTTGCGTCCCGCGTGAAAACGGCGCGGCGGGCCCAGCGCGACGCGGGGTGGAACGAGTGCACTGCGTGCGGCGCGTCCCTCGAATCGCTGGAGGACCGCGATTGTGCGGCCTGCCGCAGCGCCGCGGCCGAGCGCCGGGCACGCGCGACCGCACGCCTGCTTTTCGAAGCGCCCTGGCTGGGCTACGCCGGAACGGCCGAGCTGGTAGACGGGTTATGTAAGAAGGAGTACGAGCGCATCCGCACCCAGCTCTTGCGACGCTGGTGGGGACTGCTCGAGCAAACGAAGGCGGCCGGGCGCCTGTCGCGCGACGGCCGCGAGCGGCTGGTTGCAGGCTCGTACGTCGTGCTCCGCAGCAAACTGCCGCCGGAACGAATTATGCCGGCGATCGTGCGTAACGTCTTAGGAGACGAGCTGCACGCGTTACTCTACGATGACGAACGAAGAGGTTGATGTCCACTAATTATACAGGCGAACAGATCGAAGTACTGCGCGGGCTCGAAGCCGTGCGCAAGCGTCCCGGTATGTACATCGGCAACACCGCCGAGCGCGGGCTCCACCAACTGGTCTACGAGGCCGTGGACAACGCCGTCGATGAGGCGCTGGCCGGATTTGCGCAGAACGTAGGCGTCGTTCTCTATAAGGACGGCTCGTGCTCCGTCGAGGACGATGGCCGAGGCATCCCCACCGACATGCACGCCGAGGAGCGGCTTCCCGCGGTTGAGGTCGTGATGACGATCCTGCACGCGGGCGCGAAGTTCGGAAAGGGGGGCTACAAGGTCTCGGGCGGCCTGCACGGCGTGGGAATCTCCGTCGTCAACGCGCTCTCGGAGTGGACGATCACGCAGGTAAAGCGCGACGGCTTCGTGTGGCAGATGAAGTTCGAGCGCGGCATCACCGTGCAGAAACTCAAGAAGATCGACAAAACGACGGGCACGGGAACGCTGCAGTGGTTCAAGCCCGACCCCGAGGTGTTCGAAGTCAGCGAGTTCCACTGGGACATCTTGCAGAAGCGCCTGCGAGAGCTGGCATTTCTCAACCGCGGGCTCTCGATCACGCTGCGAGACGAGCGCCCCGATCCGGTGCGCGAGCGCACGTACCTCTTCGACGGCGGCATCGTCTCGTTCGTCGAATGGCTCAATGAGAAGAAAGATCCGCTGCACCCGATCATTTCGACGCACGCCGAACGCGACGGCGTCGACGTCGAGGTCGCGATGCAGTATACGGGCGCGTATGCCGAGCAGATATTCTCCTACGCCAACAACATCGGCACGATCGAAGGCGGCATGCACCTACAAGGCTTCCGCCAAGCAGTCACCAACGCGGTCAATGCCTACGCGCGCAAACGCGGACAGCTCAAAGAGTCCGACGGTTCGCTCTCGACCGACGACATCGTCGAAGGGCTCACTGCCGTCGTGTCGGTGAAGCTGGAAAACCCGCAGTTCGAAGGCCAGACGAAGACCAAGCTCGGCAACGCTCGCGTGCGCAGCATCGTGGCGGGGCTCGTCTCCGAGCGGCTCGACTTCTTCCTCGAGGAGAACCCCAAGTACGCGCGCGCCATCGTCGAAAAGTGCATGCAGGCGCAGCGGTCTCGCGACGCGGCGAAGAAAGCGCGCGACCTTTCGCGGCGCAAGAACGCGCTGGAGGGGTCCGGCCTGCCCGGCAAGCTCGTCGATTGCAAGAACACCAACGCGTCGGAGAGCGAGCTGTTCCTCGTCGAGGGCGACTCGGCCGGGGGCACCGCCAAGGGCGGGCGCGATCCCAATAATCAGGCGATCCTTCCACTGCGCGGCAAGATCCTCAACGTCGAGAAGGCGCGCCTAGACAAGGTACTCGCCAACGAAGAGATCCGCACGATGATCACCGCCTTGGGGACGGGCTTCGGCGACGAGTTCAACGTGCAGAAGCTGCGCTACCACAAGATCATCATCATGACCGACGCCGACGTCGACGGCTCGCACATCCGCACGCTGCTGCTTACGTTTTTCTACCGGCAGATGAAGCAGCTCGTCGAGGATGGGTTCGTGTACATCGCGCAGCCGCCGCTCTACGGCATCCGCAAAGGCAAGAAACAGTGGTGGGCTTTCAGCGAGTCCGAGCTGAAGTCGATCGTCGGCGACGACGGCAAAGATTACGCGATCCAGCAGTACAAGGGGCTTGGCGAGATGGATGCCGAGCAACTAGCGGAGACCACGATGGAGGTGGGGCACCGGCGCCTCAAGCGAATCACCGTCGAAGACGCCGTCGAGGCCGAGCAGATCTTCACCGACCTCATGGGCGACAAGGTCGAGCCGCGCAAGCAGTACATCTTCGACTATGCCAAGAGCGTCAAAAATCTCGACCTTTAAGCGTCCTAAGCTTCCTTGGGACCGGCAGGCGTGACCGCCCCGGCGCTTTAGAACTCGCTTAACGTAGCGGGGCTCGCGGAAAGCCGGGCGGTATAACGGCTTTAGGACTCCACGTGCGCAAACGCTTTGCAATCGGCCTCGTGGCCGCAGCGATCATTGCCGGACTCGTGTTCGCAAAGCGCCACGAGCTTGTGCGCGTTACCCTCGGCGCGATTGCGGAAGCGGCGGGCTATCAGGTCAGCATCGGCACGATTCGCGTCGGCGGCGGGGTCGCCGCGCTCTCCGAGATCCGCGTCGACCGCAACGCGCAGCCCCTTCTTCGGGCAGACCGCGTCACGGTGCGCTACTCCCTGCGGGATCTCTTGCCGGGCAGCCGCCACCGCTTCGGTCTCCTGGGCGTCGATGCGTCAGGAATCAGGCTGACGCTCACTCGATTCAAGGACGGTTCCTTCAATATCGGGCTTCCCGGGCGCGGGCCTTCCGCCGGCGCTCCGCAACGCCCCAACCCCATACCCCTGAACTTCTTCGTGCGCGTGCGCGATGCGCAGCTCGAGCTGCGCGAACCCACCGCCTACGAGGCCAGTGCTAGAGAGGTGCGGATCGGCGAGATCGCCGCCGACGCCGAAGTCGACAGCGCTGCCGTTACGACCTATCGCGTGACGGGCGCGTTCGAAGAGCGTCGCCGCGAGCCGTTCGTGGTGCGCGGCAAAGTCGACGCGATTGCCGGCTTTGCGATGCACCACGCCACGGCCGCGCGATTTCCGTTGCGCGCGCTCGCGAACTACTTTGCCCAGAGCCCCGACGTGCGCGTGCTGCGCGGCGGGGCGCACGATTTCGACGTCGTGATCTACGCACTTGGCGTGCAACCGGGCGTCGCGCCCTCGTATCACGTGAGCCTGCGGCTCGATATCGCGCAAGGACGGCTCGCGCTGAGCGCGCTGTCGCTTCCCATCGATGACGTGAGCGGCCGCCTGCACGTCATCGACAACGACTTTTTCATCGGCGGCGCGCGAGCGAAACTTGCGGGTATTCCCCTGCATTTCCAAGGCGGCGTCTACGATCTCGACGGCGCGCTTACGGGCATCGCACAGCTGCGCCTGGCGGTTTGGGGCGGCGGCGAGCTCGACCGGCTGCGCCACGCGTTCTCGTTCACGCGCGACCAGCCGATCTCCGGAAAGGTGAGTTTCGGGGTCTCCGTGCGCGGACCGATCAACGATCCGATCATCGTGGCGAGCGCGCGCTCCGCGCGCGCCGTCTACCGTAAGCTGCCCTTCGACGACATCAACGCGGGCGTCATCTATCATGCCAACGTCGTTGCGCTGGCGCCGCTGCAGGCGCGCTATGGCGGCATCGCGATTGCGGTGCGCGGGCGGCTCCTCACCGGCGCGCATCTGCTCACGGAGGTCGCGCTTCACGTCAGCGGCCCGGCGGACCGGCTGCCCTACCTCGACGAGATGCTGGGCAACGAGCCGGTGGTCGTCGACGCAAGCGCGATCGGCAACGACTTGAAATTCCACGTGATCGGCAGCGCGGCGTCGGCGCGCGGCACGGCGCGCATGGCCGCATTGCTGCAGATGAACGGCGACGGCACCGCGGTCGTCGACCCGTTCTGGCTGCACACGCCGCGCGGCAACCTCGTTGGAGGCTACATTCTCGACCGGCCGCGCGGCACGAGCGCCTTTTGGATGACGGCCGACGGGTTGCGCATGCGCGCGCCGCCGTACCCGACCTTTCCGAACCTGCAGCTGCCGCAGATGCCGACGATCGACGGAGGAGTAATGAACGCCGCAATCGCCGGCGGCGGGTCGGGGAACCACGTGGTGCTAAGCGGTTTGGTCGACGCCGTGGGCACCAGCATCGCCGGCATTCGCTTCGATACGGTCAAAGCGGCGCTGGCGGGCACGCTGGCCAACGCGCCGATCAATCTGCTCAGCGCCATGGGTCCGTGGGGAGCGTTCTCCGGAAACGGCGCTTTCTCGACCCAGCGCTTCGTCGCGCGCGGCCGCTATCGCGGTACGTTCGAGGGCTTGGCGCCGCTAACCGGCAACGCGCTGGCCGGCCACGGACCGCTCAGCGGCACCGTCGCGATCTCCGTGGCATCGGGGCGCGTTGTGGTCGTCGGCAGCGATCTCTCGATGCCGGGCGCGACGCTGCACGGGGTGCCCGTCGACCGAGCGAGCGTCGCGCTGTCGATCGACGGCAACCGGCTGCGCATCTACTCGGCGCACGCGCACGCGGCCGGCGGCGACGTTGTGGCCGCCGGCACGTTTTCGCTGGCGCCCGGGCGCGCCGGCGCATCATCGCAGCGCCTGTCGCTGGTCGCGAACAGGCTGGCGGCCTCGCAGTTGCGCGGAATCGGGCTCCCGATGCAAGGCGGCACGATTACCGCCAGCGGCGATCTGCGCGCCGGCGCCCCGATTCCCCGCTTCAACGGCGGCGTGGCGATTGCGAACTCGCATATCGCGCAGTTTCCGATCTCCGGCAATGCCGACATCGCGCTCTCCGGCAATGCGGTCACGCTCTCGCGCACCATCGGCGAAATGGGCGGCACGTACGCGCTCGTCGACGGCAGCATCGGAGCGCTCGCATCGGGCTCGCCGGCATACTCGCTCGACGCGCGCGTCCCCGCAGGGCCGATCGCGCGCACGCTGCACGCCTTCTCGCTGCCGACCTACATGACCGACGGCTCGTTCAACGCCGCGCTGCGCATCGGGGGGCGAAGCATCGCGCCGGCGGTCAGCGGCCGCGTCGGCGTGCCGGCCGGCGAAGTCAACGGGCTGCCGTTCGTCGACGCCGGTGCGACGATAGCCGCCGATTCCCGCGGCGTGACGATGCACGAGGGTTCGGTGCTCGTCGGCACCACGCGCGCGCACTTCGACGCGGTGTCGCGCCCCAACGAGCAAGCCGTAAACGTAAACGCGCCGCGCGCCGACCTCTCCGACTTCAACAACTACTTCGATACCGGAGATACGCTCGACGGCAACGGCAGCGTGCGGATCGCCGCGACGTCCGCCGGTTCGCGCGTCACCTCGAGCGGCAACGTCGACGTCCGCGGCTTCCGCTATCGAAATCTGCCCATCGGCGACACGCGCGGCGTCTGGACGAGCGCGCGCAACGCCGTCACCGGAACGATCGCCGTCGGCGGCAAGGAAGGCGCGCTCCACGCCCAGGGTTCGATCGCCTTCACTCCCGGCGATCGCTGGCTCCAAACGCTGGAACGCTCGCGCTACGACCTCAGCGCCGACGTCGCCGATCTCGATCTTTCACTTTGGCTGCCGGCTCTGGGCATGCAGTCCGTACCGGTCACCGGCCGCGCCGGCGGGGCCGCAACGATCCACGGGCGCTTTCCGCAGATCGACGTGCGCGGTAACGCCAGCATCACCGGCGGAACGATCGGGCCGCTGACGCTCGAGCGCGCGACGCTCGCGCTGCACGCCGCTGGCCGGCGAGTGATCGTCGACGCCGCAGAGCTGCAGACGCCCGAACTGAGCGCCACGGCAAGCGGTTCGCTGGGATTCGACGCGCACCAGCCGCTCGATCTGCAGGTGCATGCCGCCACCGATAAGCTCGCAACGCTGGTCTACGACGTTTCCAAGACGCGCATACCGGTCACCGGCGCTTTTGAATCAACGCTCTCGATCGGCGGAACGTACCGCGCGCCCACCTTCCTCGTCGGCTTCGATGCAACGGGCGTGCGCGCGTACGGAGTCCCGATCGCCGCCGTCTTTGGCGAGATGCGGCTTCGCGGGCGAAGCCTCGTGCTCTCCAACGCCGGCGTGTCGCTGCAGAAAGGAGAGGCGACATTGGCGGGCTCGCTGCCGCTGAGCCTTTCGCCGCTGCGCATGGAGCCCGACCAGCCGCTGAACTTCGACCTCGACGTCGTCGGGCTCGATCCGTCGATCTTCGACGAAGCCTTCGGCAGCAATACGAAGATGACCGGACTGCTCGATGGTCACGTGGGCCTCTCCGGAACGATGCGCAAGCCGGCCGTCGTAGGGCACGTCACGCTCGCCAACGGGTCGTACGCGAGCGATCTCGAGCGCGTGCCGCTCTCGCGCATTGCCGCAGATCTCGTATTCAACCACTCTTCGGCGCTCATCAATCGGCTTTCGGCGCGCGCCGGCGCCGGCACGCTCTTCGGTTCGGGGCGAATCGACTTGCCGGCAACCGGCTCCAACGGCGTGGCGATGTCGCTGCACGCCGTCGCGCGCGGGGCGCAGCTCGACGTTCCGGCCTACGGCAGCGGCACGCTCGACGCGTCGTTGGCACTGGCGAAGACGCCGGCGTCGGTCGCGCAGCTCTCGGGCAGCGTCACGTTGAGCAACGCAGCACTGCCGTTTGCATCGTTCGTGAAGGCGGCAACCCAGGCGCAATCGGCGGGCGCGGCCGCGATCCCACTGGTCCTCGACGTGCGCGCGAGCGCGGGCAAGAACGTACGGGTACGGGGCAGCGGCTACGGCGCCGGCCTAGACATCGGCGCCACGGGCTCCGTGCGCCTCGCCGGCACGCTGGCAGCCCCGACGCTCGACGGCACGATCGCCTCGACCGGGGGCACTCTCACCTACTTCGATCGCGCATTTCGGGTGCGGGAAGGAAGCGTTCGCTTTGCTGCGGCCGACGGCGTGCTGCCGACGTTGCACGCCGTCGCGAACGCCAGCATCGTCAACCCGGATCCCGATCGGGCCCGCAATCCGTACGGCAGCGCCGAGGTGACGATCTCCGTGGATGGTCCGATCGCAGGACTGAAGATCGGGCTCTCGTCGACGCCGCCGGGTTACAGCCGAGATCAGATCCTCGCGCTGATCGCACCGCTGGGCGGATTCATCGGCGGTATCTCCTTCAGCCGGCAGGGCATGCTCGCGCGGCAAGAGCCAGGCGGCATCACGCCGCTCGGCACGCTTTCGCCGATCCCCAACGTCGCGCTTCCGCAGAACAGCACGATCACCGTAGGACAGGAAGCCTTCAATATTCTCAACGCGCAGTTTACCGCCGGCCTGTTGGCGCCCGTCGAAAGTACGCTGGGTCAGGGGCTGGGGCTCTCGAGCATTAACCTGACGCTGGGCTATTACGGCAACGTCGGATTCACGGCCACGCGCCTGCTCGGCAAACAGGTCAGCGCGGTCTACGCCGTCACCTTCGGCATACCGCAGGTCCAATCGTTCGGCTTGGTGGTCACGCCCGCGCCCGACACGACCGCGAATCTGAACTTCTTCTTGCAGAGCGGTCCGACGAAACTCTTACAACTGCCGGGCTCGCCCACAGGCTACGGCGCTGGCTATCTCGCTGGGCAGCCGCTGATCGGCAACACCGGGTTCAGCCTTACCCTTTCGCGCTATTTTTGGTGAAGAGGCAGGAAAATTAAGCGCACGTTGGAGCCTTCCCACGCGAGCAAGGACCCCGGGATAGGGGGGCGGAACAGCCCGTCCCGAGCCGCACGCGGCATGCTTGCGCGCTGGCCGTGCACTGCCCCATCCGCTATGAGAACAGATTGAGAACGATTTTTTCAAATGACCTTTGACCACGGGCGGCGCTCCAGCGCAACCGAGCGGTGCTTGTGCATCCTTCTGGCGCTGATCGCAACGGTTCGGCTGAGCCTCTTGCCCGTGGCGGCAGCGCCGGCGCCGAAGATCGTCTCGGTCGACGTTACCGGCAACCTGCACGTACCGACCTCCACGATCATGGAGGTGATCGTCGCGCGGCCGGGTCAGACGTACAACCCGAAGACCGTGCAGGACGACCTGGCGCGCATCAACGCCCTCGGCTACTTCGCCGACATCGCGCCGCCGCTGGTTCGCGCACGGCCTAACGGAATCGCGATCACCTACCGCGTCGTCGAGAATCCGGTGATCACGAAGATCGTCTTCACCGGCAACCAGAAGGTTCCAAGCGATACGCTCGCAGCGCTGATGGATCTTTCGGTCGGCCAGGTTTTCAATACGAATACGTTCCGCCAAGACGTGCTCAAGATCAACAACTACTACGAGCGAATTGGGTATGGCGGGCAAGTACCCACGCACGTGCGCGACATCAATCTCGACGCGAAGACGGGCGTGCTGACGCTGACGATACGCGAAGGCCTCACGGTCAAGGCGATCCAGATCGGCGGCGATCCGCTCCTGCCCCCATCGTTCATCCTACCCGGACTCACGCTGAAGGTCGGCGGCGTCTACTCCGACGCCGTGCGCGACGCCGACGCCAAGGCGCTGCAGAAGCTCTACGAAAACCGCTTCCATCTCGAGCTGGGCAACTTCGAGGGTGGCATCGAGCCGTCGTCGATCGATCTCAACGCCGGCACCGCGACCGTCAAGTACAACATCTACGTCGCGCGAATCGCGGTCGTCGAGATCACTGGAAACACTCGCACGAAGGATCAGGTGATTCGCCGCGAGCTGCGCGAGAAGCCGGGGATGGTGCTCAATACCGACGCGATCAAACGCGATTACGAGCGCCTCAACGCGCTGAACTTCTTTTCGAAGGTCGAGCCCGACATCAAGCCCGGCCCCGACCCTAAGAAGCCGCAGGACGTGACCGTCGTGTGGCACGTCACGGAGCAGCGCACGGCCTCGGCGTCGATCGGATTTGGCTACTCTGGCGGTCTCACGGGCCTTGGCCTCTACGCGACGCTCGGCCTTACCGACAACAATCTGCACGGGACCGGCAACTCCGCGGGCGTCCAGTTCGAAGAGGGCTCGCGCACGGGCGTCGCACAGCTGACGCTCTCGGTGCCGTATTTGGGCAACACGCCGCAGTCGGAGAAGTATACGGCGGGCGGCTCGCTCTTCACGAACCATACCACCTACTACTATCCGGTCTATACGATTGCCGGAACCGGAAGCTCGATCACCACCAACGGGAACATCCCGATCCCGGTCACGCTCTATCCCAGCTCGAACTCGCAGCAGCTCTCCAACGTCGTGGCGACCAACTCGTCGGCGGCAACGGGCGCGACGGGCAACATCGGGCGGCGTCTGAGCGACTACACGATCCTCTCGCTGGCCGTCACCGGCGAGAAGATCCGTTACGACACCACGGTTCCCTCGCCGTATTACTTCCAAGGCAATCAGCCCAACATTTTTGTGGGCCCGACGCCGGGGCCCATCAACTCGTCGCCCTACAACCAAGGCGGTTCGTTCGGCATCGCGGCGTCGTCGATCGCCAACGTAAATACCGGGGCTCCGTACAACCTCGTGACGTCGGGGTTGAGCCTGCAGACGATCACCCTCGACGATCCGTTCAATCCGCGCGACGGCGTCAAGGCGCTGCTCAACACGACGTTCTCCGCTCCCGCGATCGGCTCGAACTTCTCGTTTACGCAGAGCACGATCGATCTGGCGAAGTTTTTCCCGGTGCTCAAAGACGCGACGATCGGCGTGCACGGCGTGGGCTACTTCTCCACCGGCGTCATCCCGCCGAGCAGTCTCTTCACGTTTTCCGATCAGCAGATGCGCGGGTATAACCAAGTATTCTACGCGACCAACGCCTACCTCGGACAGGTGGAGCTGCGCCAACCTCTGGCGCTCGACCGCCGAATAACGCTGGCGTTCTTCGTAGACGAACTCGATTATCGGATTCGAGGCGCCTACCCGCTGCTCGATCCGTACACGAACCGGATTACGGGCTATCCCGCCGATTGGGCGCTCTACGGAGACTACGGCGCCGGTATTCGCTTCGACGTGCCGCAGCTCGGCCTGCGAACGATTCGCATCGATTTTGCCAAGGGGCTGTATGGAACGCATACCAGCTTCGGCATCGGCCAGAGTTTCTGAGGTTTCCCGAGAAAAGATGAAGATGCGATCGAAAATCCTTTGCGCGGCGGCGGTGCTGCTGTCGCTTACTCTCTCCCCGGGCGCCATCGCCGCCGACCTCACCGACGTCGGCTTCGTGGATCAAGCCGACATCGCCAACCTCCCGGTCTTCGCCAGCGCGAACCGGCAGCTGGCTGGAGTCAAGGCGCAGCTCGACGCCCAGTACGGAAACCAGATCAAACGCGCGCGCAGCGACGCCGACAAACAGCGGATCACGCTGCAGTTCCAGCAGCTTCTCAGCGACAAGCAGCGCGAGATCGCCGGCCCGCTCTTCCAGCGCGCGCAGCTCGCGATCGCGGCGGTGGCCGCCACCCGGAACCTCTCCGTCGTCGTCGACAAGCGCATCGTGATCTATGGCGGCCAAGACATCACCAAAGACGTCGAAACGATCTTCGCCAGTCCGCAGGCGATCCAGCCGCCGGCGGCATCGCCGCCGCCGTCGGAGATCGGCTACGTCGACCAGACCGTGCTCGACAGCATCGCCAAGGTGCAGAGCGCCAACAACGAGATGCAGCAGTTCCAAACCACGCAGCGGCAGCTGTACGCCGCCAAGCTCGCGCAGGCGAAGAGCAATACCGACAAGCAGCAGATTTTCACCGAGTACAACAAGTCGATCTCCGATAAGCAAGACCAGCTGCTCAAACCGCTCGTCGACGAGACGAAATCGGCGACGGCGGCCATCGCCAAGCGGAAGAACCTGCTGCTGGTCGTCGATAAGGCGGACGTCGTCTACGGGGGCATGGACATTACGACCGACGTCCAGAATGAGTTCTCGAAGTAGTGCCGGAGCCGTTCTGAGAATGGCGACGGCCCTCTGCGCGGCCGCAGTTTCGCTCAGCGCGTGCGGCGTGAACGTTCACTCCAACGCGATCCGGGGAACCGGCTACGTGCGGATCGACGAGGTGGTGAAGAAACACCCGCTCTATCCGCAGCTCTCGCAGATGGACGACGCGATTGCGGCGATTACGCTGCAGTCCGCGGGGCCGCAAGTACCGCTTTCGGCCAAACAGATTGCCGTGCAGGTGGCGCAGCTCAATAAAGAGCTGCATGCCGCGCAGACGCGCGCGAACAAGGTCCTCGCTGCGAAGCAGACCGATTACATGCGCCGCGAACAGCAGGCCGTGGAGGCCGCGCTCAAAGCGGCGGGCGTTCCTGGGGCCGGCGCGTTGGCCGCGCAGCAGATGAGCGGCGCGTCGGCGGTTGGGGCGCAGCAGGCGGCACAGGCGGCAAACGCCGATCTCCAAGCGTACCAGCAGAGCGTTATCGCGCAGAACAATGCCGCGGCGAACTCGATCGCCAGACAGCTCTCGACGCAAGCCGATCAGAAGTACCGAGCCAAGGCCGAGCAGCTGCAGCAGAACGAGACCGACCTTTCGTTGCGGCTGACCCAGCAAGACGCCGGCGCGCGTTTGGCGATCAAGATGCGTCTCTCGAACCTGGCGATGGATCCCGCGGCGCGCCAGCAAGCGCAGGCGCAGCTGACCGCGATCAACGACAAAGAGGCCGCGCAAGTGGAGGCGCAGCGCAAGACCGACGAAGCGACGCTGCGTGCCTACCGCGCCCAGCTCGACCGCGAAACCGGCAGCGCGATTCGCTCCCAGGCCGGCGCGATCGCCGCGCAGACCCAGAGCAAGCTCGTCGAACGCCGCAACGAGGTGGGGTCGCAGCTCGGCAGCATCGCGCCTCCGCCCGCGCCGCCGAGTCTCACGCCGGGCGTGCGCGCGCAGCTCGCGCAGATCCAGAAGCAGTACGCCAAACAGTTCCAATCCGACGCCGCCAAGACCATCGCCGAGTACAACGCCACCAAGGACGATCTCGACCGCCAGTTCGCCGCGCTGCACGGCGCCGACGTCGGCGCGACCGGCGCGGCCGGCGCCGAGCTGAGCTCGCTGCAGAAGCGGCGCAGCGATCTCTACGCGCAGATCGTGGGGCAGGTGGAGAGGGACGCCGACCGCATAGCCAAAGACCGCGGCCTCAGCATCGTCTTCGTCGACGTGTGGGCCGCCGCCGGGGGATACGATATGACGAACCAAGTCATCAGCGACGTGGAAAGCCAGCACGAGTGAACGATCGCCGCATCTTCCTCTCCATCGCCGCGCTCGCGCTCCTCGCCGCTGGAGGCGGCTGCGCCGCGCAAAGCTCGATCGGCCTGGTCGACGTTCAACGGATCGTCGCCAACTGGCCCGAGTATCAAGGCTACCAGAATCAGCTCAACGTCGAGGAGCGCTCGATCGCGACGCGCCACGAGAGCGTATCGCGGCGAAATCGCGACGCCATGGAGTTGGAGCGCAAGTACGCGAAGGTGACCGATAAGCTCTCGGGGCAGATCCGCGATGCCGCCGCGAAGATCGCCTCGGATAGCAAGCTCAAGCTCGTCGTTACCCGCGAGGGCATCGGCTACGGCGGCGTCGACATCACGAGCCAGGTCGAGAAGGCGCTCAACATTACGGAGAAGACGACGCCCACTCCAAGTAGTTAACGTGCTCGGCACGCTGGATGAGCTGGCCGCTGCGGTGAACGGCCGCGTGCTCGGCGACGGCAGCACGCGGGTCGCGCGCATCGCAAGCGTCGACGAGGCCGGCCCCGATACCCTGACCTTCGCGACGACCGCGGCCTATCTCGCCGCCGCGTGCGAAGGCGCCGCCGCTGCAGTGCTCGTCGACGAATCTCTCGCCTCGCAAAGCTGCCCCAAGCCGCTCTTGATCGTGGCCAACGCACGCCGGGCCCTCGGCGAGCTGCTAGCGGCGCTGCGGCCGCCGCGTCCGCGCGGCCCTTTTCGCGACCCCAGCGCCATCGTCGCGGGCGACGCGGTGCTCGCCGACGACGCGTACGTCGACGCGCATGCGTACGTCGGCAGCGGCGCGGTGATCGGGCTCGGCAGCGTCGTCGGCGCGGGCGCCTACGTCGGCGAGAACGTACGCATCGGGCAAGAGGTCTGGCTGCGGCCGCGGGCGGTCGTGATGCCGGGCTGTGCGCTCGGCGATCGCGTCGTGCTGCACCCCGGATCGGTGATCGGCAGCGATGGGTTCGGCTGGGCGTTCGTCGACGGCCGCGCACAGCGAATTCCGCAAGTGGGCAACGTCGTGTTGGAAGACGACGTCGAGATCGGCGCCAACTCGTGCGTCGATCGCGGTCAAACGGGCTCGACCGTCATCGGCGCCGGTACGAAAGTCGACAACCTCGTGCAGATCGGCCACAACTGCCGCATCGGCAAACACTGCGTGATCGCGTCGCTGACGGGATTGGCCGGTTCCACCACGATCGGCGACTACGTGATGGTCGGTGGACAGACCGGCTTCAAGGGACACGTGAGCGTCGGCTCCCGCGTGACGATTGCGGGCCAGTCGGCGATCTGGCACGACGTCGAGGACGGCGCGACGATCTCGGGTCGACCGGCGATCGGCCACCGGGACGAGCTTCGCCGACAGGTCATGTTTCGTAAGCTGCCAAAGCTGTTCGATCGTGTCGAGGCTCTGGAACGCGACGCTCCGCGCCGGCCAAAGGGTTCCTGACTAAGTGCAAGCGACGCTTCGCCAGACGCTTACCTTCGAGGGAGTCGGCCTCCATACCGGGGCCGATTGCCGCATGGAGCTGCGTCCTGCGGGCGTCGACGAGGGCCTGTACTTCCTCTCCGCCGGCACGCGCATTCCCGCGACGGTCGAGCACGTCGTCGACACGACGCGCGCGACCGTGATCGGTCGCGACGGCGTCACTATCTCGACGACCGAGCACGTGCTCTCGGCGCTGCTGGCGATGGGCGTCACCAACGCCGAAATCGCGGTCGATGGCCCCGAGATACCCGTTTGCGACGGCAGCGCGGCACAATTCGTCGCGGCGATCGAGGCGAGCGGGCTGCAAGCGCAGCGCGCGGAGCGCCGGACCTTCGAGTTGACGGAGCCGGTGATCGTTCGCAGCGGCGACAAACTGATGGCGGCGTTTCCGGCGCCCGCCTTTCGCGTGAGCTTTATCGCCGATTTTCCGCCGCCGATCGGCACGCAGTATTTCTGCGCCGACGTCGATCCGGTGAGCTATCGAGAAGAGATCGCCGGCGCGCGCACCTTCGGCTATCTGCACGAGATCCAGGCGTTGCTGGCGCGCGGGCTGGCCCGCGGGGGCAGCCTCGAGAACGCCCTGGTCTTCACGCCCGACGGCCCGATGCAGCCGCTGCGCTGGCCCAACGAAGCGGTGCGCCACAAGGTGCTCGACCTCATCGGCGACCTCGCGCTGCTGGGCGCGTGGCCGCGCTGCGAGATCGTCGCCATCAAGAGCGGCCACGAACTGCACTGCTCGTTGACGAGCGCGTTGCGCTCGCGGTCGCGCGTGCTGTCTGCATAGGGGGAAGGGATTGGGCGAGCTCGACATCCGTCAGATCTTCGAACTTCTGCCGCATCGCTATCCGATGCTGCTGGTCGACCGCATCTTGGAGTTCGAGCACATGGTGCGCGCGCGCGGTTACAAGAACATCACCTACAACGAAGCGATCTTCGCAGGGCACTTTCCCTCCAATCCCGTGCTTCCCGGCGTCTACATGATCGAAGCGCTGGCGCAGCTCGGCGGCGCGATGATCCTCGAGCCCGGCGAGTTCTCGCGCAAGACGCCCTATCTCGCGGGCATCGAGAAGGCCAAGTTCCGCCGTCCGGTCGTTCCGGGCGACCGGCTCGACATGGAGGTGACCATGCTGCGCCACAAGCGCAATATCGGCTGGGTGAGCGGCGAGGCGACCGTCGACGGGCAGTTCGCCTGCTCGGCGGAGCTGATGTTCTCGATCGTTTCGGATCCGCGCATGTTCGGCGTCGACTCCTCCGTCCTCCATAGCTAGGTCGCCGTGCTGCACCCCACCGCGATCGTCCATCCGAGCGCGAAGATCGGAAAGCACGCGGAGATCGGCCCTTACTGCATCGTGGGCGAACACGTGACGATCGGCGCGCGCACGGTGCTGCAGGCACACGTCGTCGCCAACGGCTGGACGCAAATCGGCGACGATTGCCAGATCTTTCCGTTCACGACGATCGGCGCGGCTTCACAGGATCGCAAGTACGCCGGCGAGCGCGCGTTCACGCGCATCGGAGACCGGACGACGCTGCGTGAATACGTGAGCATCCAGCGCGCCACCGGGCAAGACCAGCTGACCGCCGTCGGGGACGACTGCCTGCTGCTCGCCTACGTGCACGTCGCGCACAACTGCATCTTGGGCAATCACGTGACGATGAGCAATCTCGCGCAGCTGGCCGGTCACGTGCACGTGGCCGATTACGTGACGATCGGCGGCCAGACCGGAATCCACCAGTTCACGCGCGTCGGCCGCCACGCGATGGTCGGCGGCATGAGCAAGCTCACCAAAGACGTGCCGCCCTTCTTCCTGGTCGAGGGCAATCCGTGCCAGCCCTACGGGCTCAACAGCGTCGGCTTGCGGCGCGCCGCGTTCTCGGTGGGCGATCGTCAAGAGATAAAGCGTTTCTACAAACTGCTCTACGACCCGAAACTCAACGTTTCGCAGGCGATCGAAGCGATGAAGGAGCAGGTGACCACCGATCCCGGCCGCGAGATCATCGCGTTTCTCGAGGCGAAGTCCGAGCGGGGCGTTCTCAAGTAGCGCGGCGTTCCGCGTGAGCGATCTTTGAAGTACTTCGTTTCGACCGGAGAGCCGTCGGGAGAAGCCAGCGCGATCGCGCTGACGGAACGCATCGCGCAACTCGATCCCCAAGCGAGCTTCGAAGGCATCGGCGGTGCGGCAATGCGCGCCGCCGGAGTGACGCTCTGGCGCGATCACACGGGCTGGGCCAGCATGGGGCCGGCCGCGGCAATTCCACGCATTCCCAAGCTGCTGCTGGCGATGCTGCAGACGGCCAAGCACATCGTCGCCACGAAGCCGGATCTGGTGCTGCTCGTCGATTTCGGCGTCTTCAATCTACGGCTCGCGCGGCAGGTGCGCCGCATGGGCTACTCGGGCGCGATCCTCGACGTTTTTCCACCCGGCACCTGGCTCGACGATCCCGAGAAGGCGCGCATGGTGAGCGAGGCGACGATCCCCGTGACGGCGTTCGCGCATCAGTACGAGTTCTATCGCGGGCTGGGGTGCCGCATCGAATTCTTCGGCCACCCGCTCGCCGGACGCTACGCGCTGCGCGCGCTGGGTCCGCCGCCGCCGGCCGATGGCGGCGTCGTGACGATCCTGCCGGGCAGCCGCGGCGGCGAGCTGCGCCGACACCTCCCCGTGCTCTGCGAGGCATATCGCGTGCTGCAAGCGCGGCGTCCGAAGCTGCGCGGCGTGTTCGGCGCCGCCAACGAGCGCGCGCGGCAAAAGATCGAACGCGCGGTCGCGGGCGCCGCGCTCGCGAACGTCGAGATCGTATGCGGCGTCGCGGAGGCGCTCGAAGGAGCCGACGGTGCGTGGGTCTGTTCGGGCACCGCGGTGTTGGAGACGGCTTTGCTCGGCGTGCCCGCGGTCGCGATCTACGTGATTCCGCGTAGTTTGATCTGGTATGGTCACCGCATGATCAAGCACCGTTTCATCACGCTGCCCAATCTCGTGCTGGGAAGAGAGGTCGTGCCCGAGCTGCTGCAGGACGCGGCGACTCCCGAGCGGTTAGCGACCGTTCTCGAAGCGATGATGGGCGAGCCGTCGCGACAGCACGATGCGTATGCGGAGATGCGCGCGGCGCTCGGCCCCGCCGATGCACTCGATCGCATCGCGGCGTTTGCCGTGGGCCTCGCGCGCGGCTCTGAGCTGACGGCGTGATCCGCATCTATCATACGTCCGACCTGCACGATCGCCGCGGCATCGCGCGGCCGCTGCAAGCGCTGCGCGAGAGCGCGCCGGGGCTCTACTTCGATTGCGGCGACTCCCTGCGCGGAAGCCAGACGGTCTATCATCGCGACGAGCCGATCGTGCGCGAACTCGATGCTGCGGGTTGTGACGCGCAAGCGATCGGCAACCGCGAGTTCCACTATCTCTTCGGGCTGCTGCGCGCTCGCGCGGCGGCGATGCGGCATCCCCTAGTCTGCACGAACCTGCGCGATACGAAAGGCCGGCCGCTGCCGTTCGTGCCGTCGCTGCGCATCATCGCGCGCGATGACGCCGGCGCCGAGGTTGCGGTGCACGTGCTCGGCCTGCTGATCATGCAGTATCCGCAGGGCAGCGCGTGGGAGCGCGCCTTCGGCTGGCGTTTTCTCGACCCCTGGGATGCAGTCGCACCGTACGCGCAGAGCGTGCCCTCGGGCGAACCGCTGGTCGTACTCTCGCACCTCGGTCTCTCTCTGGACTGCAAGCTCGCGGCGCGCGTGCCGCGCATCGACTTGCTCCTCGGAGGCCACAGTCACGACACGCTGCCGGAACCGCGCGTGGTGGACGGAGTGCCGATCGTGCACGCGGGGCCGTACGGCGCGCACGTTTCGCGCAGCGAATTGAGCTACGATCCGCAACGGGGGCGCTTCGCGCTGAGCGATTTCGCACTGCTGCCGCTGCTGGCGCCGGCGTGAGCCGCGTGCTCTTCGTCTCCAATGGACACGGCGAAGCGGCGATCGCCGACCGCATCGCCGTCGAGCTGCGCGCGCTCGCGCCGGAGCTCGAGATCGATCACCTGGCGCTTGTCGGCGACAGCGCCTCGGGTGCGATGCGTGAGGTTGGTCCGCGGCGCGCGATGCCCAGCGGCGGTTTGATCGCGATGGGCAACGTGCGCAACATCCTGCGCGACGTCGGGGCGGGTCTGCTCGGGCTGCTCGCGGCGCAGCGCCGCTTCCTGCGCGGCGCGCGGGGAGAGTACGCCGCGGCGGTGGCGGTCGGCGACGCGTATGCCTTGGCGATGACGCTGCGCGCCCGGGCTAGCACGGTCTTCGTCGGCACGGCAAAAAGCGTTTCCGTGGCGCCGTACGGTCCGTTCGAGCGGCGCCTGCTCGCGCGTGCGGTCGCCACCTTCGTTCGCGACGACGCAACGGTGAAAGCCCTGCGCGAGCAGGGCGTCACCGTTAATCCGGCGGCGAACGTGATCGTCGATCTGTTTGTGACCCCCAGCGACGACGCCGCAGCCACAGCCGCAACTGAAGGCTTCGAACCCGTGCTCGCCCTCTTCCCCGGAAGCCGCGAGGGCGCGTACGACGATGCGGCCTTCCTGCTGCAGGCCGTGCGCGCGGTGGCCGCGCGCCATCCGCGGCTCGGCGCGGTGCTCTCGGTGGCCCCGGGTCTCGATGCGCAACGCTTCCTGCGCGACGCTCGGCGCGAAGGCTGGCGCGGCGCGAACGGAACGACGCCCGAGATGCCGTTCGTCTTGAGCGACGGCGGACGAACGCTCGTGCGCGCGTGGAGCGCGTCGCCGGGTCCGCTGCTCTCGCGCGTTGCGCTGCTGCTCGGGCAGGCCGGAACGGCAAACGAAGGCGCCGCGGCGGCCGGCGTGCCCGTCGTTGCATTTGCGCGCGAGCGCGGCGGGCGCGCGCGCTGGTATCGCCGGCGGCAGCAGGGTCTGCTCGGCGACGCGCTCCTGCTGCTCGGGGGCTCGCTCGACGAAGCCGTCGCCGGCGTCTGCGCGCTGCTCGACGATGCGCCCCGGCGCGCCGCGATGGGCGCGGCCGGGC
This sequence comes from Candidatus Cybelea sp., assembly GCA_035939175.1. Lineage (GTDB taxonomy): Bacteria > Vulcanimicrobiota > Vulcanimicrobiia > Vulcanimicrobiales > Vulcanimicrobiaceae > Cybelea. The sequence continues at coordinate 8,902 of DASZGC010000020.1, read as the reverse complement.
GCGCGCGCATGGGGCCGCCGGGCGCGGCGCGCCGCATCGCGCAGACGGTCGCCGTGCTGGCGCGGGCGAGCTGATGCGGCGCGCCATGCCGGCGGCGCTGGGCATCATGCAGGGCTGCGTACCGCTGTTGCCCAGCTTTATCGCGCTCACCAGCGTCGCGTACCCGGGCGTCTCGTTGCTGCCGCGCAGCGCGACCTTGAGCGTGATGGCGCTGTGCCTCGTGCTGGCGGCCTACGCGGTCTCAATGCTGCTGCGCTATCCGCGACGCGGCGGACAGCCGTTGCTGCTGCCGCTGCTCGCGGTCGTCGGCGCGGGATTGCTGTCGGGGCTGCTTGGATTCGATCCGCGCGCCGGACTGCTCTTCACCTTCATCGGACTGCTCGGCGTGATCTGGCACTGCGCGATCGTGCGCTTTTACGGCGATCGCGGCGCAGCCGACGCGATCTGGTGGGCGTTTCTGGTATCGGGTGGTCTCGCCGCCGCCGTGGCGATCGCAATGGTCGTAACGCGCACGCCGGCAAGCCTGTACGCGATCCAGCACGGGCGCGCAACGGGCACGTTCGTGCTGCCGGGCGAGCTTGCCGGATTTACGATCGTGCTCTTGCCGGTCTGCTACGCCGTGGGGTGCGTGGGGAGCGGCAAACCGCTGCGGATGCTGGCGTGGTGCACGGGAGCCGTCGGTCTGACGGCGCTCCTGCTCACGTTTTCGCGCGCGGGATGGATGGGATTTGCGACCGCGGTCGCGTTCTTAGCCGCGGCGCGCACGCGCAAACCCGCGGTCGCCGCCGCGGTCGTCGCTGCCGGAGCGGCGATCGTGCTGCTGCTCTTCAACGTGCGCCACGACCCGAGCGAAGATTTCACGCGTCCGGCGATCTGGCAGGCGGCGGTACAGGTGATCGACCGGTTTCCGCTGCTCGGGGTTGGGCCGTTTAACTTCTCGCGGCTCTACGCGCTCGTTCGCGGGCCCGATGCCGACGCGACCGCGTTTCACGCGCATAGCCTCTACCTCACGTTCTTCGCCGAGCTGGGCATCGTGGGAGTCGCCGCGCTGCTTTGGACGATCTGGCGTTTCGCCGCCGAGTTGCACCGTCGGCTGGCGAGCGCGTCGCCGCGCGGTGCGCTGCTCGCGTGCGGCGTGACGGCGGGACTGCTCGGCGTCGCCGTGCAAGGGCTGATCGATACCGTGAGCGTCGTGATCTTCGGACTCTGGATGCCCATGCTGGCGCTCGCGCTCGCGGCCGCGCGCGACGGCGAGCCAGCCCCGTAGTGCGCCGCAGCGCCCTCGTGGCGGCGTTCCTCTGGCTGCTCGCCGGCTGCAACCCGCAGGCGCCCAAGGCCGCGCCTTCCCCAACGGCCGCTGCGAAGGCCCGGCCTACGGCGACGCCCCTGGTGCTGGTCGTGAAGGGGAAGGGCACGGCGCAGCGGCCGGTTCACGTCATTCAGCAAGTCCACAACCGCGTCGACTACGATCTGCTCGCAAGCTCGTACGAGAGCCGAGGCCCGCAGAATGCCATGCGTTCGGTCTTTACCGATGCGCGGGTGACCTTTCGCGACAAAAACGGTTCGACGATCGCGGCCAACGCGCCGCAAGCCATCGTCGACCAGACGGCGAACACGGTTACTCTCCAGGGCGGCGTGGACGCGCGCACCGCCGCCGGCATGACGCTGCACTGCGATCGGCTCGTCTACGTGCGAGGCAGCGGCACCCTACACGGAGACGGCAACGTTGTGATAACCGATCCCAAAGGCTTTCGAGCGACCGGCTCGAGTTTCGATTCCGACATCACGCTCACGCATATGCGGATGCAATGAACGAAGCGCCCTGCATCAAAGTTCGCGGTCTGGTCAAGCGCTACGGCGAGCGGACCGTGGTCAACGGCGTCTCCGCCGAGGTGCATACCGGCGAAGTCGTCGGCCTGCTCGGCCCCAACGGTGCCGGAAAGACCACGACGTTCTACATGGTGGTGGGGCTCGTGAAGCCCGACGGCGGCAACGTGCTGCTTACCGGCGAGCGCGACATCGACTTGACCAGCGCCCCGATGTACGCGCGCGCGCGCAACGGCATCGGTTACCTCGCGCAGGAGAACTCGATCTTCCGCAAGCTCTCCGTCGGCGACAACATTCGCCTGATCTGGCAGCAGAACGGTGTGCCGCACGACGAGCGCGAGCGCCGTCTGCCCGCGCTGCTCGAAGAGTTCGGGTTGCGAGCGTTCGTCGACGCGCGCGGCGATAGCCTCTCCGGCGGCGAACGCCGCCGAGTAGAGATCGCGCGAGCGCTGGCAATCGAACCGGCCTTCCTGCTGCTCGACGAACCGTTCACCGGCATCGACCCAATCGCCGTCGCCGACATCCAAACGATGATCCGCCAACTCCGCGACCGCGGCCTAGGCATCCTCATCACGGATCACCAAGTCCGCGAAACGCTCGCCATCGTCGACCGGGCATACATCCTCAACAACGGCCGAATCGAAGTCTCCGGCAACGCTCAAGAAGTGCTCGATTCCCCCATCGCCCGCCAATTCTACCTCGGCGAGGGCTTCCGCTTATAACCCCCCCAACACATACAACCTACCCGCGACTGCCCATCCTTGTCACGCAGACGAATGGACCGGCGTCCGCCGCGAGCAGCCTGCAATCGAGCTTAGAAAGCCGCACGTTGCAAGCGAGACTAAGGTTCGGGTGCGTGGGATGGTCGCGCCGTCCTGTCGCGGGACGTCTCGATTTTCGCGCAACACAGGATGTGTTCTTCAAAACTTCGTTTTCCCGAAAATCGAGTCGAGCGACCGGAGCACAGGAGGTGCGGAGGGAGCGTACCCGCGAGAGGACGGGGCGACCATCCTACGCACCCGAAGCAGAGAGACAACAGCAAAAGTGCGGCTGACGATCCTCGACCGGTACATGTTGACGGAATTAGCCGGCCCGTTCGTCTTCGGCCTCTCTGCCTTTACGCTGATCTTCGCGGCGACGGAGATCTTGAACATCGGCAAGCTGGTGAGCAACGAGCACGCGCCGTTGTGGGCGGCGATTTCCGTCTTCGCGTGGTCGTTGCCGGCCGACATCGTACTCGTGATTCCGATGGCGCTGCTGCTGGGTACGCTGCTGGCCGTGCAGCGGCTGTCGGGAGAGAGCGAGATGAACGCGATGAAGGCCGCGGGCATCACGTTCTTTCGCATCGTCGCGCCGCTGCTGGCCGTGGGCATCGTCATGTCGTTCCTCACGTACTATCTGCAAGAGAGCGTCGTGCCCTACTCGAGCGACCAGCTCACCGAGATCGAGAACGCGGTCATCAACCACGTCAGTGCGTTCAATCGCGACCTCACGGTTTCGGCGCCGCTTCCCGGCGGCGGTCGCCAGGTGACCATCGCCACCGCCTACGAGCCGCACTCGCGCGCGCTGCTCCACGTGACGCTGATTCAGTACGACAACCACAACGATCCCCGGCAGATCATCTTCGCCGACCGCGCCGAGTTCGGCGCCGACAAATGGACGCTGCAGAACTCCAGCGTCTACCGCTTCAGCCCCGACGGCACGACGCTGGCAGAGCCCAACATCCCCTATCAGGAGGTCCAAATCGGCGAGAAGCCAACCGACCTCGTTAAGCGCATGAGCAACGACGATCCCGAAAACATGAGCCGCGCCGAGATCGCCGAGGTCGTCCGTGGGGGACAGCTCACCGAGAACGAGCGTCGCAAGTACGTCACGACCTATCAAGAGAAACTGGCGCGTCCCTTTGCTTGTTTCGTCTTCATCCTGATCGCGATACCGTTCGGGCTGCGGCAGATTCGGTCGAGCGGAAGTACCTCACTGGGCTTCGGCTTGTCGCTGCTGATCGTCTTCGTTTACTACGTCGTAATGACGGTCTGCTCGTTCGCGGGCGAGGCGTTTCTGGGGGTCGCGGCGCTCTGGGCGTGGATGCCGAATATCCTATTCACCGCGATCGGCCTCGCGCGACTGGGGCGCGCCGCGACCGTATGAATCTCGTGGAGGTGGTGCGCGGCATCGGCAACGTCGCGATCGTTATGGTGCTGGCCGGAGCGGTCGCGTACGTGGGCGACCGCGTCGGCCATCAGGTGGGCCGGCGCCGCCTCAGCCTCTTCGGCATTCGCCCGCGCTACACGTCGACGATCGTGGCCATCGCCACCGGCATGCTGATCGCGCTGGTGGTAACGCTCGGCGCAATCTTCGCGTCGCAACAGGTAAAGACGGCGTTCTTCAAGCTCAACTCGATCAACGAGCAAATATCGCAGCTGCAAACGCGCCAGCGCGACTTGGAGGCGAAGGTCAATAACGGGCGCCTCGTCTTTCCGGTCGATACGCTGATGGTGCCCTTCTATCGCATCATTAACCAGTCGGCTTCGCCGTTCGAGCGTCTTTCGACGATTCGAAATTACTATTACTTCGCCGTAAAGTACGTCAATGCCACCTATCCGCGATTGGGCTTGCGGCCGTATACGAAGCCCGCGGATGCCGACAAGCGCCTCGCGGGCCTGGCCAACGATCTGAGCACGGCAGCGAAGCTCTCTCAGGCCAACGTCATGCTAACGGTAACCTCCGACACGAATCTCTTCGAGAACGACCAGATTCACTTTGGCATCAACGTCACGCCCGATCTGCGCTACTTCCAGAAGGGCCAGGTAATCGCGCAGCTGGTGATCCCCGGCAAGAGCGGCGCCAGTATCAACATCGCGCTCGTGCAGCTCGAGAATTACGTTTCGATCACCGCGCGCCGGCTGCAGCTTCCGCCGTTCCTGACCGACGTTCAGCCGCTGCAGCTGATTCCCGACGCGGCGCAGATGCAGTCGCGGATTGCGCGACCGGGCACCTACTTGCTCACGGCGTTTGCCGCCGAGGATTTCTACCCGCACGTCGGCGGCATCCCGATCGTCATCGTACTGACGCAGCGGCCGTGAGCGCCGTCGCCGCGGTCCTGGGAGTCGATCCCGGGCGCAGCAAGGCCGGGTATGCCGTGGTCGACGGCGCGGGAAGCATCATCCAACGAGGGATCGCCTCGATCGAGGACCTCCAGTCTCGCCTGGGGGCGGTCGTCGCGGCCAACCCCATCGGCGCGATCGCCTTGGGGCGCGGGACGAATTCCGGGCCCGTCCGGGCTCTTCTCGCGGGGTTCGGCCTGCCGATACATTGGGTAGATGAGTTCGAGACCAGCCGTGCCGCCCGTACCCTCTACTTCACCGAGCATCCCCCTCGCGGCTGGCGCCGGCTCGTCCCGATCGGCCTTCAGCTCCCCGCTTGCCCCGTCGATGATTATGCGGCGGTCGTCATCGCTCGTCGCTTCCTTGCCAGGGGAGAGGCCTCTCCGTAACCAAGCTATGAGCCCCAGAGGAAAGCGCGTCACAACAGCGCCTCCCGATGGGTTACGAAATCAGAAAGCGGAGGATTTGTGCGTGCCATCGTCGGCGTCCTAACGAGCGCAACGCTAACGCTCTCGTTATTTTCTGCAACGGCGCTTGCCCAAGCGCCGGTATCCATCACGTCGCCGCAACCCGATCTTGCCAGCGCGCTGATGCTGCGCCTCTTCGGCGAAACCGCGGATACCACGGCCTCGTTCTCCGCGCAGAACGGCGATCGTACGAGCGAGTCGCCGCTGCGCGAGCTGGCCCTGCGCGTGCCGGCGGGCAGCGCTCCCTCGGGACTCACCGGCGCACCGGCGCCCGGCTTTGCGCCCGAGCACCTCGCGCTCTCCGATCTAAGCGGCGTTGAAACGTCGTACCTCGCGCGCGCCATCGACGCCGGGTTGATCTCCGACGCGCATTTTGCCGCGCCGCCGCAAGCCTCGCAACCGCAAGCCTCGCCGCTGATCACGCAGACCGGACTCTTGCAGGCATCGTATCAACCCGTCGCGCCGGTGCCCTCGATCTCTCCCGGCCCGGGAACGATGGCGTTCGACAGCACGACGGCAGCGCCGTCGTCGGCGGTTACGCAGAGCGAGCCGCTCTCGCTGGGATCCGATCGCAGCGCGCGACGCGGTCTGAGCCTCAACGTTAGTGGCGGCGACGAGCGCACCAACCCCAGCGACTTCTCGACGGCAGCGGTGCCGGCGCCGAACGCGGCGTCGTGGCAGCTCCCCGATGCGAGCGCGCAACTCGCGGTTCCCAACTATGCCGGTTCGCAGAAGCTCTCGCTCAACGCGGGCGTGGCCGTTCCGGTTTTTCATGGCGTGACGCTCAACCTGAACTACGACGCGCAGCGTTCGTACGCCGCCAATCTCTATCCGGGACTGCAGAATCTCGACGCCGCGAACAACCTGTACGTGGGAGGCCTCACCTACAAGATTCCCTACTCGTCCAGCTCGCTCTCGATCTCGGCATACCAGAACCGCTTCGGTGAGAGCGTGCTCCCCCTCAACGGCTATACGCAGACCGGCGAAGACGTCAACTTTACCGTCAAGTTCTAATCCTCAGCAACGCCGCATGATGCCGTGGCGGGTGACGCTCGCCGCGCTGGCGATTGCGTCGCTGCTGGCGCTGGGCTTCGTGCAGGCGGCCTCGGAATCGCTGAGCGCGCGCGCCGCAGCGGCCGGCACGCTGCCCACGCGGATTCCACCGGGCTTCGGGCTGCGCGTCTACCGTGTGCTCGATCGCGTCGCGCCGGCGTCTTACGCAGAAACGACGCTTGCGCAGCAGGCGCTCGACGCCGGCGATTATGCCGCAGCGCGCGCCCATGCTTTGCGCCTACCGGCGTCAGCTAGTCGCGACGAGCTGCTGGCGCGCGCCGCGCAGCGCGGCGGCCAGGACGTGCTGGCCACCGAGTATTTCCTCGCCGCTCTGGATAGCGACGCGGTCGACGCGCAGGCGCAACGCCTCGCACGCGCCGATCCCGCGACGGCCTACGGTCTTGAAGCGCAGTTGGCCGCGATGCTGAGTGCGCGCGGGGGCCACCCCGACGCGCTCGCCCGCGCGCGCTGGCAGATGGGACTCCTCGCCAATCGCACCGCGTGGGGCAAGGTTCCCGGCTCCGCCGATCAACGCGCGTGGCTGGCGCGAGCGCTCGCGAACTTCGATGCCGCCGTGGCGATCGCGCCACTTTCGGAGCGCTACGTTATCGCCGATGCCAATCAGGCCGACTTGCTGCTGCAGCACGCACGAGCCGGCGATCTCTTCGCGCGTGCGGCACGCCTCGATCCCGGCAGCGCCGACGCGGTGGCCGGCTTGGGCGTGATCGCCTACGAGAGTGGCGACCGCGCAAGCGCGGCGACCCTGCTAGCGCGCGCTCGCGGGCTCGACCCGAACTCACTGATGGTGCGCGCGCTGGAACGCGACCTGCGGTGAGGATCGCGGTCGACGCGCAGCTCGGCGTCGGCACCGCGACCGGCATCGGCGAGTACGTCAACGGACTGGTCGGTGCGCTGCGTGCGCGAGACCTCGACGTCGTCGCGCTGCGCGAGCCGAAGCTCGACCCGTGGCGCTTCGATCGCCGCCTGCTCTGGGACCAGGTGTTGCTCCCGTCACGCGCACGGCGCAGTGGAGCCGCATTGCTGCACTGCGCCGCGGGAACGATGCCGTTCCTTCGCGGAATGCCGGTGGTCGTGACGGTGCACGACGTTGCGTGGCTGCACGTGCAGGGGCACGCACGCGCGTACGCGCGTTGGTATTTCGGCTCGTTCTCGCTTGCGCGCTACCGCCAAGCGTCCGCGATCGCGGTAGACTCGGCGTTCTCGCGCGAGTCGCTGCTGGAGGTATTGCCCAACGCCCCGCCGGTGCACGTGGTCTACCCGGGCGTGGCGGCAGAGTTCTGCGATCTGCCGCGCCAGGGCGGCGACGGGCGGACGATCCTCGCGGTGGGCACGGTCGAGCGCCGCAAGAACCTCGAGCTGCTGTTGCGCGCGCTGCCGGCGCTGCCCGGCGCGCGGCTCGTCTCGGTGGGACCGCCGACGCCGTACGCGCGTGAGTGCGAGAATCTCGCAAGCAGCCTCGGCGTGAGCGAGCGCTTCGAACGGCGCGGCTACGTTGCGCGCAAAGAGTTGCTCGCACTCTACCATGATGCGGCGGTGGTAGCGGTGCCGTCGCGCTACGAAGGGTTCGGCTATGCCGCAGCGCAGGCGCTGTGCGCGGGCGTGCCATGCATCGTCTCCGACCGGTCGTCGCTGCCGGAGATCGCCGGCGGCGATGCCCCCGTCGCCGGCTGCGACGATCTCGACGCATGGGTTGCTCTACTGCGCGCCGCGCTGAACGGTGAGGCCGATGCGCGCGCCGCGGTCGTGCGCGCCGGCGCGATTGCCCGCTTCTCCTGGGACGCCGCAGTCGCGCAGATGCAGAAGGTCTACGATAGCGCGCTTTGTTAGCCAGGTGGCCCGCTGACTTTCGCACAGCTCCCGCTCCGAGGTGATGCGCCATCGACTAATCGAGGGCGGCGCCAGTGCGGGATAGGAGACAGAGCCTTCCAAAACGAGGCCCCCTCTGCCGGGCGCCGGGCGGCGTCGAATCGAGGCCCTTCAAAACGAGGCCCCCCTCCAGGCGCCGCGATCGAGGCGCTTGGATTGGACCACAGGCTTTCGTGCTAGGGCAGTCAAGTCCCAAATATGCTGTAAATTCGGTTCGGCCTAGAAAGGCGGTTACGCCGCCTTCGCCCGTTCTTTCTTGGTCTCTCGTCGCTGCGCGATCCACTCGTGGTAGTCGCCCATATCAAAGTAGACCTTGTCTTGCCATCCTTCGCTGATTTCGGCCGTTAGCGCACCGATCAAGCGAAGCAGCGACGCATCGTTGGGGCAAACTCGGATCACACGCTCGCGCCGGCGGATCTCTTCGGATCGTGTCCCAGCTCGTGGTGTATGAAAGGGTCGCCCTCGTAGGCTAGAGAGCGGCCATCGTGGCTTTCGGCGAAGGTTGTTTTTGCACAAATAACCGACACGAAAGGAATCCACAATGGCCAAGAGCAGTATCGCACT
>DASZGC010000019.1:0-3676 GCA_035939175.1 Candidatus Cybelea sp. | reverse complement strand
ACGGCATCGTGCGGACGGCCGCGCCGCCAGCGCCCGGAGGCGTGACGCGGCTCCCGCTCGAGCATCCCGCGAGCAACGCACCGAGCGCGATGAGCAACGCAACCGAACGAAGGGCCGTTGTTGAACGCATTTGTTCGTGTCTCCTTACAAAGTAGGACGGGACAAGCACTTAGAGTTTTTCGAAAAGGGCTGTTGGGGTTTACAGCCCTGACGGCCAATTCCTGGAAAGGAAGAAGACGTACAGCAGCGCCATGACCGTATCGGCGCCGGTCACAGCCACCAGAGCGGGGCGAGTGCGCAACGGACCGCCGAACACCAGCGCCGCCAAGGCGAACTTTTCTGCCGCGCCGACGATTGCGATCGGAACTCGCATCTCGGGGTGCAGCCCTGCAAAGATCAGCAGCACGCCGACCAGTCCGACGAGCAGACTCCAGTGCCGCGCCAGAACGAGCGTCGCGGCGTCCTCGCCGCTCATTCCAAAAAGGACGCGTAGGAGGGGGCGCGGAGCGAGGAACCCGGCCGCGGCCGAGGCCGTCAACGCCCCGGTAATGATGAAGAGCATACGCGCCGACTGCGTCGCGGATGCGACCGGTCCCTCTCTCGCCGGCCGGCGCGTCATCGTCGTTTCGCAAGTCCTTACGCCGGCGTTATAATGGGCGCTTGGAACTTCGACCGCGGCTGTTACGCCGTCTGACGCTCTTCGATCTCACGCTGATCACGGTCGGCAGTGTGATCGGATCGGGCATCTTCCGTACGCCGGCCGTCGTGGCGCAACGGGCTCACGTTCCCGCGATCGTCGTCGGCTGCTGGCTCGCCGGCGGAATCGTGGCGTTGATCGGCGCTTTCGTTTTCGCCGAGCTGGGTGCGCGCCGGCCGCTCGATGGCGGCCTCTACGGCTACTTGCGCGACGCCTATCATCCGCTGGCTGCGTTTCTCTTCGGTTGGACGCTCTTGCTGATCTCGGGCACCGGCGCGAACGCCGCCGCCGCCGTGCTTTTCGCGGGCTATCTCGAACCGCTCACCGGCCTTCGGTTCGACACGCGCGTCGTGGCGGCGGTAACGCTGGCCGCACTGGCGGCTATCAACGTGCTCGGAGTGCGCCAGGGAAGCAACTGGCAAAACTTCGTCGGGCTGCTCAAGGTTGCGGCGCTGATAACGCTCGTTGCCGCGTGCTTGAGCGTGCATCCCCTCGCGTCCGTGGAGTCTCCCCCCTTCGCATTCTCCGGTTACGGCGGATTGATTGGAGCGATCGCGGTAGCGATGCTGCCGGTTCTCTTCTCGTACTCGGGCTTCCAAACGGCCAGCTTCGTCACCGCAGAGACGACGCGAGCCGCGCATACGATCCCGCGTGCACTCCTGATCGGTATTGCGGTCGTCATCACGCTTTACGTGCTTGTGAACGTCGGATTTCTGCGAATGCTGGGAATGACGGGGCTCGCGGGTACGACCGCACCGGCAGCCGACGCGATGCGCGCCGCGACGGGCGCGCTGGGCGCGCGGTTCGTCGCGCTGGCGATCGCGCTCTCGACGCTCGGCTATCTGAGCACGTGCATGCTCGCGTTTCCCCGAGTCTACTACCAGATGGCGGCCGATGGCCTCTTCTTCAAACACGTGGCGTGGATCAGTCCGAAGACCAACGTGCCGGTCGTCGCCATTTTGCTACAGGCGTGCATCGCCTCGGGAATCGCGCTGAGCGGAACGTACGAGCAGATCGTTAACTGGGTGGTCGCGCCGCAGTGGCTCTTCATCTTCTTCGCCGCGGGCGCGATCTTCATTTTACGCCGGCGCGACGCCGGGCTGCCGCGCCCCACGGTTACGGTGCCGCTGCATCCGTTTTCGACCGGCTTCTTCATCGCGGTGCTGCTCGCCATCTTCGCCGCCGAAGTGTGGATCTATCCGCGGGACACACTATGGGGAGCCGCCGTCGAGATCGCGGGAGTTGTGACCTACTACGCGTGGCGCGCAGGCCAACGTTCGCGCAATCCCTAAAACTCGACAATGGTACATTCGGGCGGTTGCCGCTACGCGCTCATCGGCTGTGCCGCAGCGGTCTCGTTCGCCGGCTGCACGGTTAGAGGGATACCGCGCGCAGTTCCGCAAGTGGCGATGCCCGCTGCAACGGCGCGCACCGCGGACGCATCCTCTTTCCAGGTGCTGTACCGCTTCACACATGGAGGCGCCCCCGCAACGGCGTGATCGACGTAGGCGGCGCGTTGTACGGCACGACGCCTGCCGGCGGCGTTGACAACCGCGGGATCGTCTACCGTTTGAGCTCGACCGGCGTAGAACGGGTGATCCACCGCTTCGCCGGGGCAGCCGGCGGAGAGGACCCACTATCGGGTTTGGTCGACGTAAGCGGTACGCTCTACGGCACTACCGAGTTCGGCGGCGGTACCGGTTGTGAGTCCGGTGCGGGCTGCGGAATCGTCTACCGTATCAGCCCGTCCGGCAAGGAGAGCGTCGTCTACGCCTTCGCGGGCGGTTCGGATGGAGCAGATCCGCAGGCCGCCCTCATCGACCTCAACGGTACGCTCTACGGCACGACGAATCTCGGCGGTCAATCGTGCCCGACGCAAGGATCGGAAGGTCGCCTGTACGGTTGCGGAACCGTCTACGGTATCGCAGCATCAGGCAAGGAGACGGTGCTGCACGCTTTTAGCGGTGAAAACGGCGACGGAGCGTTTCCGGAGGCGAGCTTGACCGTGGTGAACGGCTCGCTGTACGGAACGACTACCCTGGGCGGATCGCACGGTGTCGGTACCGTTTTCCGCGTAACCACCGCCGGCGCGGAAAAAGTGTTGTATTCCTTCGGCGCTCCCGGAACCAACGGAGCGTTGCCGGAATCGCCACTGCTCAACGTAAACGGCAAGCTCTACGGCACGACGAGCGAAAGCAACTCTCGCCCTCGCGGCGGAACGGTCTTCCGCATACAGACCGACGGTTCCGAGACGCTTTTGCACGTCTTCAGCGGCCGCACGGATGGGCGTCTACCGCTGGCCGGCCTAATTGATGCTGACGGCACGCTTTACGGCACGACTGAGTACGGCGGCAAACGCAGTAGCGGCGGCGCCTGCAAGTTCGGTTGCGGAACTATCTATGCATTGAGCTCCACCGGCGCCGAACGGGTCGTGTACGATTTCACCGGTGGAACCGACGGCGCCGAGCCCGAGGCAACGCTGGTCGATGCGGGCGGCACGCTGTACGGAACGACCCGCTCTGGCGGCGACGGCCTCGGAACGGTTTTCGCGCTGAAGCCTTAGTCCGGCGGCTTCGGCCATCCCGCGTACGAGTAACGACACGCGGTCGATGGCTTCGATCGCGAACGAGCGCGCGTTCAGTGCGCGAGCGGGAGCCGCACGAAGCTATCCGTCAGCCAAGCAATCCGCAGCGGCTCGCGAGCGTCCCGCGCGTCTTCGCCGGCGACGTCTCTTCCCGTGCCGTAGTTGATCTCCGCATAGGCGTTCTTGTTCACGTCTTTCGTTGTGTGTGCCTACGCCGCCACATCCTGGTGGCGGCGACCGGCGTCCTCGGCCGCGTCTGGCTCACTCTGGAGCGCCAACTGCGCTCGCCGCCGAATCACCAGCGCCGCGTTGACGTCAGCGTGATTGGTATAACCACACGACACGCACGCGAAACGCCTTCTTCGGCGGCTCTCGCTCGCCACGTGATCGCAACG
>DASZGC010000018.1:0-12345 GCA_035939175.1 Candidatus Cybelea sp. | reverse complement strand
CCGGTACGACGCCGTCTACACTCTCGACGAACGCAGCGTCGAAGGCGTGCTCGGCGACCTCGGCGCTTTCGATCAGATCCTCGTGGACGCGCCTCAACCGTTCTCGGCCGGCGCCCGGCCGTTCGTCTCCCGCGCGCGCCGTTTCTTCATCGTTCTGGAGCCGACGCTGCTGGGCGTCACGGGCGCGCAGTCGATGCTGGCCGATTTGAAACGCTTCGGCATTCCAGCCAATCGCATCGAGCTGATCTCGAATACTCGCTCGGAGCCGGCGGGCGTCGCGCGTAACGAAATCGAGCGCGCGCTCGACGGCAAAATCGCCGCGGAAATTCCGCTTTACGGATCGCGCACGTACGCCAAAAACATCGCGGCGCTGCAGAAATACATCGAATCGCTTCTCGACGAAGGTTCGATGGAGAACTTGCAGCCGTCCTCGGGTGGACGCGCGCCGGTGCCCGGCACCAACGGTCGCGCCGTGCCGGCGGCGCAGAGCGCGCCGAATCTCGACCTTCGGCGCGAAGCCTTCAAACAAGAGGTCCACTCGGCGCTGGTAAAGCAGCTCGACCTCGTCAGCGCGAGCAGCGCTCAGGGCGACGCCGCCAAGTTAGCCGACCTGCGTTCCAAGATCGAAGCCATCGCCGCGTCGCTCGTCGCCGAGCGTAAGTTCCAAGGCACCGCCGAAGAGCTGGCCGAGCTGCGCCAAGAGATCGTCGACGAAGCGCTGGGCCTCGGTCCCCTCGAAGACCTGATGCGCGACGGCGACATCACCGAAATCATGGTCAACGGGCCGAACACGATCTACGTCGAGCGCCACGGAAAGATCGAGCGGTCGACGAAACGCTTCAGCAGCGATCGCCAGCTGCGGTTGATCATCGAACGCATCATCACCCCGCTCGGCCGGCGCATCGACGAATCCTCGCCGATGGTCGACGCGCGCCTTCCCGACGGCTCCCGCGTCAACGCGATCATCGAGCCGATCGCCATCGACGGCACGTCGATGACGATCCGCCGTTTCGGCCAGCGCCGGCTCACCGCCGACGACCTGGTGAAGATCGGCGCCGTGCCGGCCGCCGCGCTCGACTTTCTGCGCGCCTGCGTCCAGGCGCGCTTGAACTGCCTAGTCAGTGGGGGCACCGGTTCGGGAAAGACCACGTTTCTCAACGTACTTTCATCGTTTCTGCCCGACCGCGAACGCATCGTGACCATCGAAGACGCGGCCGAGTTGCGGCTGAACCAATCGCACATCGTGCGTCTTGAGGCCCGGCCGCCGAACATCGAAGGCACCGGCGAGATTCGCATCCGCGACCTTTTCCGCAACGCGCTGCGTATGCGTCCCGACCGCGTGATCATCGGCGAGTGCCGCGGCGCGGAGGCGCTCGACATGCTCCAGGCGATGAACACCGGCCACGACGGTTCGCTGACCACGATCCACGCCAACAGCCAGCGCGACGCGATCTCGCGTATCGAGACGATGGTGATGATGGCCGGATTCGACCTGCCGGTGCGCGCGATCCGCGAGCAGATCTCCAGCGCTCTCGACATCGTTATCCACACCTCACGCCTGCGCGACGGCAGCCGTAAGCTGCTCGGAATCAGCGAGGTCGTCGGCATGGAGAGCGACGTCGTCACGATGCAAGAGATCATGCGCTTCGCGCAGCACGGCGTCGACGATGACCACAAAGTCGTTGGCGAGTTCTGCTACACCGGCGTGCAGCCGATGTGCCTGAAACGCTTCGAAGAGTACGGCATCCCCTACGACTCTCGCGGTCTCAGCGAGTTGAAAGCCTTGGCGACATGGTAAGCGCCCTCGTACCCGGCGCGATCTTTATCGGCGTCGTTGCGACGGTCTTCGCCGCGTTCTACGCCGTATGGAGTTCGCTGAACCGCCGCGCCACCGCGCGCGTAATCAGTCTGGAAGACAAGCTCGACCTTGCCGGCATCCGCATGAAACCCCAGGAGATCGTGCTCACGGTCGCCAGCGGCATAGCGATCGTCTGGATCTCGCTCGTGCTCACGCTGCATACGGGGTTGCTCACCTCCCTGCTCATGCTGCCGGTGATCGTCGCGCTCGGAGCGGGCGGCTTCTACTTCTTCGTCAACTTTAAGATCCAGCGGCGTCTCGATACCTTTGGCTCGCAGCTCGAACCCGCGATGCACCTGATGGCCGGCGGTCTGCGCGTGGGTCTGGCGCTGCGTCAGGCGCTGGCGATCGTTATCGACGAGCTGCCCGATCCCGCGCGCTACGAGTTTCGCCGCGTCGTCGGTCAGGCGAATCTGGGCATGAGCGTCTACGACGCGATGGACACGATGGCCAAGCGAATGCCCAGCCACGAATCGTTGATGATCGCCCGCGTCTTTCGCGTTCAATCGGAGACCGGCGGTGACTTGGCGCGCATCCTCGACCAGCTCGCCGAGACGATCAAAGACCGGCGTCACGTCGGCCGCAAAGTCTCGGCCCTCACCGCGGAGGGCCGTATGAGCGCCTGGGTGCTCATGCTGATCCCTGTCGCTCTTGGCGCCTTCATCGACCTAACGCAGCCCCAGATGGCACACGCCCTCTTCTTCACGATGATCGGGCACATCGTGCTGCTCGTGATCCTCGGGCTCGAATTTTTTGCCTTCATCTGGCTGCGCAATCTGCTGAAGGTAAACGTCTGATGGCAAACCCGATCGGTTATCTCATCGCGCTGCTCATCGCTCTTTCTGCGTTCTTCTTCGCGCTCTCGCTGTTACCGACGAAGAGCGCGCTCTCCGAGCAGCTCGACGATCTGAAAGCGCGCGACCCGCTGCGCAAGGATCCCGCGGAATCGGTGATCGTCGAGAAACTGATGCCCGAGGAGCGCCGCGCCATGATCGCGCGCCAGTTGACGGAGGCCGGCTGGTATACGACGACCCCAGCGAAGTTCGGGCTGCGCATCGTCGCCGGCGCCTGTTTGGGAGCGGTGCTAACGCTGCTCGCCTGGCGCGTATTCAATTTCCCCCTCGGGTTACTGCCGGTGTTGCTGGCGCTCTTCACCTTCTGCGGCGGCTATTCTCCATTCTTTGCGCTCAACCGCGCGATGGAGACGAGGAAAGGCGCAATTCAAAAGGCGCTGCCGGAGTTCTTGGATATGGTCTCTTCGACCGTACAGGCCGGCCTCGCGCTCAACGCTGCGCTCGGATACGCCGTCGAAGCCGTGCCCGGACCGCTAGGCGAAGAGATCAAAGAGGCGCTATCCGAGATCCGGCTCGGCCGAGCCCGCGCGGACGCGCTGCGCGCCGTCGGTGAACGCACCAATCACCCGGCCCTGCGTAACGCGCTGCGGGTGATGACGCAAGCCGAACGTCTTGGGGCGAACATCTCCAAGCTGCTCAACGAGCTAGCCGCCGACGCCCGCCATCAGCGGCTGATGCTGGTCGAGGAGATGGCAGCGAAGCTCCCGGTCAAGATGGTCTTTCCCATGGTCTTTTTCATGATCCCGGCGATCATCACAATCATCTTCGGCTCGGTCGCCGCCAACTACTTCGCAACGCCCAAATGATCGTAGTGGTTCTCGCGGCGTTCTTCTTCGGCTGCATCGCTTTTATCGCGACGCAGTCCAGTACGAGTATCTGCAGTGGGATAGTGCCTGCGGAAGATGGCCCGCGTCCCTCGAAACCGCCCTATCCGTTCCTCGTGGGTGGTGCGGCCGCGATCGGCGGCATTCTCGCCTGGCAGGGCACCCAGCCGCTGCAGTTGGGTATCGCGGCCGTCGTCATCTTTGCCCTGGTGGCAAGCTGGACGAGCGATGCGCTCTGCGGGTTCCTCCCCGACGTGTTCACGCTGGGGCCGCTCGGCGTGCTCGTGCTCTTTGCGCTGGCGCAACGCGACTGGGGCCTGATCGTCTCGGCGCTGATCGTGTTCGTTCCCTTCGCCGCCGCTGCGTTCTTCTCGCGCGGCCTGGGCATGGGCTGGGGCGATGCGAAGCTCGTTGCGATCACCGGCGCCGTGCTGGGTGCGCCCCTGGGAGCGATGGCTCTGGCCGTTGCCTGCGCCGTCGCCGTCGTCGCGCATCGCTTTAGCTCAGCGCGTTCGCAGCCGATCGCCTTCGCTCCATACATCGCCGCGCTAACCGCGGTTGCATTGCCACTGGGTCTAACGCACTGACGCGCCTCGCCCTCTTCTTCTTGGGCGGCCTCTACCTGATCATTGGCCCGCTGCTGACGCCGCGCGACGGCGACCTTTATTGGCAGCGCTGGCTCGGCAACTTCATCCTCACGACGCATCACCTTCCGCGGGCGCTTGGCAACGAGACGTTCACCGCAAGCGGCGCGCCTTGGGTTCCTCAAGAGTGGTTGTTTAGCGTCATCGTGGCTGTGGCAACGAACCAGCACTGGTTCTTCGCGCTGCAAGTCGCGGTGAGCTCGATTCCAGGACTGATCCTCCTCTTGCTCTACTTCCGCTGTACCGACGACAGGGCTGCGACCGGGATCGCGATCCTGCTGTGCGGGATCGCGATGCTTGAATCTTTCGGCGTCCGCGCGCAGGTGCTCGGTTGGGGGGCTTTCGCGGCGTTTCTCTACTTGTTGGAGAGGCGCGACCGGTGGTACTACGCTGCGATTGCTGTCACCGTGCTTTGGGCAAATCTGCACGCCAGCGTCGCGCTGGCGCCGGCGGTCGTCGCCGCGCGGCTACTTGGAACGCTCCTCGACGGCGGACCTGCTAGGCTGGGCAAGGATCGCGACCTACTCATGCTGCCGTTGACGGCGCTGGCGACGTGCGCCTCTCCCCTGGGCTGGCGGCTGCCCGCCTTTGCGCTATCGTTCGTCGGCAGCCCCATTCGGCATTACATCCTAGAATGGCAGCCGCCCTCGCTCAACGACACCTCGTTCCTGCTGGGGGCCGTTCCTCTGGGACTCGCGATCCTTTTCGGCGGTAAAGCGACGCTGCTGCAACGCAAACGCGCGACGCTGATGGCGGCGCTGCTATTTGCGGCAGCCCTCGGCGCGGAGCGCAACGTACCGCTCTTTGCGATCGCGGCGGCACCACTCGCAGCGGTGGGAATCGCGGCTCGTTGGCCTCGGTTGCGCGATCTGAACCAGCGCCTCGCGCCGATGCTGCCGGCGGCTGCAGTACTTAGCTGCGTCGCGTTCGCGTTCGCCGCGGCGGCCATGGCGCGCGTACGGGGCAACGAGCCCTCGCGGCTTCCCGTAAGCGCGATCGCTCAGATAGGCGCGTTTGGAGGCGAGCACCATCTCTTCTGCGAGGACTTCACGTGGTGCAGCGTCGCGCTCGCCTATCCCGGCCTACACGTATTCATCGACGGCCGCTGCGACGCGTATCCGTTGCCGGTATGGCGCCAGTACACGTCGGCGCTCGCCGCCGGCGAGAGCTGGAGTAGACCGCTGATGCACTACGGCGTCGACGTCGTCGTCGTCAAGGACGGCAGCCGCTTCGCGCACGCGTTGGCCAATAGCGCGCAGTGGAGGCGCTCGTTCGCGGATCGAGGGTTCCTCGTCTATCGCCGTGCGTAGGCGCGCTGCGGGCCGGCGGCCCGCCGATATCGCCGCAGTCGGCGCGATCCTGCTTGCCGGCGGCCTGAGCGCGTTCTGGGCATTCTTTATTCCAATCTTTCAATCGCCGGACGAGCCCGCGCACTTCGATTACGCCGCCTCGATTTACGGCGCCGGACGCCTCATCGAGCGCGCGGACGGCAGCCCCACATGGATCGCGAGTCCCTACGCTGCGTACCTATTGCGCGCTTCCGATTTCAACCGGATCGCGGGGCATTCGCCCATGCGCGCCACGCCCGGTTACGGCAGCCGCGCGTATTTCGCAGCGCTTGATGCGGCCGCGCCGAGCGTGCGCGTGGCGCGGCCGCCGCAAGGCAGAGTCAGTTACATCGTGGGCCTCTACCCGTTTGCCTTCTATGCGCTTGAAGCGCTCTGGATGCATGCGATCGCGCTGTTTACCAGCTCGCTCGCGAGCCTGTTCTTTGCCGCGCGTCTCTTCTGCACGGCGCTCCTGATGCTTGGCCTTTATTTCAATTACCGCACGGCGTTGCGGCTGGGTGTGCCGCCCGCTGCGAGTTCGGCCCTGATCGCCGCGATCGGGATATTTCCAATGACGTCGCTGGTCTCGTCTTACGTGCAGCCCGATAACCTCGCTTATGCGCTGGTTTCCGCGGCGCTATTCTACGCAACGAAGCTGCGCGACGGATCGCTGACGCCGCTGCGAATCGTGCCGCTAGGAATCGCGCTGGGCCTGCTTGCCGTCACCAAGTACCACTTCTTCCTCAGCGCGACGCTGCCGATTGCGGCCTTGATCGCCGTGACGCTGACACGCTCCAAGTGCTCAGCCACGCGCGCGGTAGTCACGTTCGCTGTACTGCTGGCTCCGGCAATCGCGCTCTTGAGCGTTCAGCACTGGATCGTCGACGCGGGCACGAGCGTCGCTCACACCGCACCGAAGGACATCAGCCTCGCGTACGTGCGCGGCGTCGCGGTTCGCGGACCGGCTGCACTAGTAGGCTATCTCGCATCCTCGGTTTCAGGCGCGTTTCTCGGATGCTTCATCACCGGCATCTGTGCAGCCGGTTACTGGGGTGTCGTGGGCTGGGGCGACACGCCAATCGTCATCGGCACGCCGCTGCTCGAAGAACTGTTGCGCGGCGTGATCGCGCTGATCACGCTGATCGTCGCGGCCATCGTGCTCTTCTACTGCGCGCGCAACGCGATCTGGCTGGTAGCGGCGGCCGCGCGCAACCACGCGAGAGCCGCCGCACGCATCGCGGTCGCCGATCCAGTGATCAACAGCTATCTGATGTTCGCTGCGATCATCGTCGCACTCTATGTGGCGACCAATAACGTGTTCGGCGTCTCCGGAAGGCACTGGTATCCTTACATTTTTCCTGCGTTCCTCTGCCTGGTGTGGTACGCGCCGCGCTCGCTCTTGGGCTGCAGGCAGCGCGTGGGCACCGTCGCTGCCTGCGTGCTCTTCGCGTACTCCGCCGTCGCAGCGGCCTACGCGTTGGCCGGCGCACAGCAGCGCTATTACGGCATGCAGATTGCGGCATACGTTACTACAGACGCGCCCCGGAGCGTAGCAGGCACGGCACTCGGAGTGCAGTGGCCGCCAGCCGACGGCACGTACGTTTTCGCCCCATCTCCGGGAAAGTTCAGCTACGATCGTGGGACGCCAGTCGCGTTCACCGGCACCGCTATGGGCCCGGACGGTTCTGGCGCGCAGGATGTCGCTGCGCTGCTCGACGGACGGCACCCCGTGGCCGTGCTCACACGGCAGTATCTTTTCGGCATCGCCGAAGCGACGCACAGCATCGCCGCGGGTTATAGCGGCTTCGGCGGCTATATCGCCACGGAACGGCTCGCAGAGGGCCCGCACACGGTGACCGCGTTCGCGCGTACCGGCGTCGGCGGCTCCTACCAGTCCGTGAATCCCTCGCGGGTCTTCTTCGTCACCGCGTCGCAGGGCCGTCTCTCGCCGGCCTTCTTAATCACGCTGCCGCGCAGCGGTGCGATCGGCAGCCTTTCCGCCGCAACCACGTGCCGCGGCACGGTAAGCACTGGCGCCGGCGGAGTAACGACGATCGCGGGTTCGATTTTGCTGCTGCGGGGACGCGTTTCGCTTCTCGCTCGCGCCGGCAACGGCGTAGCCTTCTGGCTGCGCGCCGGCGACCTGCCCTATCCCGCGAAGTACGATCCCGCGAAAGGGACGTTCCTTGCAACGCTTCCGACGTCAACACTGGCGCCCGGAGCCTACGATGTTGCATTCTACGCGCGCGATGCGTCGCTGCACAACGCGCTGGTAGCTACACTTCCGGTACGCGTTCTCGCGAGCACGGCGCTCGCACCCTTCGTCGCAAATGCACCGGCGGAGTGCGCCGATCCCCTCAAGGAGTTGGCGCAGACCTTCTCGTAGCGGCGCGGACCGCCACGCCGATCGTCGCCGCGAGGGCCGCCCACGTCGGCAAGTGCAGCCACAGGTAGATGCCCGTTCCGATGGGAATGCGAGAACGAACGTACGCTCCCCAAGAGAGATCCGCCCATGCGTCGCGCGGCACGTTCGCGACGAACGGCGGCGCCGGCCCCGTATGCGCCAGGGCGTGATTGACGAACAGAAGCGCGCAGAACGTGGCGGCGACAACGACGGCCTCGTTGCACAGCGGCGGCTCGAGCAGCTGCCATGCTAGTATGCCCGCAATCGCCGCGGCGCCGGGAATCAGAAATCCCCAACCCACGACGTAGAGCCAAGGTATCGCCAGCCCGACGATCGCCGCGACCTGCAGCGCCGCGGCGCGCGGCTGTGCGCGCAGCATCAGCAGCGCGGCGGGGATCGCTCCGACGACCTGGTTCCAGTGCACGTACGGTCCGCCGAAGACTGCAAACGCCATCGGTACCAAGGCGATCGCCGCAGCGCTATAGCCACGCCGCTTGAGCGCACACGCGGTCGCGATGCCGGCGATCGCCGCAATCGCGTACCAGATGCTGCCTGCCCGCTCGGCGAGCGCGTCAGGGAAGCCCATCGCGTGCACCAGCACCGTCAAGCTGTATTGGCCGACGTCCGCTACGTCGGAGAGCGCGTGCGCCGGCAACGCGCCGCGCAGATATTCCACGTTGCGATCGAAGCCGAAGAGCATCGTGAGAGCGAGCAGAACGAGCCCGCCACCGATGATCGAAAAGCGCGAGCGCGGTGCCGCGATGAAAATCGCCGCGCAGACCGGAAGCGCGACATGCGGCTCGACCGTCGCCGCAGCGCACGCGATGCCCGCCCACGGCGCGCGCCCGCGCTCGAGCAGCAGCGCGGCAATGCAGATCAGCGCGATCGCGAGCGGCGCAATCTGTCCGAGCGAGAGCGACATCATTGCCGCAAACGCGATGGCGGCGAGTAACGCGCCCCAACGATAGCCGGTCAGCGCGCGCAGGACGAACGCGATCGCCGTCCAGGCAGCCGCTAGCAGCGTCGTCCACAATAGTGCAGCCTGTTCGAGCGGAAGGCGGCTCAGCGGCACGAAGAGCGCGAGCGCGTACGGCGGAAGCGGCGCCGGATCGGTTACGTGACCAGTCGCACGCGCAAGCAGAGGGGAGGCCGGCTCGCTCTCGCACGAATACATCGGCTCCTGGCGGTAAGGATCCAGGCCCTGCCCGGCCAGCCGCCCGGCGCAATAGAAGGCGCCAAAGTCCGAGAGAAGCTGGCCTTGCTGGAAACGCCAGAAGCCCCACAGGGAAGAGCCCACCACCAGGAGCGTTAACGCCAAAACGAGCGAGCTGAGCGCCTGCGACGCGACCGGTTTCGTCACAGATGGCGCTCTGCGCAAATTGCCGCTGGATTTCCTTCGTGGTATAATGCAGTTGATGTTCGCGCCGCGTGATATGCGACGTTCTGATTTCTTATATGCACTGGTCGCGACCGCGGTCGCCGGCATGTCGCCCAGCGCTGTGGCTGCTGCCGTTCCCAGCGCGACGCGTCGGGTGCTCTGGCTGCGCCGCGAAGGCTACGGGGAGGAGATCTCCGTTCCATTCTGCGTCGACGGTCGCACCGTCTACGAATCGGGCTACCGCTCCATCTGCTGGCTGATGCGCGACCACCAGATCGCGCCTGCGCAAGGGTACGTGCAGATCGACATCGTCGAGATCGAAGCGCTTTGGGAGGTACAGCAGGCCATGCTCCTTCACGGCATTAACCGCCCGCTGGTCATTACCAGCGGCTACCGCTCCGTGCAGACCAACGCGGCCACCGAGAACGCGGCTCGTAACAGCATGCACTGCTATGCTAAAGCGGCCGACCTGTACGTGGACGGAATTTCGACGGAAAGCCTCTTTGACACGTGCTGGTCGCGCGCGGTCTCCGGCGGCATCGGCTATTACTCGAACCACGTTCACCTCGACTCGGGAACCCGGCGCTGGTGGGTCGGGGACCTCGCGATTCCCGCTTTACGGCCCGAAGCCGTGGCTATCCGAGGAACATCTGCCGTTAACACGTAAACACCCCCGCACAGCCGGCGCGCCTCCGGCTAAACTCTTCGGCGTGGGGGGTATAAGCGCGTTAGATGGAGCGAGTAACTCGAGCCTTCAGCCACATTGCCTCACGGGCGGCCCGCCTTGGAGCCGGCTACCTCGGAGTGAACGTCCTTCTCCTGGCTGCGGAGGCCCGATGGCACGTGGTCAGTCGCCTGACCATCTGGGACCTCCGAGAAATGAAGACCCTGGCCTACCTCGTCGGCGAGACGATTCGTGTAACTCAACAACTCCACCACTTCCACTAGCGCAGCGGCAGCGGCACGCGCGGTCAGTGTGTCGTGCCTGAGTTGGCTGTTACGGTCTTACTGCCCGTGTACAACGGCGAACAGTATCTGCGTTCCGCAATCGACAGTGTGCTCTCGCAGTCGTTTCGCGATTTCGAGCTGCTCGCTCTCGATGACGGCTCGACCGACTCCACTCCGGACATTCTGGTCGAATACGCGCGTCACGACCTGCGCGTCCGCGTGCTGCGCCACGAGAACCGCGGTGTCGGTTACACCCTCAACCGCGGAATCCACGAGGCGCGCGGCTCGCTAATCGCCGAACTCGGTGCTGACGACATCGCCCTCCCCGGCCGCATCGAGAAACAAGTTGCGTTCCTCAACGCGAACCCCGATTACGTGTTCGTTGGCGGTCAGCTGCGCATCATCGATTCCCACGATAAGTCGATCGGCCTACGAAAGTATCCGATCGGCGACGAAGAACTCCGCGCGCGCATGCTGCTCTATAACCCGTTCGGCAGTCCCTCGCTAATGTATCGGCGCGGCGACGCGATTGCGGTAGGCGGCTATACCTCGCGCTTCGGAACGAGCGAAGACTACGACCTCCTCTTTCGGCTCGCCAAACGCGGAAAGATCGCCAACCTGCCCCAGCCGCTCACCGCTTACCGCTTTCACAGCGCCTCGACAAAGTCGCAGCGAACGCTGCGCACGCTTCGCGACACGGTGGCGATCAAGCGCACGGCCTTTGCTGAGTACGGCTATCGCGCGACGCTGCCGGCGCGCGCGGTCAATATCGCGCAAGACGCGCTCACGCGCCTCCCCGCCGGCGTTGCCTACTGGCTCTTCACTAAGCTCTTCATCCGGTCCGAACGCGCCCGATGACCTCGATCATTATCGCGGCCCTGATCGTCATCGCCGCCTACATTGGCACGAAGCGGCTCTCGGGCGTGCAGACCGCCGGCGTGATCGCGATTATACTGGCGGGCATCGTACTAGCGATCTTCCCAGGGCTTTCGAGCCGCGTCGCCGCCGTGCTGCACGTGGGACGCGGCACCGACCTCATCTTCTACTTTGCGATCTTGGCGGGCCTCTTCATCGCCTCGAACTTCTACTTCCGTTTCAAACGCCAGGAAGAGATGCTGATCACGCTCGCGCGCCAAAGCGCGCTCGATCACGCACAGGTGCCCGCAGCGACCCCAGTCGACCTGTCAATGGCGCAGGGCGATCGAGCGATAGAGCAAGTCGAGCAGGATCTTTACTGAGTCGAAACCCGACTGTCCCTTCTTGCGCGAGTACGCCGTATAATCGATGCGGACGGGAACCTCGACGTACGCGAGCTTTGCGGCACCAATCTTCTGGAGAATCTCCGATGCATGCGCCATCTGCGGCTGCTCGATGCGAAACTCTTGGGCAGCGCGCCGCGTTAATGCACGCAGGCCATTGTGCGTATCGGTTACCTTCAGGTGGGCGTGCATGCGGGTGAAGGCGAGCGCGGCTCGCAGCAGCAGGCGACGCAGCAACGGTACGTTTGAAGCGTCGTTTAGGAATCGTGAACCTAGCGCGACGTCGGCGTTCGACCGTGCCAGCGCAGCCAGCAGATCGCCTAACGATGCGGTGCCGTGCTGGCCGTCGGCGTCGAACGTGCAGATGTACTGCGCGCCGTGCGCCAACGCATAGTCGATGCCGGTCTGCAGCGCCGCTCCCTGGCCGAGATTGATTATGTGCTCGACGACGTGCGCTCCGGCACGCAGTGCGAGCGCCGCAGTTTGATCGGCCGATCCGTCGTTGACGACGCAGACGTTGCCGTAGCCGGCGCGGCGCAGCCCCGTGACGACCGCGACGATACTTTTGGCCTCGTTGTAGGCGGGCACCACAATCCAGACGGTATCAACTGGGTTCAATGCTTCCCTCCCATTTGCGAACTGAAGAGCCACGCCGTGCCCCCGAGCGGAAGCAGCGCGAGCGAATGCGCCGCGTATGGCACGACCAGTCCGAGCGCAGCAATCAGATACGCGGCGACGACCACGCGCGTCCGTAGCGGCTCTTCAAGGGACATCATCGCGTAGAGCACCGCCGGAACGAGCAACGCCGCCTCGTAAGGCCACGAGTGCGGGCTCGTCGCCAGCCCTAG
>DASZGC010000017.1:0-48613 GCA_035939175.1 Candidatus Cybelea sp. | reverse complement strand
GGACGCTCCAATAGGTCTGGCATCAGCGTCTCGGATAGGGTAACATCGTAATCGGCCACCGTTTCGTCCTTTCGGTTGAGAAGTTTGCACAAATCAATCTTCCGAACCGAAACGGTGGCTCCTCGCCACCGGCTTTTACATCATTTTACGGGACATGACCCGGACGTTCGCGCTGCGACACGTCCACCATGAATACACCGCCATTAGCATTTGGTGTTAGTCTGCTGCTTGCCCGTGTAGACCATAACCACAGCATCCTCGTAGGTGCTGAAGTCTCCCCCCTTCAGGGGAAAGCCCAGGCCGCCGATCATCGCTCCATACTTGCCCGAGGATGCCGAAGTATAGCAATACGGAAGAACCTGCCAAAGGCTGCCCACGTCCTTAGCGCCCTCGATCGTATAGACCGAGTGCACCTTTAGGCCGGGACCGGCCAAGGTGGCACCGGATGTCAGGGTCGAGCCGAACTTAAAGCTCTTATTGAACTTCAGTTGGAGGTAGAAAATCGCACTCGTATAGGGCGGGAAGCCGCCCGGATTGTACGCCGTCGTGCTGCTGATCACGGTCATGGCGACGTCGCTTCCACTATATGATGGGTATTTGACCGAGCCACCCCAATCCTGGAACTTTGGAGCACATGCGATGCCGCCCTTGGTGCTAAGCTTTTGCGCCGTCGACTGTGCGTAGTCCTTAGTACTCTTCTGCTTAGCGCAGGGCGGTGCCGACAGCGCCGTCCGAGCGAGACCATCCTGGACCTGACCAGGCACCGCATTCGATCCGCCCCCGCAGCCCGCAATCAGCGTGCTGGCCCCAAACCCGATAGCGGTACCAGTAAGAGTGGAAAGCTTCATCTCAACCTCCTAGACGCCATAACATTCGCTACCAGACCGAACAAGCCCGCGTGCGGCACCGCCAGCTGGGGGTCTCGTTTTGAATAGCCCCGTCTCCGGCCGAGAAGAGCGGTTGGCAGAGATTTGGTAACGGTTAGTAAAAGAAGTGCGTGTCATGCGCACAGGTCTTATCGTGGCGCTACTTGCGACCACGCTCGCCGTGAGTCCGACCCCCTCGCCGGACCCTGCGCTGTTGGCGCGCGCCAAAACCGCCTTCGCCGGACTGGAGCAGGGTCGCGTCGATCGCTCCGCGCTTACGGCATCGGTGAACGCCGAATACAACGATGCCATGCTGGAACAGAGTAGAAGCTATTTCGGACCTCTTGGACCGCCAGTGGAGTGGGAGCAGGTAAAGTATGGCATGGAGGACGGTGGTAGATACGCAGGCTACGTGATGACGTTCGCAGATGGTAAAAAGTTTGTACTGCTCTTTGGCATCGACGGGCACGGCAAGATCGATGTCATGACGTTTTTCCCGTTTTCCTGATGGAACCGGTCCGGCCGATCCGCAAGGGTCGGGCGCTTTCCATCGGTCGGCTAGCGGCCTCGATCGCGACGCCCGTGGGAGGGGGGCCTCGTTTTAAAAGGCTCTGTCTCCTTGTATGATGCCATTAGGGCAGGTCACGCTGATTGAACTCCTTTGGACCTAAGCCTGTGGGATAGATAGGCGGCCTGCCCCAGGCGCCCTCAGAGATCGGACGGTATCGTGAGCACCGTATTGCCGGCTAGCTCGAATGCACAAGGTCGATCGAGAAGGGGTGCCGTCACGGGAAGGACGTTCAATGGCATCATTCTTGGGAATCGACCTGTCGAAGGAAACGTTTCACGCATTTCTCTTATGCGAGCGTGCTGATGCAAAGAAAGTGTTTCCAAACACGCCGAAAGGATTCGAGCAGCTAACGACGTGGCTTAAGAATCGGCATGCCGTCGATGTGCACATCTGCATGGAGGCGACTGGCTTGTATTGGGAAGCGCTCGCGTTGTACCTTCACGGCCTCGAGCAGCACGTTAGCGTGGTCAATCCGGCTCGCATCAAAGCCTTTGCGCAGAGCGAGCTGCTGCGCACCAAAACCGACGCGGTCGACGCCGCGCTCATTGCTCGTTTCTGTAAGAGCCAGGACCCAGAGTCATGGATCCCGCCACCGCCCGAAATCCGCGTCCTACAGGCGTTAATGCGGCATTTCGACCATCTCAAGAAAACCCGAGCGCAACAATCGGTGTACGCGCAATCGTCCGATGCGGCCATCATTACAACCTCGATTCAGGAGGTCATCGCGACGCTCGATGAACAGATCAGGCAGGTCGAGCGGAAGATTCGCCAGCACTTCGATGATCATCCCGATCTCAAGCGACGCCGCGATCTGCTAACGTCGATTCCTGGAATCGGTGAGACTACCGCCGGGGCCATCCTTTCGGAGATCCCGCACCTCGATCGCTTCCAGTCGGCCAAGGCCGTTGCCGCGTTTGCGGGACTATCTCCGCGGGAGCGCCGCTCGGGAACTTCCATTCACGGGCGCCCTCGCATGTGCAAAATGGGCAACGCGCGCATCCGTAAAGCGCTCTACATGCCGGCGATGGTCGCTCTTCGCTTCAACCCGACCCTTCGGATCTTCGCCGAGCGTCTGCTGGCCGCGGGAAAGCACAAACGCCTAATCATCGGAGCTGTTATGCGGAAGCTGCTCGTCCTCGCCTACGGGATTCTCCGCTCAGGCCTAGCCTTCGACGCAAATTACGCTTGACGCCGGATTCGGCGTCAAGCGTAATTCGCATCGAAAGCCACGCCGGAGCGGAGAATCCCGTAGGCGAGGACCAGCAGTTTTCGCATAACGGCTCCGACGACGAGCTGTTTATGTTTGCCGGCAGTTAGCAGACGCTGTGCAAAGATCCGGAGTGTCGGATTGAAACGTTGGGCTACGATCGCCGGCATGTAGAGCGCCTTGCGAAGGCGAGACTTGCCAGTCTTACAGAGCCGTGGACGGCCATGAATGGAAGTTCCCGATCGTCGGTCTGGTGGCGATAAACCCGCGTAGGCCGCGACAGCCTTAGCGGACTCAGGTAGTTGTCAGAGCTTATTTCGTCCACGCTTTCGGCAATCATCGTTTGCTTGTTAACGTTCCTGAAACTCACCTCAAAGTTCGTCGGCTTTGGATCGGGAAACATCGCAAGCAAGGCCTTTTCTAGGCTTGCAAGTTCAGACACCGGAAAGTTAACGGCGATATTTTGCCGATCGGCCCAGCCGCCTCGCCGCGCTGGTGCCCGGGGAGGGGGGCCTCGTTTTGGAAGCGGATCGCATTGCCTGCAACGCGCTTTGATAGCCTAGCCGCCTGGCCGCACCGACGGCAGGGGTGTTGTTTTGAAAGCTCTCCCATGCCGCGTAGCTACGCGCTTTGGAGAGGGGAGCTTCGGTGCGTGATCGGCTAACCTGCGCAATCAAAGCTGAGTTAAGACGGATGCGATCGAGTCTCCGGCCACGGATCCGGCAAGGGCAACGCTGCCGCACCCCTCGGATACGTGCCATGTGGAAATCGCCTGCGAAAGCCTTTACAAAGCATCGCCAGGTACTCGAAATCCTCCCACATCCGGTAGCCGACCTCGGCACGGCAGCTGGCGATGAACGGCGCGAGCGTGTCCCAGCACATCACGACCGGATAATAGAACAAGTCACAGGCGAGGTTGCGATCGACCATGCGGTGCTTCACGAGCGGCGCCACGGCCGCGTCGAGGTAGCTGCCAATGCGGTGCACCACTCGCCCCTCGGTCGAATCTCGATTGAGCACCCGAACGCGAAACGCGGGATCCTCGAACTTCTGAGGCACGTCGTAGCGAATGAAGTGAAGAGCTTCCTGAAATTCCGGAGCCTCCATATTGTGGCGTATCTCGGTGAACACCGCAATCTGGTTGCTGTTGCGCATGTGCCGCAGCTGAATCAGAGCGACCACGGCCGTCGCGCCGATCACCACGAACGTCGCCAGAGATGCAATAGCGCCTACCCACTCCGCAGTCACTTGCGCCCTCGTTCTAATGCACGCCGAGGGCGCCCTTTCGTGCGAGTGACCGGCCAAGATGCTCATTGCAGCGCCGCTAACACTGCGTAGGCGGAATGTTCGCGAAGCGCAGTGCCGCGCATCGCCGCGAAGCAGCGCGGATCCCAATGTCAGCAGCATTAAACCCTCACCGCCCAGCGCAGGGGGCCTCGTTTTGGAAGGCCTTAGCTCCCATCCCGGCGGCGTCAGTGCGGGATAGATACCATATTCGGCGTGACAGGTGATGTGACTCCGTAGCCGGTCAATAAGGCCGCAAAGGCTACGAGCGCCGCAGCCGACGCAAAGCGTTTGAGCATAACGCACTCCTCCAGACCCCAAACGTCAGGGCCTGGGCCCTATAAGGCAGCGCCTCGCTGCCGATCGACAATGCAATCTCCACGCGGCAAGGGGCACCTGGACGGGCACAGAGCATGCCTGCGGTTTCGACCGGAGCCGCCGTGCAGGGACGAGGCGCCGCCGATGGGCGAGGTGGAAGGCAGCATAGGGGCTGGGCGGCGAATTGGTTCCTGCGTGGTGTGGGAGCTAGCTTCTGTGGCGAAGGCCCGGCTTGACGTAGTCTTCGTTGCGCATAGAGCTGGACGGGAGGATCATCGTGTGCGAATGCCACTGCTGACGCATGCTGTTGCGAATACGATCTATAAGGAGCAAAGCAGATGAAGAGAGCTCGTTTGAGCCGGTGCGCGTTACTTGCGTGCTGCGTCACAATTGCGGCGTGCTCGCAAACGACGGGACTTTCGGGCGTCCACTACACGCCAAACGGCATTAGCGTTCGTGAGCGCTCGGCAACGCCGCTGGCGTATGGCGTGTTGTATAACTTTATGGCGCCTCCCGACGGAAATTATCCCGTCGCGGGCCTGATCGACGTAAACGGCACGCTCTACAGCACGACGGCTGGAGGCGGCGCGGATTGCGGCACCTCCAGTAGTTACTGCGGCACAGTCTACAGCATCACGACAAGCGGTCAGGAGAAGGTGCTGCACAGCTTCGGCAAAGGGGCCGACGGTGGTGATCCCAGCGCGAGCCTGATCGATGTAAAAGGCACACTCTACGGTACAACAGTTGCGGACGGCGCCCATCAGGCTGGTACCGTTTTCAGCATCACGACGGGCGGCACGGAGAAAGTGCTTTACAGCTTCAGCGGGACAACTGACGGTTACGCTCCTTACGGAACCCTGATCGATGTAAAGGGCACGCTTTATGGCACCACGTCTGGAGGCGGCTCGCATGGTGACGGCACAGTCTTCAGGATCACGACAGGCGGCAAAGAGAAGGTGCTGCACAGCTTCGCGGGCGGATCCGACGGCGAATCCCCCAGCGCAGGCCTGACAGACGTGAGCGGGACGCTCTACGGCACGACCGACGGGGGCGGCGCGTATAGTGATGGTACAGTCTTCAGCATCACAACAGGCGGCACGGAGAAGGTGCTGCACAGCTTCGGCAAGGGAACCGACGGCCAATTCCCCCGCGCTGGCCTGACAGACGTAAGCGGGACGCTCTACGGCACGACCGAAGAGGGCGGCGCGTACGCTACGTGCGGTTATTCGGGCAAGACTCCCTGTGGCACGGTCTTCAGCATCACGACGGGCGGCACCGAGAATGTGGTGCACAGCTTCAATGCGAGAACTGACGGTGACGATCCCGACGGAACCCTGATCGATGTAAATGGCACGCTCTATGGCACGACGTCTGGAGGCGGCGCGGATGGCGGCGGTACTTTCTTCAGCATCACGACGGGCGGCACGGTGACGGTGCTCCACGACTTCGGCAAAGCACCCGACGGGGCTTATCCCCGCGGAAGCCTAGTCGATGTTAAGGGCACGCTCTACGGCATCACTCAAAATGGTGGTCCTCACGATAATAATTACGGCACAGTCTTTTCGATTACTCCGTAACGCAGCGCGCAGAGCGCTCTTAGGAAAAGCGATCCGCGGCATCGTGCATCGCGGCCATTGCCGCTGTTGCCCAAACGACATATTCAATCCGCTTACTTTATAGCCGCGGCTTGGCACCCCGCGACCCCGCGCACCGAGCGCCTCGTTTCGTCGCGCTTAAAACCCCACACGTGTGAGGGTGCCCGTTTGAAAAGCCTTAGCTCCTTGTATGATGCCATCAGAGCCGGCGGCTTCGACCGGAGCCAACCGTACAGCGACGAAGTGCCGCCGATCGGCGCCGCGGGCCGAGGTGGGTTCCGAGATCGCGGCTTGGGTGCTATAATCCAAACTCAGCGCGGAAGACCTTCGCGCTAGCTTTGCGTCTGCGAAAGGAGCACGGAAGATGAAGACTCCGAGTTCGAACCTGCGCGCGCTATTCGCGTGCTTCGTCATGCTCACGGCCTGCTCGCAAACGCCGGGACTCTCGCGCTTGCAATACGCGCCAAGTATCGATCCCAGCCACAAGGCTAGCCCGCTGAGCTTACACTACGTCTCGTTATATAGCTTCGGCGCGGACCCCGATGGGCGCGAACCGGCCGCCAGTGTGTTTCACCAGGGCGACCATCCGATCTACGGCACGACAGTGTATGGCGGCGCGCACGGCGACGGATCGGTCTTCAGCTACTCCGGCGGCACGGATGCAGTACTCCACAGCTTCAATGGCATCGACGGCGCGAGGCCCTTTGCGGGCTTGATCGACGTCAGCGGTACCCTCTACGGCACGACACGCTCCGGCGGCAGGGGTAATTGCGTGGGAGGATGCGGCGTCGTCTTCAGTATCAAGGCCGACGGAACCGTAAAAGTGTTGCACGATTTTGGCGTCGCTAGCTCCGATGGTACCCACCCTGAAGCAAATTTGACCGACGTAAGCGGTACGCTCTACGGCACGACGCTGGAGGGTGGTGCGCGCGATCTGGGCACTGCCTACAGCATCACAACCGACGGAACCGAACGAGTACTGCACAGCTTTGGCTACTATGAAGACGGGTACTGGCCCATGGCGCCGTTGATCGACGTCAGCGGGACGCTCTACGGCACGACATACGCCGGCGGCGCCGGAAAGGTTGGTACCGTCTTCAGCATGACGACCGACGGCACCGAAAAAGTGCTGCACGGCTTTAGCAGCGGCCAAGACGGAAAATACCCCCGGGCCCCCTTGATCGACGTGAATGGCAAGCTCTACGGAACGACGGAAAGCGGCGGCGCGTTCCGCGGGGGCACGGTCTTTGACATCTCGACCGGAGGCTCTGAAACAGTGCGCCACAGCTTCGGCAACGGCTACGACGGCGCCAATCCCGAGGCCGGTTTGCGTGACGTGAACGGCACGCTTTACGGCACGACAGCGTACGGCGGCGCGTACGGCTCCACCTACAATCAACAAGGCTTCGGCACGGTCTTCAGCATCACACCCGATGGTTATGAAACAGTGCTCCACAGCTTCGGCAACGGATATGACGGCGCGCATCCCGCGGCCGGCTTGCGTGACGTGAGCGGGACGGGCCTCGTAGGGACGACGCGTTATGGCGGCGCTTATGGCAGGGGCACCGTCTTTAAGTTGTAACGCACCTCACCGCCCGGGTCCCGGCAGAGGGGCCTCGTTTTGAAAGGCCTTAGCTCGATCAGCTAAAGCGGGGCCACGGGACCTGGCTTCAGGAACGTCTCAAAGTTACCGATACAGCCTCCACTTATCATTAATTCAAGCGTAGTAACCGTGACCCGACGATCTCAAAGAATGCTTCGGCCACGACACGTACGCTGGTGTGGGAAAGCGCCGCCCCGCGCGCGTATACATCGGCGGTGACCGACTGACCAAAGGACGCGACATTGAGGCCCCGCATAACCGTCTACACCGCAAAGAAGATCGTCACGATGGAGCCGGTGCGCCCGGAAGCCACGGCCGTAGCCGTGCGCGACGGCATGATTTTGGCGGTGGGCTCACTAGACGACTTGCGATCCTGGCTGCAAGGCCAGCCGTACGATTTGGTGCGCGATTTCGAAAGCAAAGTGCTGCTGCCCGGACTGATCGATCCGCACCTTCATCCCTTCATGGCGGCGGCGATGATGATGACCGATCTGATCGCGGCCTTCGAATGGCGGCTCCCATGGGCCACGATCGAGGCCGTTCGCGGAAAGGAAGCGTACATCGCCGAGCTTCGCCGCCTGGAACGGGCCAAGAGCGACTCTTCCGAACCGCTGATGACCTGGGGTTACCATCCGTTCTGGCACGGTGTCGTCGCCCGCACCGACCTCGACGCCGTCTCGGCGACGCGCCCGATCGTCGTTTGGCACCGCTCGGCTCACGAGATGTTCTTCAATACGGCGGCACTCCAACGGTGGAACCTTACCGCGGAAGAAGCCCGCTCTCACGAATGCGTGGATTATGCGGCCGGGCACTACTGGGAATCCGGAATGGTCGAACTCGCCGCGGCGAAGCTCGCGCCCTACATCTTCGAGAAGTCGCGATATCTTTCCGGAGTGGCTCGCGCCCGCGACGTCGTTCGTTTCGGCGGAATCACGACGATTGCGGAGATGTCATTCGGGATCACCGATCCCGAGCTCGAATGGCTGGGGCCCAAAGCCGTGCTCGATGGTGACGACGTTCCGTTTCGAACCTTCTTCGTCGCCGACGCAAAGACGCCGGCGATGAAGCTCGGTGCGGAACAAGCCCTCGCGTGGGCCGACGGACTGCCGCAGCGCAACACTCGCCGTTTGCGCTTTGGCCGCCATATCAAGCTCTTCGCCGACGGTGCGTTCTATTCGCTGGGAATGCGCATGGGCGGCGCGGGCTACATCGACGGTCACCAGGGCGAGTGGATGACGCCCTTACCGCTGTTCGAGCAGCTCGCGACGACGTTTTGGAACGCCGGCTACCAGATTCACGTGCACACCAACGGTGACGAAGGACTGGGCCTGGTTCTCGACACGCTGCAACGACTGCAGGATTCAAAACCTCGCGTCGACCACCGTTTTACGATCGAACATTTCGGCTACGCCACCGGCGACCAGGTCGTCAAGCTGGCACGGTTGGGCGCGATCGTCTCGGCCAACCCGTACTACATGTACGAGCTTGGTGACGAATACCTCGAGAATAGCCTCGGGCGCGACCGGACGTCCCAGATGGTACGTATCGGTAGCGTTGCTCGCGCCGGCATTCCGCTCGCGCTGCACTCCGACTTTGCGATGGCGCCCGCCCAGCCGCTACGGCTCGCGCAGATCGCGATCACGCGCCAAACGGCCGGCGGCACACAACTGGCCCAAACCGAGCGACTGACGCTCGATCAAGCGCTCCGAGCGATCACGATCGACGCCGCGTTCATGCTCGGTCTCGAGAACGAAATCGGCAGCGTTACGTCGGGAAAGCGGGCGGACTTTACGATCCTCGACGAGGACCCCTACGCCGTAGATGCCGGCTTGCTCGCCGACATCCACATCGCGGGAACGATCTTCGAAGGGCAGCCCTTCGCCGGCTAGGCTCAACGCGGAGGCGTCCCGACGTAGTAGGCGATGCCTGCCGGCGAGTTCATGCCCTGTTGGAACTCGCGCCAAGGCTCCGTCGAGCCGGCCTTAAAGACGACGACCGCGGGTGTGGCGCTTTCGGAAACGTACGCGTAGCCGGCCTTGTTGACGATGACATCGGTGGGCGCGCTCATTCCGGTGATCGCCTGGTACGGCTGACTCTGACCGGCCTTGTATTCTGCGACATCGCCGGAGCTACCGGTCGCGGTAACCAGATTGGTGACGTAGAGTGTACCCTTCGCATCGACCGCAATGCCATCAGGGTCGACGACGCCGTCGGTAATCGTCCTGCTCGGTGACTTGCCTCCCTTGGAGAATACGGCTACGTAGGCTTCCTCGGCATTGAGGCCGGCGACATACAAGTTGCCGGAGCGGTCGAGCGCGATCCCCGTTGGCAGCGACACGCCGTTGATGATGGTTCCACTCGGCGTTGTCGCCCCGCTCTTATACTCAGTCACGTTGTTGCCACCGAGGTTGGTGACCCAGAGATTGCCGCGGTGGTCGATCGCGCAGAATTCGGGAAAGTCGAGACCTTTGCTGATCGTTTGGAACGGCTTGGTTTTGCCGGGCTCGTATTCCGAAATCGAATTGGTATCGACGTTCAGTACGTAGAGGACGCCGTTGCCGTCGATGCAGAGGCCGACGGGAGAATTCACGCCATCGGTTATCTTCGCAATCGGTCCGTTTGCGGGTTTCCGCGCGTCGTAAACATCGACTCTTCCCAACGTGTTCTCGGCCACGTAGAGCAGCTGCATAGAGCGGGCTCCGTCGACCGACTGGCCCGACATTGTGCCCGGCGCACCGATCGGCGGCATCGACCCGCCGCATCCGGCAACGATAGCAGCAACCCAGCCGCCGAGCACGAATTGGCGAAAACCTGAAAGTTTCACTTGCGGTACCCTTCTATCAGGAAATGACGATTCGAGCGGGTGGAGCGTTCTTTTCGACGGACGACGACCGGCGGCGCTATTTGCCCCCTAGTAGATCGGTGACCCCGGGGCCCCGGGCGCGACGCTGCCGTCGTCGGGCGCGAAGATCAAGCGCAGCGGTAGGCTCGATCCCGCTTCGGGCATGGTGACGATCGTGACGCGCACAAAGCCGTGCGCCGGTATGACGTACTGCCGCACTTTGTATCGTGAGAACGGCGGCGTTTGGTGCGATTGCACCAGCACGCCGTCGATGATGTAGCTGGCGGTGGCGTGGCCGCCGCGCGGATTTTCGTAGATCGCGACGCGCTGCGGGGAGGAGAGCGGGTTCTGCACGTTCACGACAAACGATTGCAGCACGCCGTAGTCGCCGGAGAGCGCCTGGCCTTTGAGATCGTTGGGCAGCGGCAACTGCCCGATCGGCAGCTCGAGATAATCTGAATCGACGCGCCATTGGGTGGCGAAGTGGAACTCCGCGATCGGATAGATGCCGCGCGCGTGGATGTGCGTCCCCGTCAGCAGCTCGTCGCTGCCCGGGCTCGAAGGATCGCCCGCCGCGTCCTGCGCCACCAGCGTGAGCGCCACGTTCCCGCCCGAGAGCACGCGCAGCTGCAGAAGATTGCAGACGATCGTTCCCGCGGGGAGATCTTGCGTGACGACGTTCGTGGTGCTCTTGGCGTCGAGCGTGATCAGGCGCCCCTCGTTCTGCAGGATGTTCACCAGGAAGCGCACCGTGGCCGAGTGACCCACCTCCATCTCGTTGCTCGAGGGTCCGCCGCGCCCGCTGATCATCTGCACGATCGCGGGCTCCGGCGAAAGGTTCTGCACGCGCAGGACGATGCGGCGGTCGGGCTGCCCCGGTGGATTGTAGTGGAAGTAGAGAAAGCGCGACGGCTGCTCTTGGCGCAGGTTGGCTCTAAAGAGCGTGCCGTTCTCGGCGAGGCGCTCGGGATAATCGCTCACCATCAACGAGTCGGGTGAGATGCGCGGCACCGCAACGTTGCGCGCTTCGACGTGCGTCGAGCCGTCGACCTCGAAGTCTTCCTTGCCTTGGATGAGCACGGGCACGTCGAACGAGGCAACGTCGTCTTGCGCGAGATTCCCGCGGAACGGCACGTCGTCGCTGGAGACGATGATTTGCGCGTTCGGACGCCCTTTCGCCGCCGCTCGCACCTCGCGCGCCGCCTGCTCGCGCACGAATTGCGCCGATGCCGGATCGCCGGTGAGATCGAACGCCACGTACGGCGCGATGCTGCCGGCGTAAAACGCGACTCGCACCGGGACGTCGCGCGTGAGATGGCGTGCGTCGCTCACGGTCACCACCGTGGTGCCCGGCGCCTTGCCGACGATCGTGAGCCGCTGCGAAGCGGGATCCACTTGGACGCCGGCGATCGAGGGATCGCGCACGACGGCGGCGATCGGCGCGATCGCCGAACCCACCGTCAAGTTCACCGCGGATCCCACCGGCACCGAAGCCGCGTCGGGCTGTACGGTAATCGGCGGCGGGGTCGGCGTAACCGTCGGCGCGCCTGCCGCCGGCTGCGCCGGCGAGGCTCCCGGCAATGGCGAAGCGCTGCTTCCCGGCATGGGCGACGCGCTCGGCGCGGGAGCGGGACTGGGATAGGTGAGGGGAGGCGGAGTCTGCTGGGCGCGCGCGACGCCGCTGAAGAGAAGAAAGAGAGCGAAGAGCGGCAGCAGCCTACGCAATTTGCGCTTCGGCGCGGCGCACGGCCGACGCCAGCAGCGTTTTGTAGCCAAAGCTGGGGAACAGCACCGTCACCAGATCGCGCTCGGTGCGCTCGACCGTTCCCATGCCGAACTTCGTATGATGCACGACGTCGGCGATGCGGAAGCCGCCGGTCGCAGCGACCGCGTCGATCCCGCTGGCAAGTGAAGCCAAGCAGTTGTCGCACGCGCCGCAGTTGACGCGGTCGAAATCCTCGCCGAAGTAATTGAGGATGAAACGGCGGCGACACGACGCCGTCTCGGCGTACTGCAGCATCATCGCGAGCTTGCTTTGATCGTAGGATTTCTTGGTGTCGTAGTTGGCCAGGTTGAGGATCAGGCTGCGATGCTTGCGCACGGCTTCGGTGAGGCAGTAGGCCGACTTGCCGGCGTGCTCGATATAGCCGGATTTCTTGAGCAGTGCAAGGATCACTTTGAGCTTGGTGAGCGGCAGCTGCAGGATCTTGCGCAGGTCGACCATCGAAACGCCGGCGGACTGATTGCCGAAAACCTCGATCGTGCCGAAGACGCGCTGCACCTCTTCGACGTCGGGATACTTGCCGGTGAGGAAGTAGTTCTGCACGCGCGTGTCGCTCATGCGGTAGATCAAAATGCACCGCGAATCCAAACCATCGCGCCCGGCGCGGCCCGCTTCCTGCGTGTAGGCTTCCAGCGAACCCGGCAGATCGTAGTGAAGCACGAACCGAATGTTCGGTTTGTCGATGCCCAGGCCGAAGGCGTTGGTGGCCACCACTGCGCGGATCGACTCGTCCATGAAGAGATTGTGCACGGAAGTGCGGTCTTCTTTGTGCAACTTCGAGTGGTACACGGCGGCGGGAATGCCCAGCTCGCGCGTGAGGTACTGCTGCACTTCCAACGCATTCTTGATCGTGGCGGTGTAGATGATGCCGGTTCCTTCGAGGGCATCGTCGCTCTCGAAGAGGGACGAAACGATGCGCAGTTTGTCGATCTCTTTATCCGCTTTGCGCGCTTCGTAGATCAGGTTCGGGCGGTCGAACCCGCGGACGATCGGCTTGACCTGGTCCAGGCCGAGTTGCTGCAGGATGTCCTCGCGGACCGACGGCGTGGCGGTGGCGGTCAGCGCCAGCACCGTGGGATGGCCGAGCTGTGCGATCACCCCGCCCAGCGCGAGGTAGGCCGGACGGAAGTCGTGCCCCCACTGGCTGATACAGTGCGCCTCGTCGACGACGAAGAGCGGGATTTTGATCGACTTGAGCAGCCCGAGGAAGGCTTCGTCTTCGAGCTTCTCCGGCGTGGTGTAGACGATTCGCACGGTGCCCGAACGGATGCGCTCGCGGGCCCGGATCTCCTGATCCTCCGAGAGCGTCGAGTTGAGGGCCACCACATCGGTGATGCCCCGCTCGGCGAGCATGTCGAGCTGGTCCTTCATGAGCGCGATCAGCGGGCTGACGACGACCGTGGTTCCGTCGAGGAGGAGAGCCGGCAGTTGGTAGGTGAGGCTCTTGCCCGCACCGGTCGCCAGAATTGCCAAGGTATCCTGGCCTCGCAGGACGCGCGAAACGACGTCTTCCTGACCCGGATGAAAATCATCGAATCCGAACTTCTGTTGAAGTGCTGCGCGCAGATTCACGGGTATCTTTCTAAGTGATGTTCAGCAGGGAAACCCAAATGCCGGTATGTGGGAAGCAAATCATAGAACCGGTTCCAAGCACAACCCGTTTCACCATACCCGGTGGCAGGCGCCACCAAACGGCCCGCTAAAGGTTGACCGCCGTGTCCCTCTACCGCGACTGGCGCCCCCAGACGTTTGCCGATCTCGTCGGTCAGGACGCCGTCGTCCGGACGCTCACCTCGGCCATCGAGAGCGGGAAGCTCTCCCATGCCTACCTATTCTCTGGCCCGCGCGGTTCCGGCAAGACCTCCGCCGCCAAAATTCTCGCGCGCTGCATCGATTGCGAGGCCGGCCCGACGGCCACCCCGGACAATACCTGCGAGAACTGCCGGGCGATCCTGGCCGGCACCGCGCTCGACGTGCTGGAGATCGACGCCGCCAGCAACCGCGGCATCGAGGAGATCCGCTCGCTGCGCGACGCGGTGAAGTTCGCCCCGGCGACGATGCGGATGAAAATCTACATTCTCGACGAGGCGCACATGCTCACCAAGGAGGGCGCCAACGCCTTCCTGCGCACGCTCGAGGAGCCGCCGCCGCACGCAGTGTTCATCTTGGCGACCACCGAGCCCGAGAAGCTTCCCGTCACGATCCTATCGCGCTGCCAGCGCTACGCGTTCCGGCGCATCCCGGTGCCGGTGATGATCGAGAGGATGCGCGAGATCGCCGATGCCGAGAAGATCGCCATCGACGACGAGGCGCTGGCCGCGATCGCCTACCGCGCCGAGGGCGGCCTGCGCGACGCGCTGACGATGCTCGAGCAGCTCGCCGCCTTCTCGGGGAGCGAGACGGCTACCACACAGACGCTCGACCTCGCCTTCGGTTCGACCGGGCGCGAGCACGCCGATCGGCTCATCGATGCGATCCTCGCGGGCGATGCCGCAGCGGCTCTGCGTGAGGTCGATGAGGCCGGCGACGCCGGCGCCGATTTCACCGTGCTCACCCGCGCGCTGCTCGCCGGTTTTCGCCACCTGCTGGTGGCACGCGTCGACCCGGTGCTGATCGCCCGCGAACTCGCTCCCGAGGATGCGCAGCGCGCCTCGGAGCGCGCTGCCGGCTTCTCGCAGGCGATGCTGGCCCGGGCCTTGCGCACCTTCAGCGAGGCGCTTTCGTTGGGCCGCCTGGGCGGAAATGCCCGCCTCGAGCTGGAGACGGCGCTGCTGCGTTTCATCCTAGCCGGCGAGGATCCCACGCTCGACGCGCT
This sequence comes from Candidatus Cybelea sp., assembly GCA_035939175.1. GTDB lineage: Bacteria > Vulcanimicrobiota > Vulcanimicrobiia > Vulcanimicrobiales > Vulcanimicrobiaceae > Cybelea. The sequence goes on along the minus strand of DASZGC010000017.1, from coordinate 33,729 downwards.
GGGGTCGCGCGTGGCCGCGATCGAGGAACGCCTTGGTGCTCGGAGCCAAGATGCGCCCGCGCCGAAAGCTAAGCCGCCGCCGCCCGCGCCCGTGGCCCCCGCCGCGCCGGCTGCCGCCGCAGAGCTTCCGCCGGTTGCTGCCGTAGAGCCTCCGCCGGCCCCGGCAAAGGTGCCGGCAACCAACGGCGGCGGCGAGAGCGGTCTTTCACTGGGGAAAGTGCGAGCCGCATGGGGCAGCATTCGCTCGAAGATCGAGAGCGAGCGCCAACCGTTACGGGTGCCGCTTTCGCGCGCCAGGGTCGAGGCGCTCGAAAGTAACGCCATCGTACTCCACCTGCCGGACGCGTGGCTGGCCGAGACGCTGCGCGAAAACACGAAGATCATCGAAGCCGCCATCGCCGACATCCTCGGCGTGCCGCTGCACGTTACGCTCAAAGTCGACGCCAGCACTACCAAATCGAAGCCGCCGCGCGAAACCGACGAGGCCGAGGCGCTCTTCGATTATGCCAACGAACGGATACGATAAGCACGATGAATCAAGCGCAGTTGATGGCCCAAGTCAAGAAGATGCAGGCCGAGATGTCCAAGGCTCAAGACGAGCTGGCGAATACGATCGTGAGCGGCAGTGCCGCCGGCGGCGCGGTGACGGTCGACGTGAGCTGCGATCAGCGCGTGCAGCGCGTGAAGATTCAGAAAGAGGCCGTGGATCCCGACGACGTGGAGACGCTGGAAGATCTGGTGATGGTCGCGGTCAACGAAGCGCTGCGCCAAGCGAACGAAACGTCGCAGAAGCGGATGTCCTCGGTGACCGGCGGCATGCGGGTTCCCGGTTTGATGTGACGACGGTCGCAAGTCCCGTTGCTGCGCTGATCAACGAACTGAGCAAACTGCCGACGATCGGCCCGAAGACGGCGGCACGCCTCGTCTTTCACCTGTTGAACCGCCCGCGCCACGAAGCACAGAATCTCGCGGAAGCGATCCTTGCCGTAAAAGATAAAGTCGTCTTTTGCTCGGTCTGCTTCTCGCTCTCGGAACTCGATCCGTGCGAGTTCTGCACCGACGACCGGCGCGACGCCGGCGCGATCTGCGTGGTGGCCGAGGCGAAGGACGTGTACGCGATCGAGCGTACCGGCGCGTTCAAGGGGCGCTATCACGTTCTCGGCGGTCTGATCTCGCCGATGGACGGCATCGGCCCCGCCGCGCTGCACGTGAAGGAGCTGGTGGAACGCGTGGGGCGCGAAGATCCGCGCGAGATCATTCTCGCAACCAATCCCAACGCCGAGGGCGAGGCGACGGCGATCTACCTCTCGCGGCTGCTGACGCCGCTCGGGCCCGCCGTGACGAGGCTCGCGTACGGCTTGCCGATCGGCGGAGAACTCGACTACGCCGACGAGTTGACGATCGTGAAGGCGCTGGAGGGTCGCCGGGCGCTCTAGCCGCGAATATCCCCCATAGGATGGCGCAACATCGCGAATCCTTGAGCCCCGAAAGCCGGCGCTGGCGGACGGGTCTCCTGGCCGCGTGCACCGCGGCAGCCGTCGGCGTATTCTTCGTCGCCTTCCAAGGTACGCCGATCATGCCGTGGTGCTCGACGACGCTCGGCCTCGGGGTCGACTACGCTCCGCAGACGGCGGGCGTCATCGTGACGAGCATCGACGCCGGCGGTCCAGCAGATAGGGCGCACATACGAGTCGGCGATACGATCGATTTTCGCGACATTCCCTTCCGCGAACGCTGGCGGCTGCGCGACGCCGTCAAGGGGTACGGCGGCCTGGCGGACGAGCACCTGCGGTACGTCGTGCATCGCGGCAGCCGCACGTACGTCATCCAACTCGCACCCGAACGCATTGCGCCGACGTGGCCGTCGTGGATCGACTGGCTCGGCATCGGCGGTGGGTTCTGGAGCCTGCTTTTTGCGGCGATTCTCGCCGCGCGACGCCCCGATCTGCTCGAGACGCGGATGCTGGTCCTGATCCTGCTTTCCGTCATCGGTTTCAATGGATTGACGGGCCTTTATGCACCGTGGCCAATCTTCGAATTGGTCGTTCACACGCTCTCTAGTGTGTTATACCTCGCGCCCGCGGCAATTTTCCTGACGATCCTAGCGTCGAATTTTGCTCGACCTCTTTCGGTAACGCGACGGATACTCTCATTTGTGAGCGTCGCAAGTGCAATCGGTTGCATGATCGAGTCGCTGGCCTGGTATCTCTTGGGTTTCCTCTTGGCACTCCCCGTTTTTGTGGTCCACAGTGAAGGCGTCGCATCAATAGTGATGCTTTTGGGTTCGCTCGCCTGCGCAGGCGCTGCGGCGGTCGCCTCGCGAGGCGTCCAGCGAGCGCGGCTCTTTTGGGTGACGCTGTCCGTTGCGCCCGTATGGCTGTACTACACGATCGTCTCGCTGGTCGGAATGATGAACGTGTTCTATTCTCCGCCCGCCCTGGCACTCGAAGCCGCCATTTTTTTGATGCCGGTCGGGCTCACCTATGGGATCCTGAGCCGGCGCATCGTAGACCTTGGCTATGTAATCAATCGCGCGGCGGTGTTCGGCGCGATCTCCCTCTTCATCGTTTGCGTCTTTCTCCTCGTCGAAGCGGCGCTGAACGCGTGGGCGACCAGCATAAGCCGAACGGCGAATATCGTGGTGAACGTGGCCGTTGCGCTGGCGCTCGGATTATCCATGCGCTTTATTCACCTCCGCGTGGAAAGCTTGGTCGACCGCCTATTCTTCCGCAAACGTTACGATGATGAGCTGACGCTGCGCCGCTTCGCCCACGAAGCCGCCTTCATCAGCGATCCTCGCGAGCTATTGGAGCGCACGGTTAAAGTGGTCGAGCAGCGTACGCACGCCACCAGCGTTAAGATACTCCTGCAAGACGGCGGTCGCGAGTACCGCAGCGTCGGAGGCAACGGAGCCGCGCAGGCCGTGGATGAAGACGATCCTGCCGTGTTGGCGATTCGCAGCTGGCACGAGCCGGTCGACCTGCACCGCTACGACACGGCGCTCACGGGCGAGCGAGCATTCCCCATGACGGCCCGCGGTCGCGTTCTGGGAATCCTCATCTGCGGCCCGAAAGCCGACGGCGAAACCTACGCACCCGACGAGTCCGACGCACTGGAGGCGGTCGCCCAAGGCGTCGGTCATTCGTTGGAGGTTCTGAAACCACAGTATGGCACGGAGCGAGCGATAGGGAGCGATTCGGCTGCAATACTCGCAGACATGCAGGCGGACATACGAAGCATACTGCGAGAGCTTCGAACGCATCCCGACTCACGCAGCGATCGATGCTCTTCGCCCGCCGACCAATAAAAGACGGGCATTTAAACCATTCGCTATTGACGACCGGTCTAGTTATCTTTACGTAGAGCCTTACCGGGCTCCGAGGCGGTATGGTGATTACGGACCGGGTGTGGGTCTGGCCGAGGCGCCGCGTCAGCGGCGCCTCATTATTGGGGCCCGAGGTAAAGCGCGTTGCCCACGCGCGCCGTGCCCGGCGCAACCACGTCACAATAGATTCCCATCAACGTCTCGCGCTCTTGCGCCAAGAAGCGCAGCACTCGCGGATCGCTTGGATCGCCATCGGGATGATACGTTATGGTGACGCAACGCTCGATTGGCGACCGCACGCGCAGGCGCACGTCGCCGAACACCAGATCCTCGCCCACGAGATCGCCTTCGAGCGGTATCGCCGGACCGCTCGCGCGCACGAAGAAGTTCGGCCGGAAGCGCTGCCATTCGGCAACGTAACCGAGATGCGCGTTCAGATCGCTCATCCAGGCATCGACGATGATGGAGATCGGCGCATCGTCGAAGAAGTGCTCTCCGCTGAGAACCTCGACCGTGACTCCGCGCTCCGTCGCGAGCGCTTGCCCGGCCCGCGCATCGCGTACGAGATGCAGCCGGTCGTTCTCCTTGCCGCGGTAGGTCTTACCGGCTCGCGCGCCATCGTGCGCGAGAAGAGCGTACGCGCGATCGCCGGGGATGCCCCCGAGCGCGACCTCCACCTCGCCGAGATCCTCGCCGCGCAGACTCTTCACCGGATAGCGCCGGATGGCGGCGAGCGTGCCGATCAGCATGGCATCGCAGCGCTTCCCCGAGGGTTTTCGCTTGGCCTTGCGGGAAAGCGCGCGCGATGGAGTCGCGCCCGCTGGACCTCGCCGGAGTCTTCGATCGAGCCGCGAGCCTCTGCATCCGCAACGCGGCTCCGCTGTTGGGCGTGGCTGCGGTGGCGACGGTCCCCGTCGCAATCGTGCAGTACGTCGTCGACCTTCGCGCGGGCCCACAGCTCGACGCCGCCCTGCGGCAAATGGAGAATCCGCAGTCCCTCAGCGCGACGCATCTGCCCTCCCTCCCGCACGCGCCCGAAGCGCTCGGCCTTACGATCGGCTCGCTGCTCTTCGGTTATCTGATGTTGGCCTTCGCCACCGCCGCGCTCGGCGCGGGGGTCGCGCGCATCTACCAGGGCGCGCGGCCAGGTCTGCGCGCTTGCTACGCGCCGGTGCTCGCACGTCTGCCCTCGATCGCCGGTCTGCTGCTCTCCGCCCTAGCAGCGCTGATCGTTTCTTACGTGGCGGCGTTTGTCGTCGTCGCGATCCCGGTCGCCTCGGTGGCGCTCGCACTCTCGAACTCGGCCGCTACGATCCTGCCGTTTGCGGTAACCGCGATGCTGCTGGCGATGTCGTTCGCGCTCGCGCTGCTCGGCGCGGTGGCCGGGTGCGCGCTCTTCGCCATCGTGATCGAGGGAGACTCGGCACCGGCGGCACTGCGCGTTTCCGTTCGGCGCATCTGCAACCGGCGCCAGCTGGGCCGCGCGCTGGTCTGCGCGATGGGGATCGGCGGCGTCACGCTAGCGGTCTCCGCGCTCGTCGACCTCGCCGCGGTCGGCGGCTTGTCGCGCTGGCCGCTGGCCTCCATCGCACTCGATGCGGCAGCACGCACGGTCGTCGTGCCATTTGCCGCCGCGGTGCTTGCCGTCTACTACTTCGACGTGCGCGCGCGCGACGCTCGGACGAGCCTCGACGACGCGCTGCCGGCGTCGTCGGAGCCGACGCCCGACTACGCGCCCACGCGTTACCTTTCCGGCGAGGAGCGCGCGCTGATCGCCGATTTCCTCGAGCGCCGCGAACGCTTGACTCCGCAGCGCCGCGGTGCCATCGCCGCGCGATTGGCAGCTCCCGCGCGCCAGCGCGTGCCGCAGGAACTGGCACGCCTGGACGACGAGTCGCTGCTCGAACGGCTATAACCTTAGGCTGATAGTCGCTCCAGGTTGGTCGAGAGCAGCCCTACCAGTTCGCTCTGGAGCGAACTCGATAGCTCACGCTTCGGAATGATCAGCATCTTGCGGCTCTGACGAAAGCGGAGGAGCACGAGCGTCGGCGTTTCGCTGAATCCGGCGAGCGAATCCCAATGGAGCTGCACCGTTGCGCTCCGCTTGAGGATCTCGATGCCGTCGTCGCTAACCACGTAGGTCGTCGGCCCGGTCGCGCTGCTGCGCTGCACCGTGCGCTTCACACTCAGCGCGAGTGCGACGTATCCCAGCGCGACGACGGCGATCGCGACGCCGACGGCATAGGAGATGAGATCGGTCACGAGATCCAGGGTGTCGCGCCAGGGTCGCTGGAGCCGGAAGAGCGTTGCCGCAGCGAACACGACGAGACCCATCGTGAGGTAACGATTCCAGTGGGGGCGCCGAATAGCCGCCCGCACGTCGGCGCCCTGGAGCGTCGTCTCGAATCTCAACCGGCTACGTTCCGATGCCGACGGTGAGGACCGTGATGGGATCGATCGTCTTGTTCGGCTGGTATGGATTGCCGCCCGCGGGGTAGTGCCAGTACTCGATGCCGCCGCCACCGCTGGCATCGACGCAGTGCGCGTTGGCCCCGACGACGACGCGGCCTTGCTGCGTGTCGACCGGCGCGTTCTTCTTACCGGCGACGAACGGGTCGAGCACGTCGTTGTAGCCGCGGTAACACGTGTCGGTGAGAATCACGTCGTGGAAGATTACGCTGTTACCCGAGAGCGTCGCTTCGTACATACCCGTGTCGTCTTTGGTGCTGCCGGCCTCTTGGTCGCCGAGCACGACGTACTTGCCGCTCGACCTGGCCGGCACCTTCGATCGTGCCGCGAGCTTGTACGCCCGTAACGCCGCACCGTTGCTGGGCGTCGCTGCCGTGGCGACGATTGCCGTGGCGCTGGTGCAGTACGCTGGTGAGCGGCTTCCCTGAGACCGCGGACTAGGGGCCGAACGCGATACGGTATGGTCCGTCGATCCCGGTGAGGATTCGGCGGTTGAGCTTGGTGCGGTCCGGTGGGTACTCCGTAATCGAGCCGGTGGGTTTCTTCCCGTATTGCAGGTTGCCGACGTTCAGGTAGCCGTACGATCCGATCGCGAGGGCGTATGGGGCATCGAGGCCCGCGTAAATCGAAAAGCCCGATCCTGAGGAGCTTTCGGGGGGATAGACCGTCACGCGGTTACTTGCGAAACTTGCGACGTAAAGATTTCCCTTGTGGTCCACGACCAGCCCAACGGGGCGATCGATACCGTCGCAAATGAGTCGCGACGGCTTCGTACCTTCCGGAGGAAAAACGGAAACGCAGTTGGCGCTGTTGTCGGATACGTAGAGGTTGCCGGAACCGTCGAAAGCTAACGCATTTGGGCTTGCGATGTCGTAGTCGATCGTACGGATGAGCGCGCCCGTCTTCGGACTGTAAACGGTGACGGTACTGCCGAGGTAGTTTGCTACGTAGATGTTTCCCGAGCCGTCAACGGCTACCCAGTCCGGCCGGAACAGATAAGCGGAGATCGTTTTGAGGTACGTACCGTTGCTGGATAGCACGGTCATGGTAGACGCATATTCGTTGATGACGTACACGTCGTCGTTCTTCGGGTCGAACGCGCAATGTATTGGGTCGCTGAGACCTTTGGAGACGGTCTTTCCATGCGTCGTGCCCTTTGCGTAGATGCTGAGCGTAGCGTTCGCTCGGTTCGCAACGTAGAGCGTCCCATTGGGGGCAAACGCGAGGCACACCGGGCCCTTGACTCCCGAAGAGATCGTTCGGATCGGGGAGCTGCCGCCCGGCGCATAGACCGTTACCGTGCTTCCAAGGTAGTTGGCGACGTAGAGATTCTGGGTTGCGGGCGGAGGCACGTGCGCCGGCGCGCCGGGGGATAGCGATATCGGGCTAACGCTCCGCGAGACGAACGCTGAGGGCACCGAAGGCGCCCCTCCACAACCGCCGAGCAACACCCCAGTTGCGATCAGGCTCGGCGCGCTATGAATCGAGCGGCGAATCTGCATTGCCACTGGCCTCACGGTCCAAAGGCCAGGCAAAATGGACCGTAGAGCCCGTAGGTAATCGTGCGGTTGAGTTTGCCGCTCCCGGGCGGGTACTCGGTGACCGATCCGCGACTCTTGGCCGTGTAGTTGGCAACGTTGAGAAAATTGTGCGAACCGAATGCCAGGCTTTCGGGATCACTGATGCCTTGGGAGACCGTCCGTACCAGTTTGCTCGGATTGCCGCTGTAAACGGTCACGGTATTGCTTTTGAGATTTCCGACGTAGAGGTTTCCATCGGAATCGAACGCGAGGGACATGGGCTGGTGAACGCCATCGGTAATTGTGCGATCGAGCTTCGTGCTATTCGGTTGAAAGACGGCTACGGTATTCAGAAAACTGCCGTAGGTTCCGGCGTTCGCCACGTAGAGATAGTTTTTTGCATCGAACGCGATAGCTACGGGCCTGTTGAGGTGCGAGGTAATCGTGCGCACCGGCTTGCTAGCGCCGGGAGCAAAGATGCTCATCGTGAAGGGGCCGCTCCCCGAAACGCCGCCTTCGCCGACGTAGATTTGGCCCGAACGGTCGATCGCTAGCGATTCCGGGTCCGCAATGCCGCCTATCGTCTGAATCAGTTTCGTCGTTCCAGCTTGGTAGACGGTCACGGTGTCCTCGTTTGCGACGTAAGCATTGCCGTTCTTGGGGGAGATCGCCACCAGGCCGGCCCTTTGGTCGCCGTTGGTGATGATTCGGACGGGGTGGATACCTCCGGGAGCGTAGACGGGGACGGTGGCGGGGTACGCGCTGTTAAGGCCGTTGACCACGTAGAGATAGCCCTTGCTGTCGAACGTCATATCGAGCGGTTCGTAGGCGTTGTCGCTGATCGTTCGCAGCGGCTTCTCGGTGCCGGGAGCGTAAACCGTGATGCTGCCGGCAGCGTTGGCGACGTAGAGGTTCTTGGCGGCAGGCGGCGGGAGGTTCGAGTTCTCGCGGATCGCCAACGGAGTAAAGCCCGGTGGCTGCGATCCGCCGCAGCCCGCCAAGAGCAGCGAGGCTGCAAAAATGACCGAAGCGCGCATGGTAATCTCTCCTTTAGCAGCCAGCGTACGCTGCCGCGGGTGAGCCCCGCCACGCACAACCCTCACAAATAACTCGCACAACTTAAAGGGCCGGGATGAACCCGGCCCCACGGTTGGCTGCCCGAGTACGAATCTCGCTACGTTCCGATGCTCACCGTTAGGACGGTGATCGGGTCGGCAGTCGTATACATCTTGTACGGATTGCCGCCCGCCGGATAGTGCCAGTACTCGATGCCGCCCCCGCCGCTGCCGGAGAAACAGTATGCGTTGCTGCCGACGACGACGCGGCCTTGCTGCGTGTTGACCGGCGTGTTCTTCTTGCCGAGGACGAACGGATCAAGCACGTCGGTCAACCCGCGATAACACGAATCGGTGAGGAGCACTTCTTTACGAGCGACGACCGTCGTACCCGAGACCGTCGCCTCGTAGAGACCCGTATCGTTTTTGCCGCTGCCGGCTTCCTGATCGCCGACCGCGAGGTGCTTTCCGTCCCACATCACGCCGTTGGGGAAGCCGATCGTGATGCCTTTGGTCGCAAGCGTCGTTTCCTGCTTCGCTCCGGCGAGTACGCCACAAACGCTGATGTCATCGTACATGCCTTCGCCGACGACGTCGCCCTTGCCGTCGTAGCCCATCGCCTCGGCATCGAAGTCGCAATAGCCGTCGCTGTACGTGGTACCTTTCTTAGCGTCGCCCTTGGGATAGATGATGACTCTGCCCGGCGAGCCGCCGGTGACCGCGATGTCGCCGTCAGCATCGATCGAGCACCCGCCCAGCTCTCCGCCGGGGTGGTATCTCTTCAGAGGCTTCGTCCCGCCATGCGCGTACTCGACGAGCGTCCCATCGCCGGAATCCGAGAAATATACATCGCCCGCGGCGTCGACGCAGCCGCCGGTCGCGAGAATGCCGATCGATCCCACTTGCGTACCGCTCCCGTAGTCGTACACGTCGACGGCACCCACTGCTTCATCGGCCGCATAGATCAGGATCGTGGAACTCCCTTTCGCTTGGGGGAGCATCCACGATCGGCGAACACCCGCGTTTGGCACGGTGCGAACTGCGTTCGCTACTGGCAACGGCATGGGGCCCTGCGACCCGGCGGAGGCACATCCGGCAACGAGCGCGGCAGCGGCGGCCGTGAGAACACCTGCGTACTTCATGGGCTCGACGTTCCAGCCGGCTTGCCATGACCCTCGAAAAAGTGTCGCGAATCGCGTCAGTTTACTGACCAATTTCGCGCAACAGCCTCCGTGCGACGCCGGCGTACTGCGGTCGCCGGGTGATGCGCGCCATCGCGCGATACGCGCCCGCCAGCGGACGCGGGTGGTGCGTATCTCGCAGGATCTCGATGGCCTGAGCGATGGTACGCTCGGCCGGCTCGGATTCTCCCATCCCGGAGAGCGCCTCGGCCTCGACCCGCAGCGCGATGCCGAGATAGCGCCCGAGCCCTATGCGCCCATACACCGCTTCTGCCGCGCGCGCGTCTGCGAGTGCCGCGCGGAACTCCTCACGGACGAGATGGCACTGCGCGCTCAGGAGTTGCTGCGCGGCGCGCGTCAGTGGATTGCTGCCGGGGCACTTGGAAAGTTCGGCGATGTAAGCGGCGGCGGTATCGAGTTCCCCCGCATTGAGGCTCGCGCTGGTGAGCTGGCACAAAACGCCGGCGTACACCCAGCCGCTTCCCGCCACGCGCGCCGCACCGAGAAGTGGTGCGAGCAGTGCGAGCACCTCGGCCGGGCGGCCCGCGATGCGATAGTGCATCGAAAGATGAACCGCGATGATCACCGACCCGCGGATCAAGCCGGCCTCCAGCGCGTCGCGATAACAGCGGAGCAGCAGCGCTTCGGAGCCCGCGGGGTCGCGCGCGGAAAGGATGCTTGCAACCGCGAACATCGTGCGAGCGGCGATCTCGGTCGCCGGCGCCGGAACGTACCGGCCGGCAACGCTGCGGGCTTCCGACGCCAGCTTGTACGCGCGGTCGACGCCTCCATCGTCCACGAGCAGCTCGGCGCGCAGCAGCAAAGCCTGCACGAGCGCTTCCGACACGCGGGCGCCGGAGCTCCTCTGCGTCCATGGCCGCAGCCGATCGATGCTTTGCTGCACGAGCGCGTTGGCGCGTTTCCAATCGCCGCTTGCTGCCGTGACGCCTGCGAGCGTGACGTCGGATTCGACGCGCAGCAGATCGCCGTCGGACGCGGCGCGCGCGGCCAGCGCACTTGCGAGATTGGCGTGGCGATGGGCCGCCGCGAACCTGTCGGCGTCACGATAGATTCGCGCCAGGCGCGCTTCGAGCGGAGAGCGCTGTTCGGGCAGCGTCATTTCGTCGGCGAGACGTTCAAATACGTCGGCCGCGGCCTGCCACTGGCCGGCGTTCTCCAGCGCTTCGCCAAGCGCGATGCGTGCGTCGAGCGCGTCGCGCGCAACGGTGACCGCCGGGGCGGTCTCCTCAAGGTTCAGCGCGAGCAGCCGCTGCGCGACGCTGCTCAGCGCGGCTTTGCGCTCGCGAAAGACCTGCCGTTCGGAGAGATGCATCGCCTTCGCCACCGCCGCATAGCGCTCGCCCTTGATCTCGCAGCGCATGACGACCTCACGTTGGCGCGCAGACAACTCGGCGAACGCAGATCGCACCATTCGCGCGAGGTCGTGGGGATCGGGGGACGACGAAAGCCGCGATGCCAAAAGGTTGCAGTCGAGAGAACGCGGCTCCACGGCGAACCGCAACAACTCGCCGCACGCGCGGATCGTCGCAGCATCGAATCTCGGCTTGGGGCTCATCTTCCGCTAGTTTTCATCGCAAAAATTCCTCCGGACTTCTCTAGCGGGCCGGAAGCCTTCGCTGCGGAACTCTGCGGGTCCGCCTAGCTCGGCTCTAGCGATCCGTATTCATTGGCGTAATACGTGTCGCGCAGATTGCCCAGCTGCAGGTCGCGGGTGACCGGAGTGGCGTCGCCCCGGTAGACCGTGATTCCCTTAAACAGGAGCCGGTAGGCGTCCAGGCGCGCGTTCTTCCAATCGGAGATCTTCCAGTGTTGCGGCGCCATCAACGGATAGTCGTACGGCGGCAGCGGCGCCCGCTTTCCCTCGAACGGCTCGAACTCAACGCGAAAACCCTCGCGTGCGAAGATCGCCGCCTCGACCTGCGCTTTGCTCGCCACGACGAAAAAGAGAACGGCTACTTCTTGCGCAGGCGCGCGAGCAGGTCGCGCGCGATGCGCAGGGCGTCTTGCTTGGTGCGCTCGTAGAGCGACGACGCTTGCCCCTTGCTCATATAGCGCCCATGCTCGTAATAGAACGTCACGCCCTCGCCCACCACGATCGTGCCCGCGTAGGCGATCGCGCCTTTGATGGCGATGCCGGCGATCGGAACGAAGCCGACCAACTCGCGCGCCAGCGTGCGCCAGCCGAAGCCGCCGCCGATGATCGGCAGCAGCTGCCAGGTGCGGCCCATGTCGGGATCGCGTCCGTAAGCAGCCTCGATGTGCAGCAGCAGCATCACCTGGATCCCGGTGATCGCAACCATGTCGCCCGCCGACGCGAACGCGCCGAGCACCAGCCCGACGACGGGGATGTGGTCGACGACGGCGCTGGCGAGCGACACCTTAAGCGCGTTGAGCGCTGCGTCGCGCGTGAGCTTGGCGGCGACCGTTTCGCGCAGCGCCGGAAGATTGCGGCCGACCGCGATCTCCACGCCCCCGGCGCACTCGACCAGATGCGGGAAGAAGCGCGCCCGCAGCGCGCCGAGTTCCAGAGCCTGCACCACGTACTCGCCCCACGAGCCGCGTGCCGGCGGCGATGACGGGCCCGACGGCGTGGCCAGCGGATCGACGGTGAGCGCGAGAATCGGTACGCCCAGCGTCGAGAGCGTCGCGAAATCGGCGCCCAAACAATCGCCACGCGCGCCGAGAAATACGATCGCGCGCACCTCGCGCGGATCGGTGAGCAGCGGTGTGCCGAGTCGAATCGTCTCCAGGCACGCCATCGCTTCGGCGGGGATAGCCTCTTCGTGCCCGGCGAGCAGCAGGGCCCGCAGTTCCGCCATCAGCGAAGGGTCGCCGCAGAGTAGGAAGCGGAACGGTTTACGCACGTGTGCGCGCACTGTGCGCACGTCGATGCCCTTTCGCACGATGCGAAAGAGGTTGCGCGCGTCGGCGGCCATCGCCATCGCTACAATCCCAGCGCGGACAGGTCGACCGCGAGCGAGCCGTCGGCCCTGCGCAGCTCTTTTTGCGGGTCGTCGGTGTAATCGAGATAGACGAGGCCCAAGAAGATCTCCAACGGCCACGCGTGCATCTTGTGCGCGTTGGCGACGTCAATCACGGTCTCGTTTGCCCCCTTGGCTTCGGCGATGATCGTCTCGGGCGTGCTCTTGATATCGGCGGCGACGATCGTGGCGGCGACCACGTCGCCGGGGGTGAGATCGTCGCGGAGCATCGTGCGGTAGTCGATGCCGCTGGAGCCGAAACGATTCTGCAGCGCATACTGCAGCGTCGAGTAGAGCTGCGGCGAGGTGCCGACGCCGAGCAGGGTGATGCGCACGGCGAGCTGGCGCGAGCGCGCGAGGTTGAAGAGCTGCGCGCCCTCGGAGGCCGCGGTGGCGGCCGCGTTCAGCTCGTCGTTGACCTTTTTCATCGACGGCACGATCGCGGCGTAGTCGTTCGGCTGGATGTCGCCGTTGTAGCCGATCGAGATGCGGTCGAGGTCTTTGAGGAACTCGTCGAGGTCGCCCAACGACTGATCGAGCATCGTGAGCGAGGCTCGCGCAGCGTCGACGGAGCGCAGCATCTCACCGTCGGCAAGTTGCAGTCCGTTCATCATGTGCCCGTACGACGGCAGCATTTCGAGCGATTCCGCGGGCACCGGGCTCATATTCAACGGGGCGAGCATCTCGCCGTAAATGTCGGCGCTCTCCTTGAGCAGGCCGCTCTCCTTGTTCTTCTCGAGCGAACCGACGCCCGCAATCGGACCGCCGCTGCCCCCGGCGTCTTCCAGCGCGCTGTTCACCGAACGCGCCATCGAGGTGAGGTTCTTGACGATTGCCTCGACGCGCGATCCGCGTTTGACGTTGATTCGGCTGAGGTCGGGCACCTCGTACTGAATCGTATCGAGCCGGCTCTGCACCGACTTGAGCTGGTCCTTGCCTTCGGTCGCGCGAGTCGAGATCTCCGATGCTGCCTGCACCTGCGCGGACTGCGCCGCCTGCACCACGTCTTTGAGCTTGGGCAGGTTGGGCTTGATGAGCGTCACGCGCTGCACTTCCATCTGGCGCAGCGCGGCGATGCGCTGATCGGCGGCGGCGCGCGTGGCCGACGAGCCCAGCTGCGCGGCCTCCGCCAGCGTCTGCTCGCTCTTGCTGGGCAGGCCTAGCGCCAGCTCCGACTGTCCCAGCTCGAGCAGCGCTTGCGCGCTCTGCGGATCGGCGTGAAGCACTTGGTCGAGGCGCAGCTCCGCAAAGCTGTAGCGTGCGCGCTCCTCGTCGCTCGAAGCCTGCACCAGCGTTTGGGTGGGCGTGACGGTCTTCGGATCGATCTCCGGATAGCCCATCAAGTGCGCGACGCGGGCCTGCGGATCGGGGTGATCTTCGAGATACTTGCTGACGGCGTCGCTGTGCTCTTCTTGAAGCACGGCGAGGTGTGCCATCATCGTCACTTCGGAGTCGGGGTCGTAGCCGGCGCGCGCCATCAACTGCAGGCCGTAGCGATCGGCCTGGATCTCATCCTCGCGCGAGACCTTGGCCATCAAACCGGCCTCCGCCAGGCCGCCGAACTCGTAAAGGATCGGCGAGAAGATCGAGGCGATGCCGAAGAGCAGGTTGAGGATCTCGGCCTTGCTATTGGTGGTGAGCACGTGGCGACGCTCGATGTGGCCGGTCTCGTGGCCGATGACGCTGGCCAGCTCGTCGTCGGACTGCACGAAGTCGATCAGGCCTTCGTAGACGTAGACGAAGCCGCCCATCGTCGCAAAGGAGTTGACCTGATCGTCTTTGATGATCTTGACCGAGTAGGGGACGTCTTTGCGCGCCACCTGGCCCCACAGGTTGCCCGCGACCCCCGCGACGTAGGCGTTGAGCAGCGGATCGGTCTCGATGACACTGCTGGCCACGATCTGCTGATCCTCCGACTGTCCCAACGCGATCTCGGCCTGCGTAGACATCGCACCGGTCCGCGCGGGCCCAATGGCGCAGAAGAGTGAGACGATCAGGATCAGCGGAATGATGCGGCGGAGCATAAGATGTAATTCCTTTACCGGGTGGAGCGGGACCAAGTTACGCCCGGTCTCTGTGTATTATATGTGGACAACGCTAAGAACTTGTGTATCGTTTGTGGATGAACGAAGGGGAGGCCCCTACTCCTTCTCGGAGAGCGCAGCGTGACACTCTTGCGAGGTAGGCGTGGCGGCCTCGAAGTGACGCTCGCCCCCGGCGACCTCGAACAGGGCTTCGCCGATCTTCATGCCCGGCTTGGCCAGCAGCCAAGTTTCTATCGCGGCGCCTCGGCGACGGTCAACTTTTCGGGCAATCGGCCCTCGGCGGGGGATCTCGCACTGCTGGGGGTGGTGCTCAGCGCGGCCGGCATCGTGTTGACCGCGATCACTGGAACCGACGAGCACCTGCCCGCCTTGGCGCAAGAAGCATCGCTGCAGTTCGAGCCGCCGCGTGGGGAGCTGGAACGCCGGCGAGCCGGCCGCCCGCGCCCCGAGGTGCACCTCTCCGAAGCCGCGCGCTCGCTCGTCGCCGACTTCGCCGGCGCCCGCGGCGACATCGCGCAGCGCCGCAGCCGCGGCGAGGCCAGCGTACGCCGTCACGCCTCGCAGACGCCGCCCGAGCCGACGACCGCACCGGTGCTGCGCGTGGTCGACGCGCCGCCGGCGACGCTCTACCATCCCGCGACGCTGCGCGGCGGGCAAGTACTGCACCACACCGGCAACATCGTCGTCGTCGGCGACGTCAATCCCGGAGCGGAGCTGGTCGCCACCGGTGACATCGTCGTGTTCGGACGCCTTGCGGGCATCGCCCACGCGGGCGCGCAGGGCGACGCCGAGGCACGCATCTACGCGCTGGATCTGGCGCCGACGCAACTGCGCATCGCCACCTGCATCGCGGCCGAAGGCGAGAAAAAACGCCGCGGCGCGCCGGTGCCCGAGGCCGCAGTCGCCCAAGACGGGCGCATCGTAATCCTCACGCTCGACCGGCTCGACGCGCTCGAGCGCTCTAAGGCGGCATCGACGTGAGCGCGCGGCGCATCGTCGTCACCTCGGGCAAGGGCGGCGTCGGCAAGACGACGACGACCGCCAATCTCGGCGCTACGCTGGCGATACGCGGGAAGCGCGTAATCCTCATCGATGCGGACATCGGGCTGCGCAATCTCGATCTCGTGCTCGGACTGGAGAAGCGCATCGTCTTCGATCTGGTCGAGGTGGCTGAGGGCCGCTGTCAGCTGCGCCAAGCGCTGATCCGCGACAAGCGCTTCGAATCGCTCTCCGTGCTTCCGGCCGCGCAGACGCGAGAGAAGGACGCGATCTCGCTCGAGCAGTTTCGCGCGATCGTCGATCTGGCGGCCGAGCAGGCCGACTACGTGCTGATCGATTGCCCGGCGGGCATCGAAGCGGGCTTTCGCAATGCCGTCGGCGGCGCCGACGAGGCAATCGTCGTCACGACGCCCGAAGTCAGCGCCATCCGCGACGCGGACCGGGTGGTCGGCAAGATCGCGCACGATCGTAAGCCGATCCGCCTGATCGTCAACCGGTTGCGCCCCGAGATGGTGCGCAGCGGCGACATGCTCTCGGTCGAGGACGTATGCGAGGTGCTCTCGGTCGAACTCCTCGGCGTCGTGCCCGACGACGAAGAGGTGATCGACACCACCAATCGCGGCGAACCGATCGCGCTGCGCGAGGGTGGCCGCTTGCGCGCCATCTACGACAAAATCGCGCGCCGCTTGGAAGGCGAGATGGTTCCGTTCACCAACTTCGACAACACGAGTCTCTTCGGGCGTCTCATCGGTGCGTTGAAAGTAGGATAGCGTGTCGCAGATTCAATCCGTTCCGCAGGAGATCGAGGCGGCCGCGGCGCCCGCGAAGGCGCTGGGCCGCGCGATCGTGCTCACTTCGGGCAAAGGCGGCGTGGGCAAGACGACGACGACTGCCAATCTCGGCACCGCGCTCGCGCAGCGCGGCGCGAAGGTCGTGCTCGTCGACGCCGACGTAGGCCTGCGTAACCTCGACATCGTGCTCGGCCTCGAGAGCCGCGTGAAGCACCACTTGCTCGACGTGCTCGAAGAACAGTGTTCGCTCGACGACGCGCTCGTCGCCGGCAAGCATACCGAGACGCTCTTTCTCCTCGCCGCCGCGCAGTCGCGCGAGAAGGACGACGTCGAGACCCACAAGATGAAGGAACTGGTCGCGAGCCTGCGCGAGCGTTTCGACTACGTGCTGATCGACTGCCCCGCGGGCATCGAGCTGGGCTTCAGGAACGCGGTGGCGGGCGCCGACGAGGCGATCGTCGTCTGCACGCCCGAGGTCTCCGCGGTGCGCGACGTCGACCGCGTGGTGGGCCTGCTCGGCAATCGCTTTCGCCCCCAGCTGGTGATCAACCGGCTGCGTCCGGCGCTGGTGCGCAAAGGCAAGATGCTCAGCGTCGACGACGTCAACGGCATCCTGCGGTTGCCGCTGCTCGGCGTGATCGCCGACGAGCCGGAGATCATCGTCACCACGAATCGCGGCGAGCCGCTCGCGTTGCAGCGCAATACGCCGACGGGCGCGGCCTATCACGCGATCGCGGCGCGCATCGCCGGCGACGACGTGCCCGCGCCGATGCCGGCGTCGAGCAAGCCGTCGCTCTTCGAGCGCGTCGGCGAGTTCCTCGGAGGGAAGCGCGCGTGATCGATTTCCTGCGCCGCCTCTTCGGGCAGCCCGGCTCGAGTGCGACTGCGAAGGATCGCTTGCGCCTCGTGCTGATGACCGATCATCTCGAGCTGGCGCCCGAGATGATCGAGGCGATGAAGCGCGATCTCGTCGACGTGATCTCGCGCCACGTCGAGGTCGATCGCGAACGCATCGAGGTGAACTTCGAGCGACAAGATAGCGCGCTCGCAATGCTCGCCAACATTCCGATCCTCTCGGTGAACCGTCCCAACGGCAATGGCGCGCACGCCGCGCCCGAGCCGCCGAAGGAGACGCCCGAGCCCATGGCGGCCGCGGCGGCCGAACCTCCGACGGAAGCCAAAAAGCCGCCGGTTCGCAAGCGTCGCCGCAAATCGAGCAAGAAGGCCGCGGCGGCGAAGGGCGCCGCACCCGCCGCCACGCCGGCTCCGGCAGGAGCTTCGTAGAGCCCGTCCGCATCGGCCCTCATGGCCGTTTTGGCTTCGCATACTGCTGGGAGCGGCGCCGTACGCGCATTGCGCAACGTCAACTGGCCGCTGGCGCTCGGAGGGATCGCGATCTCGCTGATCGGCTTGGTCTGCATACGCTCCGCCGGATTGCATGCGCCCGAGGCGCGCAGCGAGTTCTTCAAGCAGATCCTCTATCTCACGCTCGGCGTGCCGGTGATGCTTGCCGTCGCTCTCGTCGACTATCGCAACTGGAAGCGCTGGGCGCCGGCGCTCTACGTCGCCAACCTGCTGCTGCTGCTCTTCATTCTGCGCGGCGGCCATAGCGCACTGGGCGCGCAGCGATGGATCTCCCTGGGTCCGCTGGGAACGTTTCAGCCCTCGGAGCCCGCCAAGCTGATCGTCGCGATCTCGCTGGCCGCGGTGCTCTGCCGCGGCAGCTACGCGAATCTGCAAGACCTCTGGAAGCCGCTGCTGCTCGTCGGGGTTCCCGCGCTGCTGATACTCAAGCAGCCCGATTTGGGTACGTCGCTGACGCTGGTCGCGATGCTCACCGTCGAGCTGTTCTTCGCGCTGCCCAAGCTCGGCGATTTCGCGATCTACGTGCTCGCGATGTTCGTCGCCGGCGCGGCCGCGGTCGGAACCAACGCCGTGCTCAAACCGTTCCAGCGCGCACGGCTCTTCGTCTTTCTCAATCCGCACGCCGATCCGCAAGGCTCCGGCTACAACCTCGCGCAGTCGAAGATCGCGGTCGGGAACGGGGAATGGTTCGGGCGCGGTCTCTTCCGCGGCACGCAGACGCAGCTCAACTTCGTGCCGGAGCACTCGCGAGATTTCATTTTCACCGTGCTCGCAGAAGAGTGGGGATTCGTCGGCGCGGCGGTCCTACTGGCTCTCTATGCGACCGTGCTCTACGGCGGGGTTTGCACGATGATCGCCGCGCGCGATCGCTTCGGCTTTCTGCTCTCGGCGGGGCTCGTCGGTCTCCTCTTCTTCCACGTGCTGGTCAACGTGGGAATGACGGTGGGCATCATGCCGATCACCGGAATTCCACTGCCCTTCATGTCGTACGGCGGTTCCGCCATGCTTACCGACTTCGCCGCTCTAGGCATCCTGCTAAACATTTACTCACAACGGAACCGCGACGTGCTCGGGAATGCTTAGCAGGCTGGCCTCTGCAGGGAGGCTCGCGCGGCGTTGCAAAGGATCGTAGTGTGGGCGTCATGAGAGCGTGCTTCCGGCTGCCGGCTTTAGCCGTCGCCTTTTCTCTTCTCATTAGTGCGTGCGGTTCGCCGCAGTATGCCACGCTGCCGGCGGGCAATCCGCAGAAAGCCGCGGCCTTCATTCAGCCCAACTCGTGGCTCGACCGCAAAATCCAACACGTCGTCGTCATCATCCAAGAGAACCGCAGCTTCGACAATCTCTTTCAAGGCGTGCCCGGCGCCGACACGCGCTCGTGGGGCTACGATAGCAAGGGCGACCGCGTCCCGCTCAAGCCGATCGATCTCGCGAGCTTCTGGGATTTGCAGCACGTGCTCTCGTCGTTCTTGCTCACCTGCGACGGCCGCAACGCCTATCCCGGCACCGGCTGCCGGATGGACGGTTGGGATAAAGAACCGGTGACCTGCGGCCAGCCCGGACAGCCGCCGTGCCCGTATAAGATGCCGCAGTACGGTTACGTTCCACAGAGCGAGACCAAACCGTATTTCGATATTGCCAGCCAATACGTGATCGCCGATAGAATGTTCGCCTCAAATCTCGACGGCAGCAGTTTTATCTCACACCAGTACATCATCGCAGCGCAGGCCAACTCGGCAACGAATATCCCCGAAGGCGGCCCGTGGGGCTGCGGCGGGGGTTCCGGCGATAAAGTCCCGACGGTTACCAAAGAGCGCGCGCTGGGCCCGAGCATCTCGCCGTGCTTCAATAACCAAACGATCGGCGACGAGCTCGACAAGCTGAACCTTCCGTGGAAATACTACGCCTCCGCGCGCAACACGGGTTTCCTGTGGAGCGCCTATCAGGCGATCAAGCACATCCGCAACGGCCCCGATTGGAAGAAAGACGTCGTCAGCCCGCCGACGCGTTTCTTTAGCGACATCAAGAAGGGCGACCTCGGCGCCGTCACCTGGATCACGCCGTCGTGCCCCAACTCCGATCACGCCGGCTGCAACTCGCATACGGGCCCCCAGTGGGTCGCGACGCTCGTCAACGCGATCGGTGAATCGCAGTTCTGGAAATCCACCGCGGTCTTCATCTTCTGGGACGATCCCGGCGGCTGGTACGATCACGTTCCGCCGCACAAGGTCGACTATGACGGGCTGGGCTATCGCATTCCGATGCTGATCGTCTCGCCGTACGCGCGGCAAGGTTACGTCTCGCACGTGCAGTACGAGCACGGCAGCATTCTGCGCTTCATCGAGGAGCGCTTCGGGCTGGCGACGCTCGCCGCCAGCGACGCCCGGGCCACCTCGCCGGCCAGGGATGCCTTCGATTTCGACCGTGAACCCCGCAAGTTCGTCCCGATTCCCTCCAAGATGACGGAGGAAGACTTCCTGCGGCAACCGGTCGATTACCGCGATCCAGACGACGAGTAGGCCGGTGCAGGTCCGCTTTGCGCCGGGGGGGAACAGAGCAACCACGCCGGCAGGCTCCGTCTCGCGACGCAGGGCCGCCGGCTAAAAACGTATTAGGCACAAAATTTTTTCCGAGCTAGCGGTCGCGGCCCGCGGCGCCCCCGAGACGGCGCCCCGAAAACGGTAGGCGCGGCGGCGACGGCAAGCTCTACAAACTGAGGATAATTTGTCGAGCGAGATATTGATCTCGAGCGACCCCTGGGAAAACCGGGTCGCCATACTCGAGGACGGCGATTTAGCCGAACTCTACATCGAGCGCGAAGAGAAAGTCATCGGCTCGATCTACAAAGGAAAAGTACAGAACGTGCTCCCGGGAATGGGAGCGGCGTTCGCCGACATCGGGCTCGGGCGCAACGCCTTCCTGTACGTCGACGACATCAACAAGCAACCGCTGAACATCGGCGACGTGGAGATCACGCAAGGCCACAGCGGTTTCACCATCAGCGAGAAGGTCAAACGCGGCGACGACGTGCTCGTGCAGATCGTCAAGGAGCCGCGCGGCCTCAAGGGCGCGAGAATCTCCACGAACATCTCGCTGCCCGGACGCTACCTGATCCTGATGCCCACCGGCAAGTACTCGGGCGTCTCGCGCAAGATCGAGTCGGTCGACGAACGCAATCGCCTCAAGAGCGTGATGAAGCGCATCCGTCCGGAAGGAATGGCGACGGTGGTGCGCACGGCCGCCGCAGGCGCGAGCGAGGCGGAACTGATCGCCGATCTCGGCGTTTTGATTCGCATGTGGCACGGCATCCTGGAGCGCTACAAACGCGCGCAAGCGCCGGCCCTGCTGCACAAAGACATGAACCTCGTCTACAAAGCGGCGCGCGACTTCATCACCGCCGACGTCGAGCGCGTGCTGATCGACGACGAGGAAGAGTACCGCAGGATTCGCGATTTCCTGCAGCTCCTGGGGCCGCAGTACATCGACCGCATCGAGTACTACAACTCCGGCCGTTCCCTCTTCAACGACTATAACATCGAGGCCGAGCTGCAGAAGCTGATGCGGCCGAAGATCAACCTGCCTTCAGGCGCGTCGATCGTGATCGAATCCACCGAGGCGCTCACCGTGATCGACGTGAACTCCGGAAAGTTCACCGGCGGCCGCAATCTCGAGGATACGATCCTCAAAACCAATATCGAAGCGGCCGAGGAGATCGCGCGGCAAGTTCGTCTGCGCGACATCGGCGGCATCATCGTCGTGGACTTCATCGACATGGCCTCGGAGTCGTCGCGCGACCGCGTGATCAAGACGATGGAAGAGAGCCTACGCCGCGACCGTACCCGCGCGACCATTCAATCGTTTTCGAATCTGGGATTGCTCGAGTTTACGCGCAAACGCATCGGCAAGGATCTGGGTGCGCAGTTGCGTGGAACCTGTCCCACGTGCGCCGGCTTGGGAAGCGTGATGTCGTCGCAATCGGTGGCGATCGAAACGTTCCGCCAAATTCGCGACCGCGCACGAACCGGCGCGACGGGGGACATGCTCGTCCACGTGGCGCCGACGGTCGCGGTGCAGATGGATTTCTGGTACGAAGAGGAGTGCCAAGAGCTAGCCAAGTCGATCGGACATCCGATCCTGGTGCGCGTGGATCCACTGATCCATCCGGAGAAGGCGCGCATCGAGTTGGTGCCCGCGCAGGCCGCGCAGCGCGAGAAGCCGATCCGCGTGGGCGACGAGCACGAGGTCGAACTGCTGGCGGGGCGGCTGCCTAATGCAACGTCCGCGGCGGCGATCGTCGACGGGCGCGTGGCGGAGGTCGAGAACGCCGCCAACAACGCGGGCAACTTCGTGCGCATTCGCGTCCTCGACGTCGACGATTCCGACGACTACGTGCTCGCCGAGATGGTGACCGCCGGCGCGAAGGCGCGCCGCAAGCGGCCGGCGCGCAAAGTCAAGCTCACCGCCGCCGAACAGACGCGCCAGCTGCGCGAGCTCGCCGAAGACGCCGCGCGTCAATCGGCCGCGCGTCCGCCCATCGGCATCACCTCGGTCACCGAGGAAGAGGAGGCGCAGGACAAAGCATTGAGCGCCGAGCGCCGCGGCGAAGCGCAGCCCGACGCGATCGTCATCGTCGAGGGTGCGGTACAACACGCCGACGATGCCGGACGCAAGCGCCGTCGCCGTCGCCGTCGCGGCGGACGGGGTCGCGGTTCGGGCGAGGAGATGGCCGCAACGGCGGCCGCCCCGAGCGTGGCCGCGCGGCCCGCAGCGCCGCAGGCGTCCGAGGCCGCCTCGGGCGACGGAGATTCGCAACACCGCCGTCGTCGCCGCCGCCGCCGTGGTCGCGGCGGACGCGGACGCGGCGATGGAACCGCACCCGGCGCGATGCCCGATCGTCACATCTTCGAAGTGTCGACCGACGGCAGCACGCACCCGACCGGAACGACCGCGCCGCCCGAACCATCGCGCGCCGTCGCGACGCGCGCCAGATCCGCGCCGCCGGCGGTCGAAGCGCCACCGCCCAGTCTCAGCGCGCCCGCGCAGGAGCCGCCCAAGCGCACGCGTCCGGCACGCCGGCGCACGACGACGAGCACGAGCGTGAAGGCCGAGCTTGCGGCGACGCCGGCGGCGATCGCGCTCCCCGCATCGCAAGAGAAACCAAAGCGCACGCGCAAGGCCGCGGCCTCGAAGAAAGCGCCACCCAAGGCGGCCGCACCCGCTTCGCCTGCCGAAGCGAAGCCGAAACGCACGCGCAAGGCAGCTGCGGCGACGCCGGCTGCGCCGGCGGCGACCGTAAGCACGACGAGAAGGCCGCGCCGCAAGAAAGCCGCAACGGCCGAGGAGTAACGCGGAGAGAGCTCTTGTCGGGTTAGCCGAAAAAAGAATAGCTATTTAGATATTGGAAGTGTTGCCGTTTTCCTGATTCAGCCGGGCCAGACGTGCGTTGAGGAACGCGAGCGCGCGCGTGAGCTGGTCGTCTTTGGACGGATCGCCGTAGAGCGCGTGCTTGTTCTCGGCAATCACGATGTCGGGCGTGATGCCGAGATGGTTGATGTCGCGGTTGCGTGGGGTCAGATAGCGGGCCGTCGTCACTTTGATCGCGCTGCCATCGGGGAGCGGATAGATCGTCTGCACGACGCCTTTGCCGAACGTTTTGGTGCCGATGATCGTGCCGACGCTGCTATCCTGGATCGCACCCGAGGTGATCTCTGAGGCCGACGCGGTGTAGCCGTTCACCAGCACCGCCAGCGGCAGCGGCTGGATCGCCGTGTCGTCGGCGTCGAGCGTGGTGACGTTCGAAGCGCGCGACTCCACCGAGACGATGGGGCCGCTCGAGATGAACTTCGAGCTTACCGCGACCGCTGCTTCGAGATAGCCGCCGCCGTTGTCGCGCAGGTCGAGCACGAGCGCGCGGGCGCCGTCGCGCTGCAGACGCTGCAGCGCCTGAGTCAGCTCGTCGCCGGTGTCGCGGCCGAAGACCGTGAGCGCCACGTAGCCGATCTTGCCGGGCAGCATCTTCTCGTAGACGCTGAGCTGGTGGATTTTGGCGCGCGTGATCGTGATCGGCGCCACGGCCGACCCGTCACGTTCGATCGTGAGCGTTACGCGCGTGCCTTCCTTGCCGCGCAGCTTGCCGCTCGCGGCGGAGATGCCCAAGCCTTTCGTCGAGACGCCGTCGATCGTGGTGATGAGGTCGTCCTGCTCGACCCCGGCCTTGTCTGCGGGGCCGTCGGGAACGACGTTCTCGACGGTAATGTACTTCGTCTTGTCGTCGATCTGGATCACGATGCCGGTGCCCCCGAAGTCGCCGCCGTCGAGGCCCTCGTTGAGGCCGGCATAGTCCTTGGGGGTGAGAAAGACGGTGTAGCGATCGTTCACCGAGCGCATCATGCCGTCGAGCGCGACGTAGCTGAGTTCGTGAGAGCTGAACTTGTGCGTTTCGCGCGAGGCGTCTTCAACTTCGCGATCGATCTCGCGAATGTCGCCCGGCGTTCCGGCGTTGTGCATCGCGGGCAGCGCCGCGTTCTTCACGCCGGCGGTGCGCATCGCTTCGAGCAGCGTCGAACGCACTGAGTCGAGCACTAGCTGCGGATCGACCTTCTTATAGAAGTTCTCGGTGAGATATTGATAACTCGTCGAGAGTTCGGCCGCGTCGGTGGGCGAAAGGTGCGGCGGGTTCGCCGCCGATACGGGCAGCAGGCGTGCCGTCGTGAGGGCTAGCGCTGCGAGGAGCGCGAGGCAGAGGTTGCGTTTCATATCCTTCATTTCAACGTAACTGCGAGCGCAAGCGTGCCTTCGCGGCGGCGAGCTGCTTGTCGGCCGGGGTATCGATCAGCGACGGGTTGGGATCCTGTTCAACCGTGACGTTGGGCTCGATGCCGTGGTGCTGGATGTCGCGGCCGGCCGGCGTGAGGTAACGCGCGGTGGTGATCTTCAGCGCGCCCAGCTGATCTTCGAAGGGGAAGATGCTCTGCACGACGCCCTTGCCGAAGGTGCGCGTGCCGATCAGGGTCGCGAGGTGGTAATCCTGCAGCGCGCCGGAGGTGATCTCCGAAGCGCTCGCGGTATACTTATTTACCAGAATCACGAGCGGCTGCAGGCCGCCGATCGCGTCGCCGAGAGCGCTGTCGGTGGTGCGGCTGCCGTCGCGGCGGATCGTCGAGACGATCGTACCCTGCGGAACGAAGAGACTCGAGATCGAGACCGCGGCATCGAGCAATCCGCCGCCGTTGTCGCGCAAGTCGAGTATGTAGCCGCGCGCGCCTTTGGCTTTGCCGTCGAGCAGTGCTTTGCGCACCTCGTCACCCGAGGTCGTGCCGAAATCGGAGAGGCGGATGTAATCGAAGCCTTCTTCCATCTTGGCCTGCACCGTCGGCACGTGGATGATCTCGCGGACGATTGCATAGCTCTTCTCGGCAGCCGGCGACGAATACGGATGCGCGCGGAGGTGCACGACCGTTCCCGACGGACCGCGAATCAGCCCCTCGACTTTGTCGAGCAGCATTCCCTTTACCGGCCGGCCGTTGACGCTGTCGACGATTTCGCCGGCTTTCATTCCCGCCCGCGCCGCGGGCATCGTTACGATGGGTTGCACTACGATGCGGCCGTCACGCAACTGGAAAATGTAGACCCCGATGCCGCCGAAGTTGCCCCCGGAGAGCGACTCGTTGAGCCCTTGATCTTCGCGCGGCGAGAGATAGACGGTATACGGATCGTGCACCGAGTTCATGATCCCACGCAGCGCCGCGTCGGTGAGATCGTCGCTGGCGCTCGCGCTGGCCAGCGAGTCGGCGTAGTGCTGCTGCGCGTAAGCCAGCAGCTGCGCCGCGCGTTCTCCGTCTTGCACGGGATCGCCGCCGGCCTGCTCGGCGGGCAGCGACACGTGCGGCACCTTTTTCGAGCTGAGATACTCTTTGAGCGCGCTCGACTCGCCGGCGAGCGGCGTCTGCGGCGAGATCGGCTTGTAGTAGACGCTCTCGAGGCGGCGCAGCGTAACGTCGGCCATCTCGGAACCCGGCGTGTCGTGCGTTGGGAGGAGGCCGCGCAGATCGCCGGTGCTTGCGACCTCGAGCACGGATTGTTGTGCGATCAGCCCCGTGCGGTAGCCGATGAAA
The DNA here is from genome assembly GCA_035939175.1 of Candidatus Cybelea sp. Taxonomy (GTDB): domain Bacteria; phylum Vulcanimicrobiota; class Vulcanimicrobiia; order Vulcanimicrobiales; family Vulcanimicrobiaceae; genus Cybelea. The sequence continues at coordinate 7,866 of DASZGC010000017.1, read as the reverse complement.
ACGGCACCGGCGGCCGCGACGGCCACGACGAGGAGCGCAGTGATGAAAAGGCGTGTGAAAGGGCTCATCGGTTCTCTATCATTACCCGGATCGACCAGCTGGGAGTTTCTCTTTGGCGAAGGATACTCGCTAAGTCTTAATGCAGCCGGGGCGCCGGGTCAACGGGTTTGCCTGCAATCCGAACCTCAAAGTGCAGGTGGGGGCCGGTCGACTGACCGGTCGACCCGACCGCGCCGATCGCCTGGCCACGCTGCACGCTCTGCCCGACTGACACGTAGATGGCCGAGAGGTGGCCGTAGCCGGTGGAGTAGCCGCCGCCATGGTCGATGAGGATGTAGTTGCCGTAGCCGCCGTACCACTGCGCCATAATGATGGTGCCGCCCGCGGCGGCCGTGACCGTCGTGCCGCTCGGGGCGGCGATGTCGAGCCCCTGGTGGAACTCCGGGGCCCCGCCGAAGGGGTTGCTGCGCCAGCCGAAGGGCGAGGTGATCGTCCCGGTTACGGGCCAGGAGAACATCCCCGAGGCGCCCGGACTCTCGACGCCGGCGATGCCGGCGGCCTTCTGCTGCGCCGCCAGCTCGCGTTCGCGCTCCTGGATCAGTGTTTCGAGCGAGGCTTCTTCGGCCGCCGAGAGGTCCTCCATCTGCGCGACTTGCGTGGCGACGCTGCGGCGGCGAACGGCGGCCAGCTCGACGAGGTTGCGGCGTTCACCGGCCAGCGATCCGAGCTGGCTGCGCGCCTCCTGCTGCGCCTGCTGCTCCTGCTGCAGCTCCATCGCCGCGCGCTCCAGCGCAGCTTCGATCGTCGCCACGCGCCGCTCGGCCGCCTTTCGCGCCCTCACGGCGCGTTCGTTGGCGGCGATGAGCAGTCGCATGTCCTCCCAGCGCTCGACGAACTCGCTAAACGAGCGCGCCGCTATCAGCGCGTCGACGTAGCTGAGGTTCCCATACTCGTAGATATCGACGAGGCGGCGTTTGAGCAGCTCGTCGTGCAGCTTCAGGGAGCGGCGGGCTGCGTCGAGCTGCGTGGTGTTCCAGTCGAGCCGGCGCTGCGTCGAGTCTTGCTGCGAGGCGAGTGAGTCGAGGCGATCGTTCACTTGGCCGATCGCGGCGTTCGTCTCCGCGAGCTGACTTTGCAGGTCGTTGTAGCGCAGCGTGACGGAGTGCAGCTCGGCGCGTTTGGCGTGCAGCTGCGACTGCAAGCTCTGCGCTTTGGCGCGCTCGGCGTTGATTCGTTGCTGCAACGTCGGACCGGTGGCTCCGGCCATCGCCGGCAGTAAGGCGGCAAGCAGCGACCAGGCGGCGAGCGCGCGCGGTTTCAAAGAAGTTCCTACGTGCGCAGGTGGCGGCCCACGGAGAGCCACGACGCGATCGCGCCGATCGCCGCGCCCACCGCCAGCAGCTCGAGCGCGAGCAGCCGCGCGTCGACCGGCGAGGCACCCAGTGAGATCCACGGCAGCGCTTCGAGCAGCCGCGGCCATAATTCCACTCGCGCAATCGCGAGTATCCCCACCGCCAGCAGAGCGCCCAGCACACCCGCGAGGAGACCTTCGCAGATGAAGGGCAGGCGGATATACGTGTTGGTGGCGCCCACGAGCTGCATGATCGCGATCTCGCGGCGTCGCGCGAAGACGGTAAGCCGGATCGTGTTCGAAATGATGACGCCGGCCACGACGAAGAAGACGACGATCACGCCGATGCCGACTCGGCGCAACACGGATCCCAGTTGGAGCAGGCGCTGCACGATCTTCTGTCCGTACACCACTTTGTCGACGCCCGAGAGGCGCGTCACCGTCGCGGCGACCGCCCCCACCTCTTCGGGAACGCGCACCTTGATGCGAAACTTGTCGGGTAGCGGGTTCTCGGTGAGCAGCGCGGTGTCGATTGCGCCGCGCGTCTGGGAGCGAAGCTCCGCCAGCCCTTCGCGCTTGGGAACGAAGTGCGCCGATGCGACGCGTGGGTCCATCGCCAGATAACGGCCGATCGCCGCAGTCTGAGTGGGCGTTACGTCGGTGCGCAGATAGGCCGAGATCTCGATCTGGTCGAGCAGCCGGGCGCCGACGTCGGCGAGGGCGGCGCGCACGAACAGGAAGAGTCCGAGTAAGACGATGGTGATGGCGACGGTACCGATTGCGGTGATCTGCATGCCGGTGTTGCGCGAAAAGTTGCGCAGCACCTCACCCAGAAAGAATCTGATCTTGCCCGAGTCCAAGATAGTAGTAGCCCCGTTCTTCATCGGTGGTGATGCGGCCGTCGTCGAGGCGCACGACGCGGCGGCGCATCCGGTCGACGACGGCCTGATTGTGCGTCGCGACCACGACGGTCGTTCCCTTGAGGTTGATGCGCTGCAGCAGCGCGGTGATCTCGGTGGTGTTTGCCGGATCGAGATTCCCGGTCGGTTCGTCGCAGAGCAGAATCTTCGGATTGTTGACCAGCGCGCGGGCGATAGCGGTGCGCTGCTGTTCGCCGCCGGAGAGTTCGCTGGGATACATGCGGCTCTTATGGGCGAGGCCGACGAGATCGAGCACGCGCGGCACCTGACGCATCACGTCGCGCGTGTGCGCGCCGGTTACCTGCATCGCGAACGCGACGTTCTCCCAGACCGTCTTGTCGGTGAGCAGCTTGAAATCTTGAAAGACGACGCCGAGATGCCGGCGTAACGCGGGAATGCGGTTGCGGCGCAGGCGGTCGACGCGAATGCCGTCGACGGTTATTTCGCCGGTCGTGGCATTGGCCTCGCGATAGAGGAGGCGCAGGAGGCTCGATTTGCCCGTACCTGAGTGACCGACGAGGAATACGAAGTCACCCTTGGCGATCTCGAGGCTCACGTTGTCGAGGGCGCGCACGCCGTTAGGATAGACGAGCGAAACGCCGCGGAGGGAGATCATCGCTGACGGAGGAGTTTTTCGGAAGGTGGGGCCTATACCTTTGGCATGGACTTCGATTTAACCGACGAGCAAAAGGCGATCCAGAGCCTCGCGCGCGAGTTCGCGCAGGACGAGGTTCGCCCGCTCGCCGAGGAGATGGATCGCGAGGAGCGCTTTCCGTACGACTTGGTCGCGAAGATGGCCGAGCTCGGCTTTATGGGACTGCCGTTTCCTGAGAAGTACGGCGGCGTCGGGGGCGACACGGTGAGCTACGCGCTGGCGGTGATGGAGATCGCGCGCGCCGACGCATCGACGGCGATCACGATGGCCGCGCACACCTCGCTCGGTGCGACCCCGTTCTACCTTTTCGGTACCGAGGCCCAGAAAGAGAAGTACCTCGTGCCGCTGGCGCAGGGCAAGATGCTCTGGGGCTTCGGCCTCACCGAGCCCAACGCGGGCAGCGACGCGGGCAACGTGCAGACCAAGGCCGAGCTGCACGACGGGAAGTGGACGATCAACGGCACCAAGGCGTTCATTACGAACTCGGGCACCGACATCAGCGGCGGCACGACGATCACCGCGGTGACGGGACGCCGCCCCGACGGCTCGCGCGAGATATCCAACATCATCGTTCCTCAAGACACGCCGGGCTTCACGCGCAGCCGCAAGTACCGCAAGATGGGCTGGCGCGCGTCGGACACGCGCGAACTCTCATTTGCCGACGCCGTGGTGCCGGAGGAGAACCTGCTCGGAGCCCGAGGCGAGGGCTACCGGCAGTTCCTCTCGATCCTCGATGGCGGGCGTATCTCGGTGGCCGCGCTCTCGATCGGCCTGGCGATGGGGGCCTACGACGAGGCGCTGGCCTATTCGAAGGAGCGACACGCATTTGGCAAGCCGATCAGCAAGTTTCAGGCGATCTCGTTCAAGCTCGTCGACATGCTCACCGAGATCGAGCACGCCAAGCTGATGATGCTGCGCGCCGCGTGGGAGAAGGACCAAGGCCGCGACTACGTTCAGGCCGCCAGCTTCGCCAAGCTTTTTGCCGGCGAGCTGTCGCACCGCGTGGTGAACGAAGCGCTGCAGATCCACGGCGGCTACGGGTTCATGGACGAGTACCCGATCTCGCGGATGTACCGCGATCAAAAGATCAACGAGATCGGCGAGGGCACCAACGAGGTGCAGCGGCTGGTTCTCGCTCGCTTGATGGGGCTTTAATCTTTCGCCGGTAGAATGGTGGCGTTCGAAAGGATGGTCCGTATGAAGTTTCGTCTTCTTCCGCTCTTGGCGCTCGCGCTGGCGATGACGGCGCCCGCCTCGGCCGCACTCACGATCGGCGCGAAGGCGCCGCAGTTCACGTTACAGGCAACCAAGGGCGGCGACGTCTACACGTTCACCCTTGCCGACGCGCTCAAGAAGGGCCCCGTCGTGCTCTACTTCTACCCCGCCGCGTTCACGACGGGCTGCACGATCGAGGCCCACGACTTCGCCGACGCGATCGATCAATACACGGCGCTGGGCGCAACGGTGATCGGCGTCTCCCACGACCCCATCGACAAGCTCCAGAAGTTCTCGGTGAGCGAGTGCCGCAGCAAGTTCGCGGTGGCGGCCGACACCGACCAGACGGTGATGAAAGAGTACGATGCGGTGCTGGCGCAGCATCCGCAGTACGCCAACCGCACGTCCTACGTGATCGCTCCCGACGGCACGATCGTCTACGAGTACACGAGTCTCGATCCGTCGCTCCACGTGCAGAACACGCTGACCGCGCTGCGAGCTTGGCAAGCCGACAAAGACGGCGGCGGGACCCCGTGAGGGAAGCCCCGATTTAGCCCAGCTCTTCGTCGCCGAGGCCCTCGATTACGATTAGTAAACTTCGGGCCTCGGCTCCTCAATCTGGACTAAATCAGGGCTTCCATGAATCGCTCATCTAGCTTGAGGATATCCGGCGTTTTTTTAAACGGCGTCGGCGTCGTCGTTTAGGAAGAGCTGCTGCGTGCGCGGGAGGCGTTTGCTCGTGGTGCCGGCGTCGAGTGAGGTTGGAGCGCGCGGGACGACGTCGATCGGCGGGATCTCGTCGAGCTCGTCGCCTACGAGCGAGGCCTCGTCCTTGAGCTTGCGGCCTTGGGGCAGCAGCTTGGTCTCGTACGAGCCGACGGCGCCGTTGAACGCGTTGACCGATCGTTCGAGATGCTTGCGCACTTCGAGCAGGTGCTCGGAAAACTTGAGCGCGCGCTCGTAGAGCACGCGGCCGATGCTGGCGATGCGCTTGGCGTTCTCTTCCTGGCGAAGCGCCTGCCAGCCCATCGCAAACGTGCGCAGCAGGCTGATCAGGATCAGCGGGCCGGTAACCAGGACGCCTTTGTCGAGCGCGTACTCGATCAACGAGGGATCCTCGCTGCACGCCGAGCTGAGGAAGGCTTCGCCGGCCACGAACATCACCACGTAATCGGCGGAGCCTTGGGCGGTCTGATAGCCGCGGCGGGCGAGCGCGTCGACGTGGTCGCGCAACGCACGGGCGTGCGCCCGCAGCAGCAGCTTGCGCGCGTCGTCGTCGGAGGCTTCGAGCGCGGCCTGCATCGCATCGATCGGCGCCTTGGCGTCGACGAAGACGAAGCGGTCGCCGGGCAGGTTCACTGTCATGTCGGGGCGCACGCGCGCCTCCTCCAGCGCGACGGTCTGCTGCTCGGAGAAATCGCAGAACGCGAGCATGCCCGCCTTCTCGACCACGTTGCGCAGCTGCATCTCGCCCCACTTGCCGCGCGACGCTGGATTACGCAGCGCGGTGACGAGCGTGGAGGTCTGCGTGCTCAGGTGCGAGGTCGCGCTCTGCAGCTTGTCGGTGCGCCCCAGCAGCTGATCGATCTGTTCGCGCAGGCTCCCGGCCTCCTGGCGGCGCGTCGCCTCGATCTCGGTGAGCAGACGGTCGAACTCGCCCAGCTTCTGCGTCACCGGCGACACCAGTTCACCCACGCGTTCGCTGGCACGCATCGCCGTCGCTTCACGCAGCTCGTTCTTGGCGCGTTCGAGCAGCGCTTCGATGGCCTTTTCGCCGGTCTGCGCAGACTGCGCCAGCGTGGCGCGCAGCGCGGCGGTCTCGGCGCGCGACGCCAGCCACACGATCAGCGCGCCGGCGCCGGCACCGGCCAGAAAGAGCACCAGGGCCTGCAGCGCCATCAACCGGTACCCGGGCGCAGATACTTGCCGAGGAACGCGAGCACGCGTTCCCACGCGTCGGCGCAGGCCGGCGCCACGTACGAGGGACGCTGGTCGTCGCAGAACGCGTGTCCGGCGTCGTCGTAGATTTTGAAATCGTTGGGCACTTTGAGCGCCGCGGCGAAATCGCGCACGCCCTGCGCGGGGATGCCGGTGTCGCGCGCGCCGTAGCTGCCGCAGACGGGCACGCTCATCTTCGCGGGGTCGACGTCTTCGAGGGGCCCGTAGAAGGGCGCCGCCGCGGAGAAGACGGTCGCGTCGTCGATCGAGGCCAGCAGCGCGATCCGGCCGCCCATGCAGAACCCCATCACCGCCGTCTTCGTTCCCGCCAACTGCGCGGCGCACCATTTCGCGGCCGCGGCGATATCGCCGCCGTACTGCGCGCGATCGAGTTGCTTCGCGTACGGACGAAAGATCGTGTAGTCGGTGGAGCCGTCGCCGCTTGGAGCGTTAAAGCGCGCGTAGAGATCGGGGGCGATCGCCGCAAGGCCCGCCTTGGCTAAGCGGCGCACGACGTCGCGAATCGTCGTATCGACGCCCCACACGTGCATGATCACCACAACCGATGGAGTGCCCGCGCCGGCATCTTTGGGACGCGCGGAGTAGGCGGGTAACGCGAGATCGGGGCGGTCGAGCGTGACCCGCTGCACGACGATCGCGGGATCGTCTTCGCTTACCAGCGGCGGATGCGGCTTGCCGCCATCATGCGCGAGCGCGGCCACCGGCGCGCTCAGCGCCGCGGCAGAAATCCCGACGAACACGCGACGGCTCAACTCGGGGGAAGCCGCTTGCGTCGGATCGATCTCCGGCGACGTCATCGAATGCCCTGTTTGGCGGACGCGGCAAATCTCTCCTCGAAAGGGCGGGCGTGGTCAACCGAAGACTCTTTCTTGCCGGAACGGCGACGGCAGCGGGCACGCTCGCTGCGGCCGATGCCGCCGCGATTCCGGGCGGTACGCATTTCGTCGAGCGGCGCGCTGATTTCGACGCGGCCGCGTTCGCCGCCGCGGTCGGCCGCCCGGCGAGGATACGGCAGGTCTACGAGGCGGTGGGATTCCACGCCAACGTGCTGGATAGTGCAAAGAATTCGTTCAATGGTCTGCGCTTCGGTTTCGGCTATCCGGCCGATTCGATCGCGATCGCGCTGGCGGCGCACGGTCCGTCGGCGGCGTTGACGTACGATGACGGCGTGTGGAAGAAGTATCACATCGGCGAGCTGTTCGCAATCAACGACGCCTCGGGCGCGCCGGCCACCGCGAACGCATCCTTCGCCGCCCGCGCCGCGTTCGATCCCGGCACCGATCCCGACGATCCCGGCGGCAGCTTCCAGGATGCCTCGATACAGACGCTGCAGCGCCGCGGCCTGATCGTACTCACCTGCCACACCGCGGTGGAGGAACAGGCACGCGCGATCGTGCGGCGCGGCTTCGCACCAGGTTCGGCAAGCGCCGCGGAGGTTGCCGCCGACATCCTGACGCACCTGATCCCCGGAGCGCTCGTGGTGCCGTCGATGGTCGCCACGCTCGCCGTGCTGCAATCGGTCTATCACTACTCGTACGTGACGCTAACGCCGTGAAACGCTTACTCTCGCTCGTCGTTCTCGCCGCGAGCGCCGCGCTCGGGTCGGCCGCGTGTTCGAGCGGCGCGCCGCGCGGTGCGCCGTCGGCGCCGGTGGCCGGCGGAGCCGCGGTCTACGATCCCAAGGGCTTGCCGCCGGGAGAGCTGGGACAGTCGATCGCGCTCGGCCACGCGATTATGATCCGCACGCGGCGCCTGATGAAGGGCTA
>DASZGC010000016.1:0-58420 GCA_035939175.1 Candidatus Cybelea sp. | reverse complement strand
GTACTCGTCCTCTTTGGCCATCAGCTGCGCCGAGACGCCCGCCGAACGCACGAGCTTGCCGCCTTCCCCGGGCCGCAGCTCGACGTTGTGGATGACGGTGCCGACCGGAATGTTACGAATCGGCAGCGCGTTGCCGATCTTGATGTCGGCGCCGGACCCCGACTCCACCGTCTCGCCGACCCTCAGGCCGAGCGGCGCCAGGATGTAGCGCTTCTCGCCGTCCCGGTAGTGAAGCAGCGCGATGCGGCACGAACGGTTGGGGTCGTACTCGACCGTCGCGACCTTGGCTGGAACGCCGTCCTTCGCGCGTTTGAAGTCGATCACGCGATAGAGCTTGCGCGTTCCGCCGCCGCGGTGGCGTACGGTGATATGGCCGTTGTTGTTGCGGCCGGAGTGCTTCTTGCGAATCTCGACCAGCGAACGCTCGGGCGCGACGTCCGACAACTCGGAGAAGTCGATCGTCGTCATGAAGCGCTTGCCGGGTGAGGTCGGCCGATATTTTTTAACGGGCATGGCTATTGCTCAAAGTAGTTTACTCCGCCGAGCTCGATCTTTTGACCGGGTTTGATCTTGACGATCGCCTTCTTGTAGTCGCTCTGCTTGCCGTGGGTGCGCACCCCGCGCCGCGCGAAAGTTCGCGACTTTCCGCGGATGTTCACCGTATTCACGGCGAGGACGTTCACTCCGAAAATCTCTTCGATCGCGTGACGAATCTGCGTTTTCGTGGCGTGCGGATGCACGACGAACGTGTACTGCTGCAGCAGCGCGTCCGCCATCGCTTTCTCGGTGATGCGCGGGGCAATGATTACGTCGCGGGCATCCATGCTATCGCTCCTGCTTCTCCGCCAGACGCTCGCTCAGCGCGTCGTAGGCGGAGGTGGTGAAGAGAAGCCGTTCGTAGCGCAGCACGTCTTTGACGTCGAGCGCGCCGTCGTGGGTAACCGCGACGCGCCGAAGGTTGCGGCCCACGCGCTCGATCGCCGGAGCGTGCGGCTCGCCGGCACGGCAGATGACCAGCGTCTTCGGGCCGCCCTTGGCCGCCTTCACGCTGCCGAAGAGCAGCTTGGCGAACGCGGCAGTCTTCTCGATGCCGAAATCCGACGTGTCGAGCAGCATCACCGCGTCGTTATTGAAACGGTCGGCCAGCGCCGCGACGAACGCAAGACGGCGCTCCTTTTTGTTGAGCGACTCGACGTAGCTGCGGGGCTGTGGTCCGAAGACCACGCCGCCGTGGCGCCACTGCGGCGAGCGGATCGAGCCCTGGCGCGCGCGCCCGGTGCCCTTCTGTCGCCAAGGTTTGCGGCCGCCGCCCGAGACCTCGTCGCGCTTGAGCGTCGAAGCGGTGCCGGCGCGAGGATTGGCCATCTCGCGATGAACGGCGCGATAGATGACCGAGAGACGGTTGCTGAAATCGCCGGCAAGCGCCGCCGGCGACTCGATCTCTTTGAGCACCTTGCCCTCGGCATTGATGACGCTTGGCATCAGGCGTGCTCTCCGCGGCTCTTCACGCTGCGACTGACCATCAGAAGAGCGTTCTTGCCGCCAGGAACCGCTCCGCGGACGAGCAGCAGATTCCGCTCGCCGTCGGCGCGCACGACCTCGAGATTCTGCGTCGTGGTACGGTCGGTGCCGTAGTGGCCAGGCCGGCGGCTTCCTTTGGTAACGCGGCCCGCATTGGTATCGCCATTGGAGGCGGGTTGGCGGTGAATCATCGATCCGTGGCTAGCGCCGCCGCCCTTGAAGTTGTGGCGCTTGATGCCGCCGGCGAATCCGTGACCCTTCGAGACGCCGACCACATCGACGCGGTCGCCAGGCTCGAAACCGGTAACCGTGACCGACTGGCCGACCTCGGCGCCCTCGGTCTCGTCGCGGAACTCGCGAACGACGCGAAGCGCCTCGACGCCTTGCTTCTTGAAATGACCGGCGAGGGCTTTGGTTAGACGCCCCCGCTTGACCGCGCCGAAGCCGAGGGCCACGGCCTCGTAGCCGTGACTCTCCTTGGTTCGCCGTTCGACGACCGTACAGGGACCCGCAGCGATCACGGTGACCGGGACGCGGCGCCCGTCTTCCGTAAAGATGCTGGTCATCCCGACTTTACGGCCAAGGATGTTCTTCATCGCCGTTCTTTCGAAGGATCGCCGGACCACGGGGCCAGGCGTATCAGTAGTTTTTTTCGCCGGCACGCATTCAAAGAGCGCACCGGCATTAGACCGCAACTTAGGGAGTTTACCAGGGCGGCAGGCAGAGGTCAAGGCGCGAACGAGGGTCGACTTGGCCGCGAGGGCGCCGGCAAAAGCAGCCGGAGGGCCCCAGGAAGAGGCCGGTCCCTGGGAAATCACGCCCGCGAACGTCGCCCGTCCTTCGACTGCCCCTTAGGTAAAGGCGGCCAGGCCGGTGATTTCCTTGCCGACCACCAACGCGTGCATCTCGCTGGTTCCTTCGTAAGTGAGCACGGATTCGAGATTGTTCATGTGGCGGATTACGGGATACTCCAGCGTCACGCCGTTGGCGCCGAGGATCGTGCGCGCCGAGCGCGCGATTTTCAACGCTTCGCGCACGTTGTTGAGCTTGGCGAAGCTGACCTGGGAAGGATGCAGCCGTCCTTCGTCCTTCATGCGACCGATGTGCAGCGCCAGCAGCGTGCCTTTTCCCAGCTCGAGCAGCATGTCGACGAGCTTGGCCTGGGTGAGTTGGAAGGCCCCGATCGGCCGGTCGAACTGCACCCGCGTTCGCGCGTAATCCAGCGCCGTCTCGTAGCAGCTGCGTGCCGCTCCCATCGCGCCCCAGACGATACCGTATCGCGCCTCATTGAGACATGAGAGCGGCGCGCCGAGCCCGTCGCCCAAGGGCAACAGCGCATCGTGCGGCAGGCGGCATTCGTTCATGACGAGTTCGCTCGTGATCGACGCGCGCAAAGAGAGCTTTCGATGGATGTCGCTTGCTGTAAAGCCGCGCGTATCGCGCGGCACGATGAAACCGCGGATTCCCGCGTCGGTCTGTGCCCAGACGATCGCGAGGTCGGCGATGGAGCCGTTGGTGATCCACATCTTCGTGCCGTCGAGCAGCCAGTCGGAACCGTCGCGGCGGGCGAAGGTCCGCATGCCGGCGGGATTGCTGCCGAAGTCCGGCTCGGTGAGGCCGAAACAGCCGATCTTTTCGCCGCGCGCCATCGGCGGCAACCACTGCTGCTTCTGCGCTTCGTCACCCCAGCGCGCGATCGCGTACATCGCGAGTGACCCCTGCACCGAGGCGAAGCTGCGCACGCCGGAATCGCCCGCCTCCAGCTCTCGGCAGGCCAGCCCGTAGGCGACGGCGCTCGCGCCCGCGCAGCCGTAGCCTTTGAGGTGCATGCCGAGCAGCCCGAGCGCGCCCAGCTCGGCACCGAGTTCGCGCGGAAGGATCCCCTCCTCGAACCAGCCCGCGACGTTGGGCACCACTCGATCGCGCACGAAAGCGCGCACGGTCTGAGCGACCATCCGCTCCTCGTCGGAGAGCAGCGCGTCGCAGCCGATGAAATCGACAGGGTCTGGCGTCAACGCCGCAAAACGCGCGCGAGCTTGTCGAACAGCGCTTCGGTCGAGCGCTCGAATTGATCTTCGAAACGGCGCCACAGCAGACGCCCGTCGGTATCGGAGAGTATGGCGTCGACGCGGTATTCGAGCAGCGTCTCCTTCGCGAGCGTGGAGAGCACGAACGCGTGCGTTCCGTCGAAGCCGTCGTTGCGAAACCGCCACACGATCCGCTCCTCGGGTACGGCCTCGTCGAGAACGCTATGGATGCCGAGGTGCCACTCCTCGGTGCGGCCCGGCGTCAGCGGTCCGGGAGAGCGCATGAACGGCTGCGACGCGAAGGGCCAGATCTGATCGCCGGAGGTTCCCATCCCCTCGAGCAGGTGGTAGATACGGCGCTTCGTGCCGTGGAAAGAGCGCGACCGCAGTTCGTGAAGGTCGATGGGCATGGCCGGTCGGTTCGCTTATCGAAGCGCGACGACCCCTACGCCGCCGCTGAGGAGGATCAGCAGCGGCGCGCTGATTTTCGTGCGCAGCATCAGCACGACGACCGCCGCGGTCGTTACGTAGGCGATCGGCGTTGCGGGCGCGCCGCGGCCGATGCTCAGGACGCTCGCCCAGACCAATCCGACGATGGCCGGCGCGAGTCCGCGCGAGATCGTCGCGCGCCACGGCGACGCCGCGAACCTTGCCAGCAACGAATCGAAGCCCATCATCATTGCGCTCGATGGGAGGAACATCGCGGCGGTAGCGACGGCGGCGCCCAGCAGCGGCCGCTGGGGAACGGCGGCGTAACCGATGAGCGCGGCGAAGATCGTCGTCGGGCCCGGCACGAGTTTGCCGATGGTATAAAACTGCGTGAACTGCTCGGAGGTGACCCAGTGGTACGTCGTGACCGCGTCGGTGTGCATCTGCGGTATGATGCCCTTTCCGCCGCCGAATCCCAACACCGAGAGCTGCGCGAAGACGCCGACGATGTCGAGCAGATTGTGCAGCGCGCTAGGCACGAGCGGTTCGTTGCGCGCGCAGGCGCTCGGCGGCGATCCCCGCGCCGCCGAAGACCGCAAGCACCAAGAGCAGCGGAAGCTTTAGCAACCAGACCGCGAGCGCCGTAGCCGCGACCAGCGCGATCGCGATCCAGCTGCGGCGTTCGTCCCAGGTGAGTTCGATCGCGTTGGCCACCGTCAGCCCCAGGGCGCCCGCGGCGCAGCCGCGCAGCGCGCCGTGGACGAACGGATTGGACGCATACTTGAAGTAGAGCGCGCCGGCGATCAGGACGATCGCGAACGGGGGAACGCTCGCACCGAAAAAGGCCGCGATCGCGCCGGGAATTCCGCGCACGCGCTGTCCGCAATAGATGGCGAGGTTGAGCAGGTTCGGGCCTGGCATCACCTGCGCGACCTCCAGACCATCGAGGAATGCGTCGGCGTCCATCCAGCCAGCGGCCATCACCGACTGCCGAATCGAGGCTTTCTGGCCGCCGCCGAACGACGTCGCGGAGATGGACGCAAACGTCACTGCGACGCGGACGAGCGAAGGCGCGTCTTTAGCCGGCATCCGGCATCGGTCCGTCGACGACCGGGCTGCGATGCTTTCCCGAGAGGATGTGAATGTGCACGTGCTGCGTGTGCTGGTACGGGGGCAGCACGCCCGTGCGGATCATGAATCCCTTCTCGTACAAGCCCAGGGCAAACGCAACGCGCTGGATTCCACCGATCAGACGGTTCCAGATATGCGCGTCCCCGAGCGAGAGGTCGAGAATGGTCGGAATCCACTTTTTCGGAATGATCACGACGTGGATCTCCCACCACTCTTCTTTACTCGGATCGATGTTGTGACGGAACGCGAAGACCTCGTCGTCCTCGTAGACGACTTCGTCGGCCTTAGCGCGCGTACCGTCGAGGCGTCCGCGAAAGGTATGATCGGGGTCGGGCTTCTCCCAAACGCGCTGTTCGGGACCGCTGATCAGTTCGGAGATCCACTGAGCCATCGGTGCGTTGCCTTCCGGCGAAGCGGGCAGGCGTCCTGTGCGAGCCGCCGGAACCTGCGCACGATGAGCGACGACGAATCAAAGAAAAGAGTAGCGCCGCCCGAGGTGCTCGGAGCGGCGCCACGCTGGCTCAAAGAGCGCAGGACTTGGGACCGAGTCGTCGCCGGCAACTCGGTCGTTTACGAGGATCATCACGTCGTCGTCTTTCACGACCCGGTCGACGAGGAGCACGAGTCTCCCCGCACCGCCGGTGAGGTGCGCTTGACGCTCTTAACCAAGCGCGACGACGTCGACAGCCTCATGCATCTAAGCGTGGCCGACGAGACGCTTAGCGCGGCGATCCTGCATGGCATCCAGCAGGCGGCTCTGCGCCTCGGGCTCGAGCGGCACGGATTCGAGGTGCGCGCTCACGTCTATCCGCCCTTGCAGCGCCGACCGGAACTTGCGTTCAAGATCCGCTCCGGCAGAGTGCCCAAGAACGGAGTTTCGCAAGGGTAAGTCGCGCCTTTTCTTGCGAGTGAAAGGCGGTCAGCTATTACTCCGGCGTTTTTTTACGGAACGGAAGCCTCGAGGTGAGCTCCGCCTCCCTTTCGGCCAGTTTCGCCAGACTTTGAACGACAACGATCGCGAGGATCGTCACGATGACGGCGTAGATCAGCTCCGCAATAACGCCATTTCCGGGCTTGAGAAAAAGGGCGATCACGTCACTGATCAGTTTGTTCCAAGCGCCCGCGGCGATAAGGCCGAATGCCACGGTGGCTAGTCCGATCATGGTTCCAAGGTAGCTCGATTTCATGTCCATAGGACATCCTCTTACATGCGCCGGGCCGGGCGCCTTGGCGCCCGGCCCAACATTTTCCACTCACTGGCTTTTAGGTTATTGAGGAGGTGAGAGCCCCACGAGAAAGGCGGACTGCTCCGTGCGTGGCGACGAGCGCGCTAGCGCCGGCACGGCGTGAGGTCGACCGATGCGCCCACGGCCCCGTCGGTCCCGCCACTGGTTGCGAACTGTTTGTAGGCCTCGGGCGTTCCGGCGCGGTCGGCGTTGTATGGGGGGTAGCGTGTGTCGTCGAGGGGCTTGACGTCGAGCTGCCGGTACCTGCTTGTAAAACTGGTGTAGGCGCTTGCTGACCACCTCCAGCGGATCCGGCCGCCCGATTGGCTGAAGAACTTGGCGGACCAGGCCACGTTCTTGATTCCGCCGTGCAGCCCGCGATCGAAGCGATACGCCATTGCGTTCAGGAAGTCTTCGCCAGCGGTTCCGAAGGGAGCTTGCAGCCGCCAGTGGTCGCGGTACTGCTTGAAGTGGAGGTCAACCACATGCTTGCTCGTTAGCGTCAAGCGCATGTTCGGCCCCAGAATGCGATACGTCGTGTTGCCATCTCTTAGGGTTATGATCGAGTTGATCATATCGACGCGCATGGCTCGACTGGCACCCGGGGCCGAGATGGTGCTCGTAAACCACATGTAGGAGCCTGGGGAGACCGGATTGCCGTCGAAGTTGCCTGAGTTGCTGACGGGCAAGCAGGCAGCTGATGGTATCACGGACGAGACTCGGGTAGCGAGCGCTTGAGGAGCCACGGTGGGCGTTGAACCAGCTCCGGCGCAGCCGGAAACGAGGAGGCTAAGTGAGAGGACCCCGAGAGGCGAAACCAGAGTCTTCGTAGTCATGCCCTACCAGACAACAAGAGTGGAACCGGCTCAAAGCCGATTCCGAGGCGAAAAGTCCGAAAGGCTTCGCGAGAAGCCCCTCAGCGTATGAAATTGTAGCATAGCTTCGTTAACGCGTCAACGGACGCTTGCTCTGCTGCTCGGCTGTGCGCCCACCCAGATACGGATTTACAGAAGTGCGCCGATCGCGTCCCGGCCAGTTTAAACGAAAACGCCAGCGGCAAAGGGCCGCAGGCGCTAGAGTGAGGGCGTCCGATAGCTAAGCCTTGAGTTCGATATCCACTCCAGCCGGAAGGTCGAGATGCATCAGCGCGTCCATCGTTTTCGGCGAGGCCTGCAGGATGTCAATGAGGCGCTTATGGGTGCGCATCTCGAAGTGTTCCCGCGATTTCTTGTCGTTGTTGGTCGATCGCTGTACGCAGAAGCGGTTGATCTCGGTCGGGAGCGGCACCGGGCCACTGACGAACGCGCCGGTTCGCTTGGCCGTCTCGACGATCCGCTCCGCCGACTGGTCGAGTACCTTGTGGTCGTAGGCTTTGAGCCGGATGCGGATCATCTGTTTTGCCATGGCGATCGCTCGTTCTACTCGCTGACCGAGGTAACGACGCCGGCGCCGACGGTGCGGCCGCCCTCACGAATCGCAAAGCGCAGGCCTTCTTCGCACGCGATCGGCGTGATCAGCTCGACGTCCATCTGAACGTTATCTCCCGGCATCACCATCTCGACGCCATCGGGAAGCTTGATCGTTCCGGTCACGTCGGTCGTGCGGAAATAGAACTGGGGACGATAGTTGCCGAAGAACGGCGTGTGGCGCCCGCCCTCTTCCTTCGATAGAACGTAGCATTCGGCTTTGAACTTCTTGTGCGGCTTCACCGAGCCGGGCTTGGCGAGTACCTGGCCGCGCTCGATCTCGTTGCGGTCGACGCCGCGAAGGAGCACGCCGATATTGTCGCCGGCGATGCCCGAGTCGAGCAGCTTGCGGAACATCTCGATGCCCGTGACGACGGTCTTCTTCGTTTCCTCCTTCAACCCAACGATCTCGACCTCTTCACCGACCTTCACCTGACCGCGCTCGACGCGGCCGGTGCCGACGGTGCCGCGGCCGGTAATCGTGAAGACGTCTTCGACCGGCATGAGGAACGGCTTGTCGACCTGGCGCTCGGGCTGCGGGATGTAATCGTCGATCGTATCCATCAGCTTGAAGATCGGATCGGCCTCGGCATCGAGCTTGCGGCCGCTCGAATTGAGCGCTTTGAGTGCCGAGCCGCGGATGATCGGCGTGTCGTCGCCGGGGAAATCGTACTGCGTGAGCAGCTCGCGAATCTCCATTTCGACCAGCTCGAGCAGCTCCTCGTCGTCGACCATGTCCACCTTGTTCAGGAACACGACGATGCGAGGGACGCCGACCTGGCGCATGAGCAGAATGTGCTCGCGCGTCTGCGGCATCGGGCCGTCGGTGGCCGCCACGACCAGGATCGCCCCGTCCATCTGAGCGGCGCCCGTAATCATGTTCTTGATGTAGTCCGCGTGGCCCGGACAATCGACGTGCGCGTAATGGCGCTTGGTCGTCTCGTACTCCTGATGGGAGATGGCGATGGTAATGCCCCGCTCTTTCTCCTCGGGCGCGTTGTCGATCTGATCGACGCCGACTTTCTGCGCCAACCCTTCGGTCGAAAGACAATGCATGATCGCCGCGGTCAGCGTCGTCTTGCCGTGATCGACGTGTCCGGTCGTCCCGATGTTTACGTGCGGCTTCGTGCGCTCGAACTTTTGCTTAGCCATCATTTCCTTTCACAGCGGGTTGCACTGCGCGCAACCCTTTGGCACTCCGCCGACCCTCCCGGACTTCGCCCCGGAAACTCGGCTGCGCGCCCCCGTGCCGACTTCGCGGCACGGGACCCCCAACTCGTGCGTGGCACTTTCGCGCAACGCTTTTGCGCTTTCCTGAAGCGCTACTCTCGCTAGTACACGGCTCCAGGCGTATTGGTTGCCTCTTTGCCTCTGTACGAGGCAAACGCCCCCGCGTGGGGGCGCCATAACCCCGGAATATTATCAGGCAATTCGACAGCCTGTCAACGTGGCCCTTAAGGAAGCCGGAGCGCTCACGCCGGTGCGAGTTTCTTGCCGACGGCCTTGGCCACGATCTCTTCCTCAACGCTCTTGGGCGCCTTCTCGTAATGCGAGAACTCCATCGTATACGTCGCCCGGCCTTGCGTCGCGGAGCGCATGTCGGTCGCATACCCGAACATCTCGGAGAGCGGCACGTGCGCGGTGATCACCTGCGCGCCGCCGGGTGCCTCCTCGGTCGCGTGGATTGCGCCGCGGCGCCGGCTCAGATCGCCGTTGATCGCGCCCATGTACTCTTTTGGCGTGGTCACCTCGACCTTCATGATCGGCTCGAGCAGAATCGGACCGGCCGTACGGTTGGCCTCTTTCCAAGCCATCGAGCCCGCGATCTTGAACGCCATCTCGTTCGAGTCCACCTCGTGGTAGGAGCCATCGAAGGCCTCGACCTTGAAGTCCATCACCGGGAAGCCGGCGAGCACACCGCTCTGAGCCGACTCGCGAATGCCCTCTTGCACGGCCTTGGCGTACTCCTTTGGAACCGCGCCGCCGACGATCTTCCATTCGAACACGAAGCCCGTGCCCGGAGGCTGGGGCGCGACGCGAAGCCAGACGTCGCCGTACTGGCCCTTGCCCCCCGATTGCCGGACGAAGCGCCCCTGCTTCTCAACGGTCTTGGTGATGGCTTCTTTGTACGCGACCTGCGGCTTGCCGACGTTGGCCTCCACCTTGAACTCGCGGCGCAGGCGGTCTAGGATGATTTCGAGGTGCAGCTCGCCCATGCCGGCGATGATCGTCTGCTGCGTCTCCTCGTCGGTGCGCATGCGAAAGGTCGGGTCTTCCTGGGCCAGGCGGGTGAGTGCCAGGCCCAGTTTATCCTGGTCGATCTTGCTCTTGGGCTCGATCGCCTGATGAATGACCGGTTCGGGGAACGTGATCGATTCGAGCGCGATCGGATGCCGCTCGTCGCAGAGCGTGTCACCCGTACGCGTGTCGGAGAGGCCCACGGCCGCGGCAATGTCGCCCGCGCCGATCGCGTCGATATCTTCGCGATGGTTCGCGTGCATTCGCAGGATGCGTCCGATTCGCTCCTTGCGCCCGCTGCGCGAGTTGAGCACGTAGCTGCCCTTGTTGAGCACGCCCGAATAGACGCGGAAATACGTCAGGTTGCCGTACGGATCGGTCGCGATCTTGAAGGCCAGCGCGCAGAACGGCTCCGCGTCGTCGGGCTTGCGCGCGATCTCGTCGCCGCTCTTGGGGTCGCGGCCGACGATCTGCTTGGCCTCCAGCGGCGAAGGCATGTATTCCACGATCGCGTCGAGCAGCGGCTGTACGCCCTTGTTCTTGAAAGCCGAGCCGCAGAGCATCGGCAGGACCGTGCCCTCAATCGTCGCCTTGCGCAGCGCCGTCTTCATGCGGTCGATGGGCAGCTCTTTACCCTCGAAGAACATCTCGAGCAGCTCGTCGTCCTGCTCGGCGATTGCCTCGACCAGGTGCTGGCGCCATTCCATCGCCAGCTCGCGCAGCTCGCCTTCAACCTCTTCTTGCGCCATCGTCGAGCCGAGGTCGTCGGTGTAGACGACCTTCTTCATCGTGAAGAGGTCGACGATGCCTTTGAACTTGTCTTCGGCGCCGATCGGCACTTGAATGGGAACGGCGCGCGCGCCCAAGCGCTCGCGTATCTTCTCGACGACGTTGAAGAAGTCGGCGCCGACGCGGTCCATCTTGTTGACGAACACGATGCGCGGCACTTTGTACTTGTTGGCCTGGCGCCACACCGTCTCGGACTGCGGCTGCACGGCGGCTACCGAGTCGAAGAGGGCGACCAAGCCGTCGAGCACGCGCAGCGAACGCTCGACCTCGACGGTGAAGTCGACGTGGCCCGGCGTGTCGATGATGTTAATGCGCGTATCCCGCCAGATCGTAGCGGTCGCGGCGGAGGTGATCGTGATCCCGCGCTCTTGCTCCTGGACCATCCAATCCATCGTCGCGGCGCCATCGTGCAC
This sequence comes from Candidatus Cybelea sp., assembly GCA_035939175.1. Classification (GTDB taxonomy): domain Bacteria; phylum Vulcanimicrobiota; class Vulcanimicrobiia; order Vulcanimicrobiales; family Vulcanimicrobiaceae; genus Cybelea. The sequence continues at coordinate 47,180 of DASZGC010000016.1, read as the reverse complement.
TTCGCCCATCTTGTGCACGCGCCCGGTAAAGAAGAGGATGCGTTCCGTGCACGTCGTCTTGCCGGCGTCGATGTGCGCGGCAATGCCGATATTCCTCGTGCGTTCGAGCGGATATTCCCTTGCAGCCATGGTGTTTTAGTTGAGTAGTTTACCAGCGATAATGGGCGAAAGCCTTATTCGCTTCGGCCATCTTGTGCGTGTCTTCACGCTTCTTGATCGTCGCACCGGTGTTGTTGGAGGCATCGAGCAGCTCTCCGGCCAGCTTCTCTTCCATCGAGCGGCCGCCGCGGGCGCGCGCGAAACCGATGAGCCAGCGCATCGCCATCGCCTGACGGCGATCGGGACGCACTTCCATCGGCACCTGATAGGTCGCGCCGCCGACGCGCCGCGGGCGCACTTCGACCAGCGGCATGGCGTTGGAGAGGGCTTGCGAGAAGATCTCCATCGGATCACGGCCGGTCTTCTCCGCGACGATGTTAAGCGCGCCATAGGTGATACCCTCGGCCGTCGACTTCTTGCCGCGCAGCATGACCTTATTGATGAACCGCGCCAGCACTTTCGAGTTGAACTTGCCGTCGGGGAGAATCTGCCGCTTTGGAGCTGGTCCTTTACGAGGCACTAACTACCTTTCCTTACTTCTTCTTTTCACGCTTGGCGCCGTACTTCGAGCGCCCTTGCTTGCGGTTTGCCGTGCCCGCCGTGTCGAGCGTACCACGGATGATATGGTAGCGCACGCCCGGCAGATCCTTGACGCGCCCGCCGCGCACCAATACCACCGAGTGCTCCTGCAGGTTGTGACCGATGCCGGGGATGTACGCAGTTACCTCCTCGCCGTTGGTCAAGCGCACGCGCGCAACTTTGCGCAGCGCCGAGTTCGGCTTTTTCGGAGTAACCGTTTTTACTTGCGTGCAGACGCCGCGCCGCTGCGGATTTCCGGCAACTTCGAAGGCTCGCGTCGGAAGATCCGGATGACCCGGTTTCGGACCGGTCAGGATCACGCGAAACGCCCGAGTCTTCACTTTCTGCTCGGTCTTTTCGCGCCCGCGACGGACTAGCTGATTGATCGTCGGCAAACGGTCTCGCTCCTGAAAAGCTCACAACACACAAACAACGGCCTCACCCGCAGGTGGGACCGAACACCAACTATATCAGGGGGCGCGTTTAGGCGTCAAATGCCGTCCGGGCCCCCGCTTGGGAGCTAGGCCCCTCGCGCAGGGTGCCGGCACGACCGAGCTCGTCGGCGATCTCCTCGAGCGTGAAGCCCCGATGGCGCAGCGAGGCGACGAACTTCTCGGTGGCTTCTCGCAAGCTGCGCAGGCGCGTACGGCGGGTAACGGGGATCTGCCCGGCAACCCGCGTGCCGCGGCGGCGGTCACCCACGAGCCAGCCCTGGGCCTGCAGCTCGCTATAAGCACGCGCCACGGTGTTCGGCGCGATCCCGAGGTCGCCGGCGAGCTGCCGAACGGTCGGCAGCGCCGCCTCGGGCGCCAGCTCGCCCCGCTCGATCGCCGCTCGAACCTGCTCGACAACCTGCTGGTAGGGCGGGATGTCGAGTTGCGGGTCGACGACGAGATAGGAGTCCCTCACGCTGGCATCAGCCGGCGACGCAGCGGTGCGTAGCATCCGATAAAGGAGATCACGAAGGCGGCGCTCGCGACCCACATGGCGGCGCTCCCCCACGCGCCGAAGCGCGCTACGAGCTCGTCCTGGGCGACGACCGCCAACAGAAAGACGGGCGTACAGGCCAGGTTGGCGATGATGCGCGCGCGGCCGACGCGAACGAGCTCGTCTAGCGCATACTCGTACGGCGGGTCTTGGCCCAGCAGCAGCGCCGGCGCGTTGGCAATCCTCCAGGCGACGGCGCCGAGGACGACGGTCGAGAGCGCGAGCACGAGGGCACCGAGGCGTTCCGCGGGATCCGCCGACACCACGAGCGCGACTACGACGCAGGCCAGCACCGAGCCGATGATCGGCAAGGGCAGCACGCTCAACGGCGAGCGCCGCACGAGCGGTGCCACGCGCTGCTCGGTCGCTCGCCGAAACTGAAGGTAGGCCAGCAGCGTGACGACGGCAACGGCGAGACAGACGCCGGCGTACGGCACGACGAACGGGATGGCGGGCACCGCTTCGAACGCGGCTAATGCGATCGCCGCAATCCCGAGATACCGCCCGGAGGCGCTCGAGAGTCCCTCGGCATCTTCCCGCGCGGCGATGACCCGCTTGAGGCGGGCGCGTTCCTCTGGACTCACTCCGGCCAGCCAGCGGGTGAACGTACCGGCCATGCCGGCAGTGCAGCGCGGCCACGCCAGGGAAGCGATGCCGACGGATACCATCGCGCCGGCGACCACCAGGCGGACGAGTTCGGGGTGGTGGGGATGTCCTTGTAGCATTGTATTGCCACCCTAATACAAACTGCCGTTTTGTGTCAATACCTTGGTTCAAAACGGCACAGCCCGGCGCCGGACAGGGCCGCCGCATTCGGCCCCGTATCAGGGCGCAGTGGCCGCAAGCGGAACGCTGCACGAGGAGCCCCGCCTCGGAATCTTGGACGGCCTGCGGGGCCTGGCCGTGCTGCTCGTGCTCTGGTATCACGTCTGGGAGTTTTCGTGGCTGGAGCCGCCGCAGCACCTGGCGTTCTTGCCGGCCACCGGTTTCGTCGGCGTCACGCTCTTCTTTTTCTTGAGCGGTTTCGTCATCTCGTATCCGTTTACACGTGCCCAAATGTCGGGTGCGCCGCAGCCGTCGTGGGGGCACTTCGCGTGGCGGCGTTTCATCAAGATCGTGCCCTCGTACGCGCTCTCCATCGCCGTCGCATATCTCCTAGGCTATGCGCAGGTGCAGCCCAACGCCGCCGCGCTGCCGGATCTCGCGACGCACGCGCTCTTCGTGCACACCTGGTTTCCCGATCGTTTTGGCACGATCAACGGCGTTCTCTGGACGCTGGCCGTCGAGGTGGAGTTCTACTGCATCTTTCCAGTGATCTGGTGGTGCTTCCGCCGCAGTCCGTGGCTCACGGCGGGCGCGATGATCGCCGGCGCGTGGGCGTGGCGCGCGGCCTTCGCCCACTGCTGTTTCGCGACGCTCTTTCCAACGTTTGAGGAGAACCTGCCGGGCTATCTCGACATCTTTGCCTTTGGAATGATCAGCGCCCTGATCTTCGCGCGGGGCTTACGGCGACGCACCGAACCGGCGTTCGCCTATACGGCGCCGCTCGTAGCGGTGACCGGTTTCGCGCTACTCTGGAACCTGCTCGAAAACTGCTACGAATCGCGCTTTTACGACCAATGGTCCGGCGTGTGGCAGATTGCCAACCGTCCGGCGCTCGGAGCGGCGTTCTCGCTGATCGCGCTGGGTTCGCTGGCCAGCCCGCGGTGGTGGCAGGTCCTTCTCGACAACCCGCCGTTGCGCTTTCTGGCGGCGATCTCGTACAATCTCTATCTCTACCACCAGATAATCGCGCGCGAACTGCTTTGGCATCACCTGCCCGCTTATACGGACGACCCCCATTACGATCCGCAATGGCAGGCGCGATATACGGCGGCCGCCTCCGCGTGCGCGATCGCGTCTGCGGCGGCGGTCACGTACCTGTTCGAACGCCCACTCTTGCGGATTCGCGGCCCCGCAAGAGCGCGGCGCTAAGTTAGAGCTGCGACTTGAAGATGCTGCTCGTCAACGCGTCGATACCCGGAACGCGCACTTCCTTGCCCTGGAAACCGGTAACGGTCGTCCAGACCCACAGCACGAGAGCGATGATCCAGAGGATCGGGTAGAGCAGCCAAAGGTGGATGAATCCTAAAACGAACGAGAGGATGAAGTAGAGGGCCCACATCGTGATCGATTGTGCGGCGGCCCATTTGACGAACTTATTCGTCCCGCCGCCGAGCAGCATGATGATGCCCCCCAGCAAACAGAACAGGTAGGCGAGTCCCGCCGCGACGTTCGGCTCGAGCCCGAACGGCGTATCTTTGGGGGGCTGGGTTACGGACATGAGGTTTGACCCTTTCGCTTTGTAGCGTTGCTGCGAGCTTGGGCTTGGTTTGCCTTGCAACTGCATGGGCCCTCCATCGAGCGCTCGCTTACGAACAAGGCACCGTTGCTTCGCACGAGAAAGCGTTGCCCCGCTATGCGACGGCGGGCCTGCTACGCGCTGCTCGTTCTCCCCTTCGCCGGGACGTTGATCCCGGCGTTCTACAATCACGCGGGGCCGCCGCTCTTCGGCATCCCGTTCTTCTACTGGTACCAGCTGGCGTGGATCCCGGCGACTGCGGGACTGCTCGGCATCGTCGTCGCGCTCACGCGAGGCGATCGTGTCTAGCGCGGCAGTCGTGCTGGGAACGATCGTCGCGGGCGTGACCGTTCTGGGTTTCCTCGCCGCGCGCTGGGGCGGGGCGAACCTCGGCGATCTCGAGCAGTGGGCGCTGGGAGGACGCAGCTTCGGCACGATCGTTTCGTGGTTTCTTCTCGGCGGCGATCTCTACACCGCCTACACGTTCATCGCGGTGCCTGCGCTCGTTTACGGCGTCGGCGCGCTCGGCTTCTTCGCCGTGCCGTATGCGACGATCGCGTATCCCGTGGCGCTCGTCGTCCTTTCCCGGTTCTGGGTTCTCGCGCGCGAGCGCGGCTACGTAACGGCGGCCGACTTCGTGCGCGACCACTACGCCCACCGCCCATTGGAGATTGCGGTCGCGCTCACGGGCGCCGTTGCGGCGATGCCCTACATCGCGTTGCAGCTTGTGGGTATGCGCGCCGTCTTCGGGAGGTTCAGCACGCTCGGCGCGGCGCACTCCCTGCCGGCGCTCACCGTCGCCTTCGTCTTGCTCGCAGCATACACGTACGTCAGCGGACTGCGCGCGCCCGCGCTGATCGCCTTCGTGAAGGACACGCTGATCTACGTCGCCGTTATCGCCGCGATCGTCGTGATCCCGGCGCGGCTCGGCGGCTGGGCGCACGTGTTCGCGGTCTCCAGCGCGGCGCTGGCCGCCCGGCCGAGGCCTTCCTCGATCTATCTCGCGCCGCAGCAGTATTTCACGTACGCTACGATGGCCTTCGGCTCGGCGCTCTCGCTCTTCATCTACCCGCATTCGATCACCAGCGTGCTTGCCGCGCGCAGCCTGCAGGTGGTGCGGCGCAACGCCGCGCTCTTGCCGGTCTACTCGCTGCTGCTGGGTCTGCTGGCGCTGTTGGGATACTGCGGCATCGCCGCGGGGATTTCTGCAAAGGATACGAACTCGGTGGTTCCGTTGCTCTTCGCGCGCTACTTTCCGGACTGGTTCACCGGCGTCGCCGACGCGGCGATCGTCGTCGGCGCGCTCGTCCCCGCCGCGATCATGAGCATTGGCGCATCGAACCTCTTCGCCAGCAACGTCTTTCGCGAGTTCTCCCCGCAGCGCTCGCCCGTGGAAACCAGAGTCGCGAAGGCCTTGACGCTGGCGATCTGCGCGTTCGCGCTGCTCTTTGTCTTCTTCGTACCCGTGCCGTACGCGATCGACTTTCAACTCCTTGGAGGCGCGCTGATGCTGCAGATCTTTCCCTCATTCGTTCTGGGCCTGTGGACGCGCCGGCTCGATCCCAACGCGTTGCTTGCCGGTTGGGCATGCGGCATCGCGACGAGCGGCGCCATGGCCTACGCGGCGGGCTTCACGTCGAACTTCCCGCTGCATGTTTTCGGCGTCACCCTGACGGGGTTCATCGCGCTCTACGCGCTGGCCGTCAATTTAATCGTCGCGATCGGGCTGACGCTGGCGCGCCGGGTGGCGCGATGAGCCGCCGCATCGATCCGCAAGGCTGGCCTCGTCCCAGCGGATACGCCAACGGCGTGCTCGCAGAGGGACGGTATCTTGCGATTGCCGGACAGATCGGCTGGAACGAGTCGTGCGAACTGGTGAGCGACAACTTCGCGGCGCAGGCCGCGCAGGCGCTGCGCAACGTCGTCGCGGTGCTGCGCGCGGCGGGCGGGGAGCCCGAACATCTGGTCCGCCTCACCTGGTACGTCACCGACAAACAAGCGTATCGCGCGTCGCTCTCGGAGTTGGGCCGCGCATATCGCGAGATCGTCGGTGCGGTCTACCCGGCGATGACGCTCGTCGTCGTGGCCGGGCTGCTCGAAGAGGGCGCCCAGGTCGAGATCGAGGCGACGGCGGTGCTGCCCGGCGAAGTCAAGTGAACGCGGCGCGCATCTACGCGTGGATGCAGACGCTGCTGCTCTGCGCGTTTGCCGCGGCGGTGCTCTTCGACCGCCGCGCGCCACTCTTCTTCTCGCCGAGCCTGCGCGCCGCGGGCTCGCTGCTCTGCGTCGCGGGCGTCGCGCTGATGGCGTTCGCGCTGATCGCGCTGCGTAACGTCGTGCAGATCTCGCCGGAGCCGCGTGTGGGCGGCGAGCTGGTAACGCGTGGGATCTATCAGCGGCTGCGCCATCCAATCTATACCGCGATCGTCCTGCTCGTGGTGGGCATGTGGCTGCGCGTGCCGACGCTCTCGACGGCCATCGTGGGCGGCGTAGTCGTCGTTTTTCTCTTCGTCAAGGTGCGCGTCGAGGAACGTCTGCTCGAGGAACGCTACCCAGGTTACGCAGAGTATCGCAAAACGTCGTGGGGGTTGATTCCGGGACTTCCGTTTTAGTGAGTCTCCGCGCGTTCGCGGAGCTTGTAGCGTTGTAGCTTCCCGGTCTCGGTGCGCGGCAACGCGCTCACGAACTCGATCTCGCGCGGGGCTTTAAACGGCGCGATTTGCGTCTTGGCGAACTCGCAAAGTTCTGCGGCCTTCTCCGGCGTGGCCGCGCACCCACCGGCCAGCACGACGAAGGCTTTGACCACGTTGGTCTCCTTGACGGGATCTCGCTTGCCGACGACGGCGACCTCTTTGACGTCGGCGTGCGCGATCAGCGCCTGCTCGACTTCGGGACCCGAGATGTTGTAGCCCGAGGAGACGATCATGTCGTCCATCCGCGCCACGTACCAGAAGTAGCCGCCTTCGTCGCGGCGGTAGGCGTCGCCGGGGTAGTTCCAACCGCGCTGCACGTAGAGCGTCTGGCGTTCGTCTTGCAGATACTTGCACCCGGTCGGGCCTTTGACGGCGAGCCGTCCGACGGTGCCATCGGGCACCGGATTGCCGTCGTCGTCGTGAATCTCGGCGACGTATCCGGGAACCGCGCGCCCCGTCGATCCCGCGACCGCCTCGTCGCGCGGCGAGCCCACGAAGATATGGATCATCTCGGTGCTGCCGATGCCGTCGAGAATCGTGAGCCCCGTCTTTGCGTGCCACTCCTCCCACACGGTTTTCGGAAGCGTCTCGCCCGCCGAAACGCACGTTCGCAGCGACGAGACGTCGCACTCCGGCAGGCGCGCGCACATCGTGCGGTAGGCGACGGGCGCGGTGAAGATCGTCGTTACGCCGTGCGTCGCGATCGCCTCGAGCAGTTCGTGCGGCCCCGCCTTCTCCAGCAGCAGCGTCGCCGCGCCTGCGTAGAGCGGAAAGAGGAGCAAACCGCCCAGGCCGAACGTGAACGCCAGCGGCGGACTGCCGCAGAAGAGATCGTCGCCGCGAGGGCGCAGCACGTGTGCGGCATAGGTGTCGCAGCAGGCGATCAGGTCGCGGTGAAAGTGCATCGTCGCCTTCGGCGTGCCGGTGGTGCCGGAGGTGAACGCGATCAAGGCGACGTCATCGACCGCCGTATGCACGCTCGCGAACGCTCCGGGCTGCACGCGCATCCGCTCCTCGAGCGACTCCGCCGGAGACGCCGCCCCGTTGAAGTACAGCGTGCGCACGCCACCGTAATCCGCACAGGCGCGATCCAGCTCCTCTCGCAATCGCGCGTCGCAGAGCGCGTGCTTTACCTGCGCCTTCTCCAGCATGAAGCGCAGCTCTCCGGCGCGATAGAGCGGCATCGTCGTCACCGCGATCGCACCCGCCTTGAGCACGGCGAACCAGCAGGCGGCGAGCATCGGCGCATTGGGCGCGCGTAAGAGCACGCGATTGCCCGGCGCGACGCCCATTTCGCCGACCAGCACGTTCGCGATGCGATCCGCGGCATCGCGCAGCTCGGCGTAGCTCCACGTGGTGCCATCGGAGGCGAGGATGCAGCGCCGCTCGCCCTCTCCGGCTTCGACCCGCTCGTCGAGCAGGCGCGTCGCCGCGTTGAGCACCGGCGGGTACTGCAGCTCGGGCAGGTCGAAGCGCAGTTCCGGCATCTCGTGCGCCGGCGGGAGCCGCTGTCGCGCGAACGCGTCGCGATGGGCGGTGAACCGGGCGGTCACGAAGACAGCAGCGCCTTGGCGATCACCAGTTGCTGGATCTCGCTCGCGCCTTCGTAGATGCGCAGCGCCCGCACGTCGCGGAAGAGGCGCTCGACCACCTCGCCGCGCGTCACGCCACGGCCGCCGAAGAGCTGCACGGCGCGATCGCAGACGCGCCCCGCCGCCTCGGTCGCAAACCATTTCGCCATCGCCGCCTCGCGCGTCACGCGCGCGCGACCGCTATCCTTCTCCCAAGCCGCGCGATAGACGAGCAGCGCGGATGCGTCGACGTCGGTTGCCATCGTCGCCAGCGCCGCTTGCGTGAGCTGCAACGCGGCTAGCGGCGCGCCGAAGAGCGTGCGCCTCTTGGCGTGTTCGATCGACTCGCGCAACGCGCGGTTCGCGAATCCCAGCGCGGCCGCGCCGACCGTGCTGCGGAAAACGTCGAGTACGCTCATCGCGACCTTGAAGCCTTCGCCTTCCTGCCCGATGCGGCACTCCGCGGGCACCGTGCAGTTCTCGAGTCGCAGCGTTCCCAACGGGTGCGGTGAGATCGTCTCGATGGCGGGACCGGCAATGCAGCCCGGCGTCGCCGCGTCGATCGCAAAGGCACTCAATCCGCGCGCGCCGCTCTCACCGGTGCGCGCGAAGACGACGTAGAGATCCGCGATGCCGGCGTTGGAGATCCACGTCTTTTCGCCGTCGAGCACGTAGGCATCGCCGGTTCGCTCGGCGCGCGTCGCCAGCGCGGCGACGTCGGAGCCCGCCTCGCGCTCCGAGAGTGCGAATGCGGCGATGTAGCTGCCGTCGACCACGCCCGGCAGCCACCGCTTCTTGAGCTCCGCGCTGCCGAAAAGCGAGACCGGCCCGCTTCCCAGGCCCTGCATCGCAAACGCGAAGTCGGCGAGCGCGCTGCGATACGCGAGCAGCTCGCGCGTAAGGCAGAGCGTACGCACGTCGATCTCGGCCCGCAGGCCGCCGTAAAATCCCGTAACGCAGGCTCGCAGCCAGCCGCCGCCGGCCAAGGCGCGCACCCAGGCGCGCACGCTGGCGGAGGCGTCGCCTTCGTCGTCGCTCTCGGTACGGTCGCTCAGCCAGCGCTCGAGCGCGGCCCCGTGCGCTCGGTGCTCTTCGTCGAAGAGCGGGAGCCCAAGCACCACGCCGGCCTGCACGTACGTTAATCTCCTTCGAACGCGGGAGGCCGCTTGTCGACGAACGCTTCGTAGGCGCGGCGGAAATCGTGGCCTTCCATGCAAGAGGCTTGGGCGATCGCTTCGGCATCGATCGCCTCTTCCAGCGGCATCGCCCACTCGCGCAGCAGCATCCGCTTGGTCATCGCGTGCGCCTGCGTCGGACCGCGGGCGATCGCGAGCGCCACCTCGGCCGCGCGCGCTTGGAGGCGTTCCGGCTCGCAGAGTTCGTTGTAGAAACCCCAGTCGTGCGCTTGGGTGCCGCTCATCGCGCGCCCGGTGAAGAGCAATTCGCTCGCGCGCCCCAAGCCGACGATTCGCGGCAGCATCGCGCAGGCGCCCATGTCGCAGCCGCCCAAGCCGACGCGCACGAAGAGAAAAGCGACGGCGGAACGCGCCGTGCCCAAGCGCAGGTCGGAAGCCATCGCCAGGATCGCGCCGGCGCCCGCGCACGTGCCGTCGACGGCGGCGACGATCGGCTGCGGGCACCTCCGCATTGCCTTGACCAGGTCGCCGGTCATCTCCGTGAAGTCGTGCAGTCGCTGCGGTGGCGCGGTCGTCAGCGGTCCGATGATCTCGTGGACGTCGCCGCCGGAACAGAAGTCGGCGCCCTCGCCGGTGAGCACGACCGCACGGACGTCGGCGTCGTGCTGCAGCGAGGCGAAGAGGTCGCGCAGCTCGGCGTAAACGCCGAAAGTCAGTGCGTTCTTGCGAGCCGGCCGGTCCAGGGCGATCGTGAGCACGCGGGAGTCCAAACGCGCGCGTGCGGCGCTCAGCGTATACGGAATGGCACGTCCTCTTCGTAAGCGTTTCCGGGGCTGTTGCGGGCGATCACGCGCAAACGGTACTCGCGCACGAAGATCGGCGGCGTGTCGAGGACGTCGAGCGTGAAGCGAAAGTGCCCGGCCGACACGTGCGGCACGTTGATCGAAAACAGGTTCGTCCGCACCTCGATGCTGGCGACGTTGGTGCCCGTGACGAACTCACCGGACCACTCATCGCCGCGGTTCACGTCGAGCGAGGAGAAGCGCATCCCCAAGATCTCGGGCGGCGCGGCGTTGGGCTCCAGGCGCGGCGCCGGCAGCGCTCCCGGACCGGTAAAGACGTTGGCAGGCGCGTCGGCAGGCCGCGAACCGCATGCGGCGAGCAGGACGATGCACGAACATGCTCCGGCACGTAGAAGCACGCTGCAGGTCGTACGCAGTCCTTTAGGAGGCCACCTGCTCTCCGGGAGGCGCCGTGAAGCGCCGACGCGTAAGGCGGGGATGATGCAGGACGCGGCTCCGAGAAGCCTCGCGCTCGATTACGCCGTCGGCATTTGCTGCGTCTGGATTTCCGGGGGCTTCTTTCTCGATGCGTGGGCGCACGGACACGTTCCGGTCGAGAGCTTCTTCACGCCATACCACGCCGTCTTCTACTCGGGAATGGCCGCGCTGGCGGTCGTGCTCGCGACGTTCGCACTGCGTGGACGCCGGGACGGTCGCTCGTGGGGCGAGGTGTTTCCCCAGCCGTACCGATTGGCGCTGCTCGGAATTCCCATCTTCGTCGGCGCCGGAATCGGCGACTTCCTGTGGCACCACGTGCTCGGCATCGAGGAAGGCGTCGACGCACTGCTCAGTCCGACGCACCAAGTGCTCGGGCTCGGCATCTTCTTCATTTCGAGCGGGCCGATTCGCTCGGTGCTATATGCTCGCAGCGCCGGCGGCTTCGCGCAACAGGCCCCGCTCGCCCTGGGCTTGGCCACCTGGCTGATCCTCGTGCACTTCGGCACCGCCTACGCCTTCGATCCAGGAGCCGGCCGCACGAACGCTCCACCGCCGATCGTGCCCTTCACCCAGCACTACCTGACCGCGCTCGCGATCGGCTACTACAAACTCGCCAGCGGCGTGCTGATCGTGATCTTTCAGAGCACGCTGATCGCGGGCTTCTCGCTCTGGCTGGTCTCGCGCATGCGCCCGAGCGCGGGGATGTTCACCTCGCTGTTCGTGCTGGGCAATCTGCCGGCCGCCGCCGCGTTCACCAATCGAACGCCGCTGCTCGCCGTCACCCTCGCGCAGTCGATCTTGACCGGCATCCTCGCCGATTGGTACGTGCGACGTTACGATCCCAATCCGTCGCCGCAAGGAATGCCGGCGTTTCGTTTCTTCGGCGCAGCCGTACCGATGACGTACATTGGCGTGTACCTTCTCGGAACGCTCATCGCAGACGGCATCTGGTGGGATTGGAACGTCGCCCTCGGCTCGTGGATTTGGTCGGGCGTCTGCGGCTTCGCGCTCACGCTAGCGATTGCGGCCCGGCGCACGGCGTGATCGCCGTGGCGTTGCTCTGCGCCGCGCTGCTGGTGCACGGCGCGACGGCGTGGCGTTACGGTTATTTTCGCGACGAACTCTACTTCATCGCCTGCTCGAAGCACCTCGCGTGGGGCTACGTCGATCAACCGCCGCTCGTTGCCGTCGCGGCATGGCTCTCCGCGCCGGTCGGCTATCAGCTCCTGGCGCTGCGCGCGCTCCCGGTGGCCGCGGCGGCGGCGACCGTCTACCTCTCGGTACGCATCGCCGCGCTGCTTGGCGGAGGCCCGTTCGCCCAATCGCTTACCGGCAGCGCGACGCTGCTGGTGCCGGCCTACCTGCTGCTGGGGAATACGCTGACGACGACGTCTTTCGAACCGTTCTTTTGGACGCTCGCCGCCTACCTGACGATTTGCATCGTGCGCTTGCGCGCGAAGAGGCCGCTCCCGTTGTGGCTCGCGCTCGCGGTCGTCGTAGCGGGAGGTCTCTACGCGAAGTACTCGATGCTGCTCTTCGTTGCCGCGCTGTTGGCCGGCCTCGCCGCCACGCCGCAGCGGCGCGCGCTGCGTTCGCCGTTCCTCGTCTACGCCGCGCTGGTGGCGGCGGTGTTGGTCCTTCCCAACGCGCTCTGGCAGGCGGGCCACGGCTGGCCCTTTCTCGAGGTGCTGCGCGGCGACGCGGCGCATCGGCAGGCGTTCGAAAACGGGTGGCAGCTCGAGTTTTCCGGCGTCTTCGCCAACGCCAAGGCGTTCGCGCTCGAGCAGTTGCTCTACGTCAACCCCATGGCGGCGCCGCTCTGGCTCACCGGCGCGATCGCCCCGTTTTTCTTGCGGGCGCTGCGCGATCTTCGCTTCGCCGGCATCGCGTACGTTCTGCTCTTCGCGGCGGCCGTCGCGCTCGGCGCGAAAGGCTACTACGTCGTCGGCATCTACGCGACGCTGCTCGCAATCGGCGCGGTAGCGATCGAACGCACCGCGCCGGCGCTGCGGTTTGCGTTCTTCGCGGCCCTCGTCGCCGTTGGGTTAGCGGCGCTTCCAATGTCGCTGCCCGCGCTGCCGGTCGGCGGGCTCGTCGCCTACACCAAGGCGCTGGGCCTCACGGGGCGCGACGGCACGCCGGCGCGCCTGATCCAGCCGGTCTTCGCCGAAGAGTTCGGCTGGGATCGTCTGGCGCACGACGTGGCGCGCGCCTATCTCGCGTTGCCGCCCGGCGTACGCGGGCGGACGGCGATCTACGCCGACACGTATGCCGACGCGGGCGCAATCGACTTCTTCGGGCCGCGTTACGGCTTGCCGCCCGCGATCTCGAGCCAGAATAACTATTATCTGTGGGGAACGCGCGGGTACGACGGCCGCACGATCATCGCGATCGGCGCCTCGCGGATCGACCTGCTGCGCCTCTACTACCGCAACGTCCAACTCATCGGAACGTCGACCGAACCTTTACGCTGGATCGTCGAAGGCCCATCGCCGATCTACCTTTGCCGCGATCCGCAAGCGCCCTTGAGCATCATCTGGCCGCACCTCCGATGGTATGGGGCTTAGACGGCCTCGACACTGCCCGCGCTCGGGATGACGGGCGAGGCCTACCCCTCGGTGAAGCCGGGAACCACGAGCGCGATGCCGCTGCGGGAGCCTTCGATCAAGCGCAGTACGCCCTGCGCGACCTCCTCGACGGTGGCGATCCGACCCTCGGGATTGCTCTGCGCGAGAATCGCGCGCGTCATCTTCTCACTGCGTCCGGTCTTCGCTTTGATGTTGGCGACGGCGTCGAGCAGAATCTCGGTGTCGGTGTAGCCGGGACAGATTGCGTTGACGGTAACGCCGGTACCGTCGGCCTCCGAGGCGAGGCTGCGCGTGAAGCCCAACACGCCGTGCTTGCTCGCGCAGTAGGCGGCGATGTACGGCGCGCCGGCGAGAGCGGCCGTGCTGGCGACGTTGACGATGCGGCCCCACTTCGCGGCCGCCATCTCCGGAAACGCTTCGCGGGTGCAGAGGAACGTGCCGGTGAGATTCGTTGCGAGAATCCGTTCCCACGTTTCCGTCGACGTTCGCGCGAGCGTCGCCGATTCAACGAAGCCCGCGTTGTTCACCAGGATGTCGATGCGGCCGTTGGCCTCGCGGCAGGCGGCAAACGCGCGCGCGACCTGCGCTTCGTTCCCGACGTCGGCGGCGGCGCCGAAGAACTCCGGCAAGCCGCGGCGATCCGCCGTACGGCTCACGACGCTCACGCGCGCGCCCTGCGCCGCCAGCAGCGATGCGACCGCGAGCCCGATGCCGCGCGTCGCACCCGTCACCACCGCGTGCTTCCCGGAGAGGCTCATGCGGTCTCTCGCGCTCGGGCGATGAGCCGCTCGAGCTGCTCCTTCCCGGCGACGTACTGCACCGGCCACGGTGCCTCTTCGTACCCCAGCTGCGCCGCCGCGTGCAGCGTCCAGAACGGATCGGCGAGATGCGGCCGCCCCAGCGCGACGAGATCCGCGCGAGCGCCCGCGAGGATCGCATTGACCTGATCGGCGTCGGTGATGTTGCCGACCGCCATCGTAGCGATGCCCACCTCGTTGCGGATCTTGTCGGAGTACGGCGTTTGGAACATGCGGCCGTACACCGGTCTGGCGTCGGGCGTCGTCTGTCCGGCCGAGACGTCGATCAGGTCGGCGCCTTCGGTCTTGAAGGCGCGCGCGATCTCGACGGCGTCGTCGCCGTCGATGCCGCCCTCCACCCAGTCGGTCGCCGAGATCCGCACCGAGATCGGACGCTCCTGCGGCCACACCGCGCGGATGGCACGAAAAACTTCCAGCGGATAGCGCAAACGATTCTCCAACATGCCGCCGTATTCGTCGGTGCGCGCGTTGCGCAGCGGCGTGATGAACGACGAGAGCAGATAACCGTGAGCGCAGTGCAACTCGAGCATGTCGAATCCGGCGCGCAGCCCGCGCCGCGCTGCCGCGACGAACGCACTCTCGATCTCTTTCATCTGCTCGCGACTCAGCTCCGCCGGCACCTGATTTCGGGCGGCGTACGGAATCGCCGACGGCGCCACGACCGGCCAATTGCCGTCGTCGAGCGGCTCGTCCATCCCCTCCCAGAGCAGCTTGGTGGAGCCCTTGGGGCCGGAGTGACCCAGCTGCAAGCAGATCTTCGCCCCCGAGAACGCATGCACGAAATCCACGACCCGCTTCCACGCAGCTTCGTGCTCGTCGGAGTACATGCCGGTGCAGCCCGGAGAGATGCGACCATCGCGCGTGACGCAGGTCATCTCGGTGAAGACCAGCCCCGCGCCGCCGAGCGCGCGGGTGCCCAAATGCACGAGATGAAAGTCGTTCGGCGTTCCGTCTACGGCACTGTACATAGCCATCGGCGAGACGACGATACGGTTGCGCAGCTCGAGCGAGCGCAGCGCGAAGGGAACGAACATCGGGGGAACGGCCTTCCCCCCGAACCATCGCTCCACGCGCCGCACGTAGGTGGTATCGCGCAGGCGTAGATTCTCGTGACCGATGCGCTGGCTGCGCGTCAGCAGGCTATAGGCGAACTGTTCTGGCGGAAGCGTCGCATAGCGGGCGACGTTCTCGAACCATTCGGTGGAGTTGCGCGCGGCGTTCTGCAGCTTGAGCACCTCGAGCTTGCGCGACGACTCGTAACGTTCGAGTGAAACCGCCAGGTCGGCGGGGGCCGCGGCGGTCAGCGCGTCGGCGAGGCCGATCGCGTCCTCCATGGCGAGCTTCGTTCCCGAACCCACCGAGAAGTGCGCGGTATGCGCGGCGTCGCCCACGAGCACGACGTTCCCGTTGGTCCACGCCTCGTTGGTCACGCGCGTGAAGTTGAGCCAGTCGCGTCCGCGCAGGTGCGCGCTGTTGGCCATCAGCCGGTGGCCGCGCAGGTACGGCGCGAAAAGCCCTTCGCAGAAGGCCAGCGTCTGCGACGTGTCGGCACCGTCGAGCCCGTGTGCCAACCACGTTTCCTCGCGGCACTCGACGATGAACGTGCTCAGCTCTTCGTCGAAGCGGTACGCGTGCGCCGTAAACCACCCGTGTTCGGTCTGTTCGAAGAGAAAGGTAAACGCGTCGAGCGGCAGCGTCGTTCCCAGCCACACGAAGCGGCAGCGCCGGCGATCGAGGCTGGGACGAAAGGCATCGGCGAACGCGGTACGCACGCGGCTATTGATGCCGTCGGCACCGACGACCAAGTCACATTCGCCGCGCAGCGACGCGACGTCGGCGACCTCGTGCTCGAACGCCAACTCCACGCCCAGCTCCCGCGCGCGCTCCTGCAGGATCGCGAGCAGCCGTTTGCGCGAGAGTCCGCAGAAGCCGTGACCGCCCGAACGTATCGTGTGCCCTTTAAAGTGGATCTCGATGTCGTCCCAGTGGGCGAAGGCTCCGGTGATCTCACGGTGCGTCGGCTCGTCGGCCGCGCGCAAGTTCTCCAGCGTCGCGTCGGAGAAGACGACGCCCCAGCCAAAGGTATCGAGAGGCCGATTGCGCTCCAACACGGCAACGGGCCAGTCCTTAAAGCGCGATTTGAGCAGTATGGCGAGGTAGAGTCCCGCGGGCCCCCCGCCGACGCAGGTCACACGCATCGACGCTTACACTTTGATGAGAGCCGCAGACGACTCCCCCCGCGCTATGGTAGCCTAGGCTCGAAAAGAATGAGATCGTCCGCCATATTCGTCGTCTCGCTCTGCATCTTTGGCGTTCTCGCGTCGGTGGGCCGCAATGCGCTGCCCGCGCGGGCCTCGGCCTCCGTCGTGCTCGCGAGCGGATTCTCCGAAACGCGCACCACGATTCCGGTGACGGTCCAAGGCGTGCGCACCAGCTGCGTGCTCGATACGGGAAGCTCCGCGATGCTCGTCTCCCCGCAGCTGGCGCGACAGGCCGGGCTCACGTCCGAAGGCGGCACCTTTGAGGTGGCGCCCGACGGTCACACCTATGCCGACCGCCAAACCAAGATCGCCCGCTTCGCCGTTGCGGAGTACGTGATGCGCGACGTGCCGGCGCTGATCTCCTCTAACCTGGGCGGCTCGAGCGCGCTCTGCGGTTACGATTTCTTCACGCGCTTTCCGTCGTTGATCGATCGCGAGCACCGTGAGGTCACGCTCTTCCCGTCCCCAGCGAAGATCGCGCATCTGCACTGCGTACCGGTGAATCTCGAACCACGCGTTCCGCTGGCCACCGTCGAGATCAATGGCACCTGGCTCGAAGACGTCGTCCTCGATTCGGGGATGGCCGGCGGCGGAGCCCTCTGGGACGGCGTGCGTTCCCACCTGCGCCAGCCGCTGGTATCGAACGCGAACTATTTCACGAACCGCTCGGCGATCAACGAGGGGTTCGCCTGCGGCGCTTCGGCGATGGTGCGTTATGCGGCAGAAGCGCCCGAAACCGAGATGCCGATCTGCACCGAACCGCGCCGCCCCGACGGCTATAACGGCATCGTCGAGACCAATCTCGCCAGCGTCCACGCGATGGCCGTCGACTATCCCCACCATCGGATCTGCTTCGACGTCGCCAACGTCGCCGTCGCCGGCGCCGAGTCGATGCCCGCAACACCGCGCAGCAGCGCATGGTCTCGTTTCAACTCCCTACGCCCCCCGCAGTAGGGAGGCCCTGATTTAGTTCAGGTCTTCTTCCAGCAGATCAGTAGGCCGTCGCATATCGGCAGCAGCGATGCTTCGACCCGCGCGTCGTGCGCCGCGGCGGTGGTCACGGCGCGTAGGGCCTGCGTGCTCTCGTCGCGATCGCTCTCGTCGGCGACGGCTCCGCCCCAAAGGACGTTATCGACGAGAATCAGGCCGCCCGGGCGCACCAGCTCGAGCGCGCGCTCGTAGTAGGCGACGACGTTCTCCTTGTCCGCATCGATGAAACTCATGTCGAACGGCGGTTGCGTTTGGGGATCGAGCTTCGCCAGCGTCTCGAGCGCCGGGCCGAGGCGGAGATCGATCTTGCCCTCCACGCCCGCGGCCTTCCAGTAGCGGCGCGCGACGGCGGTGTACTCTTCGCTGATGTCGCAGGCGAGAATGTAGCCGTCGGGCGGCAGCGCCAGCGCCATCGCGAGCGAGCTGGAACCGGTGAAGACGCCGATCTCGAGATAGCGCCGCGCGCCGATCGCGTGCGCGAGCAACTGCATGAAGCGTCCCTGCTCGGGGCCGATCGCCATCCGCGCCTGTTCGTACCGCGAGGTCTCCGCTCGCAGCTCGCCCAGCACGTGGTGCTCGGGCGCGATCGCGCTCTGCACGTACTGCGCGACTGCCGAATCGAGAAACGCACTCTTGCTGGTCATCGAGGTAGCATAGCACCAACCGCGCGAAAGAAAAGAGCGCCCGCATGGCTGGGCGCCCTTTCTTTGCTTGCGCGGCAGCGTCGCGAAGGCGCTATCTTGCCGGCGGAGGAGTCGGGGCGTCGCTCTGGCCCGGGTCGGCTTGCGGCGCGGCGTCGTCTTGCGGCGCGGCGTCGTTCTGAGGCGCGGCGTCGCCCTGCGGCGCCTCGTCGACCGGTGCTCCGGCGGAGTCGGAGTCGGAGTCGGAGATGACTTGGGGCACGGGCTGCTCCTGCGGTGCGGACTGCTGCGCTACCGGCTCCTGCGGCACGGCCAACCTCTCCACTGGGGCGTTATATCCGAACTGGGGATACTGGGGAGCGTAGCCGGGAGCATCGGATCCGGGAACCGCGTAGCTGGGAAGACCGTTTGCCGAAGGCGGAACCGGTACGGCCGCGACGACGGGCTCCTGGACGATCTGTTGAACCTGCGCGATGGGAGCCGGCGGCAGCGACGCGTCGTCGCGGGCGACGTCGGCGATTGCGCCGTTCGACCCGTAGATCATCGCGACGGTCGACGTCGTGTACGGCGAGTCTCCGTACGCCGTGCGCATCACCGCAAGCGCGGCCATGCTCGGTTCGCTGGAGGCCTGTCCCGCGCGCCAGTACTCGCGCATCAGGTGCGAGATCGTGCGTGGGAGCCATGGATCGCGCGGGTACTTGTGCTGCCATTCGAGGATCGCGATCTCCAAATGGTTCAGCGAGGTGGTGGTGCCGGGATCGAGCATGTCGCGCGTGTCCTGTTTGTCGTAATCGTTGAGACGATTTTGAATCTCGAGAACGCTTTGCGCAGAAGGACCGAAGTATTCGTCGGCGGGCGCGGCATTCGCGATAATGTCGGCTCGCGCGACTTGCAAGCAGGCCAAGAGCAGAATGCTCAGTGTAACGAGCGCTTTGCGCATCTTATACTCCTCAAGGCAAATAACCGCACAATTGCGGTCTGCTACAATTGTCGGGCGGGAGTAACACGAGCGTGAACTTGCACGCTTGTAAAAGAAGCGCAAAACACGCGATTCTAATCTTCGCGCGTGCGACGATTAGAAGCGTGTTAGAGCGTCGTTAAAACGCTGTTAGAGGCGTACTACGCGTTGATCTGACGATGCAGCTCGTCGAGATCTTCGACCGTGTTCAGCGTCACTGCGTCGCCAATCGACGCGTCGCCGATACCCGATGCTTGGCGCATGTTGGCCGCAAGTTCGCCTCCATGATTGTAACTGCGAATCGCGGCGTTATGCGCCTCGATCGTCGCCTTGTCGGTCTTTCCGTTGGCAGTCACCCAGCGTTCGAACGCCATATACGTCGGACGATTCTGGCGGACGAAGTCCATCGTCTTCTGGCGGTCGAGCCCGAGCGCCGCCAACGTCATTCCGTCGAAGCCGGCGCCGCATTCGTCGTAGCCCTCCGGCAGCGCGCCGCGCGCCGCGAGCGAAAGCTTGAGCCATAGCCGCGGCAGGTGGATCGCTCCCAGGGGACCGGCCGTTCCCGAGCTGATCAGCGGGACGACCGTATCTCGATTCGTAGCCATTATTCGTACCTCCGAAGGTTGGTTGCCCGCGGCTAGCCGCCGTGACGGGACTTGAAGGTGAGTTCCGAGACGCCGGACTTATCCAGCTCGCCGAGCCCGAGCGCCTTCATGCGCTCGAACTGTCCGCAGGCGGCGGTCGCCAGCGGAAGGTCGAGACCGGCCTCGTTCGCGAGCGCGAGTGCGATGCCGCAATCCTTCGCGGCGTGCGCGGCGGAGAAATACACGTCGTGCTCGCGGTTCTGCATATCGGCGCCGTCGGTCTCGAGCACGCGCGAGTTCGCGCCCGTCTGCGAAAAGACTTCGCGCAGCATGTCGAGGTCGAGGCCGAGCGCCTCGCCGAGACCGAGCCCCTCGGCGAGTCCCGCGGTATTCACGTTCATCACCATGTTGACCAGCGCCTTGACCTGCGCGGCCTTCCCCGCTTCGCCGACGTATTTCAGTGACGCGCTCATCTTTTCGAGCAGGGGTCTCACGCGCTCGAAAGCCTCGCGGCGGCCGCCGATCATCAAGTAGAGCGTGCCGTCTCGTGCTTGCGGAATCGAACTGGCCATGCAGGCTTCGAGGGAGTCGCCGCCGGCTTCGCGCGCGAGCCGTTCGATCTCAACGTGCACTGCCGGTGAAACCGTAGCGCAATTGAGGAACGTGCGGCCGGCCGCGTGGGCCAAGAGCGAATCGCCCTGCGGCGCGAAGATCTCGCGCATCGCGGCGTCGTCGGTCACGACCGTCACGATCACTTCGGCTAGTTCCGCGACGCGCGCCAACGAGGCCGTCGCCTCACCGCCGGTCTGCGCAGCCACCTCGGCCGCCGCCTCCGGACGCGCGTCGTACAGGGCGACGACGGGATACCCCACGTCGTGCAGCCGCCGCGCGATATTGGCACCCATGCGCCCGGTTCCGACCACGCCGATCTTCATGAGGCAGCACCTATCCCCGAGGAGAGCCGCGGGAACCTGCCAAAAGCTCCCCTGCCAGGCCTTCCCATAGCGGAAGCAGCGGCATCAGCTTTATGCTTCATAAAGGAGAGCAATGCGTCTATTGCGCGTATTTCCCGCGGCGGCGGTCCTCGTCGCCGCCTTGATTCCGGCGGCAGGTTTCTCTCAGGTCGAGAGCACGCCGATCCCCGCGCCGGTCAAACCGAATTTTTCGTCGATGAGCTTCATGATCGGATCGTGGACCTGCAAGACGAAGAGTTCGCGCCGGCCCGCGGCGTACACCACCGCGGTCAGTTACTCGATGGATCCCAGCGGCTACTGGCTGGAGCAGACCTCCACCACGCACCCGACGTCATGGGTGAGCAAGACGCTCGTGACCAACGACAAGATCACCTACGATCCCGACACGAAGCGCTGGGTCGACGTCACCTACGGCGACGGCGGCGCTTACGGCCTCGCATTCTCGAAGGGCTGGAACGGCAGCCAGCTGTCGTGGCACGACGTTTCGTTCGCCGCTGGACCGGATATCAGCAGCCAGACCGACATCACCACCACCAAGAATAGCGCCACGAAGACGACGTCGACGTCGTCCTTCACCGAAACGAAGACCGGCCGCCGCGTTTCGGTCGTCGCGGTCTGCATCAAAGGCTAGCGGGCAACCGTAACGGATTTCTAAAAAGAAAAAAGCGCGGAACTTTCGTTCCGCGCTTTTCCTTTTTACGGCGATGGGGTGACCGAGCCTAGTAGCCTTCTTCTTCTTGGTTTTGGTTCTCGCTGAAGGGCGCTTCCTCGTCGTCGCTCTCGAACGACGGCTTGTCGTCCTCGTAGGTGACCTCTTCGTCCTCTTCCTCGAGTTCGTAACCCTGTGGGCCCTCGACCTCGTCCTCCGAAGGCTCTTCCTCTCCCTCGAAGACCTCGTCGCTCTCGATTTCGGCGGCGCGCGGCGCGGGAGGCGGAGTCGGCAGCGGAGCGATCGCGTCGAGCGGTTTGCTGTCGTCGATCTCTTCCTCTTCCTCTTCCTCTTCCGGCACCTCGGCCTCCACCGGCGCATCCGCGACGGCTTCATTGGTGGCGACGACCGTCTGCGAAACGACGGGCTGCTCGTCACCCATGAGCAGACCGTACTCGCGCCGCTCGCTCTCGCCCATCTCGTCTTCGGGCGTCCGGATCTCGACCTCTTCGCGATTCTCCGTGAGCACCTTGACGTCGAGCGCCAGCGACTGCAGCTCCTTGATGAGCACCTTGAACGACTCCGGGACGCCCGGTTCCATCACGTTCTCGCCCTTGACGATCGCTTCGTAGGTCTTCACGCGACCGACTACGTCGTCGGACTTCACGGTGAGCAGCTCTTGGAGCGTGTAGGCAGCGCCGTAGGCTTCGAGCGCCCATACCTCCATCTCGCCGAACCGCTGTCCGCCGAACTGGGCCTTGCCGCCCAACGGCTGCTGCGTGATCATCGAGTACGGACCCGTCGAACGCGCGTGGATCTTATCGTCGACCAAGTGCGCGAGCTTGAGCATGTAGATCAGGCCCACGGTGATCGGCCGCGAGAAGCGTTCGCCGCTGCGCCCGTCGCGCAGCCACGTCTTTCCGTCGGCCGGCAGGCCCGCATCTTGCAGCCACTCGGCGATGTCCTCGGCGTGCGCGCCGTCGAAGACCGGCGTGGCAACGCTCATGCCGAGCATCCGCGCGGCCCAGCCGAGATGCGTCTCCATGATCTGTCCGAGATTCATGCGCGACGGCACGCCCAGCGGATTGAGCACGATGTCGACCGGCGATCCGTCCTCGAGGTAGGGCATGTCCTCTTCGGGCAGCACCTTGGCGATGACGCCCTTGTTGCCGTGGCGTCCGGCCATCTTGTCGCCTTGCAGAATCTTGCGTTTCTGCGCGACGTAGACGCGCACGAGATGATTGACGCCGGGTGAAAGCTCGTCGCCGTTCTCACGCGAGAAGACCTTGACGTCGATGATCTTGCCCTTTTCGCCGTGCGGCACTTTGAGGCTCGTGTCGCGAACCTCGCGCGACTTCTCGCCGAAGATCGCGCGCAGGAGGCGCTCCTCCGCGGTCAGCTCGGTCTCGCCTTTAGGCGTCACCTTGCCGACGAGGATGTCCTCCGGACGCACCTCGGCGCCGACGCGGATGATGCCGCGCTCGTCGAGGTCCTTCAGCGCGTCTTCGCCGACGTTGGGGATGTCGCGGGTGATCTCTTCGGGCCCGAGCTTCGTATCGCGGGCCTCGCACTCGTACTCCTCGATGTGAATCGAGGTGAAGCGATCCTCTTTGACCATGCGTTCGCTGATGAGGATCGCGTCTTCGTAGTTGTAGCCTTCCCACGGCATGAACGCGACGAGCACGTTTTGTCCCAGCGCGAGCTCGCCCTGTTCCGACGACGGTCCGTCGACGAGCACCTGGCCGGCATCGACGCGGTCGCCCACGGCGACGATCGGCCGCTGGTTGATGCACGTGCCGGCGTTGCTGCGCACGAACTTGAGGAGATCGTAGGTTTTCTCGATGCCCTCGGCATTGCGCAGCGTCACGGCCTTGGCGTCGACCGAGGTGACGTCGCCGGCTTCGTCGGCCACGACGAGGCTGCCCGAATCCTTGGCGGCGCGATACTCCATGCCAGTGCCGACGATCGGCGCGTCGGGACGCAGCAGCGGAACGGCTTGCCGCTGCATGTTCGCGCCCATCAGCGCGCGGTTCGCATCGTCGTGCTCGAGGAACGGAATCAGCGCGGTCGCGACCGAGACGATCTGCTTGGGCGAGACGTCCATCAGTTGAACGCGAGACGCCGGTTCTTCGATGTACTCCTCGGCGTAACGGCAGACGACCGAGTCCGCGACGATCTTGCCCGACGGTGCGTCGACCGCAGTGTTCGCCTGCGCGATGATGTACTCGTCCTCGCGATCGGCGGTGAGGTAGACGATTTCGTCGGTGACGATGCCGTCGCGCACGACGCGGTACGGCGTCTCGATGAAGCCGAACCGATTGACGCGCGCGTAGGTCGCCAGCGAGCCGATCAGACCGATGTTCGGGCCTTCCGGCGTCTCGATCGGGCAGATGCGGCCGTAATGCGAGTGGTGAACGTCGCGCACCTCGAAGCCCGCGCGTTCGCGCGAGAGACCGCCCGGCCCCAGCGCCGAGAGGCGCCGCTTGTGGGTGAGCTCGGCCAGCGAGTTCGTCTGGTCCATGAACTGCGAGAGCTGCGAGGAGCCGAAGAACTCTTTGATCGCCGCCACAACGGGACGGATGTTGATCAGCGCCTGCGGCGTGACGGTCTCGATATCTTGCACCGTCATGCGCTCGCGCACGACGCGCTCGAGACGCAGCAAGCCGACGCGGAACTGGTTCTGCAGCAGCTCGCCGACCGAACGAACGCGACGGTTGCCGAGGTGATCGATGTCGTCCTTGGCCACGATGCCGGTGGCGACTTTGATCAGGCGGCGGATCACCGCCACCATATCGGCGCGATTGAGGCACTTGGCCGTGATCTGCGGCATCTCCAGGCCGGCATCGGCGTACTCGTCGATGACGACGTAGGGCTGATCCACCCGGGCGTCGACGTCGCGGTTTTCGATGCGGTAGTGGAACTTGGCGTTGAGTTTGTAGCGGCCGACTCCCGCGAGATCGTAGCGCTTCTCGTCGAAGAAGAGCGACTCCAGGAGCTTTTCGGCATTCTCCGCGTTCTCGGGCTCCCCCGGGCGCAGCTTCTTGTAGATTTCCTTGAGCGCATCCTCGCGCGTCTTGATGTCGCGGTCCTTTTCGATGGAGTTGCGCACCAGCGGGCTGTCGTCGAACAGACGCAGGATCGCCTCGTCGCTCTCCCAGTCGTAGCCGAGGTCCGGGCGCGAGAGCGCGCGGATGAACGTCGACACGTAAATCTTGCGGTTCTTGTCGATGCGGACCCCGAGCGTTCCCTCCGTCTCGTCGTTCTTGGTGCCGTTGTCGGTCTCGAACTCGATCCAGGCGCCGCGGTTGGGAATGATCGTCGCGTTATAGGTCGGGCGCGAGTTGGTGTCGACGTCCTGGCTATAGTAGACACCCGGAGAACGAACGAGCTGACTCACGATCACGCGCTCGGCGCCGTTGATCATGAAGGTGCCCTTATCGGTCATGAGCGGAAAGTCGCCCATGAAAATTTCTTGGTCGGGAATACCTTTGATTTCGCCCGACTCGGCCGTGATGAGGCGAACGCGCACGCGCAGCGGCGCGCTGTAGGTCATGTCGCGTTCGCGGCACTCCTCGATCGAATACTTCGGTTCGCCCAGCGAGTGCTCGCCGAACTCCAGGATCAGGTTGCCGGTGAAGTCCTTGATCGGCGAGATCGAGGCGAACGCCTCCGCCAATCCCTCGGTCTTAAACCAGTTGAAGCTGGCCTTCTGAAGCTCGATGAGATTGGGGACTTCGAGAACGTGCGGAATCTTGCCAAACGAGAACCGCTCCCGCTTCGGGCCGGGTTCCGGTCGCTGCTCGATGGTGAACGCGCCGGTCGGCATCGGGAAGGTCGACGGCATAACGTTCGAGGAGCCGGGACCGTCGGTAGCTCTCGCTGAGGCAGAGGAGCGCTTCGGCCTGCTCTTGGTTTCCCCTGAGGCTTTCGCGGGGGACTTCGGAGCCGTCGTCTTCGCCATTACTCTCTTTCTGCGTGATTAAAAATGCGGTTAATAAATCCAAGGGGCGGCGCGTATTTCCGGGCACACCAAAAAGACGAAACACGGGCTCCAATGTCAGGAGGTGTCTCGCCCTTTCTTTTGTGGCGTCTGTCATGCGCCCCGGGGCATAGGTCAAGAGTTTATCACCCGTCGCCAGGAGCGTCAAGGAAACCTTCTTGGGCTCCTGCCGGGCGACCGAGATTTGTCGTACCGGGCGCCGGTGCTCGCGGCGTCCTAACGCCCGGCTGGGATCACGCCTTTCTCGGCGACGCCCATCTGCCGGACCCGCGCCGCCAACGCCTCGGCGGTTAGGCCGAAGAGCGAGCGCTGCTTATCTTGCGAGTCGTGCTGGACGAGCACGTTGGAAACGCCCATCCGCTCCACCCGCAGCGCCAGCCCGCGGTCGGAGACGAACTCGGCGACCGCCGACCCGAACCCGCCGGCCAGGGAGTGCTCTTCGAGCGTGATCAGGTGCGCGTGGTCGCGCTCGAGCGCCAGGAGCAGCGCCTCGTCGAGCGGCTTGGCAAAGCGCGCGTTGACCACGGTCACGCCCTCCACGCCGGCATCGAGGGCGATGTCGACGGTCGTGCCGTAGGCCAGGATCGCGACGCCGCGTCCGCGGCGCAGCACCTCCGCCTTGCCGTGCTGCAGCGGCGCGAGAGGCTCGTCGTGGCGGCCGCTCGTGGAGCCGCGGGGGTAGCGGATGCCGACCGGCACTCCGAGTGCCAGCGCGTGCTCGAGCATCGGCAGCAACTCGGCCTCGGTGCGCGGCGCCATCAGCACGACGTTGGGGAGCGTGCGCAGGTAGGCGATATCGTAGAGACCCATGTGCGTCGGACCGTCGTCGCCGACGAAGCCCGCGCGGTCCATGCAGAAGACGACGGGCAGATTCTGCACGACGACGTCGTGGACGATCTGATCGTAGGCGCGCTGCAGGAACGTCGAGTAGATCGCGCAGACGGGCCGCAGCCCGCTCGAGGCCAGACCGGCGGCGAAGCAGACCGCGTGTGCCTCGGCGATCCCGACGTCGAAGTAGCGCTCGGGGAAGCGCTTTCCGAACTTGGCCAGACCGGTGCCGTCGGGCATCGCTGCGGTAATCCCGACCACGCGAGGATCCTTCTCGGCGACGGCGATCATCGCATCGCCGAAGGCGTCTTGAAATTTCGGACGGCCGTTGGGCGAGCTCTTCTTGCTGCCGTTGCTGGGTTCGAACGCGTTAGCGCCGATGCCGTGGAAGGTCCGCGAGTCGCGTTCGGCCGGTTCGTAGCCCTTGCCCTTGACCGTGCGCACGTGCAGCAGCACCGGGCGCTCGAAGCCCTTGGCCGTCTGCAGCGCATCGACGACCGCGTCGTAATTGTGGCCGTCGACGGGGCCGATATAGCGAAAACCCAGCTCTTCGAAGATGACGGCCGTCTTCTCGGAGGGTCCGATGAAGTGCATGGCCCCGATCTCGGCGCCTTCGATCGCCTTCTTCGCCGCCGACCCAAGGGGGATGCGTTTGAGCATCTCTTTGCCCGTGCGGCGGACGAAGTTCGCCAGCGGCTTGGAGCGCAGCACCGAAAGGTAGGCCGCGATCGAGCCGACGTTGGGCGCGATCGACATCTCGTTGTCGTTGAGGATCACGATAAACGGCGTGCGCAGCGCGCCGGCGTTGTTGAGCGCTTCGTAGGCAAGACCGCCGGTAAGCGCACCGTCTCCGAGCACGGCGACCACCGTCTCGTCGCTGCCGACCAGATCGCGCGCCAGCGCCATGCCGAGCGCTGCCGCAACCGACGTGCTCGCGTGGCCTGCGCCGAACGGGTCGTACGGCGACTCGCTGCGCATTGCGAATCCGGAGAGGCCGCCGCCCTTGCGTATCGTCGAGAAGCGCTCGCGCCGTCCGGTGAGGATCTTGTGGACGTAGGTTTGGTGGCTGACGTCCCACACGAGTTTGTCGGTCGGGAGGTCGAGGACGCGGTGGAGCGCGAGCGTCAGCTCGACGACGCCGAGATTGGGGGCGAGGTGGCCGCCGTTGACGGCGCACGTGCGAACCAAGAGCTCGCGGATCTCGCTGGCCAAGACGTCGATCTCTTCGCGTCGCAGACGCTTGACGTCGGCCGGAGAGTCGATGCGCTCGATGATCATGGGGCCGTTATACGAAGCTGCCCGGCGATGCCCTGCGTTGCCGCGACGACCGCCGCGGCCAAGCCGGCGGCGCGCGGTGCGGTGCGCGCGAGCCAGGCGGCCTGCGGCCAATTCCGCGGGCGCAGCAGCGCGCGCAGGGGGTGTTCCCAGTCGGCGGAGAGTTCGTGCTGCGGCGTATCGAGCACCACGCGAACGGCAGCAAGACGCGCGGCGACGAGTCGACCCGTCTCCATATCTACTCCGGCATACCCTTGCGACGCCCATCTCTCTCGCGCGGCCCCATTGACGATGCTCTCGGCGGTGAGCAAGGGGGCGTCCACCGGTTCGATTCCGAGCCGGCGCGCGCTTTGCACGAACGCGTCGACCAGCTCGTCGTCGCAGCGCAGCACGCCGCCGTCGGGACGGCGCACTTCGCGCGGAATCAACAACGTCCCGGTGGGAAGATCGGCGCGCAGGCCGCCCGCCAGACCGCAGCTCACGACCATCTCGCCCAGCGGTTGGGCGAGGTCGCGCAGCGCGATGCCGGTGAGAACGATGCGCGCGTACGGCAACGCGCGCCGGAGCGCTCGGTATTCGAGCGGCGTCGCCGCGACAAGCACCACGGGTCCCAAGCTACGCGTAGCCGTTGCTGCGGTACCACTCGACCGCGCGCGTAAGCGCAGCCTTCACCGGCATTGCGCGATAGCCGAGTTCGCCGGCCGCCTTGCTCGAGTCGGCGTACATGCGCAGGCGCGACATGCGGACGCCTTCGAGGGGAACGGCAGGCTCTTTGCGCGTCACGGCGCTGCGCAGCTCGTCGGCGTATCCCGCCGCCAGAGCCAGCGCGTAGGGCGCGCGCCATTTCGGCATCGATCGACCGGTGATCTCGGCGAGCATCGCCCATAACTCGTCGAGCGAAAGGTCCTCGCCCCCGATCACGTAGCGTTCTCCCGTGCGCCCGCGCTGCAGCGCGGCGACGTGCGCACGCGCAACGTCCTCAACGGCGACGACGTTCATTCCGCCGTGGCCCGGCGCTTTCGCGCCGATCTTGCCGCGCGCGAAGTCGAGCACGAGTTTTCCCGTCGGCGTCGGCTTCCAGTCACCGGGGCCGACGGGCGCCGTCGGCAGCAGGGCGATCACGGGAACGCGCGCGGCGAAGGCCGCGCGCTCCTGATCGAGCTTGGAGCGATGGTAACCGCCGTCGGCATGTCCGAGCGTCGCCGAGCTGGAGGTCAGCACGACGCGATCGACGCCCGCAAGATGCGCCGCTAACAGCAGCCCCGCCGTTCCCTCGACGTTGACCGCGGCGATCTCGCGGCGGCGATGACCCGCCAGTGAGTAGAGCGCCGCGCAGTGCACGACGTAGCGGCACCCCTCGAGCTCGCGCGCGAATGCTCCCGCTGCGCGCAGATCGCCGGCAACGCGCCGCGCACCATCGGGAAGCTTCGCGCCGGGACGCGCGAGCGCGTCGACTTCGTAACCTGCGGCCAATAGTTCGCGCAGAACGTGGGATCCCACGAATCCCGACGCGCCGGTCAAGAAGACCCGTTGCGGCTCGCTCATGCTGCTCTATGAGTGCGCGCGAAGCCGCCGTGCGGCCTGCGCGGGAAAGGGCCGCGAGGCGGCCGCACGGTAGTGCGTGCACATGAAAACGCTACTCTCGGCCGTTTTGGCCATCTCCACGATTCTTCTCACCGGCTGCGGCAGCGGCATAGCGAGCGCGTCGCCGGCGACCGTCGCTGCGGGCGCCGCAACGCTTCCCGACAACGCCGATGAGGCGGCAACCCCGCACACCGCGGTCGGCTACTGCCGCCAGACGGGCGGCGAGGCGTTCGTTCGCCACGCGGTCTACGGCAGCAACTCGTCCAAGACCCTCGAACTTGCCGGCGTGCGCGACTTCTGCCAGTACACCAGCAAGAAGGACGGATCGCGCATCCACATCCTGCTCTCGACGTTGTATACCACCAAGCCAACGCTGGCGGCGCTGGCGTACATTCTCAAGCCGCCGCCGTCGAGCTCGTGCGGCGGTAATCCGGCGTCGTGCTACTGCACGCTCCTCGGCGGCTCCGACCAGTTCGGCGGCACGACCGGCGCGGGCGGCGGCTGGTACAACAAGAAGTCGGTCGACCAGACACTGGAGGCGTGCGTCTTCCCCGACATGTCGTCGATCGATTCGTGGGGTCTCACCTACCACGCGCACAACATCATCCGCGGCATCAACCTCGAAAAAGTAATGCGCTACAAATACCCCGGCGGCACATAGCGCTTTACCGTCAGCATCCGGCCCTCAAAAGTAAAGCCTTTCGACTACGCTCAGGGTGACAGGGCCCTTCGACTGCGCTCAGGGTGACAGGGTGGCTCGGCCTGCTGCCCTTCCAAGAAGATCGAGCTATCTAGCGAGCGTCGACGTTGGTGGGTGATTTGCGGCGGTTGCGACGTTCCGCCGCGGGCCCTCTCGATTTTTGGGCAACACAGGATGTGTTCTTCAAAACTTCGTTTTCCCAAAAATCGAGTGGAGTGACCGGAGCACAGGATGTGCGGAGGGAGCGCGCCCGTGGCGGAGCGTCGCGACCGCCGCAAATCACGGCAGCCACCCCGATAGGCGAGGCTAGATGGCCTCGATCTTCGCCATCATCCCCTGATCTTCGTGATCGAGGATGTGGCAATGGAAGAGGAACTCGCCCCTGATGACCGGGTCGCGGAAATCCATGAGCAGCACGAGCGAGCCGGGGACCGTCTTACCGTTGACGACCCTGCGGTGTGGAATGACGTAGCTGTCGGCCCAGATCGGATGCGCGACCTTCACGCCGTCGATGCTCTCGACGACGAAGTGCGTTTGGTGGATGTGAAAGTCGTGGATCTCCTGGGTCACGTTCTCGACCGTCCACTCTTCGGTCGTGCCCACGTGCACCACGAACATCGGCTTGTCGCTCATCTTGAAGCTGCGCCCGTTGATGAAGAACCTCGGTTTGCCCGACTCACTGAAGATGACGATGCGTTTGGTCGACGGCGGCGGAAGCGCGGTATTGTAAACGTTGCGCGGCAGCGGCGCCGCGACGGTTAGCGGCGGTGCGGGCGCCACGCGCGCGCCACCGGCCGGCGCTCGCAGGTTGGCCAGCAGCACCGGTGGGTCGGGGTCGCCGTTGGGCCCCGTGTCGTAGCACATCGTCCGGAACCGCGCGCGGCCGTTGGCGGGGCCGGTCACCACGAACTCCGCGCGCGAGGCCGGCGGCACGATGAGGTAGGGCAGCTTCTCCGTCGGCGGCGTTCCCGGATAGCTGTCGAGCGCGAAGCCGTCGATCGCTACCAGTTCGAGTTGCTCGCCGTCGACCTTCAGCTTGAGCGTTCGATGCCCCGTGGCGTTGACCAGGCGAAAGAACTGCTTCTCACCCGGCGCGATCGGAATAACCGGGCGGACGACGCCGTTGAGCGAGGTTGTGAGGCCGTCGCGCGTCGAGCAGGGCGTCTTGTTGCTGCCGGCGGAACGGACGTCGCCGCCGACGCCGGTCGCGCGCACGAGGATTACGCGCTGCTTCATCCTCCCGAGCGCCGGAATATGGCGCTCGATGCCGTCGACCACGATCGCGCCCGACATTCCGCTCTCGCCGACTTGAAAGTTCGTCTCGCCGTGGACGTGCGGATGATACCAGTAGAGACCGGGCTCCTGGTTCGCCGGCACGTGCACCACGTAGTGCAACGACTCACCCGGCTTCGCGAGCATCGTCAGTACGTCGTCGCTCGGCCGGCGCGGCGACGTGCCCAGCCCGTGGAAGTGGAGGTTGATGTCTTCCTGCAATCCGGTATCCGGATTCATGCCGTCGTCCATCGTCATCTGCCGTGGCGGCGGCTCGCTCGGCAGATTATTCGTGACGTCGAAGACCATCGTGTCGCCTGGGGCGAGCTCGATGGTGGGAATCACGTCGTTCTGGTTCTCGTAGTCGAACGTGGGCTGGCCCGTCAACGAGTTTTGCGCGGCTACCAACGCCACCCGCGCGACGCCGTTGACCGCGTGAATGACCGGCGGCTCCGGAAGCTCGGGCGACTTCGCATCGCCGACCGGCGAACGTACGCCAACGCCGGCAAGCGGCGGCATCGGTGCAGGCGCGCTGCTTCGGCCCCCGCAGGCGACCAGTGCCGCCAGCGCCATGGCTATGCCGAGCGCGCGCTTCATCGCGTCAGCGCGGCGGCGGGCTCAACTGCCGATGGCGGCGCGCAGCGATTCTTTCAACGAGCCCGTGGTCCGCAGCACGGCGGTCGGCTCGTAGCCGCAATGCGCCATGCAGTTTTCGCACGACTCGTGTTTGCCGCGGCCGTACTTCGACCAGTCGGTATCGGTGAGCAGCTCTTTGTAGGTGCGCGCGTAGCCCTCTTTGCTCATCAGGTAGCACGGGCGCTGCCAGCCGAAGACCGTGTAGCAGGGTATTCCCCAGGGCGTGCACTCGAAGTCGACCTTGCCCTCGAGGAAATCGAGATAGAGCGGGCTGTGATTGAGGCGCCACTTCTTGCGCTTACCGTCCCGGAAGACTTGGCTGAAGATCTCGCGCGTGCGCTTGACGCCAAGGAAGTGCTCCTGATCGGGCGCCTTCTCGTAGGCGTACGCCGGCGAGATTTGCATCATGTCGACTTTTAAGTCGTCGTTGAGGTAGTCGAGCACCTCGCGAATCGACTCCGGTCCATCCTGATCGAAAAACGTCGTGTTGGTGAAGACGCGGAAGCCGCGCGCTTTGGCATCCTTGATGGCCTCGACGGCCTTGTCGAAGACGCCGTCGCGACAGACGGATTGGTCGTGCCGGTCGCGCATGCCGTCGAGGTGAATCATCCACACGAAGTAGATCGACGGCTTGAACAGATGGATCTTCTTCTTGAGCAGCAGCGCGTTGGTGCAGAGGAAGACGAACTTCTTACGCTTGACGAGCTCTTCGACGATCTGCGGCATCTGCTCGTGGACCAGCGGCTCGCCCCCGGCGATCGAGACCATCGGCGCGCCGCACTCTTCGACGGCGGCGAGGCACTCCTCGACGCTGAGGCGCTGGCGCAGAATCTCGTCAGGATGCTGGATCTTGCCGCAGCCGGCGCAAGCCAGGTTGCACTGCAGCAAGGGCTCGAGCTCCAGCACGATGGAATACTTCTTCTCTCCGCGCAGGCGCTTACCCGCGATATACTTCGCGACGGCGATCTTCTGTTGAAGTGGCATGCTCATGGTTTAGTGGCTGTTTCCTTCAGGGTTAGCTCGTGCGCTCCTTGTATCGCCCCGGCTTGGGCGTGCTTACCATCGCAGAGCTTGGCGTCCATCGCAAGCGCCATCGTCGGAAAAAGATGGCGATAGAGGTGGTAGTTGATGTAAAAGTCGCGCGGAAACCCGGTTCCGGTGCATTCGGGCTCGTCCCAGGTGCCGTCGTCACGCTGACGCTTGCACAGGTAGGCAAGACCCGCTTCGACGGCCGGATGTTGCGCCCGGCCGGCAAGTTGTAGTCCCAGCACTGCCCAGGCCGTCTGCGACGCGGTGCTCGCGCCGATGCCTGCGAACGACTCGTCGGCGTACGAATGACAGCTCTCGCCCCAGCCGCCGTCGGCGTTCTGGACCGTCAGCAGCCAGTCGGCGGCGCGCTCGATCATGTCGCCGCCCACGCGCAGCGCGGTCAGCGCGTAGATTGCGCACCACGTCCCGTAGATGTGGTTGACGCCCCATCGCCCGTACCACGACCCCCACGGTTTCTGCGTGTCGCGCAAGTAGGTCAAGGCGCGTGCGACCGTGGGATGCGATGCGTCGTAGCCCAAGGCCGCGAGCATCTCGAGCACGTGCGCGGTCACGTCTTCGGTCGGCGGATCGATCATCGCACCGAAGTCGGAGAACGGCATTCGGTAGAGCAGCTCGCGATCGTTGTTGCGATCGAATGCCGCCCAGGCGCCGTTGCGGCAATCCATGGCCAGTGTCCAGCGCACGGCGCGCGATACCGCGTCGTCCGTCGCCGCGCGCTCGCCGCCCTCGAGCAGCGCCAGTACGACGATCGTCGTGTCGTCGATATCCGGATACGCGTCGTTGTCGAACTCGAAGGCCCAGCCGTTGCCGTGCGTTTCGGAGCATTTCATGCGCCAATCGCCGGGCGCGTCGTCGGGAATCTGCTCGCGCAGCAGCCACGCAACGGCGCGCCGCATCGCCGGATGCGAGGGGGGCAGGCCGGCGAGCGCGAGCGCGCGCACGGCCCACGCCGTATCCCACACCGGCGACATGCACGCTTGAAAGCGCCAGTCGTGCGCGTCGGCGATCGTGAAGCGCCGCATCCCCTCGAGCCCCTTGCGCATCACTGGATGATCGAGCTGGTAGCCCATCACGTCCAGCGCGATCAGCGAATAGACCCACGGCGGCTGAATGCCGCCCCAGCTGCCGTCGGCCTCTTGTCGCTGCACGATCCATTGCGCGACGCGCCTGCACGCCTCTTCGCGATACGGCTGACGCGGGAGACGCTCGTAGAGCTTCTGCAGACGTTCGACCGCCATCAGCCAATGGCGCGAACCGCTCACTCGACCCATCGCGGCCTCGGTTCCCGCCGCGACGATCTCGCGAACGTCGACGCCCAGCGGACGCACCGGGCGTTTGGAGACGACGATCGTCAGCGGCGCGACCGTGCCGCGCGCCCAGCACGCGAAATCGTAAAGATTAAACGGCATCCAGAGCGGAAAGAAGACCAGCTCCGGCGGCAGCGAGGGAACCCCGCTCCACGGATAGACGCCGAACAGAGCGAGCCAAATCTTGGTAAAGACGCGCGCGTTGACGACGCCGCCGGCGCGCAAGATGACGTCGAGGGCTTTGCGCATCTCCTCGCGCTGCGGATCCACGCCCAGCACCTTCAAAGCGACGTACGCCTCGATCGTGGTGCTCAGATCGGCGGGGCCGTCGTAGTAGAGCGCCCACGATCCGTCTTCGCGCTGGTGGCGCAGGATGTGGCCGATCGCGCCAGAGCGCAGTTCGTCGAGCGGCAGCCCCAAGAAACGGCAGAGCAGCACGTGCTCCGCCGTCATCGTCACGTTGGTCTCCAACTCCCCCGACCACCAACCCTCAGAGGACTGCTCTCGCAGCAGCCAATCTACCGCGCGTTTGAGGGAGCGCTGCGCGGGTGGCGCGCCGTCGACCTGCGGTGCGCGGCGCGGCGCCGCGTTCCCAACGGGAGCGCTGGGCCGCGGCTCCAGCAGGTGCTGCGCCGCCAGCGTGCCGCTGCGGACGGCCGACTCCATCGTGTCCGGCCAGCCGGTCTCCGTCCACGAACCGGCGATCGCCAGGCGCGGGTGCGTCGTGCGCTGTCCGGTGCGCGCGGCTCCCGGCTTGGGGAGCCACGTGGCTTCAGGATTGCGCGTAACCGCGCCGCGCACCAGCACCGCGTCGCGCAGCGTAGGAAGGAAGGCCCGCACTTCGCTCCACGCCAGCGCCTGCAGATCCGCCGTCGATTGGCGCAAGTACTCGTCGGCCGCGCTGATGCTGGCGCATAGATAGCCGGGGCGCTTCTCGAAGATCCATTGCAGCGGCGAGTCGAGCGCGGCGGCGAAGTCGCGGCCCATCGTGCCGCCGTCGTGCCAGAGATGCACGTCGACGATCGGATACGGATCGTAGCCGTCGAGGCGTTCGACGCCGTAGCGCGGCGCCTCGACGAGCATGCGCTGCACCTGGCGCGGGGGCACGGCGAGCACGACGGCGTCGAAATCGAGCGTTTCGTTGGGCAGCGTCAGCCGCACGCCCGATGGGTGAGGCGCGGCCTCGAGCACGGCGGTCGACGCGTGCACGGCCGCGAGCCGATCCGCGGCGGACTGCGCGAAATGCGCCAGCGGCACGGTGGAAAAGCCGAAGCGCGCGGCGCCGGCGTCGCCCAAGAACGCCGTCTGCAGTACGAACATCGCGTCGGCTGCTCCCACGCGGTCGAACGACGCGTTGAGCGCGGGTACGAAGAACGGATCCCAGAACGCGCGGCGCTCCGCCACGCCCTGTCCGTGGCGCGCAAGCCACGCTTCGAACGTCTCGCCCGGCAGCAAATGGCCGAAGCGGCAGGCGGCGAGTGCCCGCGCGATCGCGAGCTTCCCCTGCAGACCCAAATACGGGAACCCAATAAACGACGGGGTTAAGTGGAAAGGCGCGGGCAGCGACCCAGCGCGCAGGCGCCCTTGGCGGCCGTCGCGCGAGAGGATCGTCGCGTCGAAGCGCTCCTGCAGATGCAGCCGGTCGCCCATGCCGACGCTCCGCGCGAAGGCGATGAACTCGGTGCAGCACGCCAGAAACACGTGCTGTCCGTTGTCGACCTCTTCGCCGTCGATCGCGAACGAGGTGGCACGGCCGCCGAGGATCCGGCTACGCTCGAACAGCTCGACGCGCGCGCCGGCCTCAGAGAGCGCGAGCGCCGCGCTCAAGCCGGCGAGCCCGGAGCCGACGACGGCTACGCGCTCGAGAGCCACGATCTTACGACGACGCGCAGTTTCTCCGTCTTCGAAAGTGCGGCGCGCGCCCGCAGCGGTAAGCCGGGCTCGCGTTCGATCTTCTTGAGCAGTTCTTCGTAGATGCCGGCCATCGTCTGCACGCAGGCCGCCGGCCGGCGCGGGATGTAGCGCAGCACGTCGTATCCGGTGGCGAAGTAGCCGCGGGCGCGCTCGACGTTGTGGGCGATCAGATCGCCCCAGCCCGCAAGAATCTCTCCCTCGCGCAGCGCCGTCTCGGTGATACCGAAGCGCTCCAGCTCGTCCTGCGGGAGATAGATGCGGTTCATGTCGATCGCGTCTTCGCGCACGTCGCGCAGAATGTTGGTCAGCTGCAGCGCGAGGCCCAAGTCGTCGGCACGTTCCAGGGCAACCGGATCGTCGAAGCCGAAAATGCGCACGCACATGCGCCCCACCACCGACGCGACCAGGTTGCAGTAGGTGTGCAGCTCCTCGAAGCTGCGGTAGCGGTTCTGGCTGAAGTCCATCTCGACGCCGTCGACGAGCATTTCCAGTTCGCGCTGCGGAATCGAGTAGCGCTCCATCGCCTCGGAGAGCACGCGCAGGATCGGATCGTCACCGTACTCGCCCCGCGCCGAACGGGAAATCCGCTCGCGGTGAACGGCCAGTCGCGCCGGCAGATTCTCGACGCCGCCGGTATCGGCTTCGTCGTCGACCTGGCGCGCGAAATTATAGAGCGCGTAGATCGCCATCCGTTCGTGGTAGCTCAGGGAGATGAATCCCCAGTAGAAGTTCCCCGCTTCGCGCTTAGCCATATCGCGATTGAAGCGCTCGGCCCGGTGCTGGTCGGTGCCCGGGGTCGTCATTCCGCGAAGCGCGCGTTGAAGGTTCATCATTGGCATCGTCGGCTCGTCACCTATGCAGGTCGCTTTCGGGAAAAGCTCTCTACTGCGGCGCGGAGCACCAGCGATACCTTCGTTGAGGGCGAGAGGCTGGGGCGCTCCCGCTCGGTGCGGTAGCCGAGTGCGGCGATCGCGTCGCAGACGGCGAGGCCGCCCATGCGATAGAGGGCCAGTTGCAGCCGCAGCGCGCGGGGAACGCGCTTCTCCAGCTCCTCCCCCGATGCCAGCAGTCGTCGGGCCGTGCCAACCATGCTCTCAGCCGCTCCCGCGACTCCCAGCGTTGCGACATCGCTTTCCACGAGATACTTGCGCCCGATCGCTGCATCGCGCCGCACGTCCTGCGCGTGATTAGCCAGCTGCAAACCGATGCACACGTCGTCGGAGAGCTGCTGCTCGCGTTCCCCGTTTACGCCGAACACGCGAAGCACCATACGACCCACCGGCGCGGCGGAGAGCTTGCAATAGCCGATCAGCTCCTCCCACGTCGCGTAGCGCGCGACGTGCTGATCGAGCACGTTGGCCTCGATGAGATCGAGAAACGGCTGCTCCGGCATCCCGGTCCGATCCACCGTTTCGGCAAGTGCCAATAGCACCGGATGCACCGGAGGGGCGCCCCCAAACAGCGCGCGCACCTCGTCGCTCCAGCGCTGCAAACGGCCGAGTGCGGTGCCGGGCGGGCTCTCGTCGCCGAGATCGTCGGTCGTGCGGCAGAACGCGTAGACGCGCATCAGGTCGCGTCGCGTCGCCGCGTCGACGAAGCGCGATGCCACCGAGAAATTCTCGTAGTGGCGCCGAGTCAGCAGGCGGCAGTAACCATCGGCCGCGGCCAGGTTGAGGCCTTGCCCGCTCTCGCTCACGGAAGCGCTCGCTCCAAGGTCTCTCGGCGCAGATCGGAGAGGGTGACGGCGCCGCTGCAAAACATCGCTATTCGCAACGTTTCGATGTACTCGCAGGCGAGTTCGTCGGCCTCTTGATTGCCTCGATCCGCGGCCCGCAGGAACGGACCGGCGATCCCCGCCAGGTCGGCCCCCAGCGCCAGCGCCTTGGCCAGATCGAGGCCAGTCCGGATGCCGCCGCTGGCGATCAGCGTTCCTTCCGGGGCGACGCGCCGCGCCTCGACGACCGCCTGGGCGGTGGGAATTCCCCACGCGGCGAAGGCGGCGGCCACACCGGCCCGCCACGGTTGCGCGATGCGGTAGCGCTCGACCTCACTCCACGACGTTCCCCCGGCGCCCGCAAGATCGACGGCTGCGACGCCGGCCTCGAAGAGCGCGGCGACCTCTGCCGGAGCGATGCCCCACCCGACCTCTTTGACCACGATCGGAAACTCGGCGCGCGCGCAGAGGCTCCCGATGCGATCGAGCAGCCCGCGAAAGCAGGTGTCGCCCTCGGGCTGGAGCGCCTCTTGCAGTGCGTTGAGATGGAGCACGAGCGCGTCGGCCTCGAGCATCTCGACGAGCCGCCGGCACTCGTCGATTCCGTAGCCTCGATTGAGCTGTACGGCACCGAGGTTGGCCAGCAGCACGATCTCCGGCGCGTGCGCGCGCACCGCGAAACTCTCGATCGTTTCGGGCGATTCCAGCAGCGCCCGGCCCGATCCGAGGCCCATGGCCAGGCCGCGCCGCGCGGCAACGCGTGCCAATCGCCGATTGATGCGCGCTGCCTCGGGCGTGCCGCCGGTCATGCACGAGATCAGGAGCGGCGCTTGCAGTTTGCGTCCGAGAAACTCTACCGATAGGTCGACGTCGGCGAGATCGATCTCCGGCAACGCGCGATGGGCGAAACGATACGCATCGAATCCCGCCTCTACTCCTTTGGCGCCGACGTCGCGTTCGATGTTGATGCGAAGATGCTCCGCCTTTCGCGGCGCCGTCGAACGCTCAGGCCGCTCGTCGTGCAACGTTCCGTGCGACTTCCACGAAAGCATCGACTGCCTCACCGTGCGTGCAGCCGCGAACGAGCGAGATCGCGCGCTCGGCGAGGCGCTCCGCCTCCGCCGCATCGCCGCTTTCGCCGGCAGCGGCCAGCGCGCGTCCGGCGTCGCGCAGGGCCGCGATCGCGTGCGGCGGAGCGCCGGCGATGACGGCACCGGCTTCCATCGCGGCGGCGGTGAGCACGCGACGGCTTTGGGCCGGATCGGACTCCAGCGCCGCAAGCACCGCTTCGGCCGCTAGCCGCGCGGCGTCGAGTCGATTGCGCGAGACGATCGCGTCGGCGGCAAGGCAGCGAAAGGCAACGGCATAGAGCGCGTCGCCGGCGTTGAGGCTCTGTCCCACGCCCCAGCGCGCGGCCGTCTCGCCGGCGCCCTCGGCCAGCTCGTCGTGCAGCAGCATGAAGCGATCGAAGAGATCGAAGGCCGCGGCCACCGGCAGCGCGTCGGAGAGTTGTCCGCCGTTAGCGCAGGCGGCCCATAAAAGCAGGCACGCGCGCAACGGGTCGCGCACGAACCCCGGCTCGAGCCGCTCGGCGATGATCTTGCCGGCAACGGATTCGAACGTAGAGCCGACCTCCGCGAGATAGCGCGCAAGGGAATCGCGATGGGCGCTCAAAGGAACCGCGTCTGAAAGCGACGTCATGCCGGCAACTGCTTCGACCGCGCGGTCGAGGGTCGCCTTCCTCTCCTCAGGATGAGAGCGGCGGCAGGTTCTCGTTGAGGTAGCGGGCGCGCTCGTGAGAGACGCCGATCAGATTGTCGAGGCTCGTGAGCTCCAGCAGGCGCCGCATGTTGCTGTTGCCGACGAGCGCCTCGAGGCGCCGTCCCGAGCCGGTCAGCCGTTTGTAGAGCGAGATCAGCTCCGCTAGCGCGGTCGAGTCGAAAAAGCTGGCCGCGCGCAGATCCACCAGCACGTCGCCTTCGCTCGCGCAGCCTCCGAGTGCCTCGCGCAGCTGCTCGCGGTTCGACACGTCCCATTCGCCGCGCAGCGTGATCACGCGCACGTTCTCGAATGAAGACGTCGCAATGGACTGGTCCGGGTCGTCGTGCA
Organism: Candidatus Cybelea sp.; assembly: GCA_035939175.1. Classification (GTDB taxonomy): domain Bacteria; phylum Vulcanimicrobiota; class Vulcanimicrobiia; order Vulcanimicrobiales; family Vulcanimicrobiaceae; genus Cybelea. The sequence goes on along the minus strand of DASZGC010000016.1, from coordinate 7,642 downwards.
TTTCGGCTAGTTTACCTTAGATTGCGGCTCAGGCCAAACGTCAGAATTTGAAATAGATGAACGTTGGCGAGATGCCTGGCCAGGAGAAGAGCTGGAGCGCCAAGAGCAGCCCCGCGAGAGCCCCCACCTGATAGACGGGGCGAAGTGCCGGCCACGCCGGGGCGACACCGCCGCGCTCGAGCACCAGCCGGACCGCGCCGAAGGCGACGATTCCCGCCGCCAGAACCGCTTGCCAGCCACTCAACATCGCCGGGCCCCAGCCGCCGGCGAACAGCTGCCCGTAGACCTGCAACGCGATGGCGAAGGTCGGCGAGCGGAAGAGCACCCACGCCAGCGTCACGAGAACGAACGTGAGCGCGACGCGAACGGCCACGATCGCTACGCTGCCGGCGCGTTCTTCCCGACCGATCCCGAAGAGGCGCTCGATGCAGAGCAACGCTCCGTGGAACGCGCCCCACGCGACGAACGTCCACTGCGCCCCGTGCCAGAGTCCGCCCAGCAGCATCGTGAGCATCAGATTGCGCAGCGTCTGCGCGACGCCGTGACGGCTGCCGCCCAGCGGGATGTAGAGATAATCGCGCAGCCAGGTCGAGAGCGTGATGTGCCAACGATGCCAGAAGTCGGTGATGCTCGTCGCCAGATACGGCATGCGAAAGTTTTCGGGAAAGACGAAGCCGAGCATCCGCGCGCAGCCGATGGCGATATCGCTGTAGCCCGAGAAATCGAAGTAGATCTGCATGCTGAAGGCAAAGAGCGCGCTCCACGCCGCCGGCGAGCCCGGGTGGCTGCCGATCGCGTCGAAATAACCGTTGGCAACGACGGCAAACTGATCGGCGACGGCGGTCTTCTTCAACAGGCCGAAGCCCGCGCGCGCGAGCCCATAGGTAATGTCCTGCGGCCCCGGCGGCCGCCAGGTGAACAGCTCGCCGAAAAAAAGTCCCGCGCGCACGATCGGCCCCGCGAGCAACTGCGGAAAGAACGCGAGGTAGAGCGCGTAATCGAACAACTTGCGGACCGCCGGCGTGCGCCCGCGATAGACGTCGACGAGATACGAGATGCTCTGGAAGGTATGAAAGCTGATGCCGATCGGCACGAAGAGTGAGAGCAGCCAGGGATCGGCGTGCATTCCCGTCAGCGCGGCGATCGTTCCGGTTGCAAAGTTGGTGTACTTGAAGGTTCCCAGGAACGCCAGGTTCGCCGCGACGCCTAGGCCCAGCAACAGCCGCGCGTCGGTGCCGGCTTCGCGCCGCCGCTCCAACATCAGCGCGATCGCGTAGTCGCTGGCAGTGAGCAACCAGAGAAAGACGAGGTACCACGCATTCCACCGCGCGTAGAAGTAGTAGCTCGCGATCAAGAGCACCGCGCGTCCGTAGCGCCGCGGCAGGCCATAGAACAGCGCGGCGACGAGCGCGAAGAAGAGCCAGAACTCGTACGATTGGAAGCGCAAGGGAATGCCGATGCCGCACGCCGCGGCGAACCACGAGAGGGAGTGATGCTCCTGCGGTGCGCTCGCCGGCGCGTCGGCGGGGGGATTCGCGCGCGTGCCGGCGGGCGGATCGGCAGCCCCCGCGGCTGCCGGTGGCGGATCGGCGAGCGCGGCGGCGACGTTGCGCCCGAGCAGACGGCTGAACGTCGCGCTGCCGCTTGCGTTGAGGTGATCCTCGTCGGCAAAGAGCTCGGGACGTTCGAGCGCCAGATAGGGCGCTGCGGAAAGCAGCGTTGCGTGCTCCGTTTGCGCGATGGCCGCGAGCGAGCCGTTGGGCTCCTGCGTCGCGCTGCGATGCGCCGGCCGCGTCGGAATGCGCACGAAGATCACCGGAGTCCCCGTTGCCGCGTAGCGCGCCGCGATCGGCTCCAGCCACTGCATCCGGTAGCGCGCGTAGGAAGCGCTCGGCCGCGCCGGCGCGAGCACCTGCGTGGCAATCGCGGTGCGCGCATCGTCGCTCGTTCCCGGCGGATAGACGATCTGCCCGGTCGCGAAGTCTACGTGGAGACCGGCGAGCGATCCGGTACGGGGGTGTGCGTCGAGCGGATCGTACGCGGGGTCGTCGCGCGCGGCCGCCAACGCGGCCACCCTGGCGAGCGGATCGGCCGCCAGCGCCTGCACGTCGTCGCGCAGCTCCTGGCCGCGCCAGAAGAGGTCGATGCCGTACTCGATGCGCTCGCGCGGGTCGGAGAACGAACCGGCGAGTTTGGAGAGATCGCCCAGCCGCGTTTGGAAGACGACGTAGCGCAGATCCATCGGGCGGTCGTCGCCGTCGAGGCTGCCGATGGCGGAGTCGTCGTCGGCGAAGGTATCCACCGCGATGACGATGGCGCGGAAACGCCGCGCCTGCGGATCGATCGCGCGCAAAAAGAACGGCCAGCAGCGCGGCGTCGTTCCCGGCACGCCGCCATTGAGGAAGCGCAGCGAACCACCCGCCGCTGCCGACGCCTCCCGCGGATCGAGCCCCGAGTAGATGCGGGAATCGCCGAGCACGAGCACGTCGCGACGAGGATCGTCTTCGAAGGCGCGAGATTGCGCGATCGCCGATTCGAAACTCCCGGTGCTCGACGAGGGGTCCAGGATGCCGTGATAAAGCCCGGTACGAAACGCGCCGACGTCGATGAGCGCGAAGAGCGCGAACGCGGCAACGAGAAGAGCGGCCGTTTTCTTAGGAGGCGGTTCGCGCGAGGGTTGCACGGCTGGCTCCCTTGCGCGCAAATGGGTAGGAGGCCTTTCGTGGCAACTCCATCGTGACCGCCGCCGTGCGACAGCACGAGGGGGTTCCCGTCGCGCTGATCACCGTGACGGTGATGCTCGGTCTCATCATGGCGATCATCGACACGACGATCGTCAACGTCGCGATCGATACGATCGGCGGTAATCTCGGCGCGACCGTCGACGAGGTTGCATGGGTTGCCACCGGATACATCCTGGCAAGCGTCGTGGTGATGCCGCTCAACGGCTGGCTCACCGCACTGCTCGGGCGGAAGACCTTTTATGCTACCTCGTTGGCGATCTTTACGATCGCCTCGTTTTTCTGCGGCACGGCCCGCTCGATCTGGATCCTTGTCTTCTACCGCATCGTCCAAGGGATCGGCGGCGGCGCGCTGCAGCCGACCGCACAGGCGATCATGTTCGAGACCTTTCCCCCTGCTCGCCGCGGCGCGGCGATGGCGATCTTTGGGATGGGCGCGATGGTGGGACCGGCGATCGGCCCAACGCTGGGAGGCTGGATCGTCGACAACGCCAATTGGCCCCTGATCTTCTACATCAACGTTCCGATCGGAATCGTGGCCTTTCTCATGACGTTGGCCTTCATTCCGAGTCCCAAATACATCGCCAAGCCCAAGGGCGGCATCGACTGGATCGGCCTCGGCTTGCTCACCGCGGGGCTGGCCTCGCTGCAGTTCGTGCTCGAGCAGGGCGAGCGCGACGACTGGTTCTCCTCGCAGACGATCGTGATCCTGACGATCATCTCGATCGCCGCGCTGACCGCCTTTGTGATCAAGTCGTTGCGCGACCGCCATCCGATCGTCGACCTCAAGGTCTTCAAGTTCAGATCTTTCTCGGTGGGCTCGTTTCTCGGCATCATCATGGGCTTCGGTCTGTACGGAACGGCGCTGATCTTACCGCTCTTCTTCCAATCGCTGCTGGGATTCACGGCATTCGACACGGGCCTCGCGCTGATGCCTGGCGCCTTTGCCACCGCCGCCTCGATGCTGATCATCGGCCGCATCCTCAATAAGGTCGACGGCCGCTGGTCGATCGTCTTCGGCACCCTACTCTTCGCCTGGTCGACGTGGCTGCTCGGCGGACTCTCGGTGCAAGCCGGTTACTGGGACGTCTTTTGGCCGCGGCTGATCCAAGGGTTCGCCCTGGGCTTCCTCTTCGTTCCGCTCACCACGATCTCGCTGGGCGACGTGCCGGTGCCGGAAATGGCCGGTGCGACCGGCGTCTTCACGCTGCTGCGCCAGCTGGGAGGCAGCCTGGGCATTGCGATCCTCACCACGTTGCTCACGCACCAAACCGCGATCGCGTGGAACGTGCTGGCGTCGGGCGTAACGCAGTCGCACGGCTACTCGATCGGGCAACTCACCGCGATGGTCGGCCAGCAATCGGCGATGATCGCCTACAATTATCTCTTCCGGGTGACGGCCATCGTCTTCGTGCTATCAACGCCGCTGATCTTTCTGGTCAAAAAGCCGCGGCGCGTACCGGTGCCGGCGATCTCTGCCGACTGAACTGCTGCTGGCTCACGACCCGCATAATCGCACTGCCGGTCACCGGTATCGAACTCGGTAGACCGACGTAGGTAATCAGCGGCTTGAACGTCCCAGTGACCTGCACCTTAACGTAGTAAATCGTGTTGGTAGGGGGCGTGTTGGTCGTGGCGCAAGTCGTCGCGGCGCCGCCGCTCGCCGAGCATAACTGCGAAACCGCGACGGTGTTTGGAGTGGTGCTGCCGACGGCGAAACTTGGCGCGTCTGCACTGACAGCATTCTGAATACTTATTGTATCCGCAGCTTTTGATAGACTCTGAGCGCCGTACTGCACCGGTGCTCGTGCCGCACCGGCCGCGAGAACCCCGTAGCACGTGTATCGTCCCACGCCGATCATCCCGATCAGAAGAAAGATCAACACGGGCGCGACGAAGGTAAATTCAACTAAGCTGCTGCCGCTCTCAGAGCGAACGATTCTCCCCTCACTGGACGAGCACCGCCTGCTTGAGAATCGCCGTCTGCGAGGGCGCCGGACTGGCGAAATCCTGAGGGCTGCTGTCATTAAAGTTCGGGTAGGCCCCAACCAGGATCGTGTAGACGTCGGCGGAGCCGTTGTCGTTGATCGAGGCGCTGGGAGCATAGATCAACCCGCTAAGACTCGCCGAGCTGCCGTTGAGATTTAGGCCGTTGCTATTGGACTTTGACTTGATAGTACGCCACACCCACGTAGTTACCGCTTGTGGGCGCCGTCAGCGTCATCGTCGCCTTGTTGAAGTTCGTCGTCGCACCGGAGGGATGTAGAACGTTACGCCGGCTCCGGAAATCGTCGCCCGATTGAAGTTCGAACCTCCCGGCAATACGTAGCGCTGTTTGATGTCAGCGTCGCCACGGCCGTGAGCACCGACACGGCGCGGCTATCCGACGAGAACGGACCTGAGCTTGGCGGATTCTGGACGCTCACTGGACGTTCGCAGTCCCGCCTGCGAAACCGCCGCTGGAGGCGTCGTCCTTCGCCGAACTGCTCGCGCTGCTTGGCGAGGCGCAATTCGAGTAAAGCAGCTGTTGCGCTCCTCCGATTGCGGAAGCGTCGGTCGCCGACTGTTGTTGGCCTAACTGGTAGTCCCAGAATCCGACGTCGACTGCCAATCCGGCAAAGCCCAACAGGACGGCTAAACATATGGCAACGAGGGGCAAACCGCCCCCCGTTGCCCTCGACCGTTTACGATTTTTATTCTGAAATCACCATCTGCGAAGTACTGGACATGTTGAAAGTTGCTCCAGGAAGCACGCCCGTTACGAAACTGAACGGGACGGTGACCGTAACCTGGACGGGGCAGCCCGCACTATTGCACGAGTTAGGCCACGCTGCCGTAGCGGTCACGGTCTTGCCATTGGAGGCCGGCATGACACCGGTAAGGCTCTTCACGTACGTTTGCACGTCGGAGGACTGGGCATTGCAGTGATCGAGCAGAGTGCATCCCGACCCCCGTACGATCGCCCACCGCGCCCCTTGACGCGCCAACTGCGCGGTCAAGCCGTACGTATACATCCCGCGGGCAAAGTCGATGATCCCCAACGTCAAGGCGAGGACGGCGCCGATGGCAATCACGGTCTCCGTCATCGTGCTGCCGCGTTCGCCGTGCCGCATCATTGCGACTCCACCCGCATCACGGCCGTTCCGGTGATCGAGAGCGACGCCGGAAGCCCAGGATACTTTATCAGCGGCGTAAACGTACCGGAGGTAACGACCTTGACATATGGCACCGCTCCTGACGTCGTACACGATGCGATCGCTCCGTTGGCCAAGCAATACGGCTGCGGGCTTGCGCTTAGATTCGGCAAGCTGCCGGCGTCGGCAATGGCGGCCTTCTCGATCCCGGTCGTATCGACGGCGGTTATAAGGCTCTGTGCGCCGTATTGAACGCCGGCCCGCGCCGCATTCGCGGCGAGGATTCCATCGTACGTGTACCGGCCGAAGTCGATCATTCCGACGAGGAGCAGGGCGAGGAAGGGCGCGACCAAGGCAAATTCGACGAGGCTTGCGCCCGATTCACCGACTCCGAGGGCGCGCAGGCGGCGCCCGAGGATTCGCAGGCTCATTGGGTCAGCACCACGTTTTGCGGCAGCGTGGTGCCCGGAGGAGGCGTCCCGAAGTTATAGCCCGACGTGCTCGTGAGGTTTGCCGATCCGAGGACCAGCACCGTGTAGTCTCCCAGCGCACCGTTGAAGTTCACACCGGTCGCACCGGGAGCGTAAACGAGCCCTTTCCAGTGGACGGAGGACCCCGATAGATTCGGGGCGGTGCTGTTGGTCGGGACTTGATAGTAGAGAACGTTGGCCTCGTTCCCCGTCGTTGGCGGCGAGATCGTCGCACTGGTAGCTGCGCTAAAGTCGGGCGCAGTCCCGTTCGCCGTGACGTAGAACGTCACGCCACTGCCCACGAACGACGATCCGGCAAAGTTGCTCGTGCCGTTGAGCACGTAGACTCCGGGCTGAAGCGAGACCGTACCACAACCACCCACGGTGAGGTTGTTGTAGCAGCCCGGCGCGATCGTCGGATTCATGTTAGCCGTTAGCGTTTGACAGTTCGCCGTAGATGGCGGATTGTTGGCGAGGTAGTTGCACCCCGTGATCTCGGGGCACGGGTTCGGGGCGGTCATCTGGGGAGCGGGCGTCGCGCCCGTAAACGTAGTACCGCCGCAGACGTTGGGTGCGGATCCGGCGTAGCCGATGCGCGCCGCGTTGACGCTGCCTTTATTGCAGAAGCTGCCCGAGCCGTTCATCGAGATGCCACACCCCGAAGCCGACACGTTACCGCCGCTGAACGTCGAGGTCGACGTCGTGCTGAGCAGATAAATGCAGTTGTTGTTCGTGCTCACGAGCTCCGCCGTCGCCGACGTCGTCTCCGTCATCGAACCCTTGCCGAAGATCTGAGCGAAGAACGACGGCTTCGTCCCCGTGATCGAGACCGAGACGGCGCAGTTATTTCCTGAGTAGGCTCCCGCCGCGGGCGGGTTGTTGACGGTCACTTGGCCGCCCGAATATCCATACATTGCCGCGTCCGTGTCGGCCGCGCTCTGGGCAGACGCCTTGGCCGGACAGCCGGCGGCGTCCAGCGCCTGCGCGCCGCCGATCGCGGCGCTATCCACCGCGTTTTGCTGCTGGCGCTCTTGGTACTGCCAATATCCAACGTCTACCGAAAGGCCGGTAAAGCCGAGCAACACCGAGAGCGAAATCGCCACAAACGGCAGCACGGCACCCCTCTGACCTAAACCTCGTTGCATCGTGTAATCTCCTTTGGGTCGAGGCTTACTTGTGCGTAAAAAGAGCAAGGAGGCCCTTAGCTCCACGCGGCTGGATTATGCCACATGCTCGTTAATACGTCAACAAAATTTTACGTTAATGCCAGGAGGACTGCGGCCCGCCAGGCGAATAG
>DASZGC010000015.1:0-82322 GCA_035939175.1 Candidatus Cybelea sp. | reverse complement strand
AGACGCGTATACGATGTGCAGCTTCGTGCCGAAACTGGGCTCAGCCAGGGCCGTCCCCTTGGTTCTCATCGGCTACCGTCAAGGCGAGGATCCGTGGTTCGTTTGGCTGGTGCCGAAGGAGGGCATCGCACCCGAGGGGCTTACCGACGATCCCTACTATGCCAAGATGTTGCACGAGCCGCAGGCGTACTTCAAGAAAAAACTCGCCAAGTACGTCGAGGAGACGGGCTGCGTAAAACGCGGCATCGAGATGCTCATCGATTGCCACCAAAATCATCTGGCATTCACTCCTCTCACCGAGCTCCGAGAGCAACCGTTGCGCCACCCGCTCGAAGTCGAGCTCATCGGCGCGTTCTAGCCCCGCGCGTCGTCCCGAGGCCTTCAACCCAAACTAGTGCGCTAAGCGAAGCGAGCGGCGGTAGGTGATCCGCACCGGAACCGCAGCATTACCGCGGCTCTGCTGCAGGCGGGCGTCGACGGTAAGCGTTGCGGTCAACGCCAAAAGCATCGCGTCGTCGAGGGCGTAGTACGCCGTTCCGTCCATGTGCATCGTTCCGCTGATCGTTGCGTCGCTGCGTCCCGGTAGCGACCCCGTCATCGGACCATGCGCTTCGAAGCGAACGGCGACCGTCGCACGCCCGTCGACCGGGCCGCTGGGGCCCGGTCGCAAGAAGCCCCGCAGCACCGTATCGCCGCCGAGCGGCGAGCCGGCGGCGAACGGAATCGCGCCGTGCATCGAGCGCAGATCGTGGAGCGTGGCTCGGTCGAGCTGCACCGCGAACGGCTGATTGAGGATCGTGAGAAAGTTGGGGTCGTCGTCGACGCGGTCTTCGAACGAGCCGTCCGGCAGCATCTCGGCGACGAAGTGCGCGTCCCCATCACTCTTGCCGTCGGGCGCTAGGCGCACGAACGTGGCTCGGGCGTCATAACGGCGCGTGTGGCCCTCGAGCTGCACCGACAGCCGTTCGCTTCCCGCGTACGACACGCGGGAGATGCTCGAGGCGGATTCGACGCGGTAGAGATCCTCGCCCGAAAGGTCGTAGCGGATGCCCGTAACGGCGGCAGATTGAAGCCCCGCTACGAGTGCGGCGACCGCGAAAAAACCGAATATGATGAAGTGCTCCGTTTCCGCCGAGAAGACTAACTTCTCTTACAGTATCACCCGACGCAAGGTAGCTAGAGGTTCCCGCCTACGCGCGTTTGGGCGCGAGCCTCCGGCGCTGGCCGAGAAAGAAGCGGATGTCCACCGTGCCTTCGCAGACCACGATCGAATCCGCGTCGGTGAAGCTTCGGCCGTTGACGTCGATCGTGAAATCGCCTGCGGCCAGCCCGGCAAGCGTGCGATGAACGCTGCGCGAGAACTTGTCGCGCGGGGCGCGCATCCCGATGGCTTCGCGCACGGCGAACGCGAGGAGATCGCGGACGCGCAGCGGCGTAGCAAGCGCAAAGGCGCCCGAGCCGCCGACGGCGACGGCGTGAAGATCGAGCGGCACCTTTACCCGGATCATCGAGAAGCAATTTCTGCCGCATCGAGGAGCTGCCTGCTGCCGAGGATAAATGTCTGGGCGAATGTCCTTCGGGAACGTGCGGGCCGATACGCTGGCGGACGCTGTCGAGAAGCTTCTCGCAAAGATGCACGAATCGGAACTCGCCGCACTCTACGAGCGCGAGGTTTCGACGATGCCGCCGGACGCGTATGCGGCGTTCGTCGAATCCGTCTTCAGCGCGTTCCGCGAACGCGGGGAGTCGTCTGAGGACGCCGCCGAGGGCGCCGGCAAGACGCTCGAAAGCATCGCGCGCCGCGAGAACGGCGCCGAGCACGCCTTGCTGACCTATGCCCGGACGAACCCCGACGTGCTCAAAGAGGCCACCGTTCACTTCGTCGCGCAGCGCCCCGAGCTGATCGCCGCGCTGCCTGCCTCGCTTCGCGACGCGCTCGCCGAACGGCTAGGAAAGCTCTGACCGAGCGTCCTCGTCGCCGACGCGTTGACGACGAGCCTGGCGGCGGCGGTGGCGGGGGGCTGCCGCTCTTCCCGCTGATCCTCGTCGTGATTCTCGCCGGGCTGCTCTTGGGCGGAGCGCTCGCGCATTTCTTTGGCGGCGCGAACGGCACGCCGAAGGCGGCTCCCTCGGAACTTACGCTGCAGACGATGCCGAGCCCGTCGCCGCCGGGCATCGGGCCGTCACCCTCATCCGAACCGACCGCCGCGCCCTCGCCGACGTTGCGGCCAACGCCCTCACCAAAAACGTCGCCATCGCCGTCGCCGCTGCCGTCTCCCAGCGCTCTCGCTTCCCCCAGCACGAAACCCGCGGTCGCGGTCAAGGTGACGCCTTCGCTGCTGCCTCCCACGCCCGTGCCCGCGCCGAAAGCGACGCCGCTGGTTTCGGAGCGAACGGCCGCGCCGTTACTGCCGCCGACGCCCGAACCGTCTCCGAAACCGACGCCCAAACCCGTGCCGGCTACCGCGGCGCCCGCGCGCGTTCCAGCCGCGCAAGAGCACGCGACTTCAATCGTGCGCTCGTATCTGGAGGCGCTCGCGCGCGGCGATCGCGCGACCGCGCGGTCGTACATGGCCTCGGGTGAGACACCGAGCGAAGACTTCATGAATCCCGGTTCGCAGATCGCGTCGATGCGCTCGCAAGACGCCGGCGACGGTCGCTACAAGGTCACCGTCGACGTGCGCAACGGCAGCGACGAGTATTACGATACCTTTGAGTTGGAGCCGGGTCCGGCGGGCTTACAGATCACCGGCAGCTTCGCGATCAAGCCGCAGTAGTACGTGGGATGTGAACGGCGCCATCGCAGGGGCACCGGCCGCCGGGTTGACGAAAAACGATGGTTGCCGCGAGACTATTGCGCGTTCGTAACGGTTACGTTGCTGCCGACGTCGCCGAAAAAGCCGCCTTTCTTCTTTCCGCCGGCCGGGTATGCGAAGAACAGCAGCTTCGTGTCTAAGGGAAACAGCAGCTTCTTACCGTTGATCGCGAATCCGACGGGGCTGTGACGGAACCAGCCTTTCACCTTGACCGTCTGCACGATCTTTCCCGAACTCCCCGAAACCGCAATGCGATAGATGGAACCCTGCAGGCTATCGCCTACCGCGACGTACTGTCCGTCCCATTGCACGCCGGCCGCGCGATGACTGCGGTTGTTGTAACCGGTGAGCGGAATTTCCGTGAAGCCGCCGCTATTCTTATAGAGTGCGGCTAGCGCAAACCCGTGCTTACTGCTGGTGCCGTCGACATAGAGGTCTCCCGATGGATCGTAAGCGCCAAACGCATACGAAACGATGTTGGGTGCGGTGTACTTTACCGGCGTGCCGCTGCTGCCGGAAGCAAAGATGAGAACGTTGCCATCTTGGTCCTCGAAGTTGGAGCCGAGGTTCATCACCGCGAGCGCGCCGGTTGTCGGATCGACCGCGCAACCGCCGGGCCTCTCTCCGCGGTCGTCGAGAACCAAGACGGGCAGCGATCCGCCCGGCGGATATTCGTAGATCAGCTCTCTGTCGTCATCGGCGACGTAGACGTCGCCGCGGCTATCCGAGCAGAGGCCTTCGGCTCCCTCAAAACCCGTAAGCTCGCCGACTTTCTCTCCCGCATAATCATAGATGTAAACGTCCTCGCCGTAACCGCCGTAGATCAGCGGCCCCTGGCTGCTGGTAGGGCGAATCCAGGAGCCCGAGCCGTCGAAGGCCGGCTGCGCGGGCGCGAGGCCGGCGCTCTGGCATCCGCTCGTGGCCAGGCCCACGATCATCGCGGCAATGACGCGCGCGTTCTTCTCCACAATCTTCCTTTCAGATGCTCAGGGCCAGCGCTTCGACGTACTCCACCCGATGGATCGTCTTCTTGACAGTTCCGCCCTTCGGATAGTTCCACTGGCCGATACGGGTGATTCTATTCTGCTTCACGCCGAAAGGCATCACGATCGCACCGGTGGGCAGCACAAAGTCGTCACCCAGCTCCGCGAACAGCCCCGTAAAATCAACCGTCGACGTCACCGTTCCCGACGAGCCGGAGATCGCGATGCGGTAAACGACCTTTGCGGTTGGGTTAATCATCGCGAGATATTGGCCGTCCCACTGGATGGCGTCGCCCGTGACGCTGAGCGAGATCTCGTCGAGGCTTTGGCTGCCGTACGGCATCTCGGCGAGCGCGTTCCCGCCGTTGACGTAGAGGTTGCCCGAGCCGTCGTACGCGCACCAGCTATAGCCGAAGAGCCCCGATGCCGTATAATCGGTTGGCTTCCCCTTGGCGCCTGTATAGATCGCGACGTTGCCGTCGCCCCCATTCATCGCTTGGGTGTTGGCGACGGCGAGGTTGCCAGTAACGGGGTCGACCGCGCACCCGAGTGGGTAGTAGCCGTAATCGCCCAGTTTGGCAATCGGCTCGGTGCCTCCGTGTGCGTACTCGAAGATATCTTCGGTGTAAAGTGTCGTTATGAAGACGTCGCCGTTCGCGTCGGAGCAGACCCCTTGCGACCCGTCAAAGCCGGTCAGCGTGCCGACAAGCTTGCCTTGTGGATAGGACAGCGCATAGACGTTCCCGCCCCCATCGCTGTAGTAGAGAAGCGTCTCGCTCGAGGCCTCGGGCAGCATCCACGATCGAGCGTGCGCGCCGGCGAGCACCGCGGGAACCATTTGTGGCTGGCTCGGCGAGGCGCTGCAACCGGCCAAGACTCCCGCGGCGAGCGAAGCGCCGAACGCCCGTCGCGCAAAAGCAACAGTTTTCATGCGTCTTAGTTCGCGTTGCCCCAGTGGGCTCATCCTCCATCGCGGTGTAAGCTCACACGACGAACGCAGCCGCGGTTACTCCTCGTCGGGCCAGCCGGCCAACTCACCGATCGCCGCGCTTTTCAGCACGCGCAGGCCCAGCATCGCGCACTTCATGCGCGTCGGACTTATCCCGATGCCGACGTTCTCCAATACGGCATCCTTGGGCAGCTTGGCGACCTCGGCGAGTTTCATTCCCTTGATCTGCTCGGTCAGCATCGAGGCCGAGGCCTGACTGATCGCGCAACCCTTTCCCGAGAAGCGAACGTCGCGGACGACGCCGGCATCGTCGAGCTTGAGCTGCATCTTGATCTGATCGCCGCAGAGCGGATTGAGATCTTCGGCCTCGATATCGGGGTCGTCGAGAGTGCCGAAGTTGCGCGGGCTGCGGTAGTGGTCGAGGATGTAATCGCGGTAGAAGTCGTCCACGAGTGCCGGCGCTCCTACAGGCGAAAGACGCGCGCGGCCTTCTCGAGACCTTCGCAGAGCGCGTCGACGTCGGCGCGCGTATTGTAGAGGTAGAACGAGGCGCGCGCCGTGGCGCTCCACTCCATCTTTTCCATGAGCGGCATCGTGCAGTGATGTCCGGCGCGAATGCAGACGCCTTCGGTATCCAGGATTGACGCGAGATCGTGCGCGTGGATGTCGGCGAAGTTAAAGGAGATCACGCCGGAGGTCAGTGCTGGATCGCGCGGGCCGTAGAGCGCCAAACCGCGCGGCTCGAACGGTGCCAGCCGCTCCAGCGCGTAGGCCATGAGCTCTCGCTCGTGTTCGCGAACCCACTGCATCCCCACGCTTTGGAGGTACTCCACCGCGACGCCGAAGGCAATCGCATCGGCGATGTTGCTGGTTCCGGCTTCGAACCTGCGCGGCGGATCGTTGAACGTCGTTTCGAAGTAGCCCACCTTGCGGATCATGTCGCCGCCGGTGAGGAAGGGCGGCATGGCCTCGAGCAGCTCGCGCTTGCCGTAGAGCGCGCCGATGCCGGTCGGCCCGAGCATCTTGTGCCCGCTGAAGCTGTAGAAGTCGACGTCGAGGGCCTTGACGTCGACGGCCAAGTGCGGCGCGCCCTGCGCGCCGTCGACGGCGACGATCGCTCCCGCGCGGTGCGCGTGCTCGACGATCTTTTCCAGCGGCGCGATCGTGCCCAGCGTGTTGCTGACGTGCGAGATCGCCACCAGCTTGCAACCCTGCAGGAGGCCGTCGAGGTCGTCGAGCACGTGCAGCCCGCGCTCGTCGACGGGGATGTAGCGCAGCTGCGCTCCGGTGCGTTTCGCCAGCTGCTGCCAGGGCACCAGGTCGGAGTGGTGCTCCAACTCACTGAGAAGAATCGCGTCGCCCCGCTTGACGTTTGCGTCGCCCCAGGAATAAGAGACGAGATTGATCGCCTCGGTGGTATTGCGCACCCAGACCACTTCCGACGTGCGCGCGCCGATGAAGCGCGCCACTTTGACGCGCGCCTGCTCGAACTCGTCGGTGGCCTGCTGCGCGATCTCGTAGACGCCGCGATGAATGTTGGCGTTGTAGCGCTCGTAGTAATCGACCAGCGCACCGATGACCGCGCGCGGCTTCTGCGAGGTCGCGGCGGAATCGAGGTAGACGAGGCGTTTCCCACGCGACGTCGGGCGCGCCAGGATCGGAAAGTCGGCGACGATCTTGCGCAGTTTCTCGTCGACGGCGAGTTCGTGCTGCGGGACCGAGAGGCTCTGCGTCACGAGAGCTTTCCCGCCAGCGCTGCGCGGATCTCGTCGCGCAAGCTCACCGTGGGAAAGCGCTCGATCGCCGGCTCGAAAAAGCCCAGCGCGATCATTCGCTCCGCGGCGAGCCGCTCGATCCCGCGGCTCTCCATGTAGAATATCTGCTCGGCGTCCATCGCGCCGACGGTCGCGCCGTGATAGGCTTTCACGTCGTTGGCGCCGATCTCCAGGGCCGGCACGGAGTCGACGTGCGCGGTCGGCGACAGCAGCAGCGCGTCGTCTCGCAGGCGCGCGTCGCTTCCTTGCGCGTGCGGCGCGATGCGGATGTTGCCCAAGAAACGTGCTTGACCGCGTTCGCGGGCTGCGGATTTCACCAGCGTCTCCGAGGTGGCTTCGCCGGCGCGGTGATCCACCGTGCTCACGATGTCGACGTGCTGCGAACCGCCCGGAAAGAAGATCGCGGCGATCTCAGAGGTACTGCCGGGCGCTTCGATCGAGACGACGATCTCTCCGGCGCTTAGCGCGCCGCCCAGTTCGGCATCGGCGATGCAGACGTGGGCGTCGCGTCCGGGAAGGGTGAAACGGTTCCAAATAACGCGCGCCGCGTCGCCGCTGCGCTGCAGCACGGCGTGGCACACCTCAGCGTTTTCGTCGGTGACGATCTCCGTGGTGCCGCAGACGAACGCGCTGCCGGCGCCCTCGATGCGCTCGACGAGCGTTACGCGCGAGCCCCGCTCCGCCAGCAGAACCGTCCAAGGAAAGATGGCGCCGCCATCGGGCGCACGATACGTAACGACGACCGGCTCGTCGCTCGCGTGATCGGCGCGCACGTGCACGAAGGCGCCGCTCTGCGCGAATGCCGCGGTGAGCGATCCAAACTTCGTGCCCGATGCGGCGGTGGCGCCGAAGGCGCGGGCGAGAAGTTCCGGCCAGCGCGCGGCCGCCGTCGCGAGATCGCAGACGGTGACGCCGCCCTCGCGGGTCTCGAACTGCGCGGCTTGCGGACCGGTGCCGATCGCGGCAGCCTCGGGCGCCAGCGACTCGAAGTCGACGCGCCAGAAGCGCCCCGGTCTCTCGCGGCCGCTCGGCAGAGAGAAGAAGCGGTCGAGCGCGCTTGCTCTCTCTTCGGATGAGAACGGTGCCGATGGGAGCGCCAAGAGGCGGTCGTAGAGCTCGCGCGCGGCCGGCGAGCGTTCCTGCGCGACGACGCTAGGCAATCGCCGCGGCCTCTTCGCGCAGCTTGTCGTAGCCTTCGCGTTCGATGCGTTGGGCGAGTTCGGCATCGCCGGTCTTGACGATGCGGCCGTCGATCATCACGTGCACGACGTCGGGAACGACGTACTGCAGAATTCGCGGATAGTGCGTGATGATCAGGAAGCCGGCGTTGCGCCCTTCGTCACTGGCGCGCAGCGCTCCGATCGAGGTGCCGACGTCCTTGAGGGCATCGATGTCGAGACCGGAATCGGTCTCGTCGAGGATGGCGTACTTCGGCGCGAGCACCGCGAGCTGCAGCATCTCCAAGCGCTTCTTTTCGCCGCCGGAGAACCCGTCGTTGAGATAGCGTCCCATGAACGACGGATCGATTCCGAGCTGATCCATCTTTTCCAAGAGCAGCGCGCGGAACTTCGCCGGCGGCAGGTCGCCGGGGCGTTCTGCCTGGCGCGCCGCGTGGAGAAAGTTCGCGACTTTCACCCCCGGAATGGCCGCAGGATACTGAAACGAGAGGAAGAGCCCGGCACGGGCTCGCTTATCGGGTGCGAGGGAGAGCAGATCCTCACCGTCGAGGGTCACGCTGCCCGTCACCTCATAGTTGGGGTGACCGGTAAGCGAAAAGGCGAGCGTCGACTTGCCGCTGCCGTTGGGCCCCATGAGGGCTGCGACGCGGCCCGGGTGGACGCTTAGGTCGATTCCCCGCAGGATGTCGTTGCCGGCGACGCTGCAGTGCAAATTCTTGATGTGAAGGCCTTGATCCGACATAGGAAATTATCGTAGCCGAGGCTCTCTTAGAAAGTCAAGGAAAAACTTTACTATCTGCGACCTTTCGTGCTAGGATAGCGCCAAAGATGCACTCCGATCGGTTTTTTCAGAGCACCCGCGGGAAGATCGTGAGCGAGCTGCGCCGGCGAGGCTCGGCTTCGGCGGCCGATCTTGCCGCGGTGTTCGCCCTCTCGCCCAATGCGGTGCGACAGCAACTGACCGTCCTGGAGCGGGACGGCCTAGTCGCCGAGACCTCCGTACGCCGCGGGCCGACCAAGCCCACGATCGAGTTCTCGCTTACGACCGAGGCCGACCGGCTTTTTCCGCAGGCCTACGACAAGATGCTCAGTGCCGTGCTGCGCGAGGTGCGCGACCAGTTCGGCGCGCCGGCGATCAAGCAGATTTTCGACGGGCTCGCCGAGCGCGCGGTCGCCCGCGCCCGCCTCACCGTTACCGCGCAGGCGCCGGAGGAGCGCGTCGCCCAGCTCACCGACATGCTGCGCAAGAGCGGCGTCGTGGCGGAGTACAGCCTGCTCGACGACGGCTTCGTGATCCACGAGCACAATTGCCCGTACTCCAACGCCGCGAAGGAGCATCCGGAGGTCTGCCAAGTGATCCACAGCGTGATCGACGAAACGATCGGCGGCGCGCATTCGCAGACGGAGTCGCTGGCGCACGGCGGCAAGGAGTGCCGCTTCGAACTGCATCCGCAAGCGGCAACCAGAGCGGCTTCGTAGGAGTTATCGATCGTATGGATTTTCCAAAGTTTCAACGCCTCGTCGAAGAGCGCACGGGCTTTCGCACGATGGAGAGCCCGACCGCGAGTGGTGAGTATTTCAGCGACTCGTGCGGCGACATGTACAACTTCTTTTTGAAGATTGGCCCCGGCGCGGTGATCGAGGATATCTCGTACTTCACCACCGGCTGCGGCTTCGGCACGGCGACGTGCAGCCTGGTCGTCGAACTCGCAAAGGGCAAGACGATCGACGAGGCCGCCGCGATCGCTACCGGCGAGGTCGAGGCGCAGCTCGGCGGCTATCCCGAGAAGAAGAAGGATTATCCCGAACGCGCGCTCGAGGCGCTGCACGTGGCGCTCGACGATTATCGAGCGAAAGTCGCCGCGAAAACGATTCCCGACTTCGGATCGATGGCGCGTCCCGCCGCCCCAGCCGCGCAGCCACAAGCCGCCGCGCCCGCGGCCGGCGCAAACGGCGACGGCAAGCTGTTAATCAAACTTCACTAAAGCGTCCGCGGTCATCCCGAGCGCGGCCGCCGGACGAGTAGCGATCGCCCATCGCAGCATTTGTTGCGATGACGCTATGACCCAAGCGCGACGGAGTCGACGACTTCGTACCTCGACGTGTTGGCCTTGGCGTCGAAGATCGATTCGAAGAGTGCGAGCGACGCCACGGCAAGTGCGATCGGCGCAAACTCGACGTTGGGCAACGGTCGTCGCGCCTCTTTGACGCGCGCGATGGTGACGTGCGCGACCGCATCCTTCTCGAACGGAAAACCCAACGGTTCGTAGGCGCGGCGCGCGGCGGCGGCGAGGCCGCGGAACGCGGCGCCTTGTTCGCGCGCCCCGAGATAGACGACGCGGGGCTTGCGCTCGTGCGGAAACGCGCCGAGCCGGTCGAGCGTGAGCGAGAACGGCACCCTGCCGGCGGCGCTCTCCCCTAACGCGGCGATGACGGGAGGCACGGCGGCATCGTCGACGTTGCCTAAGAATGCCAGCGTGACGTGGAGCTTCTCGGGCGCCTCGTAGCGCCCGTCGAACCCGGTCTGCGCGAGCCGCTCCGATATGGCCGCACAGCGGGCGCGCGCCGCGCCGTCGAGAGCGATGCCGACGAAAAGACGCCGCCGGCGCGCGAGCTCAGCCACGCAGATAGGGATTGGAGAAGCGCTCGACGCCGATCGTCGTGAACGGCCCGTGCCCAGGGATCACCACCGTGCCGTCGGCGAAGTCGAGAAGCTTGGTGCGAATCGAGCGGACGATGTCCGCCATCGAGGTGCCCCCGAGATCCCAGCGCCCGATCGCGCCGGCGAAGAGCGTGTCGCCCGTGAGCAGCGTCGTCTCCCCTCCGTCATGCACGGCGAAGGAGACGCTCCCCGGCGTGTGGCCCGGCGTGTGCAGCACTTCGACGCGCGCCGCGCCGACGTCGAATCGCTGACCGTCGGCGAGGTCGCCGTCGAGAGCGACGATGCGCGGCGCGCGCAACAGGCCGATCCACTTCGCCTGGAGCGCCAGCATGTGGTAGAGCGGTAGGTCGGCGGGATGCAGCAGGCCGCGCGCGCCGGTGGCTTCGCGCAAGCCGCCGAGATCGCCGATGTGGTCGATGTGGGCGTGCGTGTGAATTAAAAGCTTCGCTCGCCAGCCGCGCTCGTCGAGTAGCGACGTCACCTCGGCAACCCCGTCGCCACCGTCGACCACGATCGCCTCTCCGCTCTTCTCGTCGGCCAGAATCGTACAGTTGCAGTCCAGCGGCCCCACCGCCAGCGTTTCGAGCACCACGGCTAGTCCACGTGGATCCCGAAGTCGTGAAAGCCCCCGTTGAAGTAGCCCAGCGGCGAGCCGGGACGCGCGCTGCACGAGAGCACCGAGCCCACGAGGATCGAGTGAGAGCCGACCTGGTACTCGTGCGCAACCTCGCAGTCGAAGTGCGCGATGCAGCCGTCGAGCACGGGCGCACCGGTCGCGTCGACCGAGTAGCGGACGTCTGCGAACTGCAGCTCGCGCACCTTGCCGGAGAAGCGCTCGGCCAACTCGCGCTGGTCGCCTGCGAGCACGTTGACGCAGAAGATACGCGAGGTAGAGATGAAGAGGTAGCTGCGCGCTTCGCGATTGATGCAGATCAGCAGCGATGGCGGCTCGAGAGAGACGCTGGCGAAGGCGTTGACCGTGATGCCTCGCGGCTCGCCGTCTTTCAGGCTGGTGACGACGGTGACGCCGGTCGGAACGCGCCGCATCGCCTGACGGAAGGCCGCGGCGTCGCTCACCGGCGCCGCGCGCCGATCGCGATGCCGTCTCCCAGCGGCAGCAGCGTTGCTTCGAGGGCGTCGTGCGCGAGGAACTGATGTACGAAGGAGTGCGGCGCGAGTAACGCGCGATCGAAGATCAACAATCCCGAGAGCTTGAGCATCGGCATGATCAGCTCGAGATAGCGGCCGTACTCCATTTCGTTGACGGCGACGAAGGCGATGTCCAGGTTGCGGTGCGGAAAGTTGTCCAACAGCTCGGGTACCGGCGTATTGAAGACCTCGATGTAGTCGTCTTCTTCGGCGCGCTCGAAGTACGAGCGCGCGACGTCGGTCTTGTGGGAATCGGCGTCGATCGTCCAGATCCGCCCCATGCGGGGCTGAGCGAGCGCCATCCACAGCGTCGCATAGCCGTAGCCGGTGCCGATCTCGAGGATGCGGCTCGCTTGCATCGCAACCACGAGCGTTGCGAGAAGGCGCCCCGTTTCGCGCGCGGTTACGGGCACGGCATCCTTGCGGGCGTGCTGTTCCAGCTCGAGCAGAAGGGGATGGGGTGCCGCGTGCAGTGCGTCGAGTTCGTGAGCGGACGGCTTCACCGTGCAGCGGCTTTACCGCGGCAGAACTACCGACCTGCCGTGGCGTATTCGGCCGCCTTGACGACGTTGCGCAGCAGTGCGACGTTGGTTACCGGACCGACGCCTCCCGGAACCGGCGTAATCGCTCCCGCTACGGGCAGCGCGCTTTCGAAATCGACGTCGCCGCGCAGTACGCCGTCGATCAGCGTGGTGCCGACGTCGATCACCGTTGCGCCCGGCATCAAATCCTCCCCACGGATCAAGCCCGGAACGCCCGCCGCAACGACGACGACCTCGGCGAGCCTCACGAAAGGCTGCAGCGATGCCGACTCTTTGTGCAGCACCGTCACCGTCGCGTCCTGTGCGAGCATCAGCATCGCGACCGGCGCGCCGACGACGATCGACCGGCCGATCATCACGGCACTGCGGCCGCGCAGCGGCCAGTGCGGGCTGCGTTCCAGCAACAGCATCACCGCCGCCGGGGTGGCGGGCACGTACTCGGTGCCGCTGCCAAACGCCAAGTGGCCTTGGTTTGTGGGGTGAGCTCCGTCGACGTCCTTGTGCGCCGGAATCGCGTCGGCGATCTCGCGAATCGAGAGATTCGCCGGCAGCGGCTGCTGCAGCAGCACCCCGTGCGTCGCGGGATCGTCGCGCAGCTCTTCGAGCCTCTCGCGCACCGTCGCGACGGAAGCATCCGGCCGCAGGTGCACGACGTCGACGGCGATACCCGCGCGCTCGCCGGTGCGCACGAGGTTGCGCACGTACGCCAGGCTCGACTCGTTTTCGCCGACGAAAACGATCGCGAGACGCGGCTCGATTCCGCGCGCACGCAGGACACCGGTCCGCTCGACCAGTTCGGTGCGCAGTTCGGCGGCAAGCGCGCGTCCGTCGAGAATGGCAGCAGGCACGCCGTCGCCGTTTCGTCCGCCGCAGCAGGGCTCCTCGCTTACGCGTCCGGAAGACCTGCGGTCGAATAATGCAACGGTATATCGGATGGGCGGTCGTCGCGCTGGCGGCGATCGTCGCCGCGTTCGTCGCGGAACCCTACGTCGTCTCGCAATCGCCGGCAACGAGCGGGCCCGCCGCGCTCGCCGGGCGTCAGGCTCCGGTATTCCCCTTGCAGGACGACCTCGGCCGCTCCGTCTCGCTGGACCGCTATCGCGGCAGCATCGTCGTGATGAACCTCTGGGCGTCGTGGTGTCCGCCGTGCCGTGCCGAGATGCCCGACCTCCAGCAGCTGGCGAAAGCCAACGCGCATCGTGGAGTCGCCGTGGTGGGCGTCAACGAGGGCGAGTCGCCGCAGAAGGCACGAGCCTTCGCCGATGCGCTGCAGATCCGCTTTCCGATTTGGCTCGATTCCAACGAGCGATACGGTCTCATCTACGCGGCGCTCGGTTTGCCGACGACGGTGATCGTCGACCGGCGCGGCATCGTGATGCGCGGCTTCGACGGGCCGCTGACGCTGGAGCAGATGCGCGCAGCCGTTGCCGATGCGATGCGTTCGGATTGAAGCGCTTTCTTCTCGGAGCCGTCGTCGTCGGCGTCGCGGTTGCCGTCGAGGTTCTCTGGCCCGGGCACGCGCTCTACCACTACGGCTCGTACAACGTCGCGCTGGCCGCGCTCGTCGTCGTCGTACCGATCTGGGGGCGACGATATGCGGGGCGAGCCAACGGCGTTCGCGCCCGAACCGCCGTGCTCGCCGTCGTGCTTGGAACGGTGGCGACCGGCATCGCCGGTGTCGCGAACGGCCTGTTCGCGCCCGACGATCGCACTTACGTCGGGGCGCCCGGCGAGCACGTGCGCGTCGAAGGCCTCGGGACGCTCGTGTTTCCGCTCGCCTCGCAGGCCGCGGCATTGCCGGAGGTCGCGCTCGAGCGCCCGCTGCGACCACCGCTGCAAGTTGGAACGCGTGCGCGCAACGCGGGCAGCTTCATTCTGCGCGCGACGCCGCGCAGCGCCGTCTACGTCGAGGCGCGCGACGCCGCGGGAGACCGGCTGACCATCACGCAACCGCAGGGCGCCGTCTTTCTCTCGCCGGTGCTGTTGATGCAGCACCAACAGAAGATCGAAGGCATGGACCTGCCCTTCGACTCGTTCAACATTCCCGCCGCGCACCGGATCGTGCGCGCGATCATGTTCACGCCGGCGCAGGCCGCACTGCTGGCGCGCGCCGCGACCGCGCCCGGTGAAGGCGCGGTACTTTTCGTCGTCGACGACGAAAGCGATCGTCCGGTGCCGCACGGCATCGCACTGTCCGCGGGCGGTCGTCCCGTGAGCGTCGGCGGCCTCGTACTGCGAGGAACGCTCGCGAGCTACCCGCAAGTCGACGTTCTGGCCGCACCAAACCTGATCGCGGTCGCGATCGGCTCGCTGCTCATCGTTGCCGGACTTGCCGGGACGCTTCTTTCCCAAGAACCGCGGACGAAATCACCTAATTCCCAACTGGGAACTTGAGGCGGCTCGCCGCCTCAAATTCCCGAGCGAGCCTACTGCCCCGCGACGATGGCGCGAACGTTGCGAATCGTGACCGTGCCTTCCGAGAGTTCGATGCCTTTGAGCGCCAGCACGTAGATCGCGGTGAGGTGTTTGGCTTGCGTGCCGGCGGGGAAGCGCACCACGACTCGGCGCCAGCCGGGATTGCCTAAGCGCGTAGCGTCGAGCAAAACGTCTTCGTTGATCTCGTTGCGCACCGAGAGGCGCATGCGGCCGGCGCTGCCGTCATCGAGAACGTCGAACGTCACCCCCAGCGTGTCGTCGGGGAGTGGGATTTCCGCCATCGCGTACGCAGCGCGTTCGTTCCCGGCGAACGAGAAGTGCAGCGAGATGCAGCCGTCGCATCCCGCGTTCTTTTCGAGCGAGCCGGCGCCCCCGCGAGGTGCGGTGACGAAGTGCGCGGCCTGCGCGAACGCGAGCGCTTCGTCGTGCGAGCCGACGGTCACGCGTGCGGTTGCCGGCACGTCGCCGATGCGAACGCTCACGTCGGCGTCGTGGGATCCGGCGCGGAAGAGGCCGCGCGCGTCGATCGAGCCGCTCGTCGCGCGCCACGCAAGCGCGTCCGGCACTGCGAGCGGGTAGCCGCGGGCGTCGAAGGCGCGCGCGACGAGCGCGACGCTCCCTCCGACGTCGACGTTCGGCCGCAGCGGCGTGATGCGCGTGCTTGCGGGCTGGCCGCTAACCTCGACCGCGACGTCGCCGTGCAGGGCCCCGTCGCTCAAAAGCAGCTGCCCGCTTCCCGAGTGCCGGGCAACGAACGCACCGTCACGATACTCGCCGAGCGACGGCGGGGAGACGGCAACGTGCACCGGTCGCTCGCCCGCAGCGACGTGGTCGCCGGCGTCGACGGCGGCAACGCGTAACGCAATCTGTGCTCCCGGCAGCGCACGCACGATCCCGGGCTGCGCGATCAGTCGTACGGCCGGCCCGACCGGCGCGCTGCTGTACGCGAAGAGGCCGTCGGCGACGGGACGCTCCTTTCCGTCAGACGGCGCGTTGACGACCTGCGGCTGCTCGTCGCCCAACCGCCTCACGACGAGCGTCGAAGAACCGCCGCCGTCGAGCAGGAGCCCTTCGCTCGCGCCCAGCGAGCGCATCAGTGCCGCGAACGCCGGGCGCGTAACCCCGACGCTGCGCTCGGGCTCGCGTCCGTCGACCTCGACGAAGAAGAGTCGCCCGTCTGCCGCGAAGGCCACGCCCGAGCAAGGCATGCGCCGCACGTTCTCCTCGCGGTAGGGCGCGTCGCCGTCGTCGTACCAGGCGCCGTCGTGGAGGATCAGTGCGCCGCCGCCGACCGCCGTGACGATCGAGCTCAGACCCAGCGGCGAGAGATCGCCGCCGACGGAAACGATCGAACCGACGTCGGGAACGCCGACGGCGCCGTAATCCGAGAGCCCGATTGCCGCGTAGTACCCCGGCGGCTGCGGGCTCGTATTATCGGCGATTCTCGTGACGCGATAGCGGGCCAGCGGCGGCATTCCGTCCAGCGGCGCCAGCGCGACGAGCGTGATGTCGTCGTGCGGCGGCACGCGCCCATAGAGCGGCGTGAGCAGCGAGAGCCCGCCGCCGGGCTGCGGCATCTCGTCGATGCCGTCGAGCGGCATCGTGCGCTGCGAGATCTCGATCTCACCGGTAAAAGCGAACTCGGCAATATGCGGCGTCCCGTCGCGTCCGATCGCGATGACGTAACGCTTGTACGGCAGCTGCAGCAAGGCGCCGCCGCGGATAACCATGTTGACGGGACGGTTGGTGTTGCCGATGTCGAAGTAGTCGCCGTTGATGCCGGCGACCGCACTCGTGCGTTGCGCCATCGAGCCGATCGTCTCGCCGCGCGAGACCAGCGAGTCGTTCGCGACGACGGTTCCCAGGCGCACGTCGCTTCGACGCGTTTCGATTCCCACCACGCGCACCGCGAGCGGACCCTCGGACGTGTCCAGCGCGTAGTCGCCGTAGTCGACGCCCGGTGCGACGCTTTCGATCGTTGGCGCCTGGGTGACGATGCGCGGGAAGGGAGGGTCGGGCTGGAGGCGTGCGGGCAGGAGCGATACGGCGAGAAGCGCGACGGCGATCATCCCCGCCATACTGCGATGGCGAGGGGATAGCCGCCTGTCGCAAAGGGCGCGCCGCGCATGCGCCGCAGCGTCCGCGCATCGAAGACGTCGACGGCGTTGTCGCCCGCACAGGGAACGTAGAGCCGCTCGCCGCTGCCGTCGAGCGTCAGCTTCCACGGAATGGCGCACGTCGGCAGCGCGTCGTGCTTGCGGCGCAGGGTGCGCGCGTCGAGCACGTCGATCTCGTGCAGTTGCTCGTCGCTGACGAAGAGCGTATGACTTGCGGAGTCGAGCGCGAGGCCGATGGGAAAGGCCAACGCGGCGCTGCGCGCGACAACGCTCGTGCGAGCGCCGGCCAGCGAGATCGCGACCGCCGCGCCGGGGCGCGCGAACGGCGAGTCGGCCGACTGGTTGGAGATTGCGAAGAGTCGCGAGCCGTCGTCGGAGAGCGCCAGCGAGAAGACGCGCGCCACGGCGTAGAAGCGGCGGACGAGCCGCATCGTACGCGCGTCGACCACCGCGACGGTTCCGTCGTTGGTGTTCGCGACGTAGACGAGCCCGCGGTGTTCGTCGATCGCGAGGCCCTCGGCGGTATCGCCGGTTGGGACGCGCGTGACGTCGCCGCTAGCGCTGATGCGGGTGAGCGCGCCGGTACCGTTCCAATCGCGATCGGTCACGAACACGTCGTGCGTGGTGCCGTCGATGTCGACGTCGTCGGCGGAGACCACGCCGTCGACTCGGCCGACGCTCCAGGGATCGAGCTGGAGCAGCGTCAATGCGCTGCCCTGCGTGTCGGTCACCGCCACGCGTCCGGAGGCGTCGACGGCGACGTCGCTGGGAACGCCGCCGGTCGCCAACAGACCGATCACCGAAAGGTCGCGCGCATCGTGCACGATGAGCCCGTCGTCGTAGGAGGCCACCAACACGAGCGGGCGCCGCGCGTCGGGTGGGCCGCCGATGCGCAGCTGCCTGGCACCGATCCCCGCCGCGTTGCCCGCGACCAACAGCGCCGTTCCCGCCGTAGCCGTCGCGGGAATCTCGTAGGCGTGGCCGCCCGCATCGAGGCCGCCCGGTCCCAGCACGCCGACGTGGTAGGGAATCGAGATCCCCTCGACGCGCAGCGGAAGAACGCTTCCCGGCAGATACGGCCAGTGCGCGGCGTCGATCGTCGCGGCGGCCAGACGCGGCTGCGGCACTTTGGGCATCGCCGCGAGCGTGAGCGCAGCGAGGGTGATGCCGAATATCCCGCGCGCCGACGGCGCTTTCACCTGCCGGCGACGAGGCCGATGCTGAACAGCACGATGCCGACGAGGGCGGACAGGCAGCCGACCGGAAAAAAGAGGACCGTGTTCGTGAGTGCCGCGAGCGAGACGAAGACGATCGCGACCTCAAAGAACGTCGTGGCGAATTGCAGCGTCTCGTACGATTGCATCAGCGTTTCCGAGTGCTCCTCGTCCGCCGTGGCGGCGGCTTCGAGCGCCTCACCCTGCGCGAGAATTGCCGGCGACGACTGCTGCTCGCTGCGCGCCACCGACTCCAGCCGCGAGATCGCCGGAGGAGCGTGCGTAACGTTCGCGGCGAGAAGCGCTTGATAAATTGTGTATCGAATTTGTTTGGCCTCGTAACGGTTGTAGGCGTCGAAGGCCTTGCCTTGTGACAGGATTGCCTCGTTCTTGGCCGTTAGCGCCGCCACCGAGCGGTGATGGGCGGAGAGCGTGCCGAGCGCCGCCAGCACCGCGATGATCGCCGCGGCGAGCGAAACGAAGCGCACCTGCCGAAAGAACTTCACGCCGGACCCCCCAACGCGGCCGCGACGCGCTCGAGACCGGCGGCGACGTCGGTACCGGGTGCAACGGCCGTCTGAGCGGTTTTAGCCGCAGCGAGAGAAAAGCTCGCCAGCCGGTACTCGCCGAAGGTGCCGGCGACGATCGCGCCGTCGGGATCGACCGCGAATGCGCGGCGCTGCGCGCGATCGAAGACGATGACGTAGAGCCGCAGTTCGAGCGCCCGGGCGCGCGCGACGCGCTCGAGCCAGGGTGCCGGCAGCGCGCTCGTCCAACAGATCAGCGCGTAACCGGCACGGCGGTAGGCCACCAGACCGCCGGGATCGAGCACGGTTTCGTCGCCGGCTTCGGCTGCGCCGAGCGCGCCATCGAGCATGGCAAGACGGCCCGGCTCGTGCGGCGCTATCGCATAATCGCCGTCGAGCAGCGCGAGACGCTCGGCGATGTCGTCGGGCAGCGGATCGAAAGAGATCGCGACGCGCAACGTATCGCCGACGGTGCGCGCGCGCGGCGTCACGGCCGGCGGCGTGCCGCGGCGGGGGCCGGCATCGCCCAGCGCTACCGTGGCGTGCAGCGTTTCGGGCTGCGTTTCGCTCGCCAGCGCCACGATCTCGCCGCGCGCGTCGACGATCTGGCTCTTGCCGCAATACGCGACCATGCCGAGCTCGCTGCCGCACTTGTTGGCTGCAACGAACGGCACGCCGTTCTCGTACGCGCGCACGCGTGCCAGCAGATCGGCCTGCACGTTCTCCAGCGCGCTGGGGTCGCGTCCGCTCGTCACCCACGCGGTGGGCATGACGAGGATCTCGGCACCGCGATCGACGAGCGCCCGGGCGATCGTCGGCAGCCGTCCGTCGGCGCAGACCAGCACGCCGAGCGAGCCCGCGCGGGTCGCGATCGGCGCGATGCGATCGCCCGGCTCGAACCAGCGCCGGTCGAAATGCCAGAGGAAGAACTTATCGGCGCGGCCGGCGGGCGAGCCGTCCGCATCGATGACGACGGCGCCGTTGCGCGCGCGGCCCTCCACCGCCGCCGCCGCTCCGGCGACGATTACGGTGCGCGTCTCGCGCGCGAGATCGCGCAGCCGCGCGATTGCAACGTCGACTTCGTTCCAATCGAGCGCAGCGCGCCCGAGCACGTACGCCGGAATCGTCCCCTCGGGCATAACGACGACGTCGGCGTCGCTGCACGCGTGGCGCGTGGCAACGATTGCGGCCTCGAGCGCCGCAGGAAAGTCGGTACGGTCGTGCGCGGCGAGCTGCGCCGCGGCAACGCGAATCGAGCGCGCCATGACGCGCGTCGTTCGCGACGGTGTGGGAGCGCCCCTCATCGCCCCCGCGAGAAGGCCGCGCGCCCTGCGCGAAAGAAGCTTGGCGAACGTGAAACGTACGCTGTCCACGCTGTCCGTTGCGCTTGCCGCCGCGAGCGCGGTTCTCTTGGCCGCAGCCACGCCGAACGCTTCGCCCACCGCAACGACAACCCCCAAACCCTCGGGCTCACCGACGAACGCCGCGTCGAAAGACGTTTGCGGCGCAACGAAGAGCAAGTGGGCGCACCTGCAGTGCGAAGAATTCAACTCTTCGGCGCCTGGAGACGAATACTTCGGGCGCATGAAGATGAGCTATCTCGGCATCGATAACACCTATAAGGACGGGTCGGTGAGCGCCGGCGCGTACACGACCGATCCGCACTTGATCGCGAAGCTCGACTTTGCAACCGAAGCGCTACGCCGGTGGGCGAGTAAGTATCCCAACGATCCGCAGCTCGCGCGCTCCTACTTCTTGGCGATCCAAGTGCTCCAGAAAGTCTACACGCAGCCCGAGCAGGAGATGACGTTCACCTTCATGCAGCTGCTGGCGACCAAGTACGGCAACACGTATTTCGGCAAGACCGAAAAGGCGAGCCTCGCGCGCGGTTTCACCGAGCATTGGTTCGGCCTCGCGCAAATCTGCCCGACGCCGTTGCCGCCTGGGGTGATGCCCGAGACGACGCCCAACGCAACCGAGATTCCCTCGCCGGCTCCCGGCCATGCCGCCGTCGACGTCATCACGCCGCCCTGCGTGCAGCCCTCGCCGACGGAAGAGCCGATGCTCGAGACGGCGACACCCACCCCTTCGGCCAAAGCGACGCCCACACCGAAGACCCGGGCAACGATCGCGCCTGCGACGCCGGAGCCCGTCGGGCTTCCAACGGACTTCCCCGGCACCTCGGGATCGCGGGCGCCCGGCACGCCGATGACGCCGCCGCCCAGCGGCCTCGGCACGCCAGTCCCCGGCCCATTCCCCATCCCGAGCGCAAAGGCGCGTCTCTGAACGAGCCGACGAGGCCGTAGCCGAAACCACGAGTCTCGGCAAAGACGAGCGTCCCGCGACGCTCGTCTTCTTTTTTTTGCGCGCCGTGAGGCCGCTTCGAAGGCCGGGATAAACACCGCGGCGGTTTTGCGGCGCGCGTCTTGTCGCGAGCCGCAACGCGCGTGGATGCGAAAATCGAAGAGCCCCCGCGGTGCGAGGGCCCTTGCTTTAGGATGTAGCGTTCGGTCCGAAGCTTAGATCTTCAGGCCGATACCCGCGTACGGTCCGCTTTCCGAGAATCCGATTGGCGCGGCGTTGAGGTTGTAGCCTCGATCGCCGAGGAAGCCGGCTTCGATGAAGAGCGGGAATCCGCTGAACGAGTAGTTGACGCCGATGTCGTACTTCAGGACGTTGTAGCCAACGTTGAACGTACACCCGCTGCCGCTTACGGCAGTCGTGCCGCACGCGAGCGGAACGCTCGAATAGTTGCCGTTGACGTCGAAGAAGTAGTAGGCGCTACCGTAGAACGAGAACGGACGATCGAGGTCGGGCAGCTTTTCGAGCCCGACACCGGCGCCGGTCTCTTCCGGATAGCCGTAGTTGTTTCTACGCCACATGTACGCGCCCGCGAGATAGATTCGCGGCTTCAGGATACGGATACCCAGACGCGCATCGAGGTCGTAGTCGTGACCCGGGAACGTCTTCACGTACGACTGGCCGAAGCCACCGATCGTCGTAACGAAGCATGCCGGATCGCTGCTGGTGGCGCACGGATGCTGCCAGTTGAACTGGCGATAGTCGACCGCCACCATGAACGGAAGGTTCATTACCGGGATCTCGACGGCGCCGTGAAGGCGATACGAGAACCCGCCATTGTTGTTGTTGCTGGTTTGACCGGGGACGAACTCGTTATAGATCTTTGGTGAGATCAGATAATCGCCCGCGGCGTAGAAGTCGTAGTAGGGTGCCGGCGTCGGCGTGGGCGGCGGCGGCGGCGGAGGCGGCGGGGGCGGCGGCGGGGGAGCCGGCGACGGCGGCGGCGTCGCGGGGATATACCGCACGACGACGATCCGGCGATCCGGAACCCACAGAACGTACGCACCCATGCCTTCCGAAATCACGCGAACCGGCACGAGAATGACGCCTTGATAGATCATCGGCGGCACGTCCAGCGGACGCGATTCGCCGTTGATTACGACTTCCGGTTTACCGACGGTCACCTTGACCTCGGCACCGGCTTTGCTGACCGTCACGGTCTTGCTTCCCGCATCGTACGAAACGGTCGCCCCCATCTGCTCGAACATCGAGCGAAGTGGGATCAACATCGTTCCGCCTCTCACGAGTGCCGCGAGGACGCGGCCCTGTTTGAGGATATCGGGCTTGGCATAGACGTGGTGGTCATTGTAGAGAATCGGGTACTGACCCGACGGCGGCGAACCGAAGTCCGCCGGCGGAGCAGGGTTGCCGCTTTGGTCTTGCGCTATCGCGTTGGTTCCTATGTTGCCATGCGAAGCGCTAGGTTGGGCGGCGACCGCGGTGAATCCGAGACCGGCTGCCATCAGCACGGCCAGGATTCCGGTGCTCAGTCGCTTCAATGTGTCCTCCTAGCTGTTATGAGACCTGAGACTCTTGCCTTCGACCGCCCTGGGGACGGGCTCCGGCACGTTCCGTTTGCTTTCGGGGAGGGCCGATTGGCTCCCCTGCAGTGGGAGCCGTGTCAGGCGAGCTTTTCACGCAGTTTTGCGAGGAACTTCGACTTTTCTATGATGTAGCGTTCGTGGCTGCCCTCGGCCACGGGTTCCTGCTCGTCGAATACTTGGACGGCGAAGCTCACGCGAGGTCCGTCGAGCATCACCACTTCGACTTGCGTTCTGATGATGAAGCCCACCGGAACGGGCTTGCGGTGTTCGAGATCGATATGCGTCCCGAGGGTGATCTGGCCGGCCGCCAAGATCGGCTCCACGCAGTGAATCGCCGCGCTCTCGACCAGCTGAACGAGCATCGAGGTGGAGAGCACGTCGACGCCCTTGTTTCCGGCCTTCTCAGCCGTCATCCATTCCTCGACGCGGCTTTGCAGGCTATACGAGCGGCCGATGTCGAGTTTCGCGCTCATGCCCCGTTGAAATACGCCCTGCAGCCGTTTACCTCATGCCGCGGTTCCACGATAGGGCCCCCGGGCCGATGAATCAAAAGCCCTCGGGCTCCGTATATCAGACCATGAAGGACCGGACGAAGGAACCGATGCTTAGACCTACGCTGCTGGCGCTTGCCATGACCATCGCACTCCCGGCGCTCGCCGCGTGCGGTAAGAAACCCCCGGCGGCGCCGATGCCGCTCTCGGTCGACGCGGCGGCTGCCGTGCGGCAGACGATAGCGAATTACGTCACGCTCGACGGACAAATCGCGCCGCTGGACCAGTCGACCCTGGCCTTTCAGCAGAGCGGCACGATCACCCGGATCAACGTCAACATCGGGGACATGGTGCACAAAGGGGCGCTCTTGGCCACCATCGACCCCTCGACGCTGCAGGCGCAACTCGATCAGGCCCAGGCGCAGGCGGCGCAAGCCTCCGCCTCGGCGCAGGGCGCCGTTGCCGGGTACCCCGTTCAGACGCAGACCAACGCCGCGGCTCTCCAGACCGCCAAGGCCTCCCTGGAAAACGCCAAACTCGTCTACGATCAGAATAAGCAGCTTTACAAGGAGGGCTACGTCTCCGAGACGGCGCTGCAGCAATCCCAGGCCAACTACGTTCAGGCTCAGCAGACCTATAACAACGCCGTCGTCGGGCTGCGCAACGACGTCGTGAGCTATCAGAACGTCAAGTCGCAGCAGGCATCGGCACAGGCCGCCGCCGCCCAGGCCCACGTTCTGAGCACGCAGCTCTCGCAGACCTATCTCTACGCTCCCTACGACGCGGTCGTAGCCAATCGGCTCCTCGATCCCGGCGCCTACGCCTCCCCCTCCCAGCCCGTGCTTCAGGTCGCGCGGATCGACCGCGTCTGGATCAACGTCAACGTACCTGACGAAGATTTGCCGGTCGTGCGAGCGGGCAACGTGGTAGCCTTCACCTCAAGCTCGCTCCCGGGGCGCCACTTCACGGCACCGATTCAGACGGTCAACGCGGTGCCTACCGCGGGAACCCTCTCGTATCTCGCCCGCCTCGAACTCGTCAATCCGGGCTACGCTCTGCGGGGGGGAATGCTCGTCAACGTCACCGTTACCCGCGACCGGGCCGTCGGAGCCACCGTCGTGCCGCGAGGCGCCGTGGCGCAGACACCCAACGGCAACGTCGTCTACGTGGTGGCCGGAAATAAGGCGGAGGCGGTGCCGGTGCGGCTCGGGGTCCAGACCGATACGCTCGCGCAGGTGATCAGTCCCAGGATCGCGCCGGGGACGATGGTGGTTACCACCCGGCCCGATACGCTCAAAGACGGAAGCCTGGTGGCAGTCAATAACGCAAACGCCGGGCCTGCCTCGGGCAACGGCGCGGTGCATTAAGCATGAAGCGACGCAACCTCCGCGCGCGAGAGCTCGTGACGGCGCTCGTGCTGGGCGGCCTCGTGACCGGCGTCGGTCTGGCGCAGACGGCTCCCGATCAGGGGGAACAGGTCGTACCCGGCGTGGTGATGCCGTCACCGATGCCGCAACCGACGGTCAGCGGAACGCCGCTTCCGTATCCGGCCTACGGCGCACCCGCGCCCGACGTCGAGCAGATGACCCCCAAGAAGGGCGTGCCGCAGAGCATCTCGCTCACCGACGCGATTCGAATCGGCGTCGCACTCTCGCCGGTGTTCGCCAACGACAACGCGCAGTGGGCCGCGATCCACGCGAAGTACACCTCGGAGAAACAGGCGCTCTTCCCCGCCGTCAGCGGCAGCGCGAGCATGGGCAAGCAGTTCAGCAACGGCACGACCAGCTCGGGTGGCGGCCCTTCGCCGACGACGCAGCCCAGCACCGGTCCGACGCCACTGGCGGTCTTCGGCCTGGCATCGCCGGCACCGGTCTCCAAGGCGACGATCGTCAACGAGGCGGCGACCATCACGATTAGCCAGCTCATCTTCGATGGCGGACGCACGATTGCGGCCATCCGTTCGGCTAAGGCCGCCGATATCGCCGGCCGCGCCACGCTGCTGCGCGACTTGCAAACGCTGGCACTCAACGTGGCCAACTCCTACTACGCCGTGCTCGAGGATAACGCGACGGTCGCCGCCGACGCGCAGTTGGTGCACGAGTTCGAAGTGAACGAAGCTTCGGTAGCGGCGCAAATTCGTAACGGCGCTGCGGCGCGCTCCGATATTGCGGCAGCGCAGTTCCAAACGGCGCAGGCGCGCGGCAACCTCGTTACCGCGCAGGGCACGGCGATCGGCGCGCAGGCGACCTTCGCGACGACGCTCGGCCTCGACGCCGACGCGATGGTCGTGCCGAAATCGCTGAGCGCCGCACCGCCGGCGCCCAACCCGTCGTATGCGGCGTCGTTGAAGCGCGCGCTGATCATGCGTCCCGACTACATCTCCGCTTCGTACAACGTCGACTCGGCAAAGGAGAACCTGCGCTACGAGAAACTCGCGCGCGTGCCGATCCTGACCGCGGCCGCGAGCGACGGCGTCACGCGTCAGTTCGTCGACTGCTTCAGCGAGCCGGGTCTCACGGGACCGCAGGCGGCGTCGTTCTGTCCGGGTCCGGGAAGCTGGACGAACGATAAAGAGTTGGGTCTGCAGCTCACCGTGCCGATCTACGATCAGGGCCAAACCAACTACAACGTCGCCGTCGCGGCGTCGCAACTCGATCAAGCGGTCGCGACGCTGAACACGACCCGTCTCACGGTCGAGTCCGACGTGCGCTCGGCGTTAGCTACGCTGATCTCTTCACGGTCATCGCTGGTGCAGGCGCGTTCCGAGCTGACCTCGGCGCAGGTCTCGCTCGACGCGACGCAGGCGCAGTACAAAGTCGGCGCGACTACGATTCTCAACGTCGTCACCGCGGAAGCGAACCTGACGACGGCGCAATCGGCCTACATCACCGCGCTCTACGGCGTCTATACCGCGCAGCAGAACTATCTCTACGCTTCGGGCATCAGCGACGTACAGCTCTAGGGTACCCCGCAGAGGTGCGAGGTAAAGGTTCCAGAGTGACGCCACCGGGAGCGGTGCCGGCGACGGTTTCGGATCCTGTTAATGCGGCGATCCTGGCAGTTTCGGAGGATCGCCTCGTTGGTTTTCAGGCCGATCCGTTCGGCGAAATTGCGCAGCGCACCGGACTCGATCGCGAGTTCGTCATCGAGCGCGTGGCGGCGATGCTGCGCGCCGGCACGATTCGGCGCGTGCGCCAGACGCTGCTTTCGACGAGTCTGGCGCGAGGCGCGCTCTGCGCCTGGGAAGTGCCCCCCGAGCGACTCGACGCCGCCTTCGATGCGATGTTCCGCGACGATCCGTTTTCGGGCCACGTCGTGATTCGCTCGACCGACTCCGTCACCGCCGGCAGCAGCTACCGGCTCTGGACGACGCTGAAGGTGCCGCAAGGATACTCCTTGCGCAAGCACGCGCTCTGGCTGCAGAGCTACGTGGGAGCGCAGCGATTCAAGATCATGCCCGCCAAAAAGCTCTTCGCGCTCGGCGTCGGGCACGTTCGCCGGCGCGGCCTGGAGCCGGGCGCGCGCGCTCCGGAGCCGGCCCGTGCCATCGATACCGCGATCGTCGAGCTGTCGGATCTTCAGTGGCGCGTGCTCGTCGCACTCAAGCGCGAGTTCGCGCCGGGCGAGCTTGCCGCCGATCTGTGGGCCGGGCGTGCCCGCGAAGCCGGCCTCTCCCGCGAGCGCTTCCTGGAGGTGGCGCAGGAGCTGCAGGAGCGCGGCGTCATCGGCCGCTTCTCCACGTTCCTCGAGCACGTGAAGCCGACCGCCGGCAACGAGCGCGTGACCCGCTACAACGCCCTCTTCCACTGGGCGGTACCCCCGGGCAGCGAGATGGCCGCGGGCTGCGAGGTGGGGCGCCACTACGTGATCACGCACGCCTACTGGCGAGAGGCGGGGCCTGAGTTCCACGACGTCAACGTAATGGCCGTAGCTCACGGAATGGAAAAGCCGTTCGTTCTCGCACATAAAGAGGCGATCGACGCGCACCTCCATGAGGCGGGCATCGAGTTTTCGTATACGAACGTCTTCTGGGGAGGACGCAGCGAGATCAAGCCATCGGAGATCGCACCGAGCGCGTATCGCGAGTTCTGCATCGAACATGGCATCGATCCCGAAACGATGCGAGCCGATCCGGGCGAAGAAGGGACAAGTGCATGAGAAAGGTCCTCGTTGCCATCGCGGCGCTCGCCGTGGGAGCCGGCGCCGCCGGCTGCACCAAAGTTTCGACTGGCGGTGCCGGCGGCACGCATTCGTGGACGCAACCCGGCGTCTTTCGCTTCTCCGAAGCCACCGATCCGAAGGGTCTTAACCCCGTGCTCGACTCCGCGTCGCCCACCCTCGATCTCTCGATGTTCATCTTCTCGTGGGCGATCCGCTACGACTCCAAGGCGAACCCCGTGCCCGATGCCTTGCGAGAGGTGCCGACGATCGCTAACGGAGACGTGAGCAAAGACGGCCTTACGCTCAAGTACAAACTTCGCCCCAACATCAAATGGCAAGACGGCGTGCCGTTGACCTGTGACGACCTGAAGTTCACCTGGCAAGTCGTCATGAACACGCACAACAACGTGGTGACGACCGACGGCTATAAGAGCATCGGAAGCATCGACTGCTCGGATCCACACGTTGCGCTCATCCACATGAACAAGCTCTACGCGCCCTTCCTGCAGCAGCTCTGGAGCGTGAACGGCAACGCGCCGATCCTGCCCAAGCACCTTTTAGAGAAGTACAACGACGACAAGGGCTCCTTCAACACGGCGCCCTACAACTCGATGCCGATCGGCAGCGGTCCCTTCAAAGTGGTGGCGTGGAATCGCGCACAGGACGTGCGAATGGTGGCCAATCCAGACTTCTATCTTGGAAAGCCGAAGCTCAGCCAGGTGATCTACAAGATCCTACCCGACGAGAACACCGAGGAGACGCAGCTGCAGACGCACGAGATCGACATGCTGGCGACCGGTTCGGCGATGAAGTGGCCGCAGTACGCCTCGCTGGCGGCCGATCCGGCCAACGGCCTCGTGGCGACGCGCGTCAACTCGTATTTCTTCTCACATCTCGACTTCAATTTGCGCCATCCGATCGTGAGCGACCGCAACGTGCGCGTCGCCGTCGCCTACGCGACAAACCGCCAAGAGATCATCGACAAGCTGCTGCACGGCTCGGCGATTGCCTCCGAGACCGATCAGAATCCCCTGCTGTCTTGGGCGCATACCGATGACGTCACGCACTATCCGTACGACCCCGACAAGGCGCGCCAAACGCTCGAGGCCGACGGTTGGAAGCTCGGGCCTGACGGCGTTCGGGTGAAGAACGGGCAGCGATTGGAGTTCCAGCTGAGCACGCAGACCGAGTCGACCTACGGCAAGGCACTGCAAACGGTGCTGCAGCACCAATGGCGCGAGGTCGGGATCCAAGCCGACATCAAGAATTACCCGTCGAGCGAATTCTTTGAGAATTCCTCCAACGGCACGCTCCAGGGCGGACACTACGACGTTGCCGGCTTCAGCTGGGCCGGAGCCGCCGACCCCGACGACAGCGCCATCTACTCCGCGGAGAACTTCGCGCCGCATGGGCAGAATGCGATGTTCTGGAACAACGCCAAAGCCACCGCCGCAATGAACGACGCGCTCTCGACGGTCGACCAGGTCCGCAGAAAACGTGATTACGTGATCGTTCAGCAGCAGCTGACGTACGACGTGCCAACGATCATCATCAACTTTTCTCGCGTGCCGTACGTCTATAACAGCGACTTGAAGGGATTCGACCCATCGCCGGTGATTTCAGCGTTTTGGAACCCCTGGGACTACTCGATCTAGATGAGAGGAGCAACGCCGGTCATGTCGAGGATTTCGCGCCTGCTGGCGGTCGCCGTCGCGGTGGCCGCACTCTGCTCGTGCACCAAAGGCGGCCAGAGCAGCGCCACGCCGCACTACCTGACGATCGCCGATGGCACCGGCGACGTGACGACCCTCAATCCGCACCTCTTCACCGAGACGACGTTGGGCTACATCTCGCAGATGACCCAGGCGTATCTCGTGAAGTACGACGCGCAGAACCGGCCGTATCCCGAGCTTCTCACCGTCGTGCCGACGCAGGCCAACGGCGGGATCAGCAAGGATGGCGATACGATCACCTGGCGTCTGCGCAAAGGGGTGCGCTGGTCGGACGGGGCGCCGTTTTCGGCCGACGACGTCGTATTCTCAACGAAAGTCGTGCTGAACCCCGCGAACAACGAGGTGGGCCGCGACGGCTGGAATCTGATCACGAAGATCGACGAGCCCGACAAGTACACGGTCGTGTACCATCTCAAACACCCCTACTCGCCGTACATCCCGACGTTTTTCGGCAGCGCCGGCGCGAACCCGACGGTTCTTCCCGTGCATCTGCTCGCGAAATTTCCCAATATCAACAACATCCCGTACAACTCCAAGCCCGTGGGCATCGGGCCTTTCCGCGTGGTCGACTGGAAGCGTGGAGACACGATCGACCTGGAGGCCAACCCCTACTATTTCCGCGGCGCGGCGAAGCTGCAGCGCATCACCTACAAGCTGATTCCGTCGCGCGATACGCTGCTCACGTTGATGCAGACGGGCGAAGTCGAGCTATGGCCCGAGGTGGCGCCGTCGTACATCTATCAGACCAAAGCGCTCCCGAACGTGCACACCGACGTGCACCCGGGGATATATTACTCGCACCTGGATTTCAACGTGACGCGCCCGCTCGTAAGCGACGTCCGCGTGCGCCAGGCGATCCGCTACGCAATCGACCGCCGTCAGATGGTCGCCAAGATCTCGCATGGCTATGCGACGCTTCAGGAGAGCTTCGTCTCGCCCGTTCTCCCCTTCGCGCCCAAGGGGATTCCGTTCTTCGAACACGACGCCGACAAGGCGCGGGCGTTGCTAGAAGCTGCGGGCTGGAAGATGGGTCCGGGCGGCATTCGCGTGAAGAACGGCCAGAGGCTCTCGCTGCAGTTCCCCTACTACACCGGCGTCTCGACGGCCGACGATACGGTTGAGATGATCCGCGAAGAGCTGCGCGCCGTGGGGATCGACATTCAAACGCGCAAGTTCGCGCCGGCGATGTTCTTCGCTCCCTATCAGAACGGCGGCATCGTCTACGGCAGCAAATGGGACATGACGATGTTTGCCTGGCAGGACATCCCGATCCCCGACTACTCCAACACGCTGGAGTGCAATCAGATTCCGCCCAATGGCCAAAACGTGCTCCACTACTGCAACGCCAGGGCCGACGCGTTGATGGAAAAGATCAAGACGACCTACGATCCGGCGGAACAGGCCAAGCTCTTCGATCAGGAGGTGCGGATGGTGATCGCCGACTGCCCGACGATCGTTCTCGCGATACTCGACACGGGCTTCACCTATAATCCCAACCTGACGGGTTACAATCCGGGCGCGTTCACGCCATTCGACAACATGACGAACGTCGATATATAGCGTAAACCAGCAGCGCGCAGCCGCCGAGAGAGAGCGCTCTCAGCAACGCCCACGCGGGGACCGCAGCGAGCAGCCCCGTCGCTCGCTGCTCCGCTAGCCACAGCGTCGCCGCCGCAGCGCCGGGTGGCGGCGCAAAGGAGTGCATCGCGTCGGGCCACACCGGCGCGGGGTGCGCGGCGCCCAGCAACGCACCGGAGACAAAGACGGCCAGGATCAGCACGGCCGTTATCGCCACCGTTCTCACCCCCATTGTCGCCCTGACGGCTATGGGGCCGAGCGCCACAAAGGCCGCGAGCGCCGCGGCGAGGAGCAGCGCGCTCTGGCCCACGCCGGTGGGGCGCTGCGCCAGCCCGAGCCAGTCGACGCTTACCAAGATCGTTCCCACGAGCGCGATTGCGCGAGTGACGCCTTGCGTCCGCAGCGCGCACCAGAGCGCCGCTGCATAGGCGACGACGAGATCGTGCTCGTGCGCGAAGGACGAAACGAACGGCACCAGCGCCGAGCACGCGGCAAAGCGCGCGAATCGCTCGCGCAGCATCACGGTGAGAGCTATCCCAGCCGTCAGCGCGGCCACGGCGAATGCGAAGCCCGCGACCTGCGCGATCGGCGGCGGCGCGCCGAAACCGTAAGCGATGGCCGCAGGCGTGAGCTGAATCGCGGCAAACCGCTCCGCTCCGGCATGGGCCGCGAGCGCGCGCGCGTAGAGCACCGGCCACATCGGGCCCGCCGCGATCGCACCAAGCGCGTAGGTCGCGAGAGCGCCGGCAATCATCGCCAGCGTCGCGCGGTTGCGCCCGAGTTGCGAGAGCAGTCCCAGCGCGACGTTCGGCTGCGCATACGCGAGCAGCGCGTAGATCGTCGCGCCGGATAAGGGCGCCGTACCGGCAGCAAGCAGCGTGGCGCCGAGAAATGCCGGGAGCGCAAGTTGTCCAAGCGCGAAGTCGCTGGTGACCGGCCCGAACGAAAGCGCGAGCGCGATCGCGCCCAGCGTCGTGGCGACGTTCGGCGGCGCGCCGCTTCCGCGCGCCGCGGTCAGCGCCAGCGCGACGATCGCCGCGCCGATCAGTGAGAGCCAGAGCGCCGTCGCCGCGCCGTAAGGCAGGCGCGCAAAGAGGCTCCACGCGGGCAGCGCCGGCGGCGGCCCGACGAAGGGAAGCAACTCGTAACGGCGTGGGTCTACGCCGGGCACCGCGCGCTCGAACGTCCAGATCCCCGCCGAATACGGATCGGCGTGCGCGTTCCACGCCGCCCCGGCCGACCAGTACGCTTCGAAGTCTCGCGCCGCCGGACCGGGCGTCGCCTGGGGCCGCGCCGCCAGAATTGCAATCGCGATCGCCACGTACGCCAGCGTCAGAGACGCCGCGCGCCTCACCGTCCGAACGCGCCCGCCGATCCCGGCGCCGCGATCGCGTGCGATTGCGACATCACGATCAGCAATCCGAAGAGCGTTGCGAGATACCAGACGCTGACGCGGGCTTTTGCCGCAAACGTCATGCGCGCGGCGCGCGGATCGACGTGACCGCGCCACGCGGCGAACACCGCCGGCAAGCCCAGAATGCCGATGATCGCGATGAAAAGCAGCGGAATGTGCCAGAAGATCGAGAGGCCGATGAAGATTGCAAACCCCACGATCCACAGCGGCGGCCAGACCGCGTTGATGATGCGACCTCCGTCGAACGGCGGTACCGGAATCATGTTAAAGAGGTTTAGGAATGCCGAGAGGTCGGCGCAAGCGTACCAGAAGCGCTCCTGGGTCGCGTCGCCGATGACGTAGCAGGCCGCGGCGAGGCCGAACCCCGTCAGCGGCCCCGCGAGCGCGATGTACGCGTCGTGCTCGAGGTCGTCGGGGGGCGCGCCAACGGTGAACGCCCCGAGCAGCGGAACGAACGCGGGCAATCGCGCCGGCAGGCCGTAGGCTCGAAACGCGAAGTAGTGGCCCAGCTCGTGCGCCAGCAGAAGCAGCATCACCACGACCGCGAGCTTCCAGCCGAAGATCAGCACGTAGACCCAGAGCGAGAGCAGAAAGGTCCAGCTGACTCCGATCAGCTTGGCGCCGAAGAACAGCAGAAACTTGAACTTGAGTAGAAACGCGGCCAGCGCGGCGACGACGGCGCCGATGCCGCCGGTGCGCCGCTGAGCCGCCTTTTGCTCCTCTTGATCGTCCGCCGGGTTGGGGGGAGGCAGGGTTTGCACGCAACCCTCTTCAACCGCGCAGCGTGCCGGTCATCGTGATCGTGGGCGGAGGATTCGCCGGCGTCTCGGTTGCGCGACGGCTGGAGCGGCGTCTGCGCCCCGCCGAGGCGGAGATCGTTCTCTTTAGCCGCGAGAACTACACGCTCTTTACGCCGATGCTCCCGGAGGTGACCTCGGGCGAGCTGGAGGTGCGCCACGTGGTGACGCCGATCCGCGCGCAGCTTCACCGTACCCGCTTCGTGCTGGCCAACGTCGAGGAGATCGATCTCGCGCGCCGCAGCGTTCGTTTCCGTCACCTGCTTACCGGCGCGCTGGGCGAACAGCACTACGACCGCCTCGTGCTCGCGCTGGGTTCCTCGACCTCGACCTTCGGAATCCCCGGGGTCGCCGAACACACGTGGCCGCTCAAGACGCTCGACGACGCCGACGCACTGCGCAATCATCTCGTGATGCTCCTCGAGCTGGCCGATGCGATCGACGACGCCGCGCGCCGCCGGCGGCTGCTGACGCTCGTCGTGGTCGGCGGCGGCTTCACCGGCGTCGAGACCGCGGGTGAGATCGTCGAGCTGTTCCGCAGCGTGCTGCGCTTCTACGCGCAGCTGCGCCTCGACGAAGTAAAGATGCTGCTCGTCGAAGCGGGTCCGGTGCTCCTCGCGGGTTTGCCCGCAAAGATGGGCGAGTATTCGCGGCGCATACTCGAGCGCCGCGGCGTCGAGGTAATCTTGGGAGACGGCGTGGCCGCCGTCGACGAGAACGGGCTGACGCTGCAGAGCGGCCGGCGCATCGAAAGCGCCGCCGTGATCTGGAGCGCGGGTGTGAAACCGTCGCCGACGATCGCAAAGACGCGCCTTCCGACGACCAAACGCGGTGCCGTGGAGACCGACCGCGAGATGCGCGTCGATGCCGCCGGATCGGTGTGGGCCCTGGGCGATTGCGCCGCGATTCCCGATGGGAAGGGCGGCGTCTATCCGATGACGGCTCAGCACGCGATACGCGAAGGCCCCCACTTAGCCGACAATCTCGTCGCCGCGCTCCGCGGCCGCACGCCCACGCCGTTCTCTTTCACGTCGCTCGGAATGATGGCGGCGTTGGGAGGCCGCAAAGCCGTCGCGCAGCTTCCCGGGAACCGCGTGATCACCGGCTTCATCGCGTGGTTTCTCTGGCGCTCGTACTACCTGCTGCGTCTGCCGGGGCTCGACCGCAAGCTGCGCGTCGCGTTCGACTGGACGCTCGACTTGCTCTTTCCGCGCGATACGGCCGAGCTTCGCTTCGGCGAGGAGGACGGGCAGCGCCAAGAGATGCCGCGGCCTTCGTAGAAGGCTCAAACATGCTCCGCGAACCGATCGAGCGCCTCATCCGCGATCCCAAAGAATTTACCAAAGACATCCCTTTTCCCGATCCGAGCGAGATTCGGATCTACGACGAGACGCTGCGCGACGGCGAGCAGATGCCGGGCGTCTGCTACACGCCGGCGCAGAAGCTCGAAATCGCCAAAGTGCTGGCCGGCGTCGGCGTACACGTGATGAGCGTGGGCTTCCCTGCAGCGTCGGAGGGCGACCGTAAGACGCTGCAGCTAGTGATGGACGCAAAGCGCCGCGGACAGCTTGGGGACGTCGAGATCGTCGTGATGTGCCGCAGCAATCGTAACGACATCGACGTCACGGTGAAGACGCTGCGCGACGTCGGCATCGAGCCGCGCGACGTGACGTTTTTCGTGTTCACCAGCGGCAGCGATCTGCACCTCAAGTATAAGATCGGCAAGACCCTCCTGCGTTACGAGGGTCGCGACGAAAGCGAGCTTATCGACCTGCCCCTCTCGTTCTTCCGCGAAGCGAACGTCCATCTGCAGTGCGACGCGATCCGCCACGCGCGCGAGTGCGGCGTCGAGCGCATCGAGTTCGGCGCCGAGGACGGCAGCCGCGGCGACGTCGACTATTTCATCGAATACTTCAAGGAAGGCTTGGCTGCCGGCGGCACCCGCCCGGCATGGCCGGACACGGTCGGCACGCTCACGCCCGAAGCGACCCGCTGGTACTGCTCGCGCATCGTCGCCGGGCTGCCGCGGGGTCTGCCGATCGTCGCGCACCTGCACAACGACTACGGCTTGGGGACGATCAACGCGATCACCGCCGTGTCGAGCGGTTTCAAAGTGGTCTCCGTCACCGCCAACGGCTACGGCGAACGCGCCGGCAACGTAAAGCTGCACGAGTTCGTCGTGGCGCTGCGCGTGCTCTACGGCATCGAGCTGCCGGGCTTTCAGTACGGGAAGCTGCGCGAACTGGCCCGCTTTATGGAACGGATGAGCGGCATTCCGCTACAGCAGCACGAGCCGATCGTCGGCTCGAAGGTCTTCGCGCACGAATCGGGGATCCACACGCAAGCCATGCTGATCGATCACCGCATGTACGAGGCAGTTCCCGGCGAGTTGGTAGGCGCGAGCACGAGCTGGGTCTTCGGCAAGCATACCGGCGCGTCGCTCGTGGAAGACACGCTGCGCCGCAACGCCGATCGGCTGGCGCGCGCGGGCATCGAGCCTTCGAACGCGCTCGCGCAACGCGTCACCGAAGAGGTCAAACGGCTGCGCGAAGAGCGCGCCGCGTCGAGCAGGAGCGAGGAGACGATCGAGCTCTACGAAGTCGCGATGAGCCGCCTCTCGCTGAGCGAAGAAGACGTCGTCGACATCGCGATCGCTTTAGGAGCCCCGGCCAAAGCGTCGTGAACGCGGATTGAAGGTACGAAAGATGGGCTGCGGCGCCGCGCTCTTGGCGGCGCTAACGATCGCAGGGTGCGCATCGCCGTCGCAGCCTATCCCCGAGGCGCGCACATCCATTCGCACGGGACAGCAACACGCTTGGATGTCTCCGGACGCCAGAGTCGAGGACCTGCTTTACGTCTCCTACCAATCGCCGAACCAGGTTAACGTCTATTCATTTTGGCGGGCGAAACTCGTGGGAACGCTGACGGGCCCTAGTAATCCACTTGGACTCTGCGTGGATAAGGCACAACACGTCTACGTTACGGATTATTTCACCGGGAACATTCTTAAGTACGCACACGGCCGCAATAGACCGATCGAAACGCTAACGGAGCCGTATATCTACCCCACGGCGTGCTCGATCGATCCGACCACCGGCAATCTCGCCGTCAGCGACGACCAAAACGGCGTCTTCGTCTTTGCGAATGCCAAGGGCACCCCGAAGCTTTACTCCTATTCGGGCTTCGAGCATTATCTTTTCATTGGGTATGACGCTCAAGGTAATCTTTTTGTCGACGGCAGTTACGCCAACCACTTTGCGCTCGCGGAACTGCGTAAAGGCGGCGGCAGGCTGGGTCTCGTCACCTTGAACCAGCACATCGGCAGGGCCGGTGGTCTGCAATGGGACGGCAAGTACCTGGCGATCTGCGACAGCGGAACGCCGCCTAACGTGATATATGAGTTTTCGATCTCGGGTTCGAAAGGAAAGCTGGCCGGTACGACCTCGCTAACGGGCAGTTACGGCATCGATCAGTTCTGGCTTCCAAAGTTCGGCAGCGGCAAGATCAATCCGCAAAGTACGAGGGTTGTCGCGGCAGACCAGAGCGCCGCCGACGTGGCTTACTGGAAGTATCCCGTTGGTGGAAACGCGACCAAAACCATTAGCGACAAGGCTGCGACCCCATACGGGGTGACCGTTAGTAAGGGCAGGAAATAGCAGGCTCTACCGGATCACGTGCACCCAGGCGCTGCGGAAGCGATCAGCTCTAGCCGGTTGCCGAATGGGTCGGCGATGTAGCAGTGCTCGCGACCGTTGACGAGATGCTCGTCGCGCGCGACTTCGATGCCGCAGTCGCGCAGATGCGCCACGAGCGCGGCGTAGTCGGTGCAGCGAAACGCAGGATGCGCCTTCGTCGCACCTCGGAACTCGGGGTCGACGCCGAGATGCACCAGCACGCTGCCACTCGAAAACCAAACGCCCCCGCGCATCAGCAACGGGGGCGGTTTGGGAATCTCCGTCATGCCGAGCACGCCGCAGTAAAACATGCGAGCCACGTCCTCCTTGCCGCGCGGCATGGCAAGCTGGACGTGATCGATCGCTTCGAACGGATTGCCATAATCCTCCAGGCTCCTAGTGTCCGTCAGCCCACGCCCAGCCCGTCATCAGCCAGCCGCCGGCGCTCTTCTTGAGAGCGATCGTCATTACCGAGCCCAGGAGTTTCATCGGCTTCCCGTTTTGATTGAAGTGGAAGGTTACCGGCAGAACGACGTAGGCGACGTTGCCCGCGATCGCCATTTTCCAAGGCGTGCCGAGGATCACCGTCATGCTGGTCATCTTGCTTTTCTTGACGAACGCCTGGAACGAGGTCACCCAATCGCTGCAGGCCGTCGGACCGCTCCAAACGTGCGGCGGAAAATCGTCGATGATCTGGGACGGCGAGGCGCAGGCGGCGGCCCAG
Source organism: Candidatus Cybelea sp. (assembly GCA_035939175.1). Taxonomy (GTDB): domain Bacteria; phylum Vulcanimicrobiota; class Vulcanimicrobiia; order Vulcanimicrobiales; family Vulcanimicrobiaceae; genus Cybelea. Next base: position 45,497 of record DASZGC010000015.1, on the reverse strand, counting down.
CCGTTGTAGTCGCCTTTGTTGAAGTCGATGACTGCCTGGTTGATGGCCGCCATCGGCGTGCTTCCCGCTGCGGCAGCGGGATAGGGCATGGCAAGAAGCGCTGCCGCCGCAGCGGCCAGCGCGAGACCCTTCAAATGCTTCATGCGGCGGATTTTTAAAGCCCGGCGGGCTATCACCTGCTCGCTTGCTGTTAGGCCTGTGCGCCGAGCCGCCAGGTGGCCACGAACGCTTTGAACACGACCTCATAGGAGTCGTGAGTGAAGCGGACGCTGCGCGCACCGGTGCGCTCGAACTCCGGAATCAGGGCCACGAGGTGCGCCTGCGCCGCCGTCACCAGCGTCACGTCGAGCACGACCGGGGGCTCGAAACGGTAGAGCTGGGCGCTGCAGCGCTCGCGGAGCGCGGCCTCGGCCTCGCGGCGAATCGCGCGCTGCGCCGCCGCCGGCATCATCGAGTCGGCGGCGAAGTTGCCGATCGACTCTTTGACCACCACGCCGCGCACCCAGGGCATCTGCGCCCGCACGCTCTCGACGGTCGTGCGGTCGCCGGTCACCAGCAGCAGCGGAACGCCATAGTATCCGAGCAGTCCGGCGTTAATCGTCGCCTCGCTGCAGCGCACGCCGTTGACGCGCACCTCGTAGATCACCGACGGCGTATAGGTGTGGCAGAGCACTGCGTCGGCATCGCCCGCCGCCCCGTGGTATCCCACAAAGAACGCTCCTTCGTAGCCGTCCTCTGCGTTCTGCACCATCGAGAACGGTTTGCGGTTGCCGAAGATCACACGCACGTCGCCGGGCAACTCGTCGACCAGCAAGTTGCGCATCGGCCCGTGGGAGTCGTTGACGAGCACCTCCCCCGCGCCGCCGGCGCGCGCGCCCTCGATTGCGCCGACGACCTCCTGCGTGTAGAAACTCCGGTAGCGATCGTACTCGGGATGGGGCGTACGCGCATCGACCTGCTGCCACGCGCAAACGCCGGCAACGCCCTCCATATCGGAGGAAATATAGAGCTTCATGCGATTGAATCGGCGGCGGCCGACATGCGCGTGGCGGCGATGAAGGCGCGCATCATCCGGGGAAAATCCGGGGCGGAGTAGCGCACGGCACGGCCGCCGATTCGCGTAAATCCCGGCATCAACTCGACGTACTCGGCGTGCTCGACCCCCACCGTTTCAACGACCAGCTCGTACGGCGGATCGAAGCCGAAGGGCCGGGCGTTGCCGATGCGCCCGAGCGCGTCGCGGGCGCCCGCGCGGATCGCCTCGCGCGCAGCCGCGGGCGTCAGGGAGTCGACTGCGGAGTAGCCGATCGCATCTTTCACGCGCACGCCGACGGCCCACGGCAGATGCGCGAGCGTCTCGTCGACGATCGCGCCGTCGCCGCTGACGAGCAGCACCGGAACGCCGTAACTGCCCGCAAGCGCCGCGTTGAGCAAGGCTTCGCTGCAGCGCGTGCCGTTGACCGTGACGCTGTAGAGCGTCTCTGAGAACGTATGCGAGAGCGTTGCCGCGTCGCCGGCTTTGGCGTGATACCCCGTAAAGAACGCGGCGTCGAACGTCGATCCCATGCCTTGCATCATGCTCCAGGGCTTGGGCGCGCCGGAGATCACCCGCAGATCGTCGTCTTCGGGCAGCTCGTCGAGCAGCAGGTTGCGCATCGACCAGTGCGAGTCGTTGACGAGGACGAAGCGCGCGCCGGCCTCGCGCGCGCCTTCGATCGCGGCGCGCACCTCGAGCGTCATATAGCGTCGGTAGACCGGGTACTCGAAGGTGTTCGACGGGTCGCATTGGTTCCAAGAGCAAACCCCGGCCGTGCCCTCCATATCGGCGGAGATGAAGAGATTCACGGGCGCAGCGCCGCTCGGGCCTGCGCGAGACCCGTCTGTGCGGCGACGTTGTGTGGGTTGGCGCGCAGGGCTCGCTGGTAAAACGGGATCGCCTCACTGAAGTGATTCGAGGCGAGGTACATGTCGCCGAGCTGCGTGAGCGTGACGTCGTCGTTGGGATGCGCGGCGACGCGCGCGCGCAGCGTTCGCAGAGCGGCCACCACCGGAGCCGGCGGTCCGCCCTCTACGGCGTCCTGAGAGCCCTGCTGATCCATCTGACGCAGCGGCTGCGACTTGACCGCCTTTCCGAACACCGATCCCGAAACGCCGAACCCGTCGGCGACCAAATAGGCCATGACGCCGAGGAAGATCGCGGCGATGACGACCACGATCGGCACGTAGATCCGCGGCGGGAGTCCGCCGGGCGCATTGGCTTGCACGAAGAATCGGTTGGACGCTGCGCGAATAAAACCATTCGTGCTCCCTTCCGAGGCCGATCTCCAACTAACGTTCGCACGGTTGAACTACCAACATTTTAACGGCGAGGTGCCCGATTGCCGCATCGCCTACAACGAGCGTTTTTCGAACTCGGCCGGGCGCATCAGCTACACGGGAGCGCCGCTGCTGATCGAGCTGTCGCCCAAACACTTTCGCAGCCGGCCCGAAGCGCTCGAAGAGACGCTGCTGCACGAGATGGTCCACGCCTGGTGCTTCACCAAGTTCAAAGAGACGGGGCACGGTGCTCGCTTCAAGCGCAAGCTGCGCGAATGCGGTCTCGGCTCGATCTATCACGAGCTGGGGAACGTTCTGCCGCTGCGCGAATCGGCGAGACGCTACATCCTGCGCTGCGAGGCCTGCGGCTTCGAGACGCTGCGCCGAAACCGCCCCAGCCGCCCGTCGAGCTGCGGGCGCTGCAACAAACGTCGCTTCGACGCACGCTTTCCGCTCACGATCTACGAGGTCGTCGAAATGCGCGCTGCCGGAACGACGCTCGATCTGCGCAAAGCCGCCCGGAAAGGGCCTCGTTGACGCCGAATCTGCGCTTGGTATGAGTACGACAAAAGCGACAAACGGCGCCGCGACGCGCGCCGAGAGCGACTCGATGGGAACGATCGCGGTTCCGGCCGACAAGTATTATGGAGCGCAGTCTGCCCGCTCGCTCGTTCATTTCGACATCGGCGACGGCGATTGGCCGCGCGACGTGATGCCGCGAAGAGTGATCCATGCGATGGCGTTGCTGAAGAAGTCCGCGGCCCTGGTGAATCAAGGGCTCGGAAAGCTCTCCGACGAGAAAGCGAAGCTGATCGTGCAGGCTGCCGACGAAGTGATCGCCGGCAAGCTCGACGCGCACTTTCCTCTGCGCGTGTGGCAGACGGGCTCCGGCACGCAGACGAACATGAACGTCAACGAGGTGATCTCCAATCGGGCGATCGAGATCGCCGGCGGAGAGATGGGCTCGAAGAAGCCCGTGCATCCCAACGACGACGTCAACATGTCGCAGTCGTCCAACGATACGTTTCCCACGGCGATGCACGTGGCGGCCGCGCAGTCAATGTCGGAGCTGCTTCCGGCCGTGCAGGCGCTGCGCGACGCGCTGCACGCCAAAGCGCAGGCCTGGTCGCACGTGGTCAAGGTCGGGCGCACGCACCTGCAGGACGCGACGCCCTTGACGCTGGGGCAAGAGTTCTCGGGATACGTCACCCAGCTCGACCGCGCCCTGCGCGCTTGCAAAGAGGCCCTCGATCCGCTCTTCGATCTCGCCATCGGCGGCACCGCGGTGGGTACGGGACTCAACGCACACCCCGAGTTCGGGGAGCGCACCGCGGCGAAGATCGCCGAGCTGACGGGACTGCCGTTCCGCTCGCATCCCAACAAGTTTACGGCGCTGGCGTCACACGACGATTTCGTCTTCGCGTCGGGCGCGCTCAAGATGCTCGCCGCCGCGCTGATGAAGATCGCCAACGACATCCGCTGGCTGGCCTCCGGACCGCGCGCCGGCATCGGTGAGTTAATTCTCCCCGAGAACGAGCCGGGCAGCTCGATCATGCCCGGTAAGGTGAACCCCACGCAATCCGAAGCGATGACGATGGTCTGCGTACAAGTCTACGGTAACGACCTCGCGATCAGCTTCGGCGCCTCGCAGGGCAACTTCGAGCTCAACGTGTTCAACCCGGTGATGATCTACAACTTCCTGCACTCCACGCGGCTGCTGCGCGACGCCTGCACGATGTTTCGCGAGCACGCCGTCGAGGGACTCCAAGTCAACGAAGAGCAGATCAAGAAGTACCTCGACGAGTCGCTGATGGTGGTGACCGCGCTCTCGCCGAAGATCGGGTACGACAAGGCGGCGGAGATCGCCAAGAAGGCCCACCACGAGAAGACGACGCTGAAAAAGGCGGCGCTCTCGTTGGGGCACGTCACGGAAGAGGAGTACGATCGGATCGTCGTCCCCAAGGAGATGACCTATCCGCGGTAAGGCGGCGCCCCAAGGAATCATGGCCGGCAGGTAAACGACCGCGACCTTGGAAGTTGCGGCGTAATAGTCGGTCGGATTCGAATCCTTTCGGGCCCGCGGCTTTCGGCATCCGTACGACTTCGGCTCCTCTGCACTTTCGCGGGCTCAAAACGGGACCGGTTCATGTTACGCAATCACGTCGTCGTTCGCACGCTGACTTTGCTCGGGATCGCTGCACTTCTGGCCGGATGCTCCAATGGGGGCTCCGGCTCGCTCACTCCCTCCGCTGCAAACGCCATGAAGAGCCACGGCTCGCGGCCGAATGCCGGCGTGCAGGAGTATGCTTACGTGGCCAACGCCGGAACCAGCGACATCTATGCCTACGCCATCGACGCGACCGACGGCGCGCTGCGGGCAGTGAGAGGTTCGCCGTTCGCTGCGGGCAGCGGCGCCGTGGCCGTGGCGATCGATGCCGGCGGCAAGTACGCTTACGTCGCCGACGAAGGAACGACGACCGTCAGCGGCTTCAAGATCGACGCGAGCGACGGCGCGCTCACCCCGGTGAAGAACTCACCCTTTACCGCGGGCACGAGTCCGAGCGCGATCGCGGCCGACCCTAAGGGCAAGCATCTTTACGTCGCCAACTACGGAAGCGGCAACGTCTCGGGTTACGACGTCGATGCGAGCACGGGCGAACTGACCCCGATCAAAGGTTCGCCGTTCGCGGCGCATACCTCACCGATTGCCATCGGCATTACGCCCAACGGCCGGTGGGTGTTCGTCGCCAACTTCGGTTCCGGCGACGTCAGCGGGTTCCGCGTCAACCCGGCCACCGGCGCGCTAGAACCCGTCACGCTCCACGACGTCGGTTACGGCATCACTAGCGCGACAGTCTCGCCCAGCAACAATTTCCTCTACGTCTCCGACGATCAATCCAACGACGTGTATGCGTTTCGGATTACACCGACCAAGGGCACGATCCATGCGGTCAAGGGCTCGCCTTTCGCTGCTGGCCAAGGGCCGGGCGGATTCTCGTTATCGCCCGACGGCAAATTCGCGTACGTTCCGAACTACACCGACGGCAGCGTTTCGGGATACTCCGTCAACGTCATGACCGGCGTGCTGACGCAAATCACGGGATCGCCGTGGCAGGCGGGCAGCGAAGCGACGGGGTTCGCCGTCGATCCCGACGGCAAGTTCGGATACTCGGCGAATTGGGGTGGTACGGACATCTCTGCATACAAGATCAACGCGTCCAGCGGAGCGCTTACCGACGTGAAGGGCTCGCCGTTTGGAACCGGCACGAATCCGGCCTGGATGGCTACCTGCAAGAGCGAGAGCGGGGTCTGTAAACCGCCGGCGTTATAGCTGGCGCCAGATCAGGCTTAGGGCGGCCACGACGAGCGCGATCGCCACGACGATCAGCAACTGCGGTGATTTCAGCCGCAGCGAAAGGCGCGCGCCGATCGGGCCGCCGGTCAATCCTCCCGCGACGAGCGGCAGGACGTCGCGTCCGACGATGTCGCGTTGCATGATGTGAGTGACGAGCCCGACGGGCGAGGTGAGCAGGATGGCGAAGTGCGACGTCGCGCTGATCGCGTGCGCCGGCAGCTCGGAGAAATAGAGGAACGTCGGCACCAAAATGATGCCGCCGCCCAACCCGAAGAGACTCGAGAAGATCCCGACCACGAAGCCGAGCCCCAGCGCCGCCCGGTACGACATCCCTTTGATCTCTTTCACGCGCTGGTGCTCCGGGCGGCCGGCCATTCGCCGCTCCGCGTTCCAGGCCATGTCGATCGCAACGCCCACTAGCAGCACGGCAAGGGTCGCGTCGAAAAGCCGCGGCGAGATGTGCACCGAGGCGATCGCGCCAAGGATGCCGCCCGGTAAGCCGCCCGCGGCGATGAGCCAGCCGATCTTCAGATGGACGCGCCGCTGCAGCAAGTAGGTGAAGGCGCCGCTCGCGCTGTTGGCCACGATGAGCACGAGCGACGTTCCCGCGGCGTACGCCGGCGAGAATCCCAGGAAGAGCCGCAAAATCGGAACGAGGATGAAGCCGCCGCCGAGGCCGACCATCGAGCCGAAGACGCTCGCGAAGAACGCGGCGGCGAAGAGTTCTAACTCAAAGCGTACGATGGAGGAGGCTCAGCCGGCGCGGCCGAGATAGCGGCGATCCCGCGTGTCGATGCGGATGACGTCGCCGGACTCGACGAAGAGCGGCACGTTGACCGTCGCGCCGGTCTCCAGTTTGGCGGGCTTGGTTGCGTTTTGGGCGGTGTCGCCTTTGAAGCCCGGATCGGTTTCGACGATCTTCAGTTCGACGTGCGCGGGTAAGTCGACGCCGATCGCCGTGCCCTCGTGGAACTGCATGTCGACGACCATGCCGTCCTTGAGGAAATCGGCCGGATCGCCGATGAGGTCGCGCTGCAGCGTGACGTTCTCGAAGCTTTCCTGATCCATGAAGTGGTAGCCATCGCCGTCGTTGTAGAGCATCTGCATCTGTCGGTTGTCGACGGTCGCGCGCTCGAGCTTCTCGCCGGCGCGGAAGGTGCGTTCCAGCGTCGTGCCGGTCTTGACATTCTTCAGTCGCGTGCGAACGAAGGCCGATCCCTTGCCGGGCTTGACGTGAAGGAACTCGATGACGGTCCAGAGCTGGCCGTCCACATTGATGGTCACGCCGTTGCGTAGATCGTTTGACGAAATCATTGCCTAGGGCTTGGAAAGGCGAATGGGGCCCTCCTCTCCCAGGCGCAGCCGTTCGATGTTTTCGCGGTGCCGCAGCAGGATCAGCAGCATGGCGAAGACGCCGTAGGCCGTCTCGGGAAGCGAGCGGGTAAAAATCCAGAGCGCGAAGGGCGCCAGCACGGCGCCGAGCATCGAGCCGACCGACGAGTAGCGGGTGATCGCGGCACCGGCGATCCAGCCCGCCACGGCGACGAGCCCGGCCGGCCACGAGAGCGCGAAGACCGCTCCGAACGACGTCGCGACGCCCTTTCCTCCTCGAAATCGCAGCCACGGGGAGAAGCAGTGTCCCAAAACCGTACCCGTGGCGACGAGCGCGGCCATGACGTGGACGCCGGCGCCGAAGAACCAGAGCGCCCACAGCGTTGGGACGAAGCCTTTGAGGACGTCGAGCAGCAGCACGGCCGCGGCGCCGCCTTTGCCGAGCGTGCGCAGAGCGTTCATCGCCCCGATATTGCCCGAACCTGCGCTGCGGATGTCGGTGTGGTAGAAGAGCCGTCCGACGATATATCCGAACGGAATCGAACCGATGAGAAACGCGGCGGCGAAGATTGCGACCCCCGACAAAATGCCGACGTCGCTCACTCGCTCACTCCAACTCCTCGCGGCGCGGACGGAACTCCAGCGTGAGCGGCACGCCCTCGAAATCGAAGTTCTGCCGGATCACGTTCTCCAAGAAGCGCTTGTAGTGCGGCGCGACCAGTTGCGGATCGTTGCAGTGGAACACGAAAACCGGCGGATGCGTTCCGGGCTGCGACGCGTAGTAGATGCGCAGCACCTTGCCCGACGAGATCGCCGGCGGATGCGCCAGCACCGCGTCGCGCACCAGCGCATTGAGCGCCGGAGTGGGAACGCGGCGGTCGAGGTTCTCGGCCAGCATGCTGACGACCGGCATCAGGCTGCCCAAGCGCCGGTGCGTCTTCGCCGAGAGAAACGTTACGGGCGCGAACGCCGCAAAGGGCAGCGCATCGCGCACGGCGCCGGCGAGGTCGCTGCGGCTGAAGTCGCCTCCTTGCTCGCGCACGAGGTCCCATTTGTTGCCGACGACGATGAGACCCTTACGCTCTTCGAGAGCGATGCCGGCGAGGCGGCGGTCCTGCGCCATGACGCCGATCATCGCGTCGAAAACCAGCAGCGCGATGTCGCACCGCGCGATGGCGTTGAGCGATCTCAGTGCCGCATAGTACTCGATCGCGCCGTGCGCTTTCGGCGTTTTGTGAACGCCCGCGGTGTCGACGAGCCGGAAGGGGCGGTCGTGCCAGCGGAAGGGAGTGTCGATCGCGTCGCGCGTGGTTCCGGGAATCTGCGAGACGAGCGTTCGCTCCTCACCGAGCAGCGAGTTGACCAACGAGCTCTTGCCGACGTTGGGTCGGCCGATCACCGCCAGCGCCAGCTCGCCGTCGGTCGAAGGTTCGGCGCTTTGCGTGGGGAGCAGCTCGACGATGCGGTCGAGCAAGTCGCCGGTGCCTTCGCCGTGGATCGCCGAGACGGAGATCGGTTCGCCAAATCCCAATGCCGAAAACTCGGCGTGCACTGCCGCGGACGCGTCGGGGGATTCGGCTTTATTGGCGACCAGCACGAGCGGCCGACGTTTGCGACGCAGGATCATCGCGACGTCGTCGTCGAGCGGGTGCAGCCCGGTCTGGGCGTCGACGACCATCACGACGACGCCGGCCTCTTCGGCGGCCGCTTCGGCTTGGCGGCGCGTCGCATCGGCAAGCTCGGCGCCGTGCGCTACGTCGGCGTCGGGGTCGATCCCCGCCGTGTCGACGAGGCTGAAGTAGTGCCCGCGCCAATCGCAGAGCGCGTAGAGACGGTCGCGCGTAACCCCCGGCGTATCCTCGACGATGGCCAGCCTGCGGCCGATCAACCGGTTGAAGAGCGCGCTCTTCCCGACGTTCGGCCGTCCGACGATAGCTACGGTCGCAGGCGAAAGCACGGCAGTTCCTTTCTCACCGAGAGCGAACGGGACCCACGTGCCGCCCAGTATCTATATCGAGACGTTCGGTTGCCAGATGAACGAAGCCGACTCACGGCAGATCGCCGAGCGCGCGATCTCCGCGGGGTACACCGTCGCCACGGCGCCCGAAGCGGCCAACGTGGTCGTGCTCAACACGTGCACGGTGCGCGACAACGCCGAACGCCGCGCGTACGGCAGAATCCACCACCTCAACGCGCTCAAGCGCGCCGACCCGAGTCTCCGTCTGGTCGTTACCGGGTGCCTGGCCGAGCAGGACCGCGACCGGATGCAGCGGCTGGCGCCGCACGTCGATGCGGTCTTCGGAACGCGCGAGCTGGGAGCGCTTGGCGAACGGTTGGCCTCGTGGGAGCCGGGCTTCGAAGAGGTCGACTTCTCCGACGAACGCCACTTGCTCGAGCCGCTCGGGGGCACCGCCGACGGCGTTGCCGATGCCTTTACGCACCTGCGGGCGTTCGTGACGGTGCAGCGCGGCTGCTCGTACTACTGCACTTTCTGCATCGTGCCGCACGTGCGCGGACGCTTCGACCACCGCCCCACCCGCGAGATCCTCGAGGAGACGCGTGGGCGCCTCGCGCAGGGCGCGCGCGAGATCGTGCTCGTCGGCCAGACGGTCAACGCGTGGAAGGATCCCGCCACCGGCGCAGATTTCGGCGACCTCTGCCGCGAGATCGCGGCGCTGTCCGGGTTCGAACGACTCGGTTTCATCTCGCCGCATCCCAAGGACTTTACCGAGAAGATCCTCGACGATCTGGCATCGCTTCCGCAGCTCAATCCGCGGGTGCACCTGCCGCTGCAATCCGGAAGTGACGCGATGCTGCGCCGCATGAATCGCAAGTACACGCTGGAACGCTTCGACGCGATCGCCCAGGGGATTCGCCGCCGCATCCCGCAGTGCGCGATCACGACCGACATCATCGTCGGCTTTCCCGGTGAAACCGACGAGGATTTCGACGCGACGTTACGCTACGTGCAGAGCGGCGTCTTCGCCAACGCCTTCGTGTTCGTCTATTCGATCCGGCGCGGCACCCCTGCGGCCCACTGGCCGCAAGTGCCCAAAGAGGTCGCGTTGGAGCGCTTCCGCCGCCTCTTCGCCGCGCAGAACGAGGCGACTCGCGCCTATCACGAACGGCACGTCGGCAAAGTATTGCGCGTGCTCGTCTGCGGCGACTCGAAGAAAGACCCCGCCAAACTCACCTCCAAAGCGCCGGACAACGTGACGGTCGTCGCTCCCAAGCCCGCGGTCGACGTCGATGCGCGCACGCCGTGGCTCGACGTGCGCATCGCGAGCGCGCACGTATGGGGCTGCACCGGCAGCATCGTCGCGCGCGCCGCAACGTTCGCCGGGGCGGCGGAGCCGGTCGCGTCGTAGCGCCGGCATGCCACGGCGCGCCGCGTTTTTTTGGGCTCTGACCGCCGCGTTGGCGACAAGCGGGTGCAACGGCGCTTCCGGCAGCGTGCCGGCGCAGAATCCCGCGGCACCAGCAGCCGGCCCGGCCGTGAAGCCGGCGTCGTCGTCGGGCTCCAGCGAGTTCGTCGGCTTCTGGGAGTCGTGGTCGGATACGAACCGTAACGATGCGTTCTCGCGCTTGGGAAGCGTGCCCACGAGCGTGACGAGCGTCGACGTCGCGTTCAGCATCGCCGACAGCAACGACATCTCGCCGCCGCAGAACACCTATCCGCTGCGGCCCGGAGCCAACCACATCCACGCGCACGGCGGGAAGGTGCTGCTCTCGTTCGGCGGCGCGACCTCGGGCTTCGAGATCACCGATCCCAACCTGTTCTCACAGAATCTCCAGGCGTACGTCAAGGCGAATCCCAAGATCTATGACGGTTTCGATTTCGACGACGAAGTGATACCCGTCAACGGCCAGCAGCAGCTCATCGACGTGCTGCAAGCGGTACGCGGCGCTTTCCCCTCGGCCGTCATCTCGTTCGACGCGTTCATCGACGGTGCGGATCCGCAGGCGGGCAGCGGCCATCAAGGCGAGGACATTCCGATCGTCGCGCAGACGGCCGCCGACATCGACTACCTCAACGTGATGGCCTACGATCAGTACGGCTGGAAACCATCGAACCACCCCAACTGCAGCTACCGCCAGGGATCTCGCGACGATTGTCGCCTCGACGTGCTGGCGCAGTTCGCCAACATCGCGCTCTCGGGCGGCGGGACGCTGCCCAAAAATAAGATCGCGCTCGGACTGATGATCGGCAAAGCCGACGACGGCGTGGTAATCACGCCGAACGACGCCTCGGGTTACGGAAATGACGTGCGCCGCCTGGGTTATCGCGGCATCATGATCTGGGACCTCGACCTCGACAATCCCCAACAGCCGCCCGACGGAACCGGGCGTCCCAAAGGTGCGTACGTGCGCGCGATCTCCAAGGCGCTCGGTAGCGGAGGCGACTGAAGCTGCCGAAATATTCGCCGATGCTCGAGCAGTACTTCGGAATGAAAACCAAACATCCGGAGGCGATCCTGCTCTCGCGCGTCGGCGACTTCTACGAAGCCTACGGCGACGACGCCGAGACGCTGGCGCGCGCGCTGCAGATCGCGTTGACGAGCAAGGAGGCCGGCGCCGGCCAGCGCGTGGCGATGGCCGGCGTTCCCCATCACGCGCTGAGCAATTACCTCGCGCGGCTGGTACAGCAGCGCTTCATCGTCGCGCTCGCGGAGCAGCTGGAGATCCCGCAGCCAAACCGGTTGGTGCGGCGCGACGTCGTGCGTTTGGTCACGCCGGGAACGCTGATCGAGGAGCAGCTGCTCGACGGCAAGCAGAACAACTACCTCGCGGCGACGGCCCTCGAAGGCGAAACGTTCGCGATCGCCTACACCGACGTGTCGACGAGTTACGCGGCCGCAACCGCGCTGGGGGGCGAGAGCGGGTACGACGAGCTGCTGGCCGAGCTGGCACGCATCGGGCCCGCGGAGATCGTCGCCGACGTGCCGCCGGCGATGCGCGCCGCGCTGGCGACGGCGGTCGAGGCCGCCGGCGCGCGCTTGGCCACGCCGGCACTAAACTTGGTCGAAACGCGCGACCGCCGCGCGTTCGACGGATTCTCAATGGAGGAGTCGCTGGCGATCCATCGCGCGCTCGACGCGCTGAGCGCGTTCGTGCGGCGCACCGGCGTCACCAACGGCGAACGCGGGCTCGGCGAGGCGCAGCTCTACCGGCGCCAAGAATTCCTGGTGCTCGATCCCTCGACGCGCAAACACCTCGAGCTGACCCGCGCGCAAGGCCAGAATCCCAAGGCGACGCTGCTCGCAACCTTGGACGTCTGTGCAACCGCGATGGCCTCGCGCATGCTCGCGCGCTGGATCCTCGCGCCCCTGATCGACGCCGCGGCGATCGGAGAGCGTCAAGAGGTCGTCGCGGCGATGCTCGCGCAGCACACGCGGCGCGTCTCGCTGCGCGAAATTCTGCGCGGCATGTTCGACCTGGAGCGCATCGCGCAGAAGGTGCGCTTCCGCCGCGCCGGGCCGCGCGATCTGGCATCGTTGCGCCGCACGCTGGAGATTTTCGAGCCGCTGCGCGAGACCGCGGTGCCGGAGGTGGCCACGCTGCTCGAGCGGGTGGAAGATTTCGGCGACGTGCTCGCCGACCTGGTGCAAACGCTCGTCGAGGACCCGCCGGCCCAGCTCGGCGACGGCGGCGCGATCCGGCCGCAGGCCGACGCCGAGCTGGCCGAGTGCGTCGCTTTGCGCACCGACGCGCGCACGAGGCTCTCCGAGCTGGAGCTTCGCGAGCGCGAGCGCACCGGTATCAAAACGCTCCGCGTAAAGTACGCGAGCGCCTTCGGTTATGCGATCGAAGTACCGAAGAGCCAGGCCGACGCCGTGCCGGCCGATTACGTTCGCAAGCAGACGCTAACCACCGGCGAGCGTTACGTGACTCCGGAGCTCAAGGAGCTGGAGCTGGCGATCTCGACGGCGCAGACGCGTCAGGAGCGGCTGGAACGTCAGCTCTTCGAGGCGCTGGTCGAACGCATTGCCGCGCGCGCCGGCGCGCTCTCCGAGGCCGCGTGCGCGATCGCGCAGATCGACGCGCTCGCCGCGCTCGCGCAGTGCGCCGCGGAACGCGGTTACGTGCGGCCCGAATTCGTCGACGAAAGCGTCGTCACGATCGAGGAGGGGCGCCATCCGGTGATGGAGGCCATGCTGCACGCGCACTTCGTGCCCAACGACCTGCAGCTGAGCGCCGGCGACCACCGCTTCATCCTGTTGACGGGGCCGAACATGGGCGGCAAGTCGACCTATCTGCGCCAGGCCGGCCTGCTGGCGATCATGGCGCAAATCGGCTCGTTCGTTCCGGCGAAAGCGATGCGACTCGGCGCGATCGACCGGATCTTCACCCGCATCGGCGCCGGCGACGATCTGGCGTCGGGACAGTCGACGTTCTACATGGAGATGGCCGAGGCCGCAAACATCCTGCGCCGCAGCACGCCGCGCTCGCTGCTGCTGATCGACGAGGTGGGCCGTGGGACGGGCACGCTGGACGGCCTGGCGATCGCGCAGGCCATCTGCGAGTTTCTGCTTGGCCTCCAGGAGCAGGCGCCGCTGGTGCTCTTTGCGACGCATTTCCACGAGCTGTGCTCGCTAGCCGCGCATTCGAGCCTGGTCGCAAACTATCACATCACGGCCGTCGAGAACACGGCGCGCGACGGCGCACCCGTCTTCTCGCATCGCGTGCAGCCGGGAAGCTCGTCGCGTTCGTTCGGGATCCAGGTCGCGCGGATGGCGGGATTACCGAGCGCGGTGATCGAGCGCGCGCAAGAGATCGCCGACGCGCTCTCGGGCGAGGCCGACCTCGAGACCCGCGTGCCGCCGAAGGCGAAGATGCCCAAAGGACCGCCGCCGCAGCGGCAGCTCTCGTTCCTGCGGTGAAACGTCTCTCGATCCGCTTGGGCTTTTGCGCGGCGGTCGCCGTGATCGCGGCGGCATTTGCGGATCCGCTCGTCGAGTTCGTCTCGAACGCCGGCTGCTTTGGGCCCGGGACGTTCACCGATCGCAGCAATCTCGACGTTCTTCCCGCATTGGTAGCGGGCGTGGCGATGCTGGTGCTCTACTGCGTACGCCGCGCGAACGCGCTGCTGGCCGGCCGTGCGCTGCCGCGGAACGCCGCGGTGCTGATCCCCGCGGTCTTGGCCTTGCAATTGGTCGCGCTCTTTGCCATGGAGAGCGCGGAACAGCTGGCCGTATTTGGACATCTGCTCGGACCGGCGGTGTGGCTCGGCGGTCCCACCGGTTTTAGTCTTGGCGTTCACGCGCTCTTCGGCGCCGCATTGACGCTCTGGTTCGCGCGCTCGGCGCCGCGCCTGGCGGCGACGGCGCTGCGGGTGATCCGGCTGGTACGCGCGCTCGCCACGTTGCGCGCGCAAGGCGGTCGCCCGCTCTCGCTTCGACGACGCCCCGACCAGCGCATCGTGCACCTCGTTCCCGTGCTCTGCCGCATCGGCGAGCGGGGACCGCCCGTCCTCCAGGGTTAGTCCGAGCGCCCCGCATTCTGGGCGCATAACCTTGCGCGCCGTCGCGCGTTTTTTGGAGGACTCTACGTGTTGAACAAGACTCGGCTGCTCATCGCAGCGCTGACCGGCGCGGTGCTGGTGGCGCTCGTCGCGGCATACGTTGGACTGCGCGAACCGGTGCGCCGGCAGATCGTGGCGCAGACCGCGCGCCGCTCGTTCGGGGACGTGAAGCTCAACCTGCTGATTCTGGGATTTCAGGCCGACGAGGCGACGACCGACACGATCATGCTCGCGCATCTCGATGCCGGGCGGCGGATCGCGACGCTCGTTTCGATACCGCGCGACACCTGGGTGAACGTTCCGCCGCACGGTTACATGAAGGTCAATGCGGCATACGCGTACGGGGGGGCGCACGAGACTGGCCGCGTGGTTGCCTCGCTGCTCGGCGGGGTGCCCGTCGACGCCATCGTCGCGGTGCAGCCCGAAGGTGCCGCGGCAATCGTCGACGCAATGGGCGGCCTCGACGTCGACGTCGACGAGGATATGGATTACGACGACGCCAGCGGCGGCCTGCACATCCACCTGCGGCAGGGGCAGCAGCATCTCGACGGCGACCAGGTCGCCGGGTACGTGCGCTTTCGCCACGATGCCGCGTCGGATTTCGGGCGCGTGGGCCGCCAGCGGCGCGTACTCGAGCTGATGATGGACCGCGTCAGCCAACCGCAGCAGTGGGCGAAGCTGCCGGCGATCGTGGCGCTCGCGCGAAGGAACGTCAACACGACCTTGAGCAACGCGCAGCTCGTCTCGCTGCTGGCGATCTACCGCAACATTCCCGCTGATGACGTCCGCTCGTTCACGCTCCCCAGTAAGGCCGGCTGGGTGGGAGATGCGTCGGTCGTCTTCGCCGATGTTCGGTGGGCCAAGGCGATCGGAGCGCTCCTCTTCGCCCGCAAGGACCCGCCGCAGGACGAAGTGCTCGTTGCCAACGCCACCGGCAACACGGCATTCGACGGCACGCTGGTCGGCACGCTGCGCGGTGCGGGCTGGAACGTGCCCACATTCGTCGACGAACGCGCGAAACCGAAGAGCGTCGTGATCGGCGCATCGCCCGCGGCCACGCTGCTCGCGCGTACCTTCGCCGCGCCGGTCAAACCGGGAACGAAGACGGCACTCGTAATCGGCTTGGACCTCGCGCCGTTGTCACCCTGAGGCTGCTAACTGCCGAGCGACGGGAAGACGATCTGCGCCGTCGAGACGAGCGTCAGCGCGCCGACGATGATGACCGTTGCCCAGGCGATGACGTTGAAGGCGCGGCTGTTCGTCCATTTGCCCATCAGCCGCTTGTTGTTGATGAGCAGCAACATGAGCACCAGCACGATCGGCAGCAGCATGCCGTTGAGCACCTGCGAGTAGAAGATGATGCCGCCGAGCGGGGCGCCCGGAACGATCACGACGCCGGCGCCGATGAGAATCAGCGCGAGGTAGAAGCTGTAGAAGATCGGCGCCTCGGAGAAGCGATGATCGACGCCGCGTTCGAAGCCGAACGCTTCGCACACGTAGTAGGCGGTTGAGAGCGGAAGGATCGAGGCCGTGAAGACGGCAGCGTTGAGCAGTCCGAGCGCAAAGAGCAGTCCGGCGAACTTACCGGCCAGCGGCGTTAGGGCGGCGGCCACGTCGCCGACGTCGTTGGTGACGGCGATCGCGTGCGAGGCGTGCAGGTTGTGAACGAAGATCGTGGCCGCGCAGGCAACGATGATGAAATAGGCGATGACGTCGGTCCAAATCCCGCCGGTCACGACGTCGATCCGCGAGTAGCCGTAATCCTCTTCGCGGACGCCTTTGTCGACGACGGCGGCCTGGATGTAGAACTGCATCCACGGCGAGATCGTCGTGCCGATGATCGCGATGACCATCAGCAAGTAGGCTTTCGACGCTTGGAAGTGGGGAACGACGCTCTGACGCAGCACCTCACCCCAATCGGGGCGCACCGCGAACGCGCTGATCACGTAGGCGATATATACGAAACAGAACGCGAAGAAGACGCGCTCGATCACCTTGGCATTGCCGCGCGTAACGGTGAGGAAAACGAAGAGCGCCGCTCCCGCAACCAGCGCGATCTTGAATGCTTCGGGGCTCGGTACATGGATGTAACCGCCGAGGATCGGCGCCGAGGAGGCGACGCCGGCAAACTCCGTCGCCGTGTTGCCGACGTCGCCCAGCACGAAGAGCAGAAGGCACCAAAACGTCACTTTGACGCCGAAGTTCTCGCGAATCAGATCGGCGAGGCCCTTGCCGGTGACCGCACCCATGCGCGCGCACATCTCCTGGACGACGATGAGTGCAATCGTGACCGGTACCAGGATCCAGAGCATCGAGTAGCCGAACTGCGCGCCGGCCTGCGAATAGGTCCAGATGCCGCCGACGTCGTTGTCGGCGTTGGCCGTGATCAAGCCCGGGCCGACGATCGAGAAAAACATCACGATCGACCGCCAGAGGCTCGGCCGACGAACCGGCGCGGCGGCGCTCACAGCGATATCCTCTGGTCGACGATCAGCGCGGTGCCGTGCATCGCCGGCGACGGGCCAAAGGGGATCGAGGGAAGCCCCACGAGCGCGTAGCGCCGGGCTTGCACCAGCAGCGCGGTATTCGCCGTGGTCGCGATCTGCACGCCGGCGAATGCCACGCCGTAGATCCCGTCGACCGGCTTTGTCGCCCAGGTGCCGGCCAGCGCGTAACGGCCGTAGCCGGCTGCCGCGAGCAGACGGCGGCTGAAGTGATGCGTCCAGGTGAAGATCGTCTGCGGCGCGCGCGTCGAGACGGTATCGATCGCTTGGCCCGCATCGGCCGGACGGCTGAGAAAATCGTCGACGGCGTCGACGGCGACGTCGTCGCGCAGCGCGTGCCACGCCACGTAGAGGCCGGCCTGCCGATCGCGGCCCAGCGTGCCGAAGCCGTTCTTCTGCAATAAGAAGAATCCGTCGACGAACCCGACCTGCGAGGCGTTGGCCTCGGTCTCCGGAAGCAGTTGGCGCCAATCGCCGTACGACGCGTGAATCTCAACGCGCTTGCCGGGATGGTCGTAGCGGAGATGGTATCCCGCGCGATTTGCGCCGATCGTGGAGTTGTCGACGAGCTGGTAGTTCGACTTGAGCCAGACGCCGGGCCACGACCACGCAATGCTCCATACGTTCTCAGGAATGCCGTACGGGAGAATCACGGTGGCGTACGTCGGGTCGAAACGATGATATTCGAGCGTGGCGACGTCGTCGCCCAGATGGCGGGCGATGCTGAAATGCTCGTAGTTGCCGAAGTGCGACGTGCCCGGATAGGCGACCACGCCCGCGTCGTACCACGCGCGACCGATCTCCGCTAGCGCATCCCAGCCGCGCAGCGGATGAAAGAATGCTCGCGCGCCGGCGATCGTTTGATCTTGATCGGCCAGCGTGCTGGTAAAGAGGCGCCCCTGCGGGCCTTCGTGCAGCTCCCCATCGGCGCCGAAGAACGTCGTGGTTGCGATCGGCGCGCCGCTCGTCGCGACGTGCGCGACCTGCACCGAGAATCGGCCGGCGTCGCCCCGATCGAGCACGAAGGAGCCCATCGTCAAGCGGGCCTGCGTGCCTGGCAGTGAGGGCAAGAGGGCGTCGGTCAGCTCGACCGACGCGCCGCCGCGATGCCAGTATGCATCGGCGCCGAGCAGTGGTAACGACGTCGGAGCTGCCGCCCACCTGTCGACGGAGGCGAGTCCGGGCCCAAGTGTCTCCGCCGTTGAGGGGCCGAGCGAGGGCGTGACGCTGGTGATCGCCGGCGGGTTGAAGACGAAACGATCGCTCTGGGTGAGATCAAGATAGCCGCCACGCACCCTCCAGCTATCGTCGGGCGCGGCAAACGAGAGCCCGAGCAGGTTGGCGCTGCCGACCGTCGCGTCGTCCTGACCGGCGTGCGTTGGAAAGACGACGGCGTAGGGAACCATGCGCGAGAGGTCGTGAACGTTGAGGTTGGCGATCGTCGGCTCGCCCCAATAGAGCGCATTGGTCGTGCTTCCGCTGATGCCGCCGATGCCGAAGGTCGCGGCGAAGTCGAAGCCGTCCCCGCGATAGCTGCCGGTCAACTCGTACTGGGCGATGCCGGCGACGCCCGACGTGACCGGCGCGCTGCCGAGCCAATCGTAGGGCGACATCGGCGCGGCGGGCGAGCCGTGCGCGAACGCGTAGCCTTGCGGCGTCGTACCCGGGCCACCGGTCGCTTGATCGACGAACACGTTAGACCCGCTTACTCGCGCGTCAAAGCGCGAGGCGGGCGAAGGCGACGGCGAAGGCGCGCTGGCAGTCACCGCTGCAATCGCGGAGAGGAGCATTGCCGCGAGCATCTCCCTGCAGACGTGTCCCTTCGAAGAAGAAAAAAAACTGCCGATCCTCGCAGATCGACAGTTGCAGAACCGGCACGCGAACGTTCGCGGCGGCACCTCAGTGTCGAGCTTTAGCACTGCACGACCTAGACCTTCGTAAAGAAGGACAGCCGCATTAGATTCCGCCTTGATTCGGCGGGATCTGGTTACCCGTTGGGGTCTCTCGACCTTTCCGGGCAGCGGCAACTCTTCATGCAGACGCCTCACCTAACGAGGAATCAACAACCAGGATACTGCGCCCATGGCCGCAGGGTCAACCCATGAGAGCGCGCGGCACGGCGCGAAGGTCGTAGCATGCAGCCCATCGCCGAACTCGATCCGGTCACGATCGGTCAAATCGCCGCAGGCGAAGTGATCGAACGACCGGCGTCGGTCGTCAAGGAGTTGGTCGAAAACGCCGTCGACGCGGGCGCAACGCGCGTCGCGGTAAGCGTCGAGCGCGGTGGTTTGGACCTCATCGAGGTCGTCGACGACGGCGAAGGGATCGCCGCCGGCGAGCTGGCGCTGGCCGTGCGCCGGCACGCGACCAGTAAGCTGCGCTCCGCGCCGGAGCTGGAATCGATTGCGACGCTGGGATTTCGCGGCGAAGGTCTCGCATCGATCGCCGCCGTGTCGGAGGTGGAGATCCTCTCGCGCCGGCCGGGTGCGCCGATCGGCGCGCGCGTCGCAGCCTTGGAGGAACGGATCGGCGCGGTCGAGCCGGCCGCGGCACCGGTGGGAACCCGCGTTCGCGCCGCCTCGCTCTTCGAGCGCGTTCCCGTGCGGCGCGAGTATCTGCGCGGCGCCAACGCGGAGTTCAACCGCATTTCCTCGTGGCTCTCGAGCTTCGCGCTGGCCTATCCGAACGTCGCGTTCTCGCTGCGGCACGACGGGCGAGATGTGTGGATCATGCCCCCAGCCGCCGACGAGCGCGACCGCTTGGCGATGGTTTTCGGCGCGCAGGCGGCCAAGACGCTGCTGCCGCTCGACGGAGGCTCGGCGACCATGCTCGGCGGCGGTCTGCGCGGGTTCATCAGCGCGCCCGGCAGCGACCGGGCCGATCGCCGGATGCAGATGCTGTTCGTCAATGGCCGTTTGGTGCGCAGCGCGCTGCTCAGCGCGTCGTGGACGAGCGGCTACGCGACCTTCACGATGCTTGGGCGCCATCCATACGGGGTGCTGTTTCTCGATCTTCCGCCCGATCACGTCGATCCCAACGTGCATCCCACGAAGTCCGACGTGCGGCTGCGATACGCAGCTCAAGTCTTTGAGGCCGCGCGCCGCAGCATCGCCGCGACGCTGAAAAACAATGCGCGCGAGCGTTTCGCCGAGCAGACCAGCGGAGCATTCGCTCGAGAACCCGCAACCGGCGACGGCGAACTCGCGGCGGCGGAGCCCCGCATCTCGCTCTTCCCGAACGAAACGCAGCTCGCGCAGGGCGGCGCGGCGCCGAGGCTGACGGTGCTGGCGCAGCTCCACCGCACCTTCATCCTCGCGAGCGACGGAGAATCGCTGCTGCTGGTCGATCAGCACGCCGCGCACGAGCGCATCGCCTATGAGGCGATCGTCGCGGCGGCGGCACAGCGCCGGCCGAGCGAACCGCTTCTGGTGCCGCACGTCGTCGAGCTCGATGCGCCGCGCAGCGCGGCGCTCGACCGCGCGCTCGAGACGCTGCGCGAGGGCGGCCTCGAGATCGAAGCGTTCGGCGAGCGAACGTATCGCATCGTCGCGACGCCCGGAGGCTACGGCGGACGCGCGTTCGACCTCGGCGGTCTGCTCGACGATCTCACGGAGGATCCCAAGCAGCGCGACGTACGCGAGCGCGTGTGGGCGACGCTGGCATGTCACAGCGTAACGATCGCGGGGGAAACGCTCGCGCCGGCGGAGATGGCGACGCTCGTCGAACGGCTGCAAACCTGCGCCAATCCGATGCACTGTCCGCACGGTCGTCCGACCATGGTGCGTCTGAGTCCCGACGAGATCGCGCGCATGTTCCGGCGTGTCTGACGGGATCCTCATTCTCGCGGGGGCGACCGCGAGCGGAAAGACGGAGGCGGCGCTCGACCTCGCGCAGCGATACGGCTGCGAGATCGTGGGGGCGGATTCGCGCCAGATCTACAACGGCATGCCGGTTGGAACCGCCGCTCCCACCCCGGAGCAGCTGTCGCGCGTGCCGCATCACCTTACGGGTTTTCTTGATCCGTCGGAGCGCTATTCGGCCGCGCGCTACGCCGCCGACGCGCTCGCCGCGGTGCTTGAGATCCTCGAGCGCGGCAAGCGCGCGATCGTCGCCGGTGGCACCGGTTTCTACATTCGCGCGCTGCGCGGCGGCGTAACGCTGGCGCCGCAGTACGACGACGTCCTTCGCGCGCGGATCGCGCGCGAAGGTACGCTCCATCCGCCCGACGTGCTCTACGAGTGGCTGACGCTGCGCGACGCCCGGCGAGCGCGCGAGCTTCACCCCGCGGATACCTATCGCGTGCTGCGAGCCCTCGAAGTCGCGTTGGGGGAGCCGCGGGTCGCGTCGCATCAGCCGGCACCCAGCCTCGCCAGCCTCGGTCTGCACGCGGAGCTCGTCTTTCTCGACGTGCCGCTTGCTGAGATCGACCGGCGCATCGCGCGGCGCACGGAGCGCATGGTGGCCGGCGGCCTGCTGGAGGAGGCCGAGCGCATCGGCGCCGGCGCGGTCGCTGCCGACGCCGTCGGCTATCCGCAGGCGCTGGCGCACCTCCGCGGCTGGAGCACGCCCGACGAGCTGCGCGCCTCGCTCGAGCGGGCGACGCGCCGCTACGCCCGGAGACAGCGCGCGTGGTTCCGTTCCGAGCCCGGCGCGCTATGGTGCGACGCCGCCGCGCTCGAATCCGTAGTACGGGAGAAACTCGAGTGGTCTGCGAACTAGCACAGTGCAATGCGCATCTCCGTCACCAAGATGCACGGCGCGCGGAACGATTTCGTCATCCTCGATCGTAGAAAGAAGCGGAGCGCGAATCTCGCGCTCTTTGCACGCTGGGCGTGCGATCGGCGGGCTGGAATCGGTGCCGACGGCCTCATCGTCCTCGAATCGTCGGCGCTCGCCGACGCCCGCATGCGAATCGTCAATGCGGACGGCAGCGAGGCCGAAATGTGCGGCAACGGCATTCGCTGCGCCGCCCGTTGGCTCGACGAGACCGGCGAGCGAGGGAGCCTCACGTTCGAGACCGATGCCGGCCTCGTGGCGACGGAGATCCTCGGGCGCGGGCGCGAGTACGCGGTGCGCGTCTCGATGGGCACGCCCCACATCGAGGAGATCTTTCTCGCGTCGCTGGGAAGTGGGTGGTTCGTCGATCTCGGCAATCCGCACGTCGTGTTCTTTCGTCCGAACGTCGACGAGCTCGACCTCGAAATCGCTGCGGAGCGGCTGCAGCGCGATGCAACGTTTCCCAACGGCACCAACGTCCACGTCGCTGCGGTGCAGGACGAAGACTCGATTCGCGTGCGGCACTGGGAGCGGGGCGTGGGCTTGACGATGGCCTGCGGTACCGGAGCGGTCGCCTGCGCGACCGTCGCGATTCGCAGCGGAATCGGCGGCTCGCCCGTCGAGGTGCTGGTTCCCGGCGGACGGCTGGCGGTGGAGTGGGACGGCGCCGGCGACGCGCATCTCACCGGGCCCGCGGTTCGCGTTTTCGATACGGAAGTGGATGCCGCCGACGATCTCGCCTCGTGAGCGCGCGCACGCCGGACTCGTCTGGTGCGCGCCCGATGGCTCGATCTCGTTCGACGAAGAGCTCGTACCGCTTGCCGACGGCGGCATCGTCCGCGAGGCGGCGCGCCGCGAATTGATTGCCGCTCCGGCAAGCACGCTGGAGATGATGCTGCCCGGACGCCATCCGCTGACGACGATCGGCCCGGTGGCCGGGCGCACGGCGTTTGCCGTCGCCCTACCCGCCGGTTATACGCGCCTCCTGGTTCCCGCGTACGTGGCGGGGCGCGGTGCGCCCGCGCTGCCGCTCTTTGGTTACACGTTTGCCTGCGCCGTCGACGACGAGCTGTATGTGGCGGCAATGAAGACCGACGAGAGCGACGACTGGCGCCCCCGTCGCTTCGAGCGTGGCGAGCTGGAGGGTATGATCGAACGCCGCCTGGGCGCCGATCCCACAAACGGCGTGCTGCATCAAGTCGCGCTCTGCTCGCGCGAATACGCGTGCTTCACCGCGCAGAACGTCTTTCTCGAACGCGGCGAAGCGGCGCTCCCGGTTTCGCCGAAGTGCAACGCACGCTGCATCGGCTGCATCTCCGAGCAGGAAGACGGTGCCGGCATCCCTTCGCCGCAGGCGCGGATCGCGGAGGAGGCGGCAGCCGCCGAGCTCGCCGCGGTGGCGCTGCACCACTTGGAGCGCGTGCCCGACGGCATCGTTTCGTTCGGTCAAGGCTGCGAGGGCGAGCCGCTGCTGCGTGGCACGACGATCGCCCGCGCGATCGAGCGCATCCGCAAAGGCGCGAGTAACGGCACGATCAACCTCAACACCAACGGCAGCCTCCCAACGTCGCTGGAGCGCTGCATCGACGCGGGCCTTGGGGCCGTGCGCGTGAGTCTCAACTCGTTTCGGCCCCAGGTTTATGCGGCGTACTACCGGCCGATCGGCTACGATCTCGCAGACGTCTTCGACTCGATTCGGATGGCGGTTGCGCGCGGGCTGCGCGTTAGCCTCAATCTCTTGACGCATCCCGGCGTCACCGACGACGCGCCGGAGGTGGCGGCGATGGAAGCCTTCCTACGCGCGACGCCGGTGGCTATGGTGCAAACGCGCACGCTCAACATCGACCCCGTCGTCTATTTCGAAGCGGTCGGGCGGCCGAAGTCGCCGCTGGGCATGCGACGCGCGATCGAGTCGATCGGCGCGCTTGCCCGCGTCGGCAACTTCACCCACACGCATTAGGAACGGTCCTCAGTGAAACTCTGGCAGATCCTGGTCGCGCTTGCGATCGGCATCCTGTACGGACTGATCCAGCCGGGACGCCTCGCCTACGCTTTCGGTCATGCGACGCTCTACGTGTTTCTGCCGCCGCTGCTGTTCGAGGCCGCGTGGAATCTGAACGTCCGCGCGATGCGCCGTCAGTGGATTGCCATCGGCGTGCTCGCCGGTCCGGGAGTCTTACTGACGGCGGTCATCGTCGCCGGCGCGCTCGCCGTCGTGCGCGTGCCGTTCGGCCCCGCATTACTGACGGGAGCCATCCTTAGCGCAACCGATCCGATTGCGGTCGTCGCCGTCTTCCGCCGCCTGCCGGTGCCGCGAACGCTCGCCACGATCGTCGAGTGCGAGTCGCTCTTCAACGACGCGGTCGC
This sequence comes from Candidatus Cybelea sp., assembly GCA_035939175.1. Classification (GTDB taxonomy): domain Bacteria; phylum Vulcanimicrobiota; class Vulcanimicrobiia; order Vulcanimicrobiales; family Vulcanimicrobiaceae; genus Cybelea. The sequence continues at coordinate 21,325 of DASZGC010000015.1, read as the reverse complement.
CGTCGTTCTCTATCGCGGCGTGCTCGTTGCGCTAAGTCTCGGCGGGGCCGGGATTGTGGACGTCGCTCTCGTCACGATCGAAACCATAGCCGGAGCGCTCGGCGGGATCGCGCTCGGTTGCGTCTTAGCCTACGCGTTCGCGCGGGCATTGCGGAGCAGGCGGCGGCCGGCCCTGCAGATCGCAGCGACGCTATTCTGTGCGTATGGCGCCTACTTTGCGGCCGACTATCTCAAGCTTTCCGGAATCTTCGCGACGATCGCCTGTGGCATCTCGCTGCGCTATTTCGAGCGAACGTGGATCACGTTGCGGATCGTCGACGACGTCAGTCGTTTTTGGGACATCGGAGCGACCGTGGCAAACGCGGTGGTATTCTTCATGGTGGGAGCCGCTCTAGAGATCGGGCGCGTCGCGCAGGCACCGATATTCACGATCGCGTGCCTGATCGGCGTCGCCGTGGCGCGCGCCGCGGTCGGGGGATTGCTTTTGCCCGGTCCGTATCCGCGCGAGTGGATCGACGTCGTACGGGTCGCTGGGATGCGCGGCGCGCTCTGCCTCGCGCTCGCCCTAGCGATCCCGGTGGCGTTTCCCTATCGCGAAGCCATCATCGATGCGACGTTTGCCGTCTCGCTCGCAACTTTGGTGATCGGCAGCTTCGCGCTGGATCCGGTGGTGCGGCGCGCCGCACTGCGTCACACGCCGAGCGGATAGGCTTCCTCTCCGTGCAGCTCGACGTCGAGTCCTCGTTGCTCCGCGGCTTCGTCGACCTTCACGCGCGTCACGAGATTGATGAGGAAGAGCATCGCATAGGTGAAGCAAAACGCCCAGGCGCTGCAGACCGTTGCCGCGACGAACTGCTTACCCAAGAACGCGGGGTTCCCGCGCAGTAGACCGTCGGCGCCGTTGGGGTTCCAAAGCGTGGAGGCAAAGACGCCGAGCAGGCAGATTCCTAAAAATCCGCCGACCCCGTGCACGCCCCAGACGTCGAGCGCGTCGTCCCAGCCAAGTTGGTTTTTGAGCGCGACGGCAAAGTAGCAAACGACGCCGGCAGCGATGCCGATGATCACGGCAGTGGTGGGCGACACGTAGCCCGCCGCCGGCGTGATCGTGGCGAGTCCGGCGACGGCACCGGTCAGCAAGCCGATGAACTTCGGCTGGCGTCCGCGCGCCCATTCGACGAGCAGCCACGCGATGGCGGCGAACGACGCGGCGATGTCGGTGTTGAGAAACGCCGAGGCGGTGACGGCGTCGACGCGCAGTTCCGAGCCGGCGTTGAACCCGTACCAGCCGAACCACAGCAGGCCCGTGCCGAGCGCGATCAGCGGCACGTTATGCGGTTTGTTCTCGATCAGGTGACGGCGCCCGACGTAGAGCACGGATGCCAGGGCCGCGAAGCCGGCCGACGCGTGCACCACGATGCCGCCGGCGAAGTCGAGGCAGCCCCACTTCGCCAGAATGCCGTCCGGGCTCCAGAGCATGTGCACGAACGGGAAGTACACGAAGATTAGCCAGAAGGTGAGGAACAGAAAGTATGCCTTGAAGGTGACGCGATTGGCGAACGCACCGGTGATCAGGGCCGGCGTGATGATCGCGAACATCATCTGATAGGCCACGTGGACGACGAGCGGTATCCCCGCGTCGTTGCCGGTGAACATCGTGTGAAGCGTAACGCCCCGCAGCATCGCGTAGGTGGCGGGATTGCCGATGATGCCGTGCCAGTCGGGGCCGAAGCTCTCGGAGTAGCCGAACGCGAACCATATCACCGTGGTCCACCCCAGCGACATGAAGCTTTGCATCATGATGGTCAGCACGTTCTTGCGCTGAACCAGGCCCCCATAAAAGAACGCGAGCCCAGGCGTCATCAGCATGACGAGGCTCGCGCAGAGCAGCATAAAACCGGTGTTTCCGATATTGACCGAGGCCGCAGCGGTACCCATCGTATCCCTCCGTATGAAAAGTCCGGGGAAGAAAGGCGTTCCGGCCGCGGTTAGGCAGAGAAAGCGGTTTTCCCGCTAATTCATGAAGGAGAGGCCCGCGCCGACGTAATGCTGCGTCTGGCCGTTGAGCACGGTCGGCGAGAAACCGTATTCCACGTCGAACTGGACGTGTGCGCCGAAGTCGCGCTGATACACGAAATCGACGAGACTCTTCGAGCCGAGGTTCGGCCCCGCGGCCGAAAAATAGGCGTACTCGGCGATCAGCTGCGAAGGGCCGCCGGGCAGAGCCGCGCTGAGCTCGACACTTGGAATGAAGGCAAAGTATGACTGCGGCACGCCTCCCGAGTTGAGGCCGCTGAGGGCGTTGAAACTCAGCGTGCTCGCAAGGCTGAACTCCGGGCTAAGCGTGTACGACCCGTTGAGATTGCCGGTGAACTGCACGTTACCGGCCGAGAAAGCGCGGCTGCCGGTCGGGAACGTGGCGACGCCGTTGATGCCCCAGACCGCGTTGGAACTGTATCCTAGTTCGTACTTGGCGCCGACGTTGACGTCGCTCGCACCGGCGACCAGCGGCGTTCCCGCGGTCGTCGTTTCGGCGCTGGGCGGCCCGAACTCGAGGTCGAAGTGCGGATCGGCGGTGCCGATGCGAATCAGCGCCTGCGGATAGTTCGCGCCGCTGCCGCCACCTGGACCCGTCGTGGTCGTGTTCGTGTAGCCGGTTTCGACGTCGAAATGGCCCGGTTGCACCGTGCAGACACCGGTCGTCACCGTCGGACGGTTGACGATCGATAGAATCGAACCGCACGGGTCGCTCGGCGCGGTGGGGGTTGGCGAGGGTGAGGGTGCCGGTGTCGCGGGCTGGGCGACGGCGGCGCGGGTGACCGCGAGAACGATCATCGCAACTGAAGGCAGAACGAGCCGCGCGTAAATCACAAGGGTTGATTATAAGAGTTGCGGACGATTGAAGCAAACCGTCGGAAGGACGATCCGTTCGGCTCGTCCGTTCGGATCATCCGAATGGCGGATGGCGCGGGCCTTCTCGCTCGGCTATTCTGAGGCCGTGCTTCTCGAGATCGGCATCGTGGTGCTCTCCGTCGTCTGCTTCGTGCTGCTCGACCTTTACGTGATTGGCTGCGAGAGGGTTTAAGAGCGCGATGGTCTTGGACGACGCGCTGGGTCTCGCGCTTACGCTCGCGGCACTGGCGTACCTCATTTTTGCGATGCTGCGGCCGGAGCGCTTTTAGGAGTGCGCGAATGACGGCGATCGGTTGGCTCCAGGCGGGCGCGTTCTTCTCGATCGTTCTCGCGCTGACCAAGCCGGTCGGCTCGTATATGTCCCGCGTTTTCGAGGGCGAGCGGACGTGGCTGAGCCCGGTGTTCGCGCCGGTCGAGCGTGCGATCTACCGCATCGGCGGGGTGCGCCCCGACGAGGAGATGACGTGGTATGCCTACGCACTCTCGATGCTGGCGTTCTCGCTGATCGGGCTCGCATATCTCTACGTGCTGCTGCGTACGCAGAAGTGGCTTCCGCTCAATCCCCAGCACTTCGACAACATGTCGCCGGATCTGGCCTGGAACACCGCGGTCAGCTTCACGACCAACACGAATTGGCAGTTCTACTCCGGTGAGAGCGCGATGAGCTACCTTTCGCAGATGGCGGGTCTGGCGTGGCATAACTTCGTCTCGGCAGCAGCCGGCATCGCGATCGCGATCGCCGTGATTCGCGGCTTGGCGCGCACCTCGACGAAGATGCTGGGCAACTTTTGGGTCGACCTCACGCGCTGCTCGCTCTACGTGCTACTGCCGCTCTCGATCGTCGTCGGGCTCTTTTTCGTGTCGCAGGGGATGCCCCAGAACCTTCACGCCTACCAGAGCGTGAAGTCGGTCGAAGGTTTCACGCAGTCGGTCACCGGCGGCCCGATGGCCTCGCAAGAGGTGATCAAGGAGCTGGGCACCAACGGCGGCGGCTTCGTAAATGCCAACTCGGCGTCGCCCAACGAGAATCCGACGCCGCTGACCAACCTAATCGAGATGCTCTTGATCTTCGTTCTCGGCGCGGCTCTTACGTATACGTACGGCAAGATGGTGAAGGATACGCGCCAAGGCTGGGCGATCTTCAGCGCGATGGCGATCCTGTTCTTCGCGGGGTTCGTCGTAGCGTACGGAGCGGAGTCCGCGGGCAATCCGATCGTGCACCAAATGGGGGTCGTGGGCGGCAACATGGAGGGCAAGGAGTGCCGCTTCGGCATTTCCGCCTCGGCGCTCTTCGCGACCGTCACGACCGATACGTCCTGCGGTGCGGTGAACGCGATGCACGATTCGTTCATGCCGCTCGGCGGGCTCGTGCCGCTCGTGAACATGCAGCTCGGCGAGATCGTATTTGGCGGCGTCGGCAGCGGGCTCTACGGCATGATCGTCTTCGTGGTGCTCACGGTCTTCATAGCCGGCCTGATGGTAGGTCGCACGCCGGAGTTTCTCGGGAAGAAAATCGAGCGCCGCGAGGTACAGTTCGCGATTTTGGCTGCGTTGGTAACGCCGATGCTCTCGCTGGTGCCCACCGCGATCGCGGCGGTGCTCCCTGCGGGTCTGGCGACGCTCAACAACGGTGGCCCGCACGGCTTCTCGGAGATTCTCTACGCGTTCACGTCGACGAACGCCAACAACGGCTCGGCCTTTGCCGGCTTGGGGCCGAACCTGTTCTACAATCTGCTCACGGGCGTAAACATGGTGTTCGGGCGTTTCGCCGTCGCGGTGCCCGCGCTCGCGCTCGCCGGCGCGCTGGCGGGCAAGAAGGCAGTCCCCGAAGGGCCCGGCACTTTCACGACGCACTCGCCCATCTTCGTCGCGCTGCTGCTCGGCGTGATCGTGATCGTGGGCGCGCTCACGTTCTTGCCGGCCGATTCGCTCGGCCCGGTGGTGGAGCACCTTCTCGTACAGCAAGGAAAGACGTTCTAATGCTCGCGCAACGCCGGCTCGACCGTCGCCCGAGGGCGCTCTCCCTCTTCGACCGCGCGATCCTCGCGCGCGCGGTAAGCGACTCGCTGCGCAAGCTCGACCCGCGGTGGCAGGCGCGCAACCCGGTGATGTTCGTCGTCGAGGTGGGGTCACTGGCCACTACGTTTTTCTTCGCGCGCGATTTGCTCGAACGCAACGGCATGGCCGGCTTCGACTTCGCGATCGCAGCGTGGCTGTGGTTTACCGTGATCTTCGCCAACTTCGCCGAAGCGGTCGCAGAGGGTCGCGGAAAGGCGCAGGCAGAGGCGCTGCGGCGCACCAAGTCCGACACCTTCGCGCGCAGGCTGCACGACGACGGAACCGAGGAGTCGATCGCGAGCACGGCTCTGCGCAAGGGCGACCGCTACGTGGTTGAGGCGGGGGAGATCGTGCCTGCCGACGGCGACGTGCTCGAAGGCGCGGCCACGATCGACGAATCGGCGATTACGGGCGAATCGGCGCCGGTCATCCGCGAATCAGGCGGCGACCGGAGCGCGGTGACCGGCGGGACGCGCGTCCTCTCCGACCGGATCGTTGCGCGTGTGACGGCGAATCCCGGCGAGAGTTTTCTCGATCGCATGATTCGGCTGGTCGAAGGCGCGCAGCGCCAGAAGACGCCAAACGAGATCGCGCTCTCGATCTTGCTCGCGGGCCTCACGATAATCTTTCTCATCGCGGTTGCCACGCTGGGGCCGTTCTCGGTCTATGCGGGCGTGCATCAGAGCGTTACCGTGCTCATCGCGCTGCTGGTCTGCTTGATTCCGACGACGATCGGCGGCCTGCTCTCGGCAATCGGTATAGCCGGCATGGACCGCGTGATGCAGCGCAACGTGCTGGCGATGAGCGGGCGAGCGGTGGAGGCGGCAGGCGACGTCGATACGCTGCTGCTCGACAAAACGGGAACGATCACGCTGGGAAACCGCCAGGCCGTCGAGATCCTCGCTGCGCCGGGAGTCGAGGCCGGCGAGGCCGCTCACGTTGCCTACCTTTCGTCGCTCGCGGACGAGACGCCGGAGGGGCGCTCGATCGTGGCGCTCGCGCAACACGCGGGCGCGCGCGATGGCGAAGCGCCTCCCGGCTCGACGTTCGTTCCCTTCAGCGCCTACACACGGATGAGCGGCGTCGACCTTGCAGGGGGAACAAAGATTCGCAAAGGCGCGCCGGACTCAGTGCTGGCCTGGATCGCATCGTCGGGCGGCGACGGCTCGACGGCGTTGGCGCCGCAGGTCGAGCGAATCGCGCGCAGCGGGGGCACGCCGCTGTTGCTGGCGCGAGATACGGCGATCATCGGCGTGATTTATCTCAAAGACATCCTCAAGCCTCGCATGGCGGAGCGTTTCGACCGCCTGCGTGCGATGGGAATCCGCACCGTCATGATCACCGGCGACAATCCGCTGACCGCCGCGACGATCGCCAAGGAGGCCGGCGTCGACGACTTCCTCGCAGAGGCGACGCCAGAGACGAAGATGGAGCTGATCAAGCGCGAGCAGTCGTCGGGACGGCTCGTCGCGATGACGGGCGACGGTACCAACGACGCGCCCGCGCTGGCGCAGTCCGACGTCGGCGTGGCGATGAACTCGGGCACGCAAGCCGCAAAAGAGGCGGCCAACATGGTCGACCTCGATTCAGACCCGACCAAGCTCATCGAGATCGTCGAGATCGGCAAGCAGCTGCTGATGACCCGCGGAGCGCTCACGACGTTCTCGATCGCCAACGACGTAGCGAAGTACTTCGCGATCCTGCCGGCGATGTTCGCGGTGGCCTATCCCGCGATGGGCTTGCTCAACGTCATGCGGCTGAGCACGCCGCAGAGCGCGATCCTCTCGGCGGTGATCTTCAACGCGCTGATCATCGTCGCGTTGATTCCACTTGCGCTTCGAGGCGTGCGATATCAGCCCAAGGGCGCCAACCGCGTATTATTGGAGAATGTGATGCTCTACGGACTTGGGGGCATTATCGTGCCGTTCATCGGCATCAAGCTCATCGACATCATCCTCGCTGCGCTGCACTTGACGTAGGAGGAAACGAACGATGCTACGCTATCTGGGAACCGCGCTGCGGATGACGATCGTCTCGATCGTGCTGTTAGGCCTCCTCTATCCGCTCGCGATGACCGCGCTCGCGCAAGCGCTCTTTCCGCGCCAAGCCAACGGTTCGCTCGTCGAGGCGGACGGCCGAATTGTCGGTTCGCGGATCATCGGTCAGCTCTGGAGCAAGCCGCAGTACTTTTGGGGACGCCCCTCGGCGGCTGGCAAAGGTTACGACCCGACGTCGACCGGCGGCACGAACTACGGCCCGACCTCGAAGAAGCTGATCGCGTCAACGAAAGCGACGATCGCCGCGCTCGAAAAGGCAAACCCCGACGCGAGCGGGCCGCCGCCCATCGATCTCGTTACTTCTAGCGCAAGCGGCATCGATCCCGACATCAGCCCGGAGGCCGCATACTGGCAAGCCCCGCGCGTCGCCAAAGCGCGCCGCGAGAGCGTGGCAACCATCGACGCGCTAATCGCAGCGCACGTGCGGGGCCGAACGTTCGGCTTCTTGGGAGAGCCCAGGGTTAACGTGCTGGAGCTGAACCTAGCACTGGAGTCCAAAGCGAGGTGAGCGCGGCGCTTCCACCCCGCTCAGGGTGACGTAATCTCTTCTTCGGGCGATGCGTACGCTGCGTTGGCCGGCGGCATCAACACGAGCAGTTCGAAGGCCCCGGCGTCGAGTAGGCGGCGCGCGAACGAAGGGCGGGCGAGGAGGCGCGGCTGGCGCTGCGTGCCGGCGAGGGCGACGGTGGTTTGCGGGCGCGAGCGCGCGATCTCGATGATGCGCTTCGGAACGTCGTCGGCGACTTCTTCGATCCACTCGACGTTGGTCTTTCGGGCCTCAGCGCGCAGCGTTTCGACGACGGCGGAATCGACGCGCTCCTTGGGTGAGACGACGTGTGCGATCGCGAACTCGATGGCCAAGCGCGCCGCGATCTTGCCGGCGCGAGCGATCATCGGCAGGTCGACGGCGCGAGAGCCGATCGCCAGCAGGATACGGTCGAATGGCGAGGCGATACGCTCGCGGTGCCGCGCGCGCAGCGCCTCCCTCAGAGCCAGCTCGCGCAGCGCGAAGAGGTTCTCCGTGCGGAAGAAGTTCGCGAGGGCCGTCTCGCAACGCTCGGGCGGATAGATCTTTCCCTCGCGTAGACGCTGCCGCAGCGTTTCGGGCGTGACGTCGATCAGAATCACCTCGTCGGCGAGCGTGAGGATGCCGTCGGGAAGGGTTTCGCGCACGACCGTGCCCGTGAGCCGCGTGATCGTATCGCCCAACCCTTCGAGGTGCTGGATGTTCAGAGTGGTGATCACGTCGATGCCGGCGCGCAGAACCGCGAGCACGTCGTGAAAGCGCTTGGGTGCAACCGAACCCGGGGCATTGGTGTGCGCCAACTCGTCGATGAGCGCCACTGCAGGCTTCCTCGCGATGACGGCGGCGCGATCGAGCTCGCGATACGTGATCCCGTTCTCGCTGACGATCTTTGGCGCCACGATCTCGAGTCCGTCGAGCAACGCGGCCGTCTCCCTGCGCCCGTGCGTCTCCACGAAGCCGCCGACCACGTCGACGCCTTCGGCCGCAAGCTGATGCGCGCGATCGAGCATCGCGTAGGTCTTTCCCGCGCCGGCCGCTGCGCCGAGATAGACCGTAAGCTTTCCGTAGCCCACGCGCAGGCGATCGCCGGCCGTTTGCGAGTACGGTGAGCGCGCGAGGTTCTCGCCGACGTACGTCTGTCCGACGCCTACGATGAAGAGATCGTAGGGGAGCGGTTTGCCGGCCAGCTTCGTCGCGGCGCGGCCCTTGGGGAGCGCCACCAATGCCGCACGCAGCGAGTCGGAGGAGCTGGCCGGATCGACGGGTTCGTGCAGCACCTCGCCTCGGAACTCGCGCGCGATAGGCTCGAGCGCATGGCGGTCGACGCCGGGAACCGGCACGACCTCCAAACCAAGATCGAGCGCGCCCGCGATCGCGGAGGTTCGCTTGAGAAACGGCGCAGCATCGATGTCGGGGTAGACGAACGCCGCCGCCATAGAGGTGCGGCCGGCTTTTATCGCCGGCATCGTCAGGCTGTCGACCGTGCGCAGAAGGAGCTCGCGCAGCATATGAAGCGTCGACTCTTTGAAAGCTCCTGCAAGTGCGCGTTCGACGTCGTGCTCGTTGACGATCTTTCCCGCGCGTACGCGGCTCTGCAGCAGCCGTGGCGAGACGTCGAGCGCGACCACTTCGTCGGCCGATTGCAGGAACGAGAACGGAACGATCTCGCGCACGGGATGCCCGAGCAGAGCCTCGGCGGTGGGTGCGACGGTCTCCAAATGAGCGATGTTGAACGCCGCGATTACACCGATGCCGTGCTCTTTGAGCGCCTGCGCGTCTTGCCAGCGTTTGGCGTGTGGGGCTTCGCCGAGATTGTCGTGCGCCAGCTCGTCGAGCACGACGACGTCGGGTCGCTCGCGCACCGCCGCTTCGTAGTCGAAGTCCTCGAAGACGCGATCGCCGATCGTTACACGGCGCGGCGGTACGCGAGGAAGGCCCGCGGCGATACGTTCGAGATCGGGGCGACCCTTCGTCTCGATCCAGCCGATGACGATCCGTTTTCCATCGGCGGCGAGGCGGCGCGCGTCCTCGAGAAGACGGCGCGTCTTACCCGCGCCCGGTGCGCCGGCGACGTAGACGACGAGCCGCGCGCGGCCACCCAGCTCGCGCAGCAGCTCCTCGGCTTTGGCGGTGCGATCCATTACGCCCGGCCCCTTCGCGCTCGCTCAAGGCTGCCCCGCCACTCGGCCCGAAAGCGCGCGTTTGTGGCCCTACTCTGCTACGGGTTGCTCGTTGCCGCGTGGATCGTCGACCTCCTAACGCCGCAGCTTCTGATCGTCGCGATCCTCTTCAACGGGCCGATCGCGCTCAGCAGCCTTGCGCTGCAGAGCAGGCTCACGACGAGCTTGGTGGTGGCAGCGGAGATCGCCAACGCTGCGGCCGGATACTACAACGGCGTCGTCGCGGGCTACCATTGGAGTGCGATCGCAGTCGGCGACCGGGCGCTCCTGGCGGCGTCGTTCGTTCTCGTCGGCTACTTGAGCGTCAAGACCCAGGACTATGCCAGAGAGGCCGGCGCGTCGGCAGGGCGCATGCGTGAGGTCGCTACGGAAAAGTCGCTGCGCGAAGCGATCGGTACCGTACGGCAAACCCTCAACCTCGAACTCGTACGGCGCGCGGTCACGCGCGAGTCGGCCGGACTGCTCGGAGCGTCGCAAGCCATGCTGATCCTGCGCGAGGCGGCGTTTGGTGCGCCGCTGATCTTCTCGTACCGCGCGGGCGACCGTGACGTCGCGGTGGAGCGGCGCGCGCTCTCCACGGAGATCGCCACGCTGGTCGCGCGCGCGTCCGCTTCCGACGATCCGATCGTCGTGTCGCAGAACGATCCCCTCGGGCGCCTCACGCTCGACGCCCTAGCGGCGACCGAAGCCTTGGTGACCACCGTCACGGCAGACGGCGGCGCCGAGCACGTGCTAATCGAAACGACCAGTGCTAAGCCGTTCGCTCTCGATGCGCCGCGCACGTTAAACGCCTTCGCCCGGCAGGCCGGGATGGCGCTCGAACAAGCCAAGCTCTTCACCGAGCTGGGGGACCGGAACGACGAGAATGCCCGGCAGAAGAACGAGTTAGGCGATCGCAGCGACGTGATTCGCGACATCGTTTACGCGCTCGCTCACGACCTGCGCACGCCGATGGCGGCGGCGCACGTAACGATGAATCAGGCATTGGCCGGATCGTACGGCGACCTTCCCGAGCGCTATCGGGAGGTGCTGCGAACCGCGCTGGCCGCCAACGACGATCAGCGCCGCATCGTCGAGACGCTGTTGCTCGTAGCGCGCTACGAAGCCGGGGAAATGTCCAAGGTCAGCGAGCCGATCGCCGTCGACGAATTGGCGCAACGCGTGGTCGCCGAGCTACGCCCCGTCGCCGACGTCAAGGGCGTGGAACTGCGCGTCGAGGCCGGCCCGCGCCCGCTGGCGATCAGCGGCGATCCCCACGAGATCCGCCGCGCGCTTGCGAACCTGCTGGCCAACGCCATCGACGCGACGCCGCGCGGCGGTCACGCGACCGTGCGCGTGACGCAGCTGCGGCCCGCATCCGTCGAGGTCGTCGTCGAAGACGACGGCTACGGCGTTCCCGAAACGCGCCGCGCGGCGCTTTTCGAACGTTTTGGCGGCGGTCAACCGGGAACCGGAACCGGCCTGGGCCTCTACATCGTGCGGCGGATCGCCGAAAAGCACGGGGGCACCGTAAGCTTCGCAGCGCGCGAACCGCGGGGCAGCAGGTTTACGATGACACTGCCGGCGATGCAGGGGTAATGGACGGAGCAACGCGCTCGCGCGTGGTCATCGTCGAGGACCACGCGCTCACACGCGCCGGCCTGCGCACGGCGTTGGAGACAAGGTTCGACGTGGTAGCCGAGGCGGCGGACGGAGCCGCCGGGTGGGAGGCGATCGCGCGCGAGCGGCCCGACGTCGCCGTCATCGACATCGGTCTGCCGGCCATCGACGGCGTGACGCTCACCAAACGCGTGCGCACCGAGATTCCCGGCACGCACGTGGTGATCGTAACGATGCTCGACTTCGAAGACGAGGTGCTGGCTGCGCTCGGCGCTGGCGCAGACGCCTACTGCCTCAAAAGCTCCGACACCGATCGCATCGTCGACGCCGTGCGCATTGCCGCCGAAGGCGGCGCCTACTTCGATCCGCAGATCGCTCACGTCGTTCTCTCGCGCTTTGCCGCCGGCACTTCCGCCAATCCGCGGCCTTCGCCGCTAACCCCGCGCGAGACCGAGATCCTGCGTGCGATCGCCGACGGCCGTGCGAACGCGGAGATCGCGGAAAACCTGCACCTCGGGCTCGGAACGGTCAAAGGACACATTCGCGGCATCCTCGAGAAGCTCTCGGCGTCGGACCGCACGCAAGCCGCGGTCGTCGCCCTCAAGAAGGGTTACATCTGACGCTGCGTTTCGACGGCGTTACCGTCTTCGGTCTCTTCGCCGTGAGCGCGATGTTAGTGACCTATGCCTTCGAGCGGCGCAGTTCGTGGTTCGTGCTGGCTTTCGCCGGTGCGTGCGTGCTCGGATCGACCTACGGCTTCCTCGCGGGCGCGTGGCCCTTCGGATTGCTCGAGGCAGTATGGGCGATCGTTGCCTTTAGGCGCTGGCTAGGCGCCCTCTAGCCGCCGAGTATTTCGCGAATTCGCTCGACCGCGCCGTTTTTAACGATCGCGATCATCGCGTCGCCGGCGCGCAGCGTGGTATCGCCGGTGGGAATCTCGAGATCGCTGTCGGGCCGGTCGACGGCGACCACAACGGAGTTGTGCGGAAAGCCGATGTCGGAGAGGCGTTTGCCGTCGACGGGCGAGCCCTGCGGGATCGCCACCTTCACCAGCTGCATGTCGCCGCGGCCGAAGAGATGCATCGTTTCGAGCATCGAGCGATACTTCGACGCGTTGACGTGCTCGTTGAGCACGTCGAGGATCAGCTCGGTCGAGGAGATCACGATCACCGGATCGTCGGTATCTAGCGAGCTGAAAATCAGCTTGTTGGCGGGATTGTTAACGCGCGCGATGCAACGCGCCTTCGACTTGCGCTTCGAGAGCAGCACGACGACGAGGTTGTCTTCGTCGTCACCGGTGTCGGCGACCACGACGTCGGCCCGGCTGACGCCGGCGGCGTCGAGCACGGTAGGATCGCAGCCGTCGCCCACGACGGTCACCTTGCGGTCGATCAGGCGCTCGAGCATCCTCGCCTTTCGCTCTTCCTTCTCGATGACCACGACTTCATGACCTTGATCGATCAGCGCGCGCGAAAGGTACGAGCCGACCTTGCCGCCTCCGACGATGAGCACGAACACGCGTTAGGCCATCGCTTTCGAGAGCGTCGGTGTGCCGCTGAACCGCGTCGCGAAGTCGCCGATGACGTCGGGTGCGACGACGGCGTTGATCTCGTCGCCCTCCTGCAGCACCAGGTCGGCCGAAGCGACCAGCACGTCGCGCGGGCCGCGGCGCACGGCGCCGATACGAACCTTGCCGTCCTGTTCGATCTCCGAGACGCGCTTGCCGGCATCGGCGGCGCCGATGACCGCGGTGAGCGAGGTGAGTCGACCAAAGTCGAAGCTCTGGTTCTCCCACGGAGCGCCGATGAGCACGTCGCGTATCATCTTGGCCCCCACGGTCGTGGGGCAGACCGTCTGCACGCCCAGTTCCCGGTACATCTGGCCGCGCGGCGGATCGTAGATGCGGGCGACGATTCGCTTGATCTTGAACATCCGCTGTGCGATGAGGGCCGCCATGATGTTACGATTGTCGCCGTTGGTGACGGCGATGAAGCCATCGGCGGTCGCGGCCCCGGCACGCTTGAGCACGTCGTAGTCAATGCCGGTGCCGACCACGACGTGACCCTTGAAGTTCTGGCCGAGGCGCTTGAATGCTGCAGCGTTTTCGTCGACGACCCAGACCTCGTGTCCGTCCGTTTCGAGAAGTTTCGCAAGAGATGAGCCGACGCGCCCGCAGCCGACGATGAGGTATCTCATGAGCAACGAAGGGGACCTTTTGGAAAGGAGGGGAGCATGACCCTGCGAAACCTCGGAAAATTCATCGGGGCGTGGCTCAGCTTGGTAGAGCGCTTCGTTCGGGACGAAGAGGTCGCACGTTCAAATCGTGTCGCCCCGATATTCCTCCTCCCGCTACTTCGGTCACCCAGAGACGTTGTTTTCCAACTTTAACACCGCGGCGCGACGCGTGCTCCGGATTGCCGAGCAAGAGTGCCGTAACCACAGCCACTATTACGTGGGCGCCGAACACCTGCTCGTGGCACTGCTCGAGGAGCGTGACCCCGAGACGCTGGCGGCCCTCGATGCCGACGGCATCGACGTCCCCGAGGTGCACGCCCAAGTTCGGCGAGCGCTCGGTACCGGCGAAGACCGTCTTTGGGAGGGCATTCTCATCACTCCACGCGTGCGGCGAATCGTCGATCTCGCGCAGGAGCGCGCCGGCGAGCGCGAGATCGGCCCCAGCGACCTCTACGATGCGCTGCGGCGCGAGGGCGGCAGCTCGGCGGCCGAGATTCTGCGCCGGGCCGCTACCCGAAACACCGCTCCCGCCCGAGAGTAGACGCACCCGGTGGAGCACCTACAGCAGGCGATCGTCTCGCTGATCGATTCCTACGGCTACTTCGGCCTCTTCGTCGGTCTGGCGCTGGGCAACATGGGCGTGCCGATCGGCACCGAGGTCATCCTGCCGGTCGCCGGCGGGCTCACGGCTACCGGCCACCTCAGCAGTCTTTGGCTGACCATCGTCGTTGCGCTGGCGGGCGAGCTGACCGGCAGCTCGGTGGGCTACGCGATCGGGCGCTTCGGCGGCGTTCCCGTGATCGAGCGCTACGGCAAGTACGTGCACTTCACGCACGAGCGGCTGCTGACGATGCACCGTTTCTTCGAGCGCTGGGGCACGTTTGCGATCTTCGTCTGCCGCTTTCTGCCGGTGCTGCGCGGCGTCGCCTCGATTCCCGCGGGCATCGCCGAGATGAACCTGGCGATGTTCTACCTGTGGACCTTCCTGGGATCGCTGATCTTCTGCACGGCGCTGATTCTTCTCGGCCACGCACTCGGAGCGCATCTCGACGCCGTGCTGCCGCTGCTCCATCGCGGCGCGTACCTACTGCTCGGGTTGGCCGTGCTCGCGGCGATCGCCCCCATCGTCGTGCTTCGGCTACGGAGGCGTCCGCTGCGCGCTGACTCCTAGCCTCCAAGAAACCCTCTCGCAAATCCCCAGCGCGCCGGGGGTCTATATGATGGTCGGTCCCGGCGACGAGATTCTCTATATCGGTAAGGCGATCTCGTTGCGCAACCGCGTGCGCTCGTACTTTCAAGTGGGCTCGGCTCATACGATTCGCACGGCCGCGATGGTGGAGAGAGTGGTCGACGTTCGCACGATCGTCGTTACGAACGAGGTCGAGGCGCTGATTCTCGAGGCCAACCTGATCAAGCGGCACCAGCCGCCGTTCAACGTGCGCCTGCGCGACGACAAGCGCTACCCTTACTTGAAGGTCACCGCCGAACCGTTCCCGCGCGTCGTATTCACGAGAATGGTGCGCAACGACGGCGCGCGTTATTTTGGCCCGTATACCAACGCGCACGGCCTCCGCGAGCTGATCGACCTCGTGCGCCTCGTCTTTCCGCTGCGGACCTGCCGCGAGCCCATCGACGGGCGGCGCAAGCGTCCGTGCCTGCAGTACCACATCAAGCGCTGCCTGGCGCCGTGCGTCGGTTATCAATCCGAAGAAGAGTACGATCGCACGATCGACGAGGTCGTGCTCTTTCTCGAAGGCAAACAGGAGTCGCTGCTGGGGCGGCTGCAGGACGAAATGACCGACGCCTCCGAGCAGCTCAACTACGAGGCCGCGGCGCGCCTGCGCGACCGTATCGTGCAAGTGCGCCGGGTCACCGAGGGCCAGAAAGTCGTCTGGAAATCGCGGCTCGACATGGACCTGATCGCGATCGCACGCGCCCAGGGGCAGGCGTGCATGCAAGTCTTTCTCGTGCGCGGCGGCAAGCTGATCGGCCAGGAGTACTTCATCCTCGACGGCGTGCACGACCAATCCGACGAGCTGCTGATGGGCGAATTTCTCAAACAGTTCTATACCGCGCGCACCGCCGGCGCTCCCGAGGAGAAAGCCGTCTCGCTGGCGCGCGTGGCCCGCGACGTGCAATCGCCCGTGCCCGAGAGACGGCGCACGGCTGCGGTGCGCGCGGCCGCGGTGCCCAAGGAGCTGCTGGTGTGGGCGCTTCCCGAAGAGCGCGAAACGATCGAGTCGTGGCTCTCCGTCATCAAGGGACAGCGGGTGCGCATCCTGCGGCCGCACCGCGGCGTGCGCTGCGAGTACTTGCGCCTGGTGAAGAAGAACGCCGAACAGAACCTCAAGGCGTTCCTGGCGCATCAGGAGGTACAGGAGACGGCGCAGGCCCAAGCGCTCACCGATCTCGCTGACGCGCTGGAGCTTCCCGAACCGCCGCACCGCATCGAGTGCTACGACATCTCGAACATCGGGGGCACCAATCCCGTGGCGTCGATGGTCGTGTTCGTCGAGGGCCGCCCGAAGAAAAGCGAGTACCGCAAGTTCAAGATCCAGTACGACCGCGGGCCCAACGACTTTGCGATGATGCAGGAGACGCTGCGGCGCCGCTTGCGCTATCTACGGCGCGAGACCGATCGCACCGAGACGCCGATGGAGCGCGAGCTGGCCAAGAAAGAGAAGTTCAACAAGAAGCCGGACCTGCTGCTCATCGACGGCGGCAAGGGCCAGCTCAGCGCGGTCGTCGAGGTGCTCGAGGAGCTGGACATGACCGGCCTCGCGGCGGCGGGGCTGGCCAAAGAGCACGAGTGGCTGTATCTGCCCAACCAGTCCGACCCCATCGTGCTGCCGCCCAACTCCGCGGCGCTTCACCTCGTCGCCCGGATTCGCGACGAAGCGCACCGCTTTGCCGTCACGTACCATCGCCAGCGCCGCGCCAAATCGATGACCCAATCGGCCCTCGACGCGCTCGAAGGCGTCGGTCCGGTGCGCAAGAAACGGCTGTTGACCGCGTTCGGCTCGGCTGCAGGCATTCGCCGCGCGGCTCTCGACGAAATTGCCGCCGTAAAAGGGATGAGCCCTACCTTGGCCGCAAAGGTTAAGCAAGCACTCGAAGGAGGGTACAAACCTTGAACTTACTCCTGCGCTTCCTCGTCAACGCGCTCGTGCTCTATCTGATCGCGAAATGGGTTCCGGGCTTCTATCACAACACCACGATCTGGAACGCCATCATCGCTGCGGTCGTGTTCGGGCTCGTAAACGCGTTCATCGGGCCGGTTCTGCGCCTGATCTCGCTCCCGCTCACGATCGTCACGTTGGGGCTCTTTGCGTTCGTGATCAACTATCTGCTGTTCGCGATCATGGTGCATTTCGTGAACCTCTACGACCCATCGAGCGGCGTCAACCCCTGGCTTGCCGACCTCTACGGCGCCATCATTATGACGATCGTTTCGACCCTGCTGCATATGGGCAGCAAGGAGGAGTCACGAGCTTAAGCGCCCGCGGCAAGGGGCCGAAACCGGCCCCTTGCGCCGGCGTGTTATGATGGGTGTCCCCCGCGGGGGGACCGAGCAAAAGCATGGGGCTGAAATAGGTTCGACAAGAAGGTTGTAGTCGGCGTCAGCAGGCGGAGTTGCGAGCACTCCTAAAACGATCGCAACGGCAATAACTGCCAATCACGAATACGCACTGGCTGCCTAATCTAGGCTAGTCACCGGACGCAGAGAGTCGGCCCGAACCACTCTGCCCTCCGGTCATCAACTCGGGCTGGCACGGGCGCGTGATTCGACGCACGTGCGAGATCAAGGATCTGCAGCGAACGGTAAGCCGCGCTTCGGGGCGTACGTTCGATCAAGACAAAGCCGAAGCTGAGCCTGGAGAACGCGCCGGTTAGGCTTCTTGGACTCGGGGGGCAGCACCCCGACAGCTCCACCAAATCTCATGTCGCCGGCACCTCCGCGGTGGCTTGCTCGGCAATCTCCCCGCCGGCCGCGTCGGTTCACAGGTCCAGCGTGAACAGGCGCGCATCGCGCGGCTCGCTCGACACGTTCGGATGCACGACCGACTTCGGGGCCACGCCTGCACAGGCGAAGCCCGATTTTTCGAAGACACGCGCCGACTGAAGGTTCTCGACGTCGCAGCGGCCGTGGACGCGCTCGAGTCGCAGGACGCCTTTGGCGAACTGCAGCACCGCGCTCAACGCCTCCGCGACGATCCCCCGGCCCCAGTATGGCCGGGCGATGATGAAGCCGACCTCGGCGTCATCTTCCTCCGGCCGAATCTCGATCGCCCCGATGAAGTCGTCGTCGTTCCGGCTGCAGATCGCCCACAGCACGGACTTTCCGGCTGCGAACTCATGCTGCCGTCCCTCGAGAAACGCGCGCGTCTCGGCGACGTCGGTCTGCGTAGGAAACGTCATGAAGCGCGACGCCTCAGGGTCGGACGAGTAGCCGCGGAAGATGCGTTCGGCGTCGTCGACCTCCATCAGCCGCAGCCGCAGGCGCTCCGTGGTTAGCGTGTAGTCCATTTCCGTCGAGCGGCACGACTCACGGCGACGAAACCTTGCTGACCGTCGCAGCCACCGGTAACCCCCAGTCGTTCGCGAGGAACTTGACCGGGTCGCCTCCCGCCGGATACTTCCAAATCCCTACGCGATAGTAGATGGCATCCGGGCCGACGACGTACGCGCCCTGCTTCCAAAACTGGACGATTTGTTTCGCCTCGTCCAGTTGCGTCGAGCCGGCGAGCGTGCCGGCGTTTCCCGCAATCGTAAACCGGTAGATCGTCGAGCTGGTTTGATCGCCGACCGCGATATACTTGCCGTCCCACTGCACCCCGCCGGGGAAGGCGATACTCGCATTCAGGCTGACGCTTCGGAGCTTCACTTTCCCACGCGGCAGTTCGGCGAAGGCGAAACCGCCGCTGGGGGCCGGTTGGCCGTCCACGAAGAGATTGCCGGAATCGTCGTACCCGCAGAAAAACATGTAGTAGAAGCTGGAATTACGATAGAGCCGCGGTGTGCCGCGCGCGTTCTGATAGATCGCGACGCTTCCGGGCGACGAGTTCATCGCGTACTCGTTGGTAACCGCGAGATTTCCCGTCGTCGGATCGACCGAACAGGCGTAGGGGTATTGGCCGGGGTCCTTGAGCGTCGCGACCGGGCTCGTGCCGCCGTGCGTGAACTCGAGGATCTCGGGCGGGTTTGCATTCGTGATGAAAACGTCGCCCGCACGGTCGGTACACTCGCCGAACGGTCCAGCGAAACCACCGAGCGTACCCTTCAGCGATCCGCCCGGAAAAGAGAATACGAAGACGGCGTCATTTTGGTAGTCCGAAACGTAGAGGAGCGGCGTTTTCGCGGCGTCGGGTGCCATCCACGAGCTCACGCGGCGAAGTGCATTGGCTCCGCTGGGCGTCAGCGGCGGGGTAGAGTCGTCGGAGCTGCTGCACGCGCAGAGGGCAACGGCCGTCAGTGCGGCCGCGGTCAAAATTCGTGGAGTCATAAGCCGGCATCTTGCTAAACGCCCAAGCGCTCTCCTTTCGCCCGTTCGATAGGAATGCGACACGAGCATACCTGCCGATCGCTTTGTCAGACTACTCGCTAGTTCAATTCAAGTTGCCGCGCCGGCGTGACGGTTACGGTCGGCAGCGTGATCCTTGCAGGTTCGAGTACGCGAAGGCGATTGAGCATGGTCAACGTTGGGAGTTTGACGCTACGAACGATCCCGACGAACTGCAGCGCGCGGATCGTCAACCAGGTTGGGTCGAATTCGAACCAGCGAAGGCCGTGTCGAGCCGAGGACGGGAAGGCGTGATGGTTGTTATGCCATCCTTCTCCCCAGGCGAGCAGAGCGACCCACCAGTTATTGGTCGAAAGGTCGCCCGTGCGGAACGTGCGGTAGCCGGTCCAGTGAGATGCGCTGTTTACGAGCCAGGTGATGTGGTACGTGACGACGAGTCGAACGAAAATACCCCACACGACCCACGCCCAGCCGCCGAGTGCGAACAAGGCTACGGCGAGCGCGACCTGCCACAGCAGCGCCGTTCTCTCCATGAAGACATAAAAAGGATTGGCTGCAAGATCGGCCGCAAGGCGGCGTTGCTCGGCAATCTTTGGCCGGCCCGGATTCGGCAGGAAGAGCCAGCCGACGTGGGCCCACCAGAAGCCCCGGTCCATGCCGTGCGGATCGCCCTTTCGATCGGAGGTCGCATGATGACGGCGATGCGTTGCGACCCAAACGATCGGCCCACCTTGAAGCGCGAGAACGCCAAGGATGGTGAGAGCATACTCGAAGCCTTTCGGCAACTGCATGCTGCGATGGGTGAGCAACCGGTGGAAGCCCAGCGTCACTCCGAGGCCTCCCGTTACGTAGACTAAGACGCCTGCGACGCCGACGGCGCTCCACGAAAAGAATGCGGGAACGAATGCGGCCAGGGCGCAGAGGTGGATGAGCGCAAGTCCTAAACCGGTAAGCAAGTTACCGCTACCGCGCGACTTGAGGGTCGAAGTATTCACGCTCTCACTACTCCTTTGTAAAGGGAAGGGTTTCAAAGCCGAGGTCCTTCCGGTGTGAATCGCGAACAAGGTTGAGAAGGCCTCCAAGTTGGGAGCCGCGTCGCTCCTGACCTGGGAGCCGGATAGAGTAGACTTCATGGAACCAACAGCACCGGTCAAGAAGCGTGCAAAAGTCGCGAAAGTATACGCGCCTCACGAGCACTTTGGAAGCCCTCTGAATATTTGTCGCGTCTGTGGCGAGAAGTATGCCTACGTTGCGAGGTCGGAGTATCCGATTCGCGATACGAGGAGCTAGGTAAAAAGGGGACCCGCCCGCCCATCGATATCTCGGAGTTCGATCGCGAGCGCGATTCGCTCGACGAGCTGACCCGTCTGCTGCAGCGCGCCTACGCGGGCCTTGCAGCGATGGGACTCAATTACGTGGCCGCTACGCAGAGCGCGCAGACGACGGCGAGGCGCATCGGTTGGAGCGCCGCCTGCTGGGTTGCGCGAACGAACGACGACCTGGCCGGGACGCTCTGCTACTACGATGTCGCGCACTTTCCAAGCGAGCCGGAATGGTACCGCCACAAGGACGTCGCGCACTTCGCACAGTTCGCGGTCGAGCCGGAGTTGCAGCGTTGCGGAATCGGCTCGGCGCTGCTCGCCGTCCTCGAGCGCCGCGCTCGCGCTGACGGCAAGGCGCACCTGGCGTGCGACACGGCCGTCGACGCCGCGAGTCTGATCGCTTTTTACGAGAAGCGCGGCTTTCGTGAGATCGGGCGCCAACGGTGGCCTCACGCTACGTACGAGAGCTGCATCTTGAGCAAGGCGCTCACGTAGCGAGGGCGGTTCGTGGCGGCCGACGGCCACCCCACGGCGTCACGGCACGAGCGTGTCGAGGGGATGGCCGCCGACGAACGCCTGTCGCGCGAAGAGCCAGCCCGTTTCACCGGCGTGCTTGCCGCTCGTCACGCGCACCAGCAGGTCGCGCCTGTCGGAGTTGGCGGGATCGAATCGCAGCGTAACGGCGGAGGCGCGCGCGCCGAGGCCGACGCCGCGGTGTGACCGCGGTAGTGAACAGGATGTGAACGACGCCGTCGCAAGGCCCGACGATCCAAAGGTTGCGGGCCGTTGGTGCCGTGCGCAGCCAGAGCGGAGCAGCGACCAGCACGAACGACGGTTTAAATAAGACGAACGTGTGTGCCAGGCTGTTGGCATTCGGCCGGGTTATCCTAACCATCATGAAGCGCATCGAGCGCATC
>DASZGC010000014.1:0-3498 GCA_035939175.1 Candidatus Cybelea sp. | reverse complement strand
GCTCGCGACCGCAGAGCAATACGCAACGGCACACGCGAACTACGTTAGCAATAGCTGGAGCGGGAACGAAGGCAACAAGAGCTACGACGCGGACTTCAACGTCAACGGCGTAGCGATTACGGCTGCCACCGGCGACAGCGGTTACAACAGCACGGCGCAGTGGCCCGCGATTCTTCCCAGCGTCACCGCGGTCGGCGGCACCAGCCTCACGTCGTACAACCCGCGCAAGGAGACGGCCTGGAACGGAGCGGGGAGCGGGTGCAGCAGGATTTACGCAAAGCCCAGCTTCCAGAGCGGTCTGAGCACCGGCTGTTCGATGCGTGCCGAGGCCGACTCGTCGGCAGACGCCGATCCGAACACCGGCGTGGCGGTCTACGACTCGTTCCACCAAGGCGGCTGGCTGGTCTTCGGCGGCACGTCCGTCGCGACGCCGATCACCGCCTCGGTCTTCGCACTTGCCGGCAACAGCGCAAACAACAACGACACCTACCTCTACGCGCACAGCGCCGACCTCAACGACGTGACCAGTGGAAGCAACGGCAGCTGCGGCGTACCGCTCTGCACTGCAACGACCGGTTGGGACGGCCCGACAGGATTGGGAACCCCCAACGGCATCGCAGCATTCTAGTTCTCGCCTCGTCATTAACGTAACCGAGGGCCCGGCGGGCCCTCGGTTATTTTTTGAGTTTTCAATTATCTCTAAGGTAAGGCGCTCGGCGGCGCGGGTATAAGGGCGGCATGAAATTCTATGCAGCAACCATGTCGGCGGTCGCCGCGGTCCTTCTGCTCGGCGGAGCCTCCGGTGCGCCCGCGTTCGCACAAGACTACGGCGTTCCCGCGTATACGACGTGGCAGCCCGGCTGGGATACGTACAACTACGATCGGCATCACGTGATGCTCGGAACCGTCACGGATTTTGCGCCGTACCGGCTGACGGTGATGCGTCATAACGGCACGGTGCAGACCGTAGACCTCAAGCACGGCACGATCATCTATCCGACGGGAGCGACGCCGACGCAGGGCGAGCGAGTATCGCTCGTGGGCTACTACAGCAACGGCACGTTCATCGTCAATCGCGTGATCCTTCGCCCCTAGCCCTAGCATGGCGGTAACCGCTGCGCCGCCCGCACTCACGCGGGTAGCGCAGCGATTCGCGGCGACGACGCGCGGAATCGTCGGCTTTCGCCTGCATCGCGTGCTCGACGTGCACGCCGGCTTCTCGAGCCGCCACGAAGACCTGGTGCTAAACGGCGTCTTCAAGAACGGCTCGATCGTAAAGGTTCGCGTGGTTTCGTACACGATCGACGGTCGCCAGGCCGACGCCGCCACGACGGATGCAATGGCGCGCGCCTTCGACCGGCCGCAACCGGGCAGCGCGTTCGCGCCACCCTTCGACGCGCGCAACGCCGCGGCGTACAGCTACGGCGCTTACGGAAATGGAACGATGGCGTTCAGCTCCGCCGTGCGCGATGCCGGCCACGGCAACGGCACCTTCACGTACCGGCCGGACGGTACGGTGCTCGCCATAACGTATCAGCCCAACGCGCTGCCGCCGCACGCCACCTGGGGGCAGATCACCGACCGCCGCGCACAGGTGCTTCCGAACTATTGGGCCACCGTCGGGGAGACGCAGCAATACAAAGGTAGGTATGGCCCGTTCGCGGGCGCAGCGAGCGAAGAGGTCGACTTTTCCGACTTCCGGCGCTTTGCCGACCTGGGGAGCGCGCTCGCGTCGCTTTAGGAGGCTTTGCGCGGCCAGCAGAAAACCGTTCGGGCGGAGGAGATGAGCATGCCCGATTTTCGCAAGACGTTGTTCGTGAACCCGCCCACCTTCGAAGGCTACGATGGCGGCGCGGGCTCGCGCTACCAATGTCGGCGCGAAGTGCGCTCGTTCTGGTATCCGACGTGGTTGGCGCAGCCGGCCGCGATGATCCCCGGAAGCAAGTTGATCGACGCGCCCCCCGATGACCTTACGGTCGATCAGGTGGCGCCCTTGGCCAAGGATTACGACGTCGTGATCCTCCACACGAGCACGCCCTCGTTCAACAACGACGCGCGCTTCGCGGAGCGGGTGAAGCAGGAGAACCCGAAAGCATTGGTCGGCATGGTCGGCGCGCACGTCGGCATCCTTCCCGAGCAGTCGCTGCGATTGGCGCCCGCCGTGGATTGGGTGAGCGTCGGCGAGTTCGACTACACGTGCGTCGATATCGCGCAGGGCAAGCCGCTCTCCGAGGTCGACGGCATCGCGTATCGCGAGAACGGTTCGGTCGTGCGGACGCCCGAGCGCCCGCTCATCATGGACATGGACGCGTTTCCATCGGTGCTCGACGTCTATCGCCGCGACCTGACGATCCCGAACTACTTCAACGGCTACCTGCGGCATCCGTACCTCTCGTTCTACACGGGGCGCGGCTGCAAGTCGAAGTGCACGTTCTGCCTCTGGCCGCAGACGATCGGCGGCCATCTCTATCGCGTTCGCAGCGTCGACAGCGTCGAAGCGGAGATGAAACGCGCCAAGGAGATGTTCCCCGAGGTCAAGGAGTTCTTTTTCGACGACGACACGCTCACCGATAACATCCCGCGCGTCGAAGAGATCGCGCGCCGGCTCGGCAAGCTCGGGATCACCTGGTCCTGCAACGCCAAGCCGAACGTACCGCGGGCGACGATCGAGATCATGAAGGCGAACGGCCTACGGCTCTTCCTCGTGGGCTACGAGTCTGGCAACCAAAACGTCCTCAACAACATGAAGAAGGGCACGCGTCTCGACATCATCCGGCGCTTCTCTAAAGACTGCCGCGAGCTTGGCGTGAAGATCCACGGCACGTTCATCCTGGGCATGCCGGGCGAGACCCTCGAGACGATCCAGGAGACGATCAACTTCGCCTGCGAGATGGACCCGGAGACGATCCAGGTTTCGCTAGCGGCGCCCTATCCGGGCACGTACCTCTATCAGCAGGCGACGGAGAACGGCTGGCTCGAGGCGCAGAGCGAGGAACTGGTCGACACGCACGGCGTACAGCACGCCGCTCTGAACTATCCCGAGCTGACGTCGGAGATGATCTTTGAAGGCGTCGACGAGTTCTATCGCCGCTTCTACTTCCGGCCCCGCAAGATGGTCTCGCTGCTCGGCGGCATGATCGGCGACCGCCACGTGATGAAGCGCCGCCTGCGCGAAGGAAAAGAGTTCTTCCAGTTCCTGCGCGAGCGCAAACGCGAAGAGCGCGACGAGGCCCGCCAAAGAGCAGCCGCTCTGTCGACCTGACACTCGGCGACCTCCTCTACCAGTTCCGCGCGGCGGCGCGGCTTTCGCAGGAGGGGCTCGCGCAACGTTCGGGCGTCTCGGCGCGAACTGTAAGCGATATCGAAGCCGGCGCGGCGCGCGCGCCGCGTTCGGGGACGATCTCGCTGCTGGCCGACGCACTGGAACTATCTCAGGCCGATCGCAGGCGGCTCACGGAGGCCGCGAAGGGGGTCGGCGGGCAGAGCACCAAACGCGGC
>DASZGC010000013.1:0-5864 GCA_035939175.1 Candidatus Cybelea sp. | reverse complement strand
CGTCCCTCGACTGCGCTCGGGATGACAGAGCTACGGTAGCAAGCTAAAGATCGTGCCGCAGCCGGCGTTGTTGGTGCAGCCGGTGCCTCCGCCGCTGTGGGTCGTGCCGTAGAGCTTGCCCTTGTAGACCATCACCGGACCCTGCGGATCGCTGCCGTCGCTGCCGGCTTGGAAGCTGTAAATGACCGATTCGTTGCCCGACGTCGTCGCTTTGAAGACGCTACCTTGACCGTCGGTCCCACCGCCGATGGTCGTGCCGTACAGACTGCCGTTGTAGGAGATCAGGTTGGCACCGGGGCCGTTGCCGTCGGGATTGTCGGTGAACGAATAAAGCGTCTTCTCCGTGCCCGACGGCGTGATCGAGAAGATCGTTCCCGAGCTGCGAGCACCGCCCGCCTCCGCCGTACCGTAGAACACGCCTTTCACCAGGGTGAGACCGTTCGGGAACGCGCCATCGCTGCTGCCAGTGAACGTGTAGAGCACTTTATGCTTACCGGACTTGGTTAGTTCGTAGATCGTGCCGCACCCGTCGCTGCCGCACCCCGAGCCTCCGAAGAGCGTGGTGCCGTAGAGCTTGTGTTTGTATTCGACGACGCCGGAGTACGCGGCGCGGCCGTCGGTGCCCCCGCCGAACGCGTAGATCACTTTCTCGGAGCCAGACGTGCTCACCGAGAATACGGTGCCGCAGCCCCCGCTGCAGCTGCTGCTGCCGCCGTACAGCGACGTGCCGTAGAAGCCGGATTTGCCATCGGGCACGAGCCCCGCCTCGGGGCCGCCGGCGTCGCTGCCGCCGGCGAAGCTGTAGACGACCTGTTCCTTTCCCGCGGCATTCACTTTGAAGAACGCACCCTCATTGTACTTGCCCACGCCCGAGGTGACGCCGTACATCTCTTTGCCATCTAATATCAGGGGCGCAAAAGGCCACGAACCGTCCTGGGCGTCGTTGTAGTCGCCTCGGAAATTGTAGGCGACGCTCTCCTTTCCGGCGGTGGTGACGGAGAAGACCGTGCCGCATCCGAGATAGCAGCCGTTGCTGCCGCAGCTCCCCGAGCAATAGTTCTTCGAGCCATTGAGCGTCGTGCCGTAGAGCTTGCCCCCGAGCGCAACGAGGCCATCGAACGGAGACGCGCCATCGGGCTCGCCCTTGAAACGGTAAAGCTGTTGATATCCGGAGGAGCCGGTCGCGTGCTGGGCGATTCGCGCGGCGGGGTTCGCCGAAGGGGGTGTGAGCGAGCCGCTGCTGCAGGCGGCCAGCACGATCGCCGCGATTGTGGTAACGACGAGTACGCGCGCGCAGTTCATGGGTCACCTCCGTAGACAGGTTTTACTTCACTTATCCGAGGGGACGTAGGCCGCGCCCGCGTTAAGCGCGTTGATGTCGGGGTTGGTGAAAGTCTGCCAGTTATTGTTATTGCCGTCAACCTTGCCGACGTCGACCCAGCCGAAAGCATCGCCTTGCACCAGCGTATTCTCGTCCTTCGTGTAGCCGCCCGCGATCGGCTGGCCGTAGCCCTCGATGTTCGTCAGCGTCGGGCCGTTCTTCTTGAAAGCGGTGGCGTTCCACGGATTGAGGTGGTACTCGGAGATCGTGCGCGAGTCGCCATCGGTCACGCTCAGCACGGTGCCGCTCTTGCTTGCGTAGACTCCCTCGAGGTCGTAATTGAAGCTCGGCGGAACCAGGTTGGTGACCGTTGGAGATGCGCTCGTCGGATTGACGATCTTGTCCAGAAGGTAGCCGCAGGCCGTGCCGATGCAGCCGTACCCGCTGGTATAGACGCTGCCGTTTGCGTCGACGTCGAGGTAACCGCCGCTGAAGATAATGTTGGGGTCTTTGATGCCTGTGGGCAGCGAGTTGGGCGAGTTTGCCGGCCACCAGACGACAGGATAGAGGTTATTGGTGCAATACGGTACGCACTCGTTGGAGTCGATGTTCGAGGCGAACACGTGGCCGCTTGCGTCGAAGGCGACGTCCTGCGCCGACGCATCGAACGACGTGCACGGAGAGCTGCAGCCGGCATCGTTGAACGTGGCAGCCGGCGTCGACGCGCCCTGTTTGTACTCTTGCACGACGCCATTGCTCATCGACGAGTTAAACGCGCACGCCACCCAAAGGTTATTCGAGTGGTCGACCTTGATGCCGTACGGATCCTCGCAGCCGTTGGAGCCTACGTCGATGGCGGTGACGGTGTGCTGCGCATCCGGGCTCAAGCCGACGACGTACGAGTACGCCAGGCTCGACACCCACAGGCCGGGGTTGCCGGCGTGGCGCTTGACGCTGGGGCGGTGCTTGTTGGCATTCAGAATATGCAGCGCGCGCAGCAGCGCCGTCCGCGGGAGAAACGTCGGCAGTCGCCCCGCAAGCTGCAGCTTCAACACGTCGGCGGTGCTCGCCGGAGCACCGGCGACGCCGGGAACCGCCGTTGAGGCCGATGGACTACCGCCGCAGCCGCTCAGCAAAGTGACTAAAGCGGCGAGCATGGCGGCCGCCGCGAACGATGAAAATCGCACGTGAGGTGAACCTCCTGGTAGACGCAAACGAGAGGCCCCTTCAGTTCACCGGGGCCCCGACCTTTCCTGGCGCTAAGTTTATTGGTGAAACAGCTCTTTCACGAATGCTATAGTGACGTCGAGGCGCGCGGACCCTACGACTGCGATGGAATGCTTCATTTTCGAAAGACTCCTTTGACGTTGCCGAATGCTGATTGCCAGATCCGCACCGGCTGCAGACCCGCGCGCTTACCGAGATCCGCGAACTCGTCGGGCAAATAGAGGCACACCTCGGTCGTGATTCGGTGCAGGCGCGCCATCGGTTCGCCCAAATGCGCAAACCGGCGCTCCACCGCGTGATCCCCATCGTAGCCGCCGCCCAGCTCGGAGGCTAGGCCCGATACCGAGAGAAACGCTCGACCACCTTCTCGCAGGTTACGGAAAACGCCGGCAAGCACCGTAAGCGCGTCGCCGTATCGCAGATAGTGCAGGGTGCGCTGCGAATAGACAAAATCGAGGGCCTCCGGCAGGTTCTCTGCGGCAAGTTCCGCGAGGTGGTGCCGCTCAAAGGTGAGCTCGATCGACGGAAATAGTTCGGATAACCGAGCAAATCGCGTCGAAAAGTCTTTCACGTCGATGGCCAGCACCCGCGCGCCGGCCAGCGCGCACAGCGTGCTGGGAACGCCTAGACCGCAGCCGAGGTCGACTCCGCTCGGGTTGACCTCATGGTTTTCGAGCACGTAGTTCAGGCAGGCGTAATCGAGCGCGTCGAGTCGCGTCGACGACACGTCCACGCCATACTCTTGAGAGGAGCACGGCGAGGCCCCTTTGACCATGCGGGAGGCTTCGGCAGCCCCACTCGCTTTACCCAGCGAGGGAAAGGGGCTGCCGCGGTCACGGGAGTCCGGCCCGACCCGCTAAAACGTCAGTAAAAGGAAACGTGGGCTTTTTCGAGCGGCCAGACCCCCGCCTCGCGCAGAGCGCCGAGCCAAGCGCAGTCGGCGCGCTCCTGCGCGCGCTCAAACGTCATGCCGTCGCGTGCGGAATCTGTCTCGTCGTACTCGGCACGGCGTACGCGCTCGATATTGCCGCCGGGCTGCGCGAGGCGGCGCCGACGCGCGGCGAACTCGTGGCTCGAGGACTCTACGCCCCGGTGACGATCGTTCGCGACGAACACGACGTGCCGCACGTCGTCGCGGCCAACGAACACGATCTGTTCTTCACCGACGGGTTCGTGCAAGGAGAGGACCGGCTCTTCCAGCTCGACCTTACGCGCCGCTACGCCTACGGCCGCCTCGCCGAAGTACTTGGGCCCAAGGCACTGGTCTTCGACGAGGCGCAGCGTGGGGTCGACATCGAGGGAGTCGCGCGGCGGCAGCTGCGCGCGCTGGCACCGCGCGATCGCGCGGCCGTCTCCGCATTTAGCGACGGTATCAACGCCGCGGAAGAGACGGCCCCACTGCCCGTCGAGTTTCGCATTCTGCTCTACCGCCCCGCGCCGTGGACACCCCAAGATACCCTCGCGGTCTCGGTCGTGGCGTCGCTCGAACTATCCGATTCGTGGCACGACGTCTTCGCGCGCGACGCCGCGTGGCGCGCGCGCGGGCCCGCGTGTTTCGCAGCCGCTTATCCGCTCTCCGACCCACGCTACGACGTGAACGTTTTGGGCGCGAGCCGCTTCGCTCGTTCGGAAGAGCCGCCGCGGTCTTGCAGTGCTTGGACGACCGTCGCGCAGGCCGGGCGGCCGGCAATCGGCAGCAACGCGTGGGCGGCGGGTGGTCGCCGCTCGGCCGACGGGGACGCACTGCTAGCCAACGATCCACATCTCGATCTCACGATCCCCGGAATATGGTACCTCGTCGATCTGCAGTCGCCGCAGTTCCACGCCGCCGGCGCGACGATCCCCGGCGTTCCCGGCGTCGTGCTCGGCCACAACGAGCGCGTGGCCTGGGCATCGACGAACGCATCGATGTCGACGACGAGCGTGTTCGCAACCACCCACCCTGCTGGAGGCTCCTGGGTAACCGAGCGTTTCGGCGTGCGTTTTTCGCACGTGGTGAGCGTGCGCTATTATCGTACGCCGCGCGAATTCTCGGTTCCCGACGACAACGATCCTTCGCGCATCGCACTCGTGCGCTGGCCGGTCTACGAGCAGACGCGTTCGACGATCGGCACCGCGCTCGACCTCGACCGCGCCCGCAGCGTGTACGAGGCTCTGCTCGTTCTCGCGCAGTATCGCGGCTCGCCGCAGAACTTCGTGCTCGCCGATCGCAGCGGGAGCGTGGCGTATCACGTGGCGGGCCTCGTGCCCGACGATCCGGCGTGGGGACGTTTCGTGCACCCCCCGCGCGACCTGCGCCAGGCATATCGTCCGATCCCGTTCGCGCGGCTGCCGTCGACGGCGCCGAGCCGCCGCGCCGTCCTTCTCACGGCCAACAACGAGTCGTACGAGCGAGGGTATCCGTACCGGCTCTCCGCCCAGTTTCAACCTCCCTATCGCGCCTATCGCATCGCGCAACTGCTGCACGCGCGCAACCGGTACGACGCGGCCTACTTCGCGCGCATGCAGCTCGACACGCTCTCGCCGATCGACCTCGAGATTGCGCGCGACGTCGTGCGCTTGGCGCGCGCGCGTCCCGCTCCACAGGTGAGCCGCGTTCGCGCGCTGCGGCTGCTCGCGCGTTGGGACGGTCGCTACGAACCCGACTCGCGCGCCGCCACGCTCGAACACGCCCTTCGTGATGCCGTCTTCGCCGACGGACCGGCGATGCGCACCCGGCTGGCTGAGATGCGCGACGATCCCAGCGTGCCGCTCGATCTCACGCAAGACGTCGGCGGTACGCTGCCGTTCTTCGAGCTGCACGCCAAACGCGCGTGGGCCGATGCGGGCGGCATGCGCATCGAGCACCTACTCGCGCCAATGCACTTCGGCTTTCTGGACGGCGCGTGGCTTCCGGGCGAGGGCGACGAGTACACGATTCACCTGCAAGAGCCGGGATTGGCGCAAGGCTTCCGCGCGGTGTGGGATACCGGCGACTGGAATCGCGGCGGCATCGCGATACCGAGCGGCGAGTCCGGCGAACCCGGATCGGGACACTATACCGATCTCACGCCCGCATGGATACGCGGGGAACTTACGCCGCTGCCTTTTGGCGCCGTTGCAATAAGGCTGAGCGCGACCGAGATCCTTCGTTTGAAGCCTTGACCTCGAGGGTCACATTCATGCCGAAAATCAGTTCGTTGTGTGTGCCTACGCCGCCACATCCTGGTGGCGGCGACCGGCGTCCTCGGCCGGGTCTGGCTCACTCTGGAGCGCCAACTGCGCTCGCCGCCGAATCACCAGCGCCGCATTCACGTCAGCGTGGTTACCATAGCCA
>DASZGC010000012.1:0-70305 GCA_035939175.1 Candidatus Cybelea sp. | reverse complement strand
ATGCCGGTTCAGAAAAGACTCGCTCTGCTCGACTTTGCGGCGAAGAGCGGAGCCTGGATCGTCGAAGACGATTACGACGGCGATCTGCGCTACGATCGAAAAACCTATGCAACTTTGTTCGGATTGGGCGAATCCCACCGGGTCTTGCACCTCGGCACGTTCACGAAGACGATGCTCCCCGGACTGCGGATCGGCTTCATCGTTCTTCCCGCCGATTTAGTCGATTCGTTCGTTGCCGGACGCCAAATCCTCGATCGTTTTCCGAATACCATCAGCCAGGCAGCACTTGCCGAGTTCCTGGAAAGCGGGGCCTACGCGCGACACATCTACAACATGCAAACGCTCTATCTGGAGCGGCATCAGTTACTACGCGAAAGAATTACGAAACAGTTGGCGGGGTTTCTCCATGCGAAGAAAGCCCAAACGGGAACCTTTACCGTGACGGAGCTGACCGGAGGCGTCGACGACGTGGCCCTTGCCGCGGCCCTCAAGAAGGAGGGATTCGACTCGGTGCCGCTCTCCCTCGCCTATTCGGGGCCGCCGGCGAAACACGGTCTGCTGCTCGGTCACGCGGTCGCCAGACCCAATGAAATTCGCAAAGGCGTGAACGCACTCGAGCGGATTGCTTCAACCATGGGGTCGCTGCGGCGATCGTCACCCTGAGTTCACTGGGGCGTGCACGGCCGCGGCAACCTCGCCCTGGGCCGCAAGCGTCACGCCAGTTCCGCAGTGGCGGTCAGGACCTCGTCTTCCCTGGGAGATTCCCCCGTTACGTCATTTTGATTTCTAGGCGCTGATCTTTTTCTTGGACCTAAGACTAAAGGTTGTTCCCCACGGTTCCTGCCAGTGCGCACGAATCGCACGCTTCGGCCGGGGCACGTCTATTCGCGTGTGTACTTTGAGCCAACACGCAGCTTTGCTTACGCGGTCGCAGTATAGCTCGGCGCGTTGCGAATTGCAAGCTGCATAGATTCCTCGCTCATGTACGGGCGTTCGGTTATCCAGTCCTCAGTTTGTTCGACGAGGACCATCGAGACCAAGCGGACCGCGGAAGCACGGTTGGGAAAGATTCCGACGACGTTGGTTCGTTTGCGCAGCGTGTTGTTTAAGTGCTCGATCGGATTGGACGACCAGAGCTTGCGGCGATGCATGGTTGGGAATGCGTAGAACGACAGAACGTCTTCCAGACCGCCGGCGAGGATCTCCATTGCCTTCGGGCACGATTTACCGTACTCTTCGATAACCGTGACGGCACGAGCGCGGGCCTCATCGGCGGTCGACTGGCTCAGAATCGAGCGAAACGCCTCGGCCAGCTCGAGCTTGCGGTGATGCGATAGATGCGCCAGAATATTGCGCAAGAAGTGCACGCGGCAACGCTGCCATAGTGCGCTTGCTCCAAAGACGGCCGTAAGGCCCCTCTGAGCCCTTCGTGCGCGTCGCTGACCACCAGGAGCACTTTGACCACCTTCTGGCTCGCTCCCAGGGCGGCCGCGTCCTACTGACCCCTACATTGTCCCTAAAAACCCTACAAAATAGAACAAAAGCACAGTCACAACCGTTTTGTGGACAATAGGACGCCGGTTCAAGTCAGGCCGCCGGCTCCAGCTTAGAAAGCTTCTAACAAGAGCTTATCGCGATCGCTGCAGGGATTACTCTCCACGACAGTGCATGACAGACGGCGAGGCTAGCTTCGGAGCTTGAAGGGCCTGCAGTAGTCACTCGGGATTACGGCAGGCTTTTTCATTTTCCGGCGCGATCGTACGGGTCGGCGTGAAGCAACGGATATAGCCGCTTGGCGCTGCAAGGCATGTGACACGGTGCGGTCATGCCTGCAAATGATGCTCTTGCAGAACTTTTGCGAGGGAGAGCGCATATAATGTGCCGCCCACGGTACGCGCTAGTTGCATGATCGCACTCGATTCGTCGGGGGCGTACGATTCGCCGTGGCGTTTGGGGCCGAGAACAAGGGCCCCGAACAATCGTCCTTGCGCGATCATCGGATAAGCAAACTCGCCCCGCAG
This sequence comes from Candidatus Cybelea sp., assembly GCA_035939175.1. Taxonomy (GTDB): domain Bacteria; phylum Vulcanimicrobiota; class Vulcanimicrobiia; order Vulcanimicrobiales; family Vulcanimicrobiaceae; genus Cybelea. The sequence continues at coordinate 68,284 of DASZGC010000012.1, read as the reverse complement.
CTCGGTCGAGAGCGTTTGCAGGTCGAGAGCCTTACGCCGGTCGCGCAGCGCGACGATAGCCGGATCGTTCTCGCTCACATCGCCGTACCGACCGGCACCATCGCCCAAAGCAAATGACACAAATGAAGCGTCGGCATGGGTTTCGAGCATCTCCTTCGCCCGGTACAACAGCGTGGCGTCATTGGTGATGTCGGCTGCTTCATCTGCGAAGGCGCGAATCGCCGTTTCGTCCTCGTGCCGCTTGCGGAAGAAGATGTGGTCGAGAACGCGATCGACCCGCGTGTGAATGGCCCGTACTGAAAACCCGAGCCCGACTGCGAGCGCTGCACTAATGACGACGCTCGTCAGATGGCTCGCCCGGCTAAACGAGGTGCCGAGCATCCACTCGACCAGCATGAAGATGCCGACGACTATAAACGAAACGCCGGAAAACACCGCTGCGCGATTGAGGACAAAGCCGATGTCGATCAGGCGCCGGCTAAGTGCCGCGTACGTTAGGGCGGCAGGAACCACAAGCGGTACCGTCGCCCGTAGACTCGTAACTACGTTGACCAGGTCCGACGTTGGGTAGAGCAGCAGCAGAACTTCTTCGACGAGCGGAAACGAGAACAGCAGGACGAGCGGTACGAGTATCCACGCACTGCGCTGGCGTTCGGCCCCGCGTGATGCGGCGATCGCTAAAATGCTGCAGACGAAACCCCCGATAATCGAGGCCTCACCGAGATGAAGCCACGATAAGGTCGGCGCGTTCCAATCGAACCACAGCGTTATGAATCCGACGGTCGATGCGACGTTCAACCCGATCTGCGCCGCGATCATCGCATAGCACACCCATTGCACGATGCGCCGGCCGGCCGACAGCGGTCGGCCGAACGTGCTCGACAGCAGGATCCAAAGCGCTATCGCAGCTGGGCCTAAGGCAGTGCCGAAATCCTGTAAGACGCTGGACCACAGCCAAGGAGTCGTCCACTGGTGAAAATTTCCAAGCACCCAGGAGAGGCTGTATACGACCAGCGTCAGAGCCAAAAGGCGCATCTGGCGAACACCGGAGCGGCGCCACGCGATCAGGCCCGCGAAGAACGCCAACCAAACGACCAGGGCCGGTTGCAGGACTGGGATCTCTATGAAAATCCAAAACTGCCTCCACCACCCACCAATGTTTAAGGTGGTAAAGAGACGAGTTGGCGTGACGGCAACTCTCTTTTGCACCGCTCCACGCTGAACCCAAAGCGCCACCGGCCTGCCGTTGAGGGCTCGGACCATAACCCAATAGCGTTCTTGCAGTGAGCTCTTCCGCAGATCAATTTTATCGCCGGCGCGCAGGCCTGCCCGGTCGGCTGGGCCGCCAGGGTCGACGGCATCGAGCTGTATGCCAAACGGAATCTGGACGCTTCCCCATCCCCATCCCCAGCGACCGCTCCAGGGTGGAGCATCCCCGATGCCGATTACACAGAATGCCGTGGCTACCGCGAAGAAAGCGCTGATCGCGCATAGGGACAGCAGAACTGTCCGCCATACGGCCGATTGCATGAAGCGGACTTGGCTGGCGCGACCAGCTAGTCCCGCGTGCGTGCGTCTTTCAGCGGTGTGAGTTGCCCCCGAGGACGAGTCCGCTTACCTGCGCTTCCGGGACGAAGCTCGTCGTCGGTGTGTCGCTTCCAGGCGGGTATACCTCAATCGCAGAGTTGACCTTATCGACGTAGAGCGTTCCGTCGGTGGCGGCCGCCAGAGCGGCGACCTCTGCTTTGACGTGGATGACACGCGACGGTTGGGTTTCACCCGATGGGTAAACGGAGACCAACTCACCGCCGGCCACGTAGAGATTCCCCGCTCCGTCGATTGCGATCTCGCCACCGTAGGCCTTCTTGAGCTTGAGACTGACGAACTTCGACGAACCCGCGCTGAGACGGAATACCTGGCCCACTTCGCCTTGCTTGTTGTTCGCGAGCGCGGCGACGCCGACGAGAAGCGCGCCGCTCGAGTCGAATGCTAATCCCTCCGCGCCCGAGATCCGACCGATCGATGGGACGAAGTACTCATTGGAAATGCTCTGACTACCGGCGGGGTAAACGTCGATTATCGATTTCCCCGAGCTGTTCGTTCCCTGGGCGTAGACGTTTTGGGCGGAGTCGGCTACGGCGAAGTTGCCGTAATGCTGGAGCACGAGTGAGAAGAACGGGCTCGTGGCCCGAGGCTTGAACTCTTCGATCGTCTCGTACGGATACTGGCGGTTGTCGCTGAACGCATACAAGACGCCCTTTTGATCGACCCATACGCTCGTAACTCGCGGGAGTTCATCGGTGATATCACCGACTTCACGCGGGCTCTTCCCGGTAGAGTAGAGTGGAACTCCACCGAGGATGTTCGCGATATAGAGATCCTGCGAGCCTTTCGCCGGGGCGGCGTCCGGCGCAGTCATGGGCGCCGTCGCCGGCGCTCCCGCGAGCGACGAACACCCGGCTAGCGCAAGGGCGAGCGCGACGAAACCATAAGTCGAACGCAAAGTCGTATGATTGCTCCGAAGCATGTGAGGCCTCCAAGGGAGTCATAAGTCCAGGATAGCGGGTCGGACCAGTCTGAAGCGGATTTATGAAAAATCTCTGAACGCCGTGCCGTGGATGCAACGGAAGCCGAAGCCTGCCGGGAGAACAAGCAAGCACAGGAATCCGTTTCGATTCGGGGGCACGGACAGATGGGCAAAGTTTTCCTCGATAGCACTGCGCTAGTTGACTCCTCTGTGGTTCGCTGGCGGCGCGGTCTCCTGACCCTCTGCGGGAGTGCGGTTATCCTTTGGGCCTTCTCGCTGTTTCAGGCGAGTGTATGGCATGGGACGGCCGGCATCGTCCACGATTATACTGCGGTTGCCTTTCACGACGTTATAACTGGCGTCGCGCCGGCATCGGCGGGAGCGGGGGCCGGTATCAGGCCTGGCGACACCGTCGATCTCCGCGTGGCCTCGGCCGCCGATCGCTGGCGCTTCAGACACCGTTGGCTGCCCGATCGAGCGTCGACGTATCTCGTTCTGCGCGGTGCAGGCGAGCGGCGCGTAACCTTCGAGCCGCGGCACGAAGGCATTGGCATAAGTTTGTGGATTTTTTACGCCGGAGCATTTGGAGCCCTCGTCTTCGCCACTCTAATTGCGTGGCGACGGCCCCAGCTCATTCAGGCTCGCGTCCTGTGCCTGCTGTTGCTCGCTTCAGTTGTCGAACCATGCCTGGGGCCCTCAAAGTTCGTGACTCCATGGCCAGCCCTTGATTTTGCGGCCGCGCTATTGGATCGCTTTATCCTCGAGGCGTTTGTTCTGGTCGTGTACACGATGTTATTTGCGCGGCCGCTTTCGGCGGTACGAAAATTCGTCATTTATTTCACGTTCTTCTATCTCGGTTTCGACACGGTGTGCGCGTTCGGGGAAACTGCAGGAACGTGGACCGGGACGCTCGACCTCTTCGGGGGCCCAATCGGTACGGCACCGCTTTATCAGTTGTGGGAGCCGCTGCTGGGATACACGTTAATTCTTTTGAACGTCGCTCTAGCGTTCGGTGCTACGCGCGACCAAGAGCGCGCCCTTCTCGCTTGGACGATGACGCTCCCGTTCATCAACTTCGCGGTAGCGTTTTTGGAGCACGTGCCGGCGCTAAATGCGATAGGACCTCTCGCCCAGGTGTTTGACTATTTCGGCGCTGGAACGGTGTTCCTCAGCCCGTTTGCGATGGGATACGCACTCTTGGCTAGGCGTTTGCTCGATGTCGGCTTCGTGCTCAATCGCGCGGCGGTCTTCTCCGCCGTTTCTCTCATCGTGATTGCCGCTTTCATACTGGTCGAGTGGGCATTGGGTGGCTGGCTCTCCACCGCGAATCGCGCTACCAACCTCGTTGTCGCAGGCGGCTTGGCCCTTCTGCTTGGTTTTTTCATGCATCGCATCCACGGAAGAGTCGACAACCTCGTCGATCGCGTCTTCTTTGGTAAGCGCCGCCGCGACCAAGACGCCATCGCCGCGTTCTCGCGCGAGGCGCCTTACGTCACCGAGAAACGCGTACTCCTCGAACGGACGGAGGAAACGCTCACCAGGCACATCGATGCCTCGTCGGTTGAGATCCTGCTCGATGATCGGCGCGGTCGGTACGGGTGGGTGAGCGAGAACGATCCTGCGGTGCTCGCGCTGCGTGCGCGCCACGACGTTCTCGATCTGCACGACGTGGCCGGCGATATCCGGGGCGACTACGCCCTTCCGGTGGTATCTCGCGGCCGCGTGCTCGGGGTGCTCGTTCTCGGTCACAAACGCTCCGGCGAATCCTACGCACCCGACGAGCTGGAAGTAACCCTACGCCTCGCACACGCCCTCGGCTCGGCACTCGACGTGCTGTCACACGATAGGGTTGCCGATCCGTCGCTAGCGAAGCTTGACGCCGTTTGCGAAATGCTTGCGAAGATCGGCGAGACGCAAACGGCCATTCTCGAAGCGGTCAGGCAGCCTGAACCAGGCGCCACCTGAAGGGCTGGGCTAGATCACTGGGCTATGACTCGGGGATGATGCCGTACGTCAAACTATCAGTCGCCTGCATCGCCGCTTGCGTCCTTACCGCGTGTAGCGGGGGGGTAAGCGGTGCCACTCCGCCCGCGGGTGCCGGCTCCGCGATTCGAGCGGCGTGGTCTTCGCCCGACGCTAAGGCGAATACGTTGCTCTACGTCTCCGACGCGAACGACGGTCAGGTCTCCGTTTTCTCGTATCCGCAGGGCGTGCTGATGCAGACGCTCACCGGCTTCGAGGAGCCGTATGGTCTCTGCGCCGACAAAGCGGGCGACGTGTGGATCGTCGACGACGAGACCTCGGCGATCACCGAGTACGCGCACGCCGCCACCAGTTCGATGGCGACGCTAAGCGATTCGGGAGAGTACCCGGCCGGCTGCTCGGTGGATCCGACCACGGGGAATCTCGCCGTCACCAACTACGAAACGGGGAGCCGCGGCCAAGGCGGCATCTCCCTTTATAAGAAGGCGAAGGGCAACCCGACGGTCTTGACCGACTCGGCGATCTCGCGCGGCTGGTTCTGCAGCTACGACGACAAGGGCAACCTCTATCTTGACGGCGACACCGCCGGCAGCAGCGGCTTTCAACTTGCCGTCCTGCCGCACGGCTCGAGTAGCTTTACCAATATCTCCGTCAGCGAGAAGATCACCGTTCCCGGCGGCGTGCAGTGGGACGGCAGATACGTCGCCGTCTCCGACGCCAACGGGCCGGGGCCCGGCACCGTCTATCAGTTCAGCATCAACGGCAGCACCGCGACCGAGGTCAGCAGCAGCGTCCTCCAAGACTCGCAGAACATCCACCAGTTCTGGATCGACCCCAAACGCCGGCGCATCGTCGCGCCGTCGGCATCGCTGAGCACCGTCGGCTTCTGGAAGTTCCCCGCCGGTAACGACCCCACCAAGACGATCAGCGGCCTCGACATTCCCGAAGGCGTCGCAATCAGCAAAGCCGGTAGGTAAGCCGAACGCACGTTCGCCGCGTCACGCGTCCCGGCGCCCGCTCGTTGCGTCGAGCATGAAGTCCGCGTCGTTCGGCCGGATGCTCTTCGGCGCGTCGGCCGCGATGTTCGGCGTCATCTGCTTGATGTGGCACGACGCCGAAACGTGGCAGAGCCTGCACTTCATCGTCAATCTCCCCGCCGGCGCGGCGATCGGGGGCGCGCTGATGGTCGCGCTGATCCCCAGCGGCCTCGCGTTGCCGTTCCCGAAATCCGCCAGGGCGGCGTCGCTCGTCCTCGGCATCGTTTTCGCGCTCTTCTCGCTGGCGTGCATTCGCGACATCGTCAAGGTGCCCAACGTCTACTTCACCTACGGCAGTTTCTTCGAGCAGTTCTCGATGCTCTGTGGTGCGCTGGCCGTGTACGCGATGACCGAGCCGAATGCCACACGTGCCGCGCTGCTCCGGCGCCTCGCGCGGCTCGGACTGGGTCTGTCCGCGGTCTCGTTCACGGTGGCGCAGATCGTCTATCCAAAGATTACGGCCGCTCTGGTTCCAATGTGGATACCGCCGAGTCAGATGTTCTGGACGATCCTCACCACGATCGCGTTCGGCCTCGCGGCAATCGCGCTGCTCTTAAATGTGAAGGCGCGCCTCGCGGCGCGCCTGCTCGCGCTGATGCTGGTGTTCTTCGGTTTACTCGTCTGGCTGCCGCTGGTGATCATGCACCCGCAGACGCACAACGACTGGTCGGAATTCGCACTGAACGCTCTGATCGCGGGGGCCTGCTGGGTCGTGGCCGACTCACTGAACGTAGAGGAACGTCGGGCTTACTAGCTGCGTGAGTGAGCCCTCGATCTTATCCGAAGGGCGCGCGTTGCCGTTGGCGAGCGGAAGAAACTTGAGAATTCGCTGGCGGCTCGTCGAGAACACCGCGCCGGATGAGTCGATGGCCATGCCGTCGGGTCCGCTCAAATCCGTCTTGCTTCCGGCGATCGTCGCCAGCGGCGAGACGTCGCCCCGCGCGTTCTCCTTGAAGCGCACGACGTAGCTGTCGTAGTCCGAGTCGGCGTAGAGGCCGTAGCGATCGACGGCGATGCCCAGCGGCCCGTCGAGCCGAGTTCTCGAGCCTTCGATCACCCGCGATGGCCGCGCGTTGCCGAAGGCGTCCGGCACGAAAACGTCGATCGAGTTTCCGCCGCTCCCGCCGCCGATGTTGGAGACGTAGATGTTGCCCTTGGAGTCGAGCGCAATGGCGTTGGCGTGTGAGAGGCCCGTTCGCGGGCCGGTGATCTCGCGAACGGGGTACGTGTTGCCGTTCGCGCCGCGGGCAAACTCCAAAACGGCGGGCCGCATCGAGCCGTAGGTGCAGTCCGAGGCGCACTCGGCTACGAAGAGATCGCCGCTGGCATCGAGCGCGAGCCCGATCGGCCACGAAAGCTGCGTGCGGGCGCCGTGAATGATGACGTTCGGCGAGCTGTTGCCGCTGGCGCTCACCGGGAAGCCGACGATCTCGTTCGTGTCGGTGTCGGCCACGTAGATCTCGCCGCCGGGCGTCACGACGATGCCGTTGACCTGCGTCAGGTGCGTCTGCGCGCCGGTGATGATCTCGCTGGGTGGAGCATCGCCGCTGGAATCGATCGGAAAGATGTCGACCGCCGAATGCCAGTTCGAGTGGCTCCCAATCTCGTTGGCCACATAGATGTACTCCTGCGACCTGCTGTCGGGCCCCAAGCGCGCAGGTGACGCTCCCGTGAGAGCCGGCCCTGGAGCGCTGCATCCCGCGAGAAGCGCCGCGGCCGCGGCAATGCCGAGCACGTGTCGTTTGCAACTCATCGTCCTCACCTCAGGCCGCAACGGTTCTCCGCAAGGGCGCCCGTTCCATCGCCCGCCGCCGGGTCCGCGAGAAGATCCGTAAAGCCCCTTGCTCCGTCCGTTACTTTGTGATACAAAGTAGTTAACTTTGCGGTGCAAAGTTAACGGCGCCCGGCGCCGGAGAGGGACCGAGCCATGCTCAAACGCCTGCTCGCCATCGTGTTCATCTTTTTCTGGGCCAGCATCGCCTGGATGATCCTGGGCGCGACGCTGGTATCGCGAACCTCCGACTCCGATACGCAGCAGCACGACAAGCTAACCGCGCAGTGGGGCAGCGCGCAGACGCAATCCGCGCCCTCGGTAAACGCGCGCGTGGCCGTCGACAGCTACGACAAAGACAAGAAACGTATCGTGCGCGGCTACGAAGACATCTCGGTGCCGCTGCGCGGCAGCCGGATCCTCGTCGATCTCAATCTCGAACAGCGGCGCGACGGCCTGCTCTGGTACAACCTCTACGACGTACACTTCAGTGGCCGTTATCGCATCCGCAACGATACCAACAGCAGCAACCTCTCAGTGCACTTTCCATTCCCCTCGACCGACGGAACCTACGCCGACTTCACCTGCTCCATCGGAGGAAAACGCATCTCCGACGCCACCGCACTCGACCAGGGATACGTCGGCTTCACGCTCTCTCCCGGCGCGCAAACCACGATCGACGTCGGCTACCGCTCGCGCGGCATGGGTACGTGGACCTACCGCTTCGGCCAAGACGTCGCCTCGGTCGACGACTTTACGCTCACGATGAACACGAACTTCAACGCGATCGACTTTCCGCCGCAGACGCTGCTCCCCACAACCGAAGCGCCGGTTGGAAAAGGCTGGCGGCTGCAGTGGCGTTACGCGACGCTGGTCACCGGCAACGGCGTCGGCATGGCGTTTCCGTATCCGCTGCAGCCCGGTCCGCTCGCGCAGCGGATCACGTTCTGGGCTCCGGTCGCGCTCTTTTTCTACTTCTTCGTGATGCTGGTGATCGTGACGCTACGGCGCGTCGATCTCCATCCGGTCAACTATTTCTTCCTCGCCGCGTCGTTCTTCTCGTTCCACCTGCTCTTCGCGTATCTGGTCGACCGCATTCCGATCGGACCGGCGTTCTTGATCTGCTCCGCGGTGACGCTCTTCCTCACGATCTCGTATCTGCGGCTGGTCGTTGGCTTGCGGTTTGCCGCCGTCGAGAGCGGCCTCGCGCAGCTGGTCTACCTGATCCTGTTCTCCTACGCGCTCTTCAACGAAGGCTGGAGCGGATTGACGATCACGATCGGCGCGATCCTCACGCTCTTCGTCGTGATGCAGCTCACGGGCCGCATCCGCTGGAGCGAACGCCTCGCAACGCCGGTGTTACGGTAGCAGCGTGAGGCGATCGACCGCCGTGCTCTGCACGGCGGCGTCGCTGAAGGGCAGCGGCCAGAGGCGGCCCGCGATCCACGCTTCGGCTTGGTCGGTGTAGTGCCCCGAGCCGGGCTCGCCGGACTCGCCCTGCGGGATGGTGATGCCGCCGGCGTCCCAGTTGCCGACGTCCCATACGGCGCGGAAACTCTGCGAATAGCCCGGCGACTGCATGTGCAGCGTGTACGCGTCACCGTTTCCGGGCAGCGTCACGCCGTCGAGAAAGTTGATGCCCAGCGTCGCCAGCGCGTGCAGCACCGGATCGGCGCCCGCGATGCGCCAGGGCACAGCCGGCTCGAGCGCGACCTCGCGCGTCGCATCGCGCAGAACGGCTTTGTCGGCGAGTACGGACGGCATGCGGCCGGTGTGGCGATCGGTCAGGCGCAACCGCAGGCGTTCGATCGCCGTGGCGGTGGTCGAGGCGCCGTTCATCTCGCCGTTCCAAGCGATGCCCGCGTCGCGCGCCAGTTCGAGCTCCGGCAGCGAGAGCACGTCCAGCTGCATGCGCGTGAAGTAGTCGACGTCATAGGTGCGGCGCGCGCGCAGCAGCTGCGCGATGCGGTACGCGCGATAGGGCACCGCGAACTGCGGGCTCAGCGCCAGCGGATACGAGGGCCCGTACATCTTGTTGTTCGCCGACCACACGACCGCGTCGCGCGAGGGCGCGACTTTCGGCAATCGCGAGAACGCATACGGCGGGTAGCGATCGCGCAGATCGCTTGCGGGATGAAACCAGCGCCCGCGAGCCGGATCGTTGGGAATGTGGCCGGCGAGCACGTAGGCGGCGCGACCGGTCGCATCGGCCAGCGCGAAGTTCAACGTCGGATCGGGGAACGCCGAGAGCGCCGCGGTTGCGGCTTCGATCGTCCCCGCTTCGTCGAGTGCGAAGATCGGCTCGACCGATGAGTACGGATGGTCGTACGCGTCCCAGCGCACGAGCACGAAGCGGCCGCCGGCGGTCGTCACGCCGAAGAGGTCGCGCGTGCGATAGTAACGCGCGGTCACGTCGCGATGGAAGCGTACGCCGATCGTCTCGGTTTGCCATCCTGCCGGATCGAGATTCGCCGGCGGGAGATAGACCGAGAGCGACGTCACCGTGCCGCTCGTCGCGCCCCACGCGAGCACGTCGTTGTGACCGAGCACGATGCCCGGACATCCCGGGAGCGTCGCGCCCGCGACGTGCAAGCCCGGCGCGCGCATATCGATCAAGTACCACACCCCGGGCATCCGCAATCCGAGGTGCGGATCGTTGGCGAGCAGCGCGCGCCCGGTGAGCGAACGACGCGCGCCGGCCGCCCATTCGTTGCTGCCGACGGGCGCGCGCGTATCGGAGAGTTCGCTCGCGAGCCGTCGTGCATCGCGGTGGCACGACGGCCCGGGCGCCATGCCGGCAAAGCCGAGCAGCACCGGTGCGTCGTAGCACGGATCGCTGAACGGAAAGCGCCGCGCGAAGGTCGCGGGCCCGCGGTGCCAGGCCGCATCGCGGTCGGCGATGTCGTTCCAATCGTCGGTGAGGTCGAGCACGGTCGCCATCGAGACGGCGAGCGAATCCTGCGGCGTCCACGGCCGCGGACGGTAGAAGAGCAGACGAAACTCGACGGGCAGCGGCTCGCGCTGCATCGCCGCGTTGACGCCGTCGCTGAACGCGCCGAGCAGCTCGCGGGTTTGGGGCGCGAGGTGCCGCCACTGCGCGTCGACGATCGCGCGGATCGGAATCGCGCGCTCCCGGCGATCCTGGGCGAGCGCGGCCGAGCCGAAGACTTCGGCCAGCTCGCCGAGCACGAAGCGCCGCAGCAGGTCCATCTGGAAGAGCCGGTCGGAGCCTTCGAGGTAGCCTTGCGCGAAGACGGCGTCGCGCTCGTTGCCGGCGATGACGTGCGGCACGCCGCGATCGTCGCGCAGCACCATCACCGGTCGCTGCAGCGCGAGCCCCGAGATCGTGCCCTCGAAGCGCGCGTGCACGCGCATCCCATAGCCGACGTCGAGCGCGAAGCCGATCGCGAGCAGCAGCACCACCGCTAGAAGCGCCGCCGCGGCGCGGAGCAGCAGCTTCACGCCCAAGCTCTAGACGTCGACGAAGACGTCGTCGTCTTTTACGCTTACGTCGAAGGTGAGCACCGGCATCACTGCCGGGAGCGTGAGCGCCTCTCCGGTCTTCACGTCGAAGGTGGCGCCGTGCCGGGGACAGACGATGCACTCGCCCTCGAGGGCTCCTTGATCGAGCGGGCCGCCGTCGTGCGTGCAGACGTCTTCGATGCCGAAGATCTTCCCATCGACATTGCAGAGGAGAACGTCGCAACCATCGGCCACGACGCGGCGCGTCGTGCCGGGGGGAATCTCAGAGACTTTTGCAACGCGATGACGAGCCACGCGCTAAAAGTCTCCCTTGACCCACTGCTCGCTCCAACGCGCTGCCGAGGCTTGACCGCGAAGCATCGCACGCATCGAGTCGAGGTTGGCGATCGCATGCGGGCCCGTCGCGTTCCAGATCGCGCTCCAACCGTGCGCGCCCAGCGAGAGCGCGAGGATCTCCCACATGTGCTGCACGCCGCCTTTTTCGTAGTGGATCAAACAAAGCTGCGGATTGCACGCCGCGAAGATCAGACGCCGTCCCGGTGCGCCGGGAATCGGCTCGTCGGTGGCGCTGAACGGGCCGCCGGGTTCGGCCATCTTCCAGCCCGCCGCCGAGAAACCGTCGACGCGGAACGCGCCCTTCTGAATTCCGACCGGAAGCGCGGTGAAGCGGTCGATCCGTTTCACTTCGCCGAGCTGCTGCACGATCGCCGGCGGCGGCGAAAGATACGGCGGCGGCGTGACGAGCGGCATCGTTACTGCGGCGGGGGCACGCGAACCGTCATCGGTGGCTCGCGGAACGTGAACGCACACGACTCGGTGACGTTGGCTTCGACGATCGTGCAACGCCATTCGTAGCGTCCCGGACGCAACGGCAACGGCCCGAGATTGATTGCGAACGGCGAGTCGAGCGAGGTTCCGGGAAGGAGCCCCGGCGGACGCCCCACCTCGAGGTCGGCGGTGATCAGCATCGGCTGCGGCTGTTGCGGACCGGGAAGCATCACGGACTGCCCATCGCTATCGAGCAACTCGATGCGCACCTTGTGCTTGCGGTTCGCGGCTTCCCACGGAACCTCGAACTTGATCGCGATCGCCGAGGGCGTCGGTTGCGGACCGGTCATCGACCAGCCCCCACCGAGGATGTAGAGCTTGCCGTTGATTGCCTGCGCGCTGTCGGCAAGCAGCATGACGATCTTCCAAGAACTCGGTGGGGTTTCCATGGTCGTCCTCTTAGGCCGTGGGCCTGGGCTCGACCTTCACGCTGGTCATCGCGTCGCCGCGGCGAATCGCGTCGAGCGCCTCGAAACCTTCAGTCATCTGTCCGAACACCGTGTATTGGCGGTCGAGAAAACGCGAGTCGTCGAGACAGATGTAGAACTGCGAGCCCGCCGAGTCGGGACGCGCCGAGCGCGCCATCGCCACCGTACCGCGCAGATGCGGCCTGGCGTTGAACTCCGCTTTCAAGTTGTAGCCGGGGCCGCCGGTACCGTCGCCGCGCGGATCGCCGCCTTGAATTACGAAGCCGGGCTCGACGCGATGAAACGCCAGGCCGTCGTAAAATCCCGCGTCGGCGAGTTTGATGAACGCTGCCGTGTGCATCGGCGCGTCCTCGGGGAAGAAGCGGAAGACGATATCACCGTGAGGCGTTGCGATGCGCACCTGCGAACGCTCCGCGCGTTTGGCGTACTCGCCGGTCTCGGATTGTTTTGGGGGTTCGAAGCTCATGTGCCCTAACGTGCGCGGCCGGCTAGGGCAGCACCTGGTAGAACGTGCTCATCCCCGCGTCCATGTGATCGGCCACGTGACAGTGAAACAGCCACTTGCCGGGATCGTCGGGCACCATGTCGACCGTCAACATTTGCGCGGGCATCAGAGCCAAGACATCGGTCCGCTGCTTGTTCCACAAGACGGTGTTTCCGTGCCAGTGCGGCGTGTGGAAGTCGAACCCGTTGCCGATGTCGATCACATACCAGCGCACGCGCTCTCCCTGCTTCATCGTGATCACCGGGCCGTTTCCAAACATGTAGCCGTTGATCGTAAACTTGAAATTGCCGTCGGCAAAGCCGCTGCCGTTGAGCGTAAAGGCGCCGTTGGCGTCGAGTGGAATTGCCTCCGAGCGGTCAGCGCGTTTGAGGTTCGGTGTGTACGCGTTCACGTTGTCCATGAAGTACCAGCTCTGGTTCTCGTTGACGATGTGGAACACGGCCACGACCTCGCGGTCGACGTCTTTGGGCGTGCCGTCGGGATTGGCCATCCCGGCCGCCGTCACGACGATCGCGCCGACCAAGCCCGAATCGACGTCCTTCTGTTCGTCGACGTGCGAGTGGTAGAGCCAGACGATCGAGCTGGGATCGTTGGGCCCCGGCCCCGCTCGCTCGGGAACCTGCCACGTGTAGGTGTAGGTCTGCCCGGGAGCGACCGCGCCGCTCATCTTGTCTTTGCTCGTGCTGCCATCGTTGTAGGACATGCCTTCGGCATTTTTGGCGTAGAACACGCCGTGCGGGTGGATGCTGTACGGCCGCGACGCGTTGTTCTTGAAGACGACGACGATCGTGTCGCCGACCTCCGCGTGAATGATCGGCCCGATGAAGCCGAGATAGGCGTCGTTAGCGGCGCGAGGTTTGAGCGTGGCGAACGTCGCGTCGCTGTACTCGCGATAGATCGCCTTGCGATAGACGCTGCCGATGTGGTGCTTATCCTGCACGGCGTACGGTTTCTGCATCGCATCGAACGGCTGTCCCGTAACTTGGTTGATACCGGTCGGCGTGTAGTTCCACGCGACCTCGTCCGCCGCGATGTAATAGGTGCGGGTCTGTCCCGCCGAGGCGTTCGCAACGCCAGCCAGGCAAAGCGCGGCAAAGAAAGCCGCTGCACGTAAATTGCGCATCTCCAACCCCCTTGAGAACGCAACACTCCTAAGAAAGAGGCTCGCTTCCTCCCTGCACGTGAAAAGAAGGCCTAGCCTTCTTTTATGCTCTGTCACCCCGAGCGCAGTCGAGGGGCGAAAACCGAAGGACCATATACGTCGGGTTCGCGTAGCCCACCGGAGCGTACGGCGGGCACTCCTCGAAGCCGAACGAGCGGTAGAGACGGTAGGCCGGCTCGAGACGCTCCTTGTCGGTGTCGAGGAAGATGCGCGCGTAGCCGCGGTCCAGCGCGAAGTCGATCGCGCGGGCCACGAGCGCGCGCGCCGCGCCCACACCGCGGTGAGCCGGCAAGACGAAGAGACGCAGGACGAGCGCGCTGCCACCACCGAGATCGCGCACCGCGACGCACCCGGACGCTCGCGTTGCGCGTCGTGCCAAGAACGCGGCCTCGCTCCCTCGGTGCGTCGCAGCCAGCCGCTCGGTGCTCGGGACTTCGCCGTGACGCAGTTCCGGATCGAGGTCCTCTTCGTAGGCGAGCAGCAGCTCGCGCAGCTGGGCGAAATCCGCGGCGCTCACCGCGCGAACGATCTCTCCGCTGAGCGAGGCCTCCGAGCCAAAACGATGCCGGTTAACTTTTTCCACGACGAAGTTCATACTTTTCCGGCAGGAAGGGGACCGGCCCTCGGGATAGCATCGCGCATGACGCAATCATACGCTTCGCGTGCCGCGGCATTGGCGGCGCTGGTTTTGGTGTTCTCCGGTTGTTCGAGCGGGTCGCTGCCGTACATGCAAAACGGTGCGCCCTTGCAGGGTCTTGCCAAGACGGGTGCGGGCAAGATCACGCACATCGTTTACATCGTGCAAGAGAATCGCAGCTTCAACGACCTCTTCAACGGCTATCCCGGTGCCTACACCGTGAGCGAGGGCAAGATCTCTACCGGGAAGACGGTCAAACTCAAACCCGTGCCGCTTTCATATCAATACGTGATCGATCACTCGGCCGGTGCGATGTTCCTCGCCTGCGACGGTACCGGCAAACTTCCCGGAACCGATTGCCGCAACGACGGCTTCAATAAGGAGGAGAACTTCGAAGGTCCCAAAGGCGTGAAGTACCCGGAGTACGTGTACGTTCCGCACTCGGATTCGAAGCCGTACTTCGACATGGCGCACGAGGGCGTGCTCGCCGACGACATGTTCCAATCGCAGCTCGACGAGAGCTTTGTGGCGCACCAGTACGTCATCGCGGCGCAGGCAAACTGGGCCGTCGACCTTCCCTACGGCTCCTGGGGCTGTGCGGGCGGCTCGAGCAGCGAGGTGGCGACGATTACCAAGGAACGCACTTACGGCGGCGTGGAGTCCGCGTGCTTCGACTATCAGACGCTCGGCGACGAGCTCGACAAGGCAAAGCTGTCGTGGCGCTTCTACGCGAGCGAGTACGGGAGCAAATCCAGCGGCGACGGCGCGTACTGGTCGAGCTATCAGGCGGTCAAGCACATTTACAATGGGCCCGACTGGAAGAACGACGTTATCTCGCCTAACTGGAAGTTCATCACCGACGTCCGCAAGGGCCAGCTCGCGAACTTCACCTGGATCGTGCCCGTGTGCAACGATTCGGATCATGTGAACTGCCCCGGCGGCTACGGTCCGTCGTGGGTATCGGCGCTGGTAAACACCGTTGGCGAGAGCAAGTTCTGGGATTCGACGGCGATCTTCATCCAGTGGGACGATTGGGGCGGCCTCTACGACCCGGTTCCGCCGCCGTACGAAGATCGCGACAGCGTCGGCTTCCGCGTGCCCTTGATCATGCTCTCGCCGTATGCGATAGAAGGGCGCGTCTCGCACCGGCAATACGAAACGGCGAGCGTGCTGCGGTTCGCGGAGAACCTCTGGGGCCTCGCCCAGCTCGCACCGGCGGATAAGCGCGCGAACTCACCCGCCGTAGACTTCGACTTCACGCAGCAGCCCAAGAAGTTCATCCCGATCAAAGCGCCGCTGCCGCCGAAGTTTTTCATGCACAACAGCGACGACTATTTCGCCCCCGACTACGAGTAGATAACGTCTTAACCTGGCATTAACGAAGCGCCTGCATAATAGGGCGAGTGGAACAACTCGTCGGTGCAGGCGCTTCCGGCGCCACGATTTTCTTTGTACTTGCGGCGCTCGCTCTGGCGCTGAGTTTCGAGTTCGTCAACGGTTTCCACGATACGGCAAACGCGGTCGCGACGGTGATCTATACGAACACCTTGCGGCCTGGGGTCGCGGTGGTATGGTCGGGGCTTTGGAACCTCGCCGGCGTGCTGGTCTCCTCGGGGGCGGTCGCGTTCGGCATCGTCGCGCTGCTGCCGGTCGAACTGGTCATCAACGTCGGCTCCTCCGCCGGGTTCGCGATGGTTTTTTCGTTGTTGATCTCGGCGATGATCTGGAACGTGAGCACCTGGTACTTCGGGCTGCCGGCCTCGAGCTCGCACACGCTGATCGGCTCGATCGTCGGCGTCGGTTTGGCGAACTCGCTGATGTTCGGCTCGCACACGTTCGGCGACGGCGTGAACTGGGCCAAGGTGCAAGACACGCTCTCGGCCCTCGTCTTCTCGCCGCTCATCGGCTTCGTCGGCGCCGCGCTCTTACTGCTTCTGATGAAGCTGTTGATCCGCGCGCCCGAGCTCTACCGCGCTCCCGAGCCGGGAAAGCCGCCCACCTTCTGGACCCGCCTGCTGCTCGTTCTCACCTGCACCGGCGTCAGCTTCGCGCACGGTTCGAACGACGGGCAGAAAGGCATGGGCCTGATCATGCTGATCCTCATCGGCATCGTGCCCGGCGTCTACGCGCTCAATCCGGGCCTTTCGGCCGTGCAGGTTTCTCAGCTGACCACCGCGAGCCAATCGGCGAGCGTCATCCTTGACCGTCTTTCGAAGAACACGACGAGCGACGCCCAGAGCGCCTCGCTGGCGCTCAATGCCTTCCTAAAAACCAGCGGTAAGCTGAACGACGCCACCTGGACCGCGCTGGCCACGACGAACCACGAAATCACGCAAGACCTCAGCGGCAAGACGACGCTCGCGCAGATCGCGCCGGCGAATCGCGGCGCCGTGCGCAGCCACATCTACCAGGTCTCGGCGTCGATTGCCAAGGTCAAGAGGGTCAAAGGCTTCACCGACGACGCCGATGCCAAAGCGCTGGACGCCTACCGCAAGCAGCTCGACACGACGACGAACTACATCCCGGTTTGGGTGAAGGTCGCAGTCGCGATTTTCCTCGGCTTCGGCACGATGATCGGCTGGAAACGCATCGTGGTGACGGTCGGCGAGCGCATCGGCAAGACGCACATGACCTACGCGCAGGGTGCCTCGGCCGAGATCGTGGCCTACGCGACGATCCAGGCTGCCGATCATCTCGGTCTGCCGGTCTCCACCACGCACATCCTCTCGTCGGGCGTCGCCGGCACGATGTTCGCCAATCGCTCCGGCCTGCAGGCGGCGACCGTGCGCAACATCCTGCTCGCCTGGGTCTTCACGCTCCCGGCGTGCGTCTTCTTGGGATCGCTGCTCTTCGCACTCGGCCTGCGCCTGCTCTCAACGGTGCATTTTTAAATGATTGCAAGCATCACCGTCGACGGAGAACCCGTTCCGCTCGAACTCGATTTCGAGAACCACCGATGGTCGTCGAAGCGCGAGTTGCCCGAAAGCTACTTCCCGCTGGTCGCCACGATCGAAGGAAAGCGGTACGAACTCTACTCCGATGCCACGTTCGCGGAAGTCGAGCTATAGGCGCCTGCTAGTCGCCTCCGATGGCCAGCGCTCCAGGCGGACCGTATTTGTTGCCGCGAATGTAGTGCGACGGCATCGTCGCTCCCGGAGCGTAGACGCTCACGCGGCCGCGCGTTCGTGGGAACGCCCAGTTATCGTTGGAGACGTAGAGCGAACCGTCGGGTCCCAACGCGATCGCGACGGGGTTATCGATGCCGTTGGTGATCTCGTAGCTGAGCTGGGAGCCGCCGGACGCATAGACGGAGATCCAACCTCTGTCTGGATAGCGATCGGTGTTGTTGACGTAGAGCGTTCCCGAGGAGTCCAGCAACAGCCCCTGCGGGCTCGAAATTCCTTGCTTGAGCGTGCGCAGCACGCGCTGCGAACCGGCCGCGTATTCGATCACCTCGTCGCTATTGTTGGCAACGTACACGTCGCCCGCACCGTCGACCGCCATTGGCCCGAGGCGCTGCAAGCCGTTCTCGATGCGCCGCGACGGGCGCGAGGCGCCCGGCTCGTACACCGCGATCGAGGGCGTGGCCGTCGCGTCGGCGACGTACAACTTGCCGGCCGAGTCGAACGCGAGCGCCTGCGGGCTCTCGATCCCGCGCGTAATCGTCCGCTCGAGCTTCGTCGTGCCCGAACGATACACGTCGATCGCGTCGTGATTCGAGTAAATCGCGCGGCGCGCGCCGTACGGCATGCAGCTGTAGCAGTTGATGACGTAGAGATTATTGGAAGCGTCGAGGGCCATTGCGATGGCGCCCGGTAGACGCGGATGTAGTTTGCGCGACGGCCACTCTTTACCCGGATCGTATTCGACGACTCCATCCCAAACGTTGAGCAGATAGACGATGCCGGCGGTGTCGACCGCCACGCCGTGCGCGTAGACCGAACCGCGGAAGATGCGACGCACCGTGTGCGTCAGCGACAGGTCGTACACGTCGATCGCGCCGTTATTGAAGACGCCGCAGCAGCCAATGGCGTACACGTACGAGGTCTGCTCCCTCGTCCGCGCGAGCGGTAAGCTGCCTCGTGAAGCAAGGATGGCGGGCCCCGCTCCCGGCAGCGACGAACGGCCGCATCCCGAGGCAAACGCGCTACCGAGCAATGCCACGGCCACGCAAGTTCCTAAGGGCAGCGCTTTACCAGTGATTGAAGTGAAGGATAAGTTCACGACCCCTCTTCTCCCCCAGGCAAGGGACCTGGGTCATTTTTCCGCGGGCAATTCGAATGCTAGAACCCGGCCGAGCACGTGTCAAGCCGTCCATTCCCGTCCTTTTTCCTCGCTTGCTTGTCCTAATGACCCGTCCGGTCAGGCCATAATCAAGAAAGCTAGCTACATAAGCTAGTCGAACTACTATCGACCATCGCTCCGTGCAGACGGAAAGGATAGATCTGAATGTTCATGTTCTTGCACGCCTTGGCGTTCCTCGCGATGGGACTCTTTGGCGGCTACTTCGGCGATACAGGCTCCGTGGGCGCCGGCTACTCGGGCTCCGCCCACGCTGAGATCCAGCAAGGCAACGACGGCGGCGGCACGATGCCCGGCGACGGCGGCGGCAGCGGCCACTCCGGTAACGGGGGCTAATCTGCGTAAAAAGGGCGTCGTCCCGAGCCGCTGGTTCGAGGAGATGCAGGGGCTCTTTGCGCGCGCGCAATACCTCGCGGCCGGCGACGTGTACGACGCCGCGATCGATGCGGGCGCAACGCCGTCTTATGCGGCCGAGTTGCTGGCGGCGCGCATCCTCCTCAAGCGGGACGAGAACCGCGCCGTCGCCTTCCTTATACGGCGGCCGCCAAAGACGAACGCCTCGCGCGAGCGCGGGGAGTGGGCACTTCTGCTGGCGGTGGGCTACTCGCGCATGCGCGATTTCGAACGCGCCGATCACCACTTCGAGATCGCCAACGCTCTCATGCGAGCGCCGGCCGAGCGCGCCCGCCTTGCCTACCAACGGGCGCGGCGCTATATGCTCGAAGGCGAAGTCACGCAGGCGCGCCATTATGCGGAGGAGATGGGCGCCGATAAATCGCTCTCGGCGCGCATCACCCGCGAACTGCTCGACTCGTTCATTCTGAGTCAGGAGGAGCGCTATCACGAGGAAGGCGAGAGCCTGATCCGTGCGATCCACTTGATCGGCAAGAGTCGTGACGGTCACCTCGAGGAGTGGTTCCACGCGGTACAAAACCTCGCGCTGCTCGGCCGCGAGCTGGCGTACGACGAGGCGATCGACTTGGCGCGTGCCTCGGTCGACGAAGACGTCGAATGGCCGCCCGACTTTGCGGCGCAACGCTTCCAAGCGCTCAAAGCCGTCGGTTGGTCCTGCGCGTTGCGCGGCGACCTTCTTGGATGCTTCCGCTATCTGCGCGCCGCCGAGAGCGCCGCCCCGAGCGCGGGCTTCGAAGCGGTCGTGCTGGCGGACCGCGCGTACTTCGCGCGCATCGTCGGCGAACGAAACTGGGCGACCAACGAACTCGCCAAGGCCGAGATGATCGCCGACGGCATCGAGTGGAACGAGCTCAATGGCGAGGAACGCCTCGGTTTGCTGCTGCTCGCCGAGGCAATGGCCGAGTACAACCTGGAAAAGGCGCACTTCTATCTCGCGCGCTACAAAGGGCTCGACCGTATTCGCTCGCCCTTGCATCTCTTCGCGTTCGACAAGCGCTGCGATGCCTTCGCCGCCTATTGCGAAGGGCTACTCAAGCTGCGCAGCGGCGAGGCCGGAGCGGAGGAGGCCCTGCGCGACGCGTGGGTAACGTTCGATCGCACCGGATACGACTGGCGCGCCGGCCGCACCGCGCTCAAACTTTACGAGGCGACCAAGAAGGACCGCTGGCGCCACCTTGCCGAGGACAAGCTCGAACGCTTTCCGCGCTCGTGGCTTGCGACCGAGATCGCGCGGCAGGAGATCGAAGCGCGTCCGGTCGTGAAGCTGCCGCCGATGCAGCGCAAAGTGCTCGACATGCTCTGCCAAAAAATGTCGACTGCCGAGATCGCGCAGGACCTTCAGCTCAGCCAGCACACGATTCGCAACCATCTCAAGGCCGTCTTCAAGGCCTATGGCGTGAACAATCGCGCCTCGCTCGTCGCCGAAATCGCGCAACGCGGCGAAATGCCCTCTCTGTCACTCTAACGCCGGTCATCGAGAAGCGCAGTCAAAGGGGGAGGCGGCGTTGCGCCGCCGCCTCCGCGAGCAACCACGGAAGAAGATTTGTGTCCGACTGCGGTTGGACTCCTGATCGTGGCAGGCGGCGGACGTAGCGACCGTGGTGGTGCCGGCCGCCCCCGCGGATGGGCCCGTGGGGCGCCGGCGAGGGCTATGTTATCAAGGCGGGCGTACGAAATCGTACGGGGAATAACCCAGACCTCTGATCCCGGGGAGGCAGAGTTTCTATGAGGACTTTGGACTTTTACCATGCCGCGGCCGGCGCAGCGCTCATCGCCGCCGCGGGCTGTTCCTACGGGGCGCCTTCGTCTTTACCGTATATGCGCGGCGACGTCGCGCTTCGTGCCCTCGAAGGCACGGGTGCCGGCAAGATCACACACGTCGTGTACATCGTTCAGGAGAACCGCAGCTTCGATAACCTGTTCCAGGGCTATCCCGGCGCCAACACCGTTCCCCGGGGGAAGACCTCCGACGGAACGACGGTCAAGCTCGTGCCGGAGAGCCTCGCAGCTTACTATGTGATCGATCACTCGTTTCAATCCATGGTCGCCGCGTGCGACGGTACCGGCAAGCTTCCGGGAACCGGCTGCCGCATGGACGGCTTCAACAAAGAACCCTCCGGCGGTTACCCGCGAAGTCTCAAACATCCGCAGTACGTCTACGTGCCGCATACCGAGTCGAAGCCGTACTTCGACATGGCGCACGAATGGGTGCTCGCCGACGATATGTTTCAGTCGCAGCTCGACGAAAGCTTCGTAGGGCATCAGTACATCATCGCGGCACAGGCGCACGCCAGCGTTAATCTGCCGCCGGGGCCCTGGGGCTGCGGTGGCGGCAAGTACAACCAGGTGCCGGTGCTCACGCCGGAACGCACGATCGCGAAGGAAGGCCAAGAGCCGTGCTTCGATTACCAGACGCTCGGCGACGAGCTCGACCGGCACAAGCTCAGCTGGCGCTTCTACGCAAGTTGGTACGGGAGCAAATCGAGCGGCGACGGCGGCGTGTGGTCGAGCTATCAGGCCGTGCGCCACATTTACCGCGGACCCGACTGGAAGAAGGACGTGATCTCGCCCAACTGGCGCTTCATCAGCGACGTGCGCAAAGGCCAGCTCGCGAACTTCACGTGGATCACGCCCGTATGTGACGACTCGGACCACGTGAACTGTCCCGGCGGTTACGGCCCCTCATGGGTTTCGGCGCTGGTGAATACCGTCGGCGAGAGCAAGTTCTGGGACTCGACGGTGATCTTCGTTCAGTGGGACGATTGGGGGGGCACCTACGATCACGTGCCGCCGCCGTATTTGGGATACGACAGCCTCGGCTTCCGCGTGCCGCTGCTGGTGATCTCGCCATACGCCAAGAAAGACTACGTCTCGCACAAGCAGTACGAGACGGCCAGCGTGTTGCGCTTCGCCGAGAATCTCTACGGCCTCAGTCAGCTCACCGCGGCCGATGCGCGCGCGAAGTCGCCCGGCGACGACTGCCTCGATTTCAACCAATCACCGCGTCCTTTCGTCAAGATCGCGGCGCCGCTGCCGCCGAAGTTCTTCATGCACAACAACGGCTCCGATTACTTCGCGCCGGATTACGAATGAGGAGCGCGCTTGCGGTCGCGCTGGCGCTCGCGGCGGCCGGATGCGCCGGCGGCGCAGCGCCTCAGCTGCCATACATGCAAAGCACGGCGGCGCTGGGCGCGCTTTCAGCAACGGGGGCGGGAAAGATCACGCACGTGGTCTTCATCGTGCAGGAGAACCGCAGCTTCGACAACCTCTTTCAGGGCTATCCGGGCGCCGATACGGTCGCTCAAGGCAAAACCTCCAATGGCCAAACCGTCGCATTGGTTCCGGTGAGCTTAGGCCAGCACTACGTGATCGACCACTCCTTCGATGCGATGCTCGAGGCCTGCAACGGCAAGGGCAAGATGCCGGGAACCGATTGCCTGATGAACGGCTTCGACCGCGAGCTCGCCGACGACTATCCCAAGAGTCTGACGCATCCGCAGTACACCTACGTGCCGCACAGCGAATCGAAGCCGTACTTCGACATGGCGCACGAATGGGTGCTCGCCGACCGAATGTTCCAATCGCAGCTCGACGAGAGCTTCGTCGCGCACCAATACATCATCGCGGCGCAGGCACACTCCAGCGTCGACATTCCCCCCGGCTACTGGGGCTGCGGCGGCGAGAAGTACAACGTCGTCCCGGTCATCACGCAAAAGCGCACGATCGGCCAGACCAGCGAAGAGCCGTGCTTCGATTATCAGACGCTCGGTGACGAGCTCGATCGTCACAAGCTCAGCTGGCGCTTCTACGCCACCGCCTACGGCAGCCGTTCGAGCGGAGACGGCGGAGTTTGGTCGAGCTATCAGGCCGTGCGCCACATCTACCGCGGCCCCGACTGGAAGAAGGACGTCATTACGCCGAACTGGCGCTTCATTACCGACGTTCGCGCCGGGAAGCTGGCCAATTTCACTTGGATCACACCGGTCTGCGACGACTCCGATCACGTCAACTGCCCCGGCAACTACGGTCCGTCGTGGGTTGCGGCGCTCGTGAATACGGTCGGCACGAGCAAATTCTGGGACTCGACGGCGATCTTCGTGCAGTGGGACGACTGGGGCGGCAACTACGATCACGTGGCCCCTGAATACAAAGATTACGACGGCCTCGGCTTCCGCGTGCCGCTGCTGGTGATCTCACCCTACGCCAAGCGCGACTACGTTTCGCACGTGCACTACGAGACGACCAGCGTGCTGCGCTTCGCCGAGAACCTCTACGGCCTCAGCCAGCTCACCGCCGCCGATACGCGCGCCGTCTCGCCCGCCGGCGACTGCTTCGATTTCAACCAGTCGCCGCGCGCCTTCGTGAAGATCGCGGCGCCGGAACCGCCGAGTTTCTTCATGCATAACAACGCCGACGACTACTTCGCACCCGATTACGAATAAGATACGCTTGCGCCGTTGCGTTCCGCTCCTCATCGTCGCACTGCTCTTGAGCGGCTGCACGCCCCCGTGGGCGGCGCCTCCGCACGTGGTTCTGCGCTCGCTGCACGATTCGCGGGTCGTCGCCGAAGCCGACTTCACCGACGCCACGACGCCGTGCCTCATTCGCAAATGCCATCCGATCCAAGGCAGCAACGTGCTCGTCATCGTCGACGACGCGAAGCCGATGGATATGTACGAGATCGTTCTCGCCCAGGGCACGTGCGTGAAGCCCCGCAAGGAGCGGATCCTCGCGCGCTTCCTCGCCGCCGACGGCGCCCGCGCCTATGTCGAGACGCCGCTCCCCGAACTGATTGGGGGCACGTACGTGATGCTCTTCCGTCGCGGCGATCCGCCCTACGGCGACCAGGCGTGCGGTAGGATCGAGCGAACGTGGCCCTGGTGATACGGAGGAGTTCGATGAAACGTTGGAGCCTTTTCTGTGCGGTCGCCGCGGCGAGTGCCGTAACCGCCGGCTGCGGGCAGCGTGTCGCGCCCGCGCAATCCCCGGGGATCGTACCCCCTGCGGCGCGGACTCACGAGGCCGCGCATCGCGATCGCGGACCGTCGTGGATGCGGCCCGATGCGTCGGCGAAGAAGGCGCTCGTCTACGTCTCCGACGCCGATACGGACGACGTCTACGTCTACGACTACACAAACGGCACGCTCGAAGGAACGCTGACCGGGCAGGATGATCCCGGCGCGCAGTGCGTCGATCGCAAGGGCAACGTGTTCGTCGTCGAGACCGGCAACTACACGACCGTGGAGTACAAGCACGGCGGTACGGCGATCGTCAGTACTTTCGATAACGGCGGTACCGACGCCGTCGGCTGCTCGCTCGATCGCGCCGGCGACCTGGCAATCACCAATCAGATTCCCGGTCAGATCGAGGTCTACGCAGGCGGGAAGGGCAGCGGCGTTACGTATACGGCGAGCGCCTGCAACTACATGTGGCCTGCCGGCTACGACGGCAGCGGCAACCTTTACGTCGAGGGCGTCTCCGACGGCACCAACGTCTGCGAGCTTGCCGCCGGAGCGACGCAGATGCAGCAAGTCTCGTTAACCGGCGTCTTCATCAACTTTCCCGGCAGCGTGCAGTGGGACGGCAAGTACATCACGCTGACCGACCAGCAGTTCCAAGGCGGCTACAACACCGGCATCTACGAAGCCACCGAATCGCCGTCGGGTAACCTCACGGGATTCGGAGGTACGGAACTCACCGCCAACTGTAACTACGATTACACCGAAGTGCTCGAGCCGTACATCGTTGGCAAGAACAACGCACCGATCAGCCGCAAACAAGGCAAAACGATCGTCGGCGGCAACGCGCAATGCTCCGACGCAGGGTTCAGTTACTGGCTCTACCCCACGGGCGGTCCGCCGTCAAAGAGCGTCGGCGACTACAACGTCAACGGAATATCCGTAAGCTTCAAAGGCTAGCGCGTCCCGGCGCCCGGGCGCTTCAGCGGTAACGCTACACTGCCCGGCGAAGAGCTCAAACATGGCCGCTCGCCTCGCCGTGCTCGCTCTCTGCGCCGTCGCCGCGCTGGCGGCTGGGTGCGGCGTACAGGCGCTCGGCGGCGCGCCTCCGGAGGCGGCCGCCGCCGGTTGGATCGCGCCCGAAGCGCGCGTCGCCAAACGCCTGATCTACATCGCAAACGGCAACGACATTCTCGTGCTCCCCGACCGTCTGCACGATCCGTCGGTCATCGGGCGAATAACGGCCGGCATCAAAGGACCGCAGGGACTGTGCGTCGACCGCGACGGCAACTTGTACGTCGCAAACGGCTGGGGCAACACGGTGACCGTTTATCCGCAAGGGTCGGTCACTCCATCGCGGACCTATAGCGACGGTCTCAACAACCCCGAGTATCCCGCCGTCGACCGCCACGGAAACCTCTTCGTTTCCAACTGGGGCGGAACGGTGGTCGAGTTCCGCCACGGAGAGATGACCGCATCTCGCACGCTTAGCGTCCGCGGTAACGCCGACGGCCTAGCGCTCGACGTGCTCGGCGACGTTTTCGTGACGTATCGAACCGCCTACCGCGACGGCGGTCTCGAAGAGTTCACGCCCGGGTCGCAGCAGGGCCGGATACTTCCGATCCCGCTCGATCAGCCGCAGGGACTGCTGATTACGCGTGACGGGACGATCGTGGTCGTGCAGACGGGAAACGCCGACGGCCTCTACGTGATCGATCCGAACCTGCCGCGCGGCAACCAGTTCCCTCGACAAGTGAAGTTCCACGTTCATCAAACGCCGGTGCAGGTTGCGCTGTCCTCCGACGAACGCAAACTGTACATCTCGGAGTTTGGCTGGAGCGGAGAGGGCAGCGTGTACGATGCCGACTATCCGCTCGCGCAGAACGCGCCTGCCGAGCGCGTTCTGCACGAGCGATTCAAGTTCGTCCGCCACGGGCCTCATCGTCACTACTCGATTCAAGGCCTCGCGATCAGCGACGCTCTGGTACCGTAAGCTGGCGATGGTGCCGGCTGCTTAGCGCTCTAGCACCTGCAGATTGTTGTCGTTGTCGTCGTTGAAGTAGATCTTCGTGTTCGAGTTGCTCGTGCCGGTGGCGACCATACCGAAGAGCGATCCGGCGGCTTGGGTGTCGACGTTGAGGGTATCGAGCATCTGCCCGGAAGCCGAGATCTCGATCATCAGGTTCTTGCCGTTGGGATCGAGCGTGTTGCCGAGGACGATGTTGCCGTTGGGCAGCAGCGCGGTGCTGATCGGACCGTTGAGCGGGGAACCGGAGAAGACGATGCGCGCATCGCCGGCGGATTTTCCGCCGAACTTCATGCCGTCGCCGGAGGCCTTGATGCCGCCACTCGGTATCGACGATACGTTCTTGAACGCGACGAGCGTGTTGTTCATGCCGTCGACGAAGTAGAGCGTGTCGATCGAGGCGTCGTAGGCGAGGCCCGAGGGTGCGAGCGCCGTTCCGGGCTTGCCGTGGTTCACGGGGAACCCGGTCGCGATCGTGTCGTAGGTGAACTTCGAACCCAAGTTGATGCGTACGATGCTGCCGGTTCCGGCGTTGCTCTCATAGAACGCCGGCGCCGCCGTCTTGGGAGAGGCGTAGATCTGGCCCCACGGCTGGCTGAACGGTTTGCCGGAGAGGTTGTCGATGAGTTTGCCGGTTGCGTCGAGCACGGGGTTATCGTTGGCGACCATCGAGGCTGCCCAAATGGTGTCGCCGGCGTCGAGCGCGAGCGCGTCGCAGCCCAATAACGATTTGTCGGAGGAAACGTGCGTCGGACTCGAACCCGGCTCCGGATGCAGCGCGACGATCGAGACGCCCGTGCCCTGCTTATTCGACTTGCTGTTGAAATTACAGACCACGAGGTCGCCCTTGGTGAACGCGCCGGCCGTTTGCGGTGCGACGGCCAAGCCATACGGGTTTCCCGCGCCGTTCTTCGGATCGACCAGGGAACCGATGACGACTTGCTTCTTGAGCTGCTTGAGCAACGAGACGTCGGGTGAAAGGTCGGCGCCGGGGGCGCCGGTGCGCGCGAGTGCGGGTGCGGCGTTGGAAGACGATGCCGGCGAATAACCAGCGCCGCCGCATCCGCTTGTAGCCAAGGCGAGCGCAGCCATTAGGATGGTGACTCGGGTGAGTCCCAATGGTTGTTGGTACATCAAAGCTCCTTCAGCGAAATTCTATATATGTAGTGGGTCGCTACGAGCCTAGCCGCGTGACGTGAAGAAACCCTGAATGAAGAAACTCTGAATTGAAGGCCTCCGCCACGCTTGCGTAGGATACCGATGGTCCGAGCACGTTGGCTTGGAACCCAAGCCGAAAGGGGGCAGACATCGTGTCCCTATCCACAAAGATCAGCCTTTGCGCCGCCGTTGCTGCGCTCGCCGCATGCAGTGGCTCGCCGTCGTCACCTGCTATTCCAGCCGCCGCAGGCGCAAGCGCCGCGCGCGCCGCCCGTGGAATGAGTTGGACGCGTCCCGACGCCAAGAGCCACGACCTGCTGTACGTCTCCAACTGGATTAGCGGCGCGGTGACGATCTATACGTATCCCGGCGGAGCGCTCGCCGGGATGCTCACCGGCTTCACGCAGCCGTATGGCGAGTGCGTCGACCGCGGCGGCGACGTTTTCATCGCCAACTTCAACGCTTCCGACATCGTCGAGTATCCGCACGGCAGCTCGCGGCCGATTGCCACGATAGCCGATCCGGGCGAGCATCCTTCGAGCTGCGCGATCGACCCTAAGACGGGCGCGCTCGCGGTCAACAACTCGTACGCGAGCGGGAACAAGCCGGGGAGCGTCGCCATCTATCGCTATGGCGGCGCGGGAAGCTGGGGCACGCCCACGCTCTACTCCGACTGGCGCTTTGCCTACATGTATTTCTGCGGCTACGACGCATCGGGAAATCTGTTCGTCGACGGTACGACGGTCAAAGGATACTCTTTCCTCGCCGAGCTTCCGGCGGCTGCGAAGAAGCTCGTCAAGATCCAGCTCGATCAGAAGATCAACATCCCCGGCGGCGTGCAGTCGGACGGCAACGACATGACCATCGGAGACTCCGCTCTCAATCCTGCGGTGATCTATCGTTTCACCGTCTCGGGTGACAAGGGGCAGGTCGTCGGATCGACGACGCTCGATGGCAACGCCGCCGTCGTGCAGTACTGGATCGACGGCGCGAAGATCGTCGGTCCGCAGCCGCGAAGCTCGACCGTCACGATCTGGCACTATCCTGCCGGCGGCAGTCCGATCCAGACGATCAGCGACAGCCTCGACAGCCCCGGCGGCTTGACGATAAGTCCCGCACCGAAGCTCTAAGATTCATCGGGAGACGTACAGCATCTCGGTCGGACGAAGCGAAATCGAAATAGGTAGCTCAAGTCACCGTCGGCCGCAAGGAAAAGAACTCGGCGTGACCAAGCGAGTACGGCTATGCGTCTTCGACTCGTCTTTCTGATTCTCGCGCTGGCCGTTGGTGCTGCGGCCTGCGGACGTTCCGGCAGCGGCGGTGCGTTGCCGCTCGCGCCGCAGGCGGTTCAAAAAGGAACGTCGAGCGCGAAGATCCAGCACGTGGTCATCGTGATCCAGGAGAATCGCAGCTTCGACAACTTCTTTTCGACGTTCCCGAATGCCGACGGTACGACCACCGGGAAAGCCGAAGCCGTTCCTAAGTCCGACGATTGCGTGTATCCACTCACCCAGGCAACGACCGTGCCCCTTACGGAAGTCGATTTGCTCGGAAACGGTTTTCCGAAATCGTATGGCTACCGCAATCCCATCGACCTCAATCATATCTATCACGGCTTCCAGACCGATTGGGATAAGAAGCAAATGGACGGCTTCGATCGCGAGGGTCTCGGAGCCAACGGCAGCAGCGGACCCGCCTGTACGTATCCGTATCAATACGTCAATCCCAACGACATCGCGCCGTATTGGGATATGGCCAAACAGTACGTGCTCTCCGATCGTACGTTCCAGGATCAGGGCAGCGGAAGTTTCACCGCGCACCAAGAGCTCATAGCCGGCGGCACCGATCTCGACTCCAGCGAGGCGCTCATCGACAACCCCTCGTGGTTCCCGTGGGGCTGCGACGGCAATCCGTCAGGACCGCATCGCGAGGTCACCGCGATCATCAAACGCGGTGGAAAGGTGTATCCGCTCGCCGGTCCGTTCCCATGCTTCACCTACACCAGCATGCGCGATCTTCTCGACGCGAAATCGGTCTCGTGGAAGTTCTACGCCGAGAAAGTGTACAAGTACGAAGCGAAGGACCCGCAGCGCGGCAATACGGCGGGAATCTGGAGCGCTTTCGATGCGATCAAGGCCGTGCGTTATAGCTCCGAGTGGAAGACGAACGTCACGCAGAACAATCTCGTCTTCTTTCACGACCTCGCGAAGAATCAGCTGCCGGCCGTTTCGTGGATCACGCCCGACGGCGTCAACTCCGATCACCCCGGCGACGGCAGCGATACCGGCCCGTCGTGGGTAGCGTCGATCGTCAATGCGGTCGGGCAAAGCTCCTATTGGAACTCCACCGCCGTCATCGTCTTGTGGGACGACTGGGGCGGCCTCTACGACCACGTACCGCCGCCGGAGCCGCGCACGTGGGAAGGCGGTCCCGGGTTCCGCGTTCCTCTGCTGATCGTTTCGCCGTACGTCAAACCGCACGTCGAGCACACGGTTTATGAATTCGGCAGCATCCTGCACTTCATCGAGGACAACTGGAATCTCGGCACGCTCGGCAAGAACGACGAGCACTCCACGAGTCTCGGCAACGCGTTCGACTTCGACATGGCGCCGCGCAAGTTCAAAGTGATTCCTTCGAAGTACTCGCTGAAGTTTTTCCTGCGCCAGAAGCCCTCGGGAACGCCTCCCGACACCCAATAACTCGACGGGGCCATCGAACTCCCCAACGGCCTTGCTCTTTTGTTGACCCAGGTGTATTTTTAGCTGACAAAGGAGCGACGCCATGAAGCCTTTCGCACCGATCAGCCGCGCCGTGAGCGGCTTCGCGGCAGCCGCGATGTTCGCCGGTTGCGGTGGGACCTTGAATCCGGGGATGCCGGCATCCGCGCCATACGCCCTCGCGAAACAGAGCAAAACCTTCACCTACACCGGCAACGCGCAGTCGTTCGAGGTGCCCTCCGGCGTCACGGAGATCCGTGTTGAGGCCAGCGGTGCGAGCGGCCCCAGCGGCACCCAGTACGATCACGGCGGTCCCGGCGGTTTGATCAAGGCGACGATCGCGGTCACTTCCGGCGAAAAGCTCGCGATCTACGTCGGCGGTGAAGGCGCTGCGGCGAGCTATGGCTACGGCGGAAAGGGCGGTTTCAACGGCGGTGGCGACGGCGGCGGAGTGCTATTGCACGACGTGATTGGCGGCGACGGCGGCGGCGGTGCATCCGACATACGCGAAGGCGGGAGCTCTTTGAAAGACCGCGTTCTCGTGGCGTCAGGCGGCGGAGGCGGCGGCGTTACGCAAACGTTCTATGGCGGTGGGTTTGGCGGTACGGGGGGCGGCCTCATCGGCGGCACCGGCGGCAGCGGGTATCCCGGCTCGGCCGAGGGCGACGGCGGCACCGGCGGCACGCAGAGTGCCGGCGGCACGGGCGGGGGCGGCGGTACGCGCGGCAGCGGTTACTCTCCGGGGAGTCCCGGCTACGCCGGAAAACGCGGCCATGGGGGCACCGGCGGAGGCGATCAACCCTACGACGGCGGCGGCGGTGGTGGTGGCGGTGGCGGCTACTACGGCGGCGGTGGCGGTGGTGCGGGTTCGTTAGCCACCAGTGGTGAGGGCGGCGGTGGCGGTGGCGGCGGCGGTTCGTCGTACGTCGAGAAAGGCGCGACGCGCGTCAAAGATTTCGCCGGCGGTGCGACGCCTGGCAACGGCAAAATTACGATCTCCTGGTAATCGTTCGAGGCCGCCGCCGAGTCGTGCCATCCGTTCGACGGCGTCGCCATTTTCGCCAGACCGGGAGGGCAGTTAGCACCATCGAAAAGCCTCGTCCATGCCTTTGCCGCGCTTCTTTACCGAGAGCGATCGCCTCGAGGCGTTCAGCGACGGAGTGATCGCCGTGATCATCACGATCATGGTGCTCGAGCTGCGTCCCCCAACGTCGACCGATATCGGCGCGCTCGTGCAGCTAGCGCCCACCTTCGCCGCATACGCGCTCAGCTTCACCTTCGTCGGCATCTATTGGAACAATCACCACCACATGCTGCGGGCTACACGCGGCATCGACGGTCGCGCGATGTGGGCCAACCTTCACCTACTCTTCTGGCTCTCGCTCGTGCCGTTCACTACCGCGTGGCTGGGTAGAAATCCGAGCGCGCCGGGCCCCACCACGCTCTACGGCGTCGTGCTTCTGCTCGACTCGATCGCGTATATGATCCTTCAGCGCACGCTGGTCAGCCTCAACGTCGCAAACGGCGCCTTTGCCGCAGCGATCAAGACCGACGTCAAAGGGCGCACGTCGCTCCTGCTCTACTTGCTCGCGCTCGGCTTCGCGCCGTTCTATCCGTACGTTTCCGAGTCGATCTTCGTGATCGTCGCCGCGATGTGGCTGATACCCGACCGTCGTTTCGAGCCGCTCATCGCCTCAAAAACCGACGAAGAGTAGCCGCTCGTTTCTCGAGATACCATGCAAGGGATCGCACCGGTCGTCCCTCGACTGCGCTCGGGATGACAGGGGGATCAGTCTTCGACGTCGGATTGGCCCGTCGCGTCGAGCACTTCGATCTCCACCGATTCCAGGTCGAGCGCGCGCTGCAGGCGCCGCAACACCGTGTTGTCGATCTTGCCTTTTGCGCGCAGCTCGATGAGCTTCGCGCGCTGCGCCGCGATGAGCTCTCGTTGCGCGCGGCGGTAGAGGATCGTGGTGCGTGCCGCTTGCGTGGTGCCGCCCGTCACCGTAAACTCTCCGACCCGCGCCTCGAGTCGCCGGCGATGGAGTTCTAAGACGCCGGCGGGATAGGTACCCTCGCGCTCGAGCCCTTCGAGGCGATGCAGCCCGGCATGTGCCGTGGCCATCAGCGCGAGCCGCTCCTCGCGGACCGCGGCGCCGTCGTCTTTGATTTTGAGCAGGCGAATCAGCCACGATAACGTTCCGCCCTGGCCCACGAGCGTCACCAGCAGCACGACGAACGTGATGAAGATCAGCAGGTCGCGATGGGGAAACGGGCGCCCCGCAGCTTCGAGCGGAATCGCCAGCGCCGCCGCGAGCGAAACGCCGCCGCGCATTCCCGTCCACGCCAGCAGCGCAACGTGCGACCAGTCGGCCTTTCCGCCCTCGTGCTCGGGCTCGTTGGTTATTGGCAGCAATCCCTGAGCGAACGTCCACACCAACCGCACGACCACGCAGACCGCGGCGATCGCCAGGCCCCACCAGATCAGCGACAGCGGCGAATACTCGTGCAGCGCCGCCACGATCTCATGGAAGCGGATGCCGACTTCGGTGAAGATGAAGGCGTTGAGCAGAAAGACGACGGTCACCCAGAATCCCGTGAGCAATTCGCGCGCTCGCGGCTGCATCACGGTCGGCGTGAACCGGCTCGTCATGAGGCCGGCCGTTACCGTCGCGAGCACGCCCGAAGCGCCAATGTAGTAGGCGGGCAAATACGCGATGAACGGCACGACCACCGAGATCGTCGCTTGCAGCGTATCGTCTTTGAGCGTGCGCCACGCGACCCATGCCAGTGCCGCCGCCGCCGTGCCGATCAGCACCGATTCCACGATCGTCACCACGAGCGCGCCCATCGCGTGTGTCAGCGAGAACGACGCGCCAACCACCGCCGCGATGCCGATGCCGTAGAGGATCAGTGACGTCGCATCGTTGACGAGGCTCTCGCCCTCGATCGTGCCGATGATGTGGCGTGGTACGTTGAGCCGATCCGCGATCGGCGCGAACGCCACTTCGTCGGTCGATGCGACGATCGCACCGAGCACGAACGCGACACCCCACCCCATCCCGGGAACGATTGCGTGTGCGACCGCCGCCACGGCGACCGTCGTGACGATCACCAGCCCGAAGGCCATCTGGAAGATCCAAATCGCGCCGGCACGGAACTCGCTGGTCGGTGCGGTCACGCTCTCCCAATAGAGCAGCGGCGGCAGAAAGACGACGAGCACCAGCTCGGGCGGAAGCGGAAACGTTGGCACGCCGGGGATGAATCCGATCGCCATGCCGCCGAGCACCAGCACGATCGGGTAGGCGACGTTGATGCGGTTCGCCAGCGTCACCAGCACGATGATCGCGATGAAGACGACGAGCAGCGCGCTCACGGGGTGGCCAACCAGGCGAGCCCGCGGCCCGAAACCAAAACGACCTTCGACGCCGTTAGCGGGTGCATGAGTACGTCATCAGCTTCCACGCGGTCCGATTCTCGCCCGGCGGCCGCGAGTGGAACCTTCCGCATCGGCGGCGACCTGCCGGTCCATCGGCTTGGGTTCGGCGCGATGCGCATCACCGGAAAAGGCGTGTGGGGCGAACCCGAGGATCACGCCGAGGCGCTCGCGGTGCTGCGCGCGGCAGTCGATCTCGGCGTCACGATCATCGACACCGCCGACTCCTACGGACCGCACGTCTCCGAAGAGCTGATCGCCGAGGCGCTGCATCCTTATCCCGATGGCCTCGTGATCGCAACCAAGGCCGGCCTCGTGCGGCCCGGCCCCGGGAAGTGGGAGCCCGACGGGCGCCCGGCGCACCTGCGCGAAGCCGTCGAGGGGAGCCTGCGCCGGCTGCGCCTGGAGCGTATCGATCTCTTGCAACTGCACCGCATCGATCCAAAGGTTCCCCTGCGCGACCAGATTGGAACGCTGGTCGAGTTGCAGCGCGAGGGTAAGATCCGTCACATCGGTCTCTCCAACGTCGGCGTCGATGAGATCGAAGCGGCGCGTGAAATGGCCACGGTCGTCTCGGTGCAGAACCTCTACAATCTCGCCGACCGTGAATCCGAAGCGGTCGTCGAATACTGCACTCGAGAAGACATTGCATTCATTCCGTGGTTCCCACTAGCGACCGGCGATCTCGCCACGCACGAGGGCGCGCTGCAACGAATCGCGCATCGCGTGGACGCCATGCCCGCACAGGTCGCGCTCGCGTGGCTGCTGAGGAAGTCGCCGGTGATGCTGCCGATTCCGGGCACCTCGAAGGTTTCGCACCTCAAAGAGAACCTCGGCGCCGCACTGCTAAAACTCTCTGACTCCGACGTTGAAGAACTGGAGCGCGCGTGAAGCGGCTGATCGTTTTCGATCTCGATGGCACGCTCGCGCTGAGCAAGAGCGCGCTTGACGACGAGATGGCGTTGCTACTCGGCCGGTTGATGGCCGTCGTGAAAGTGGCGATCATCTCCGGCGGCGATTATCCGCAGTTCGAGGCGCAGGTGCTGGGGCGGCTGCCGTCCAGCGCCGCCCTCGCGAATCTCTCGCTGCTGCCGACGTCGGGCACGAAGTTTTTCGTCGACGACGGCGGCGGCGGCTGGCGCAAACTCTACTCCGAAGACCTCTCGCCCGATCAGAAGAAGAAGATCGAGAGCGCGCTCGAGAGCGCGGTCGCGCAGACCGGCTTTCAACCCGCGCAAACGTGGGGCGAGCGCATCGAAGACCGCGGCACGCAGATCACCTACTCCGCGCTTGGCCAACAAGCTCCGCTCGCCGAGAAAGAGAAGTGGGATCCCGACTTCTCCAAGCGCAAGCAGATTAAAGCGATTCTCGACACGACGATCCCCGAGTTCTCCGTTCGCCTCGGCGGCTCGACCTCGATCGACGTTACCCAGCCGGGCATCGACAAGGCCTATGGCATCCGCAAACTGCGCGACGTGCTCGGCATTCCGATCGCGCAGATGCTCTTCATCGGCGACGCAATCTTCCCGGGGGGCAACGACTACGCCGCCGTCGAGGCCGGCACCGACACGATCCAAGTACGCGACCCCGAAGAAACAAAGCACGTGATCCAAGCACTCATCGCCACGCTGTCACCCTAAGCGCACTTGTCAGCCTGGGCGCACTCGAAGGGCGAATTGCGAACGGGCCGCGAAGAGCGCGGGCGATGGAAAAAATCAAGCTTTCGCTCGTGCTGGGCGCGGTCGCGCTCGCAACTACGGTGCTCTTCGTCGGAGCGGTTAGAGCCGCCGACGGCCCGCAGACCACGGTCGCGCAGGCGATCCCCGGCGTCATCGGCGACGACGATCCGTATCTTTGGCTCGAACAGAAGGACGGCGCCCGCGCGCTGGCCTGGGTAAACGAGGAAAACGCTAAGACGCTGGCGGTGCTGCAAAATGATTCGCACTACCAGGGGCTCTTCAACGGTGCGCTGTCGGTCGTAAACAACTCTCAACGCATTCCATATCCCAACTACCTGCACGGCGCGGTCTACAATTTCTGGCAAGACCAGACGCACGTCCGCGGCATCTGGCGCCGCACGACGATCGCGAGCTACCGCACCGAGTCGCCGAACTGGACGACCGTACTCGATCTCGATCAGCTCGCGACCTCTGAGAAAGCGAATTGGGTGTGGAAGGGTGCGCAGTGCGAGGAGCCGGCCGAGCGGTACTGCATGCTCGCGCTCTCCAATGGCGGTGAGGATGCAATTACGCTGCGCGAGTTCGATCTCGACACCGGGCGCTTCGTTCCCGGCGGCTTCGATTTACCGCGCGGCAAGCAAACCGTCGCGTGGGACGGCCCCAACACGTTGATCGTTTCGCGCGAATGGGAGCCGGGCCAAGTCACTGCGTCGGGATATCCCTATGTCGTCAAGCGGCTGCGCCGCGGCCAGCAACTCAGCGACGCAACCGAGATCTTCCGCGGGGAGAAAACCGACCAGCTCACCAGCGCCCCGGGCGAAATTCATGATGGCGCCGGCAACACCGCGATCGTGATCGTCCGCGCGCCGACGTTCTTCACGCAGCAGCTCTCCATCGAAACGCCGAGCGGTTTGCGCCGGCTGGCATTGCCGCCAAAAATCTCGCTGACCGGCATGGTGGCGGGACGGTTGATCTTCGCGCTGACGCAGGCGTGGAGCAGCGGCGGGGCGTCGCTTCCAAACGGCTCGCTGATCGCGGTTCCCTTAAAGAACGCGGTCACCGCTCCGGCCCATCTGCGCGCGACGCTCGTCTACGCGCCGGGGCCGCGCGAAGCGGTCGCCATCGCCGCGGCCGACGGCGGCGTCTCCACGACGAAACATACGGCCGTCGTCTCGATCTATCACAACGTCAACGGCCGCGAGCTGATTCTCACGCCGCGCGCCGACGGTACCTGGTCGCGCCGGCAGTTCGATCTTCCCGACAACTCGTCGACCGGTGTCGCCGATGCGAGTCTCCACAACGACGACGTGTTCCTTACGGTCACGAGTTTCCTCACGCCGACATCGTTGTACTACGCCAACGCCTCGAATGGCAGTATGGCTGAGGTCAAGCGCCTACCCGAGGAGTTCGACGCCTCAAACGACGTGGTAGACCAGCACGAAGCAACGTCGAAAGACGGAACGCAGGTTCCGTACTACGTCGTGCATCCGAAGAATATGCAGCTCGACGGCAGCAATCCGACGGTGCTCTACGCCTATGGCGGCTTCCAGGTGGCCGAAACGCCCGGCTATTCCGCGATCACCGGGAAATCGTGGCTCGAACACGGCGGGGTGTACGTGCTGGCCAACATCCGCGGCGGCGGCGAGTTCGGGCCGGAGTGGCACGACGCCGGCCTCACGGTGCACCGCCAGCGCATCTACGACGACTTCTACGCAGTCGCGCAGGATCTCGTCAATAGCAAGATCACCGATTCGCGGCACCTCGGCATCGAGGGCGGATCGAACGGCGGTCTGCTGATGGGCGTAGAGTTCACGCAGCATCCTGAGATGTACAATGCGGTGTCGATCGGCGTGCCGCTGCTCGACATGATGCGCTACGAGCAGATCGAAGCCGGCGCGTCGTGGGTCGACGAATACGGCAGCGTGTCGGTGCCAGAACAGCGCGCGTTCCTGCGCTCGATCTCGCCCTACCAGAACCTGCGCGCCGGCGTGTCCTATCCGGAGCCATACATCTGGACGACGACGAAAGACGACCGCGTCGGCCCCGAAGCCGCGCGCAAGTTCGCCGCCAAACTCTCGGCGATGAAGGTGGCCTATCTCTTCTACGAGGTAACCGAAGGCGGCCACGGCGCCGGCGCCAACCTGCAAGAAGCCGCCAAAACCTTCGCCCTTCAATGGACCTATTTCGCAATGAAACTCATGCCGTCCTGATCTGTCATCCCGAGCGCAGTCGAGGGACGACATGATTAACGGCGTCATCTTCGATCTCGATGGAACGTTGATCGAAAGCGAGCAGATCTGGCGCGACGTGCGCCGAGAGTACGTCGAGAAGCATGGCGGACGCTGGCACGACGGCGCGCAAGCCGCGATGATCGGCTTGCGCACCGACGAGTGGGCGCGCTATATCCACGACGACCTCGGCGTAGAGCTATCGTTGGAGACGATCGCGCGAGAGGTCGTTGCCGACGTCGTCGCGGCGCTGCAGCATGTTCCGGTGCTGCCCGGCGCCAACGAGGCGCTCGAGCGGCTGTCGCGCTCCTTCAAGCTCGGTCTCGCAACCTCGGCTTCGTTACCGGTGGCGCAGAGCGTCCTGGCGACGACAGGATGGGCCAAGTACTTTGCCGCGGTCGTCTCGGCAGACCAGGTTCCTCGGGGGAAACCAGCGCCTGACGTCTACCTCCGCGCGCTAGAACTGCTGCGCGCCGATGTCGCCCAAACCGTCGCGGTGGAAGACTCCGGCAATGGGATCCGTTCCGCACACGCCGCCGGACTCGCGGTCATCGCGATCCCCAATCGCGAGTTTACACCCGATGCCTCCGCGCTTTCGCTGGCAAGTTGCGTACTGGAAGGCCTTGACGCGCTAAGTGGCCCCGTCGTTCAGAACGTCGGCGCGCGATCATCGTGCTAGTGGTACCGCTTTATTCGTTCCAAGGGCGAAAGACAACGAGCGACGTACAGTCCGGACCTTTTTCGAATGTCACGGTGCGGATGCTAGTGCTCGACGGTACCGTTACTGTCAGCGGCTGCCTTACCGGTGGTTTGGGTGTTGGAGTTGGCGTCGGGGACGGTGTCGGTCCCGTCGGCGGCGCTGGCGTGGGGGTTGCATTTGAAAGCCAGGGATTTGGCGTCGGCGATTCCGTCGGCGCAACCATAGGAAATAGGATCTCCTGGCTGCCGCCAATATCCCCAAGCGAGACTTTTTTGCAGTCGGGATGGGCGTAGTCGGGAAAGACTGACGCGTTCATCGTGATGCTTCGCACCGCACCCGGAGTGGCGCTATCATCTGTGATGAGGGCTACTTGGGCGTGCAGGTCAGGTTCCGCGGCAAGAGAGAGCACGCAACCTCGACTTGTGCGCCACTTCGTATCCGGCGCAGCGTCGAAATCCTTCTCGTCTGTTGAGAGCGCAGTTGTCTCACCTGACATGGTTAGATAGAGGAGACATTTCTTCGCCTCCGCGCTCTTCTTGTCGGGGGGGATGACGATCGCGACATCGGTGATTTGAAATGGATATTTCGGAATGTTGCGAGGAAAGTCTTGGTAAGGTGAGGCGTCGTAAGCCGTTACATTCCAGGTGTAATAACTGTTCTGAGCTCTTACCAGCGGTGGTAGGAGGTAGCCGCCTGCAACCGCTACCAGCAGGGTGATGAAAAAGAACCGCGATATTGTCACCATTTTTGCAACTAGAATCGCTGAGTGTAGAAAATGCCGCCTTGTACGGGAGAGTCGACGCAGGTTCCGCTCTGGCTGGCCAGCTCTACCGTGTAGGTCTGATGTGGTTTAAGCTGAAATCCGTGGGCGACGTAATACACGGCGCCACCGAACGGCGGAGTAG
The DNA here is from genome assembly GCA_035939175.1 of Candidatus Cybelea sp. Taxonomy (GTDB): domain Bacteria; phylum Vulcanimicrobiota; class Vulcanimicrobiia; order Vulcanimicrobiales; family Vulcanimicrobiaceae; genus Cybelea. Next base: position 29,400 of record DASZGC010000012.1, on the reverse strand, counting down.
GAAATGGCGACGGCGTGGATGTGGGCTTCGCCGAGGGCGTCGGCGTCGCGCTCGGCGGCGTGGGTATCGGCGTTGGCGTTGGGGTGGGCGTGGGCTCAGCGACCGGACCTGCAAGCCGGTACGCGCCGAGCGGTCCGCCGTTGTAGTCGGCAGGGCGCGCAGCCAGGCTTTTTTCGTTGATGATCAGCGCATTAGATGCGACGTAAATGGATCTAGTGCTGGGGGGGACTTTCGTTCCAGGGACAGGATAGAAAAGCACGAGCTCCGTTCCCGTCGAGCAAAACTTCTGGCCCTGCGAAGGTGAGGTCCCGTTGCCGCCTCCGCCACCACAGTTGACCACGCATAAGACGATTAGCGCGCACCATAAGGTCTGCGCTACTCTCCGGTTACAAGTGTTTGTGATTCGCATTTTTGTCGTCACCTAAGAAGACTACGAGTCCGCGCAAAAGGGTGCAGACACGAAACCAGCATCGTGCTGCGGAAACGACGTCGTATCTGGTTTCTTGCCGTCGTATCTACTGGGAAAGAAGTTGTCAGGCGGAAGGGGGCGAGGGCCGGGGGATTGGCGAGCCATTGGCTTTAGCTTGCAGTTCATGACCGTGACAATACCTGTTACGACACCGTTCGTGGCGCGCCAACTCTGCTCGTCAGCGATTGGTAAAGACGCCGCGGTGTTAGAGTAGCCGAAATTCTGCGAGTATAGAGCCGTTGCCAGAGCGCCCAGGCCGGATGAAGGATTGCTCGTCTGGCCGCCGCTGGTCGTGACCGAGCTTAGCGATCCACTGCGCGGAATGGGCGTGGTAACTGGGTAGACGGTCGTGGAACCGCTCATCGTCGTTACGGAGGGTCTAAACGTTTCGTAGACGGTGAAGACCGCAAGAGCGGCGGTCAAAAGCTGCAGCGGCTCAGGAACCTTCTTTTGGTCGTTTGAGTATGAAACCGGGGAGACCCATGCGATCTGAGGGCTTCCATGGTCTGACGGCTGTGGCGTTGAAAATGTGCAGGCTTTCAAAGTCTCGTCGGTCACGGTTGCGGCGGCAAGGTGTCGAATCGCATCTCGAACGCAGGGCACAATAAACGCGTTGCTACCGGCTTTCTCCTCAGTAGCACTTGCTCCGCTAGCCTTTTGCTTCGGCGCGGCGCACGCTACCCAAACGATGCCGCCCGCGAGTTGTAGGCTTAGACGTCGATAGATAAACTGCTCGCTTTGAGCTGCGGAAGACGCAACGAGTGTCGTGACGAGCGCGCCTGCGGTCGTGGGATCGCTCTTGCATGCGTTTACGAAGTCACTCAAGCTCCACGTGGGCTCCGGCAAGATCGTCGCGTTGTTGACCAGGCTGTAAAAGGTTAGCCGATTGGCCAATGATGCGACAAGTCGGCCGACTGTAAGCGGATCGCCGCTCCCAAGCAAAAAGATCACGTTACGGTTGGGAGAAAGCACCGCAGGAGCACTAAGTGCAAACGGTATTGGGCTCGCCGCTGATGTGGCCCCGCTAGAACTTGGTGCCGCCGAGGCTGAGGCCGTAGTGTCGGAGGCCGCGGCGCTGGGAGCAATTGCAACCTGAATCGCCAGACCGCCTAGAACGACCACTATTACGCTCGCTAGGGAGCGACGCATGTCATCGGTCTCCTGTCGGATTGCAAGCTGTCGTGTAGCTGGCCGTCAATGCAAACGACCGGCACCTTGGCAATTTCTTCCATAATCAGCACGCCTTGTCAACCCAACGAAGTAAGCAGGCCTTTCGGTGAAGCGAACAAGCGCCCGCCGGTAGGCGCCAGGAACCACAGCGAGCAGGTCAGATAAGCGGCGGGCCTGAAGCTAGCCAAGGCAAGCAAGGCGTAACCTGATTGCAGGTTACCAGGGCCACCTAGGCTGCTAAAAACGGAGGAGCAACGGGTGATCAAATCGGTCGGGCAATGTCTACGCCTCTTCGGGCTCGCCTGGATGGCCGTATCGGTTGGAGCTTGCTCGACACCTCAGGGCGCGTCAAGCATCGAGCCTCTCTCTAACGTAAGACTGCAGGTTCAGCGCGCGCTGACAGAACACGCGCTGCATAACTTTGGTCGGGGAAAGGACGGCTACGCGCCTCAAGCCGGGTTGCTTTATTACGACCACCGCTTCTTCGGGACGACCCAATACGGGGGAACCGGCGGGAATGGAACGATCTTCGAGTTACGCTCTACAGGCGTAACTCGAACACTATATAGTTTTGGCAAGTCGCCGGATGGAGCCGAACCCGTCGCTAGTTTGGTGGAGTTGAAGGGCGCGCTCTACGGAACGACCGAGTACGGCGGAGCGAACCGCACGGGCTCCGTCTTTAGCATCTCGCCTGATGGTAAGTATAGCGAGCTCTATAGCTTCGGCTCTGGAGGCGACGGCGCGAACCCCGCCGCGAGCCTTACCGCGCTGGGAGGTGCTCTTTACGGTACCACCATGAACGGTGGAAAGTATGGCGAGGGCACGGTCTATAAAGTGACGCTTAGCAATACCGGCGGCGCCATGGAAACCGTGCTGCACAGCTTTGGCTTCGGAAGCGACGGGGCTTATCCCGCGAGCGGAATGATTCCTCTGCATAACGTTCTCTACGGAACGACGAGTGGCGGAGGCGGCCCGAAAAGTGAGTCGCATGGAACCGTCTTTCGCGTCAGGCCCGACGGATCTGAGGCGGTGCTCTACCCGTTCGATTGTGTCCACGGTTCGGCTCCATTGGCGGCAGTAGTCGTCATGAATGCGACGCTTTATGGCACGACGTCGCAAGGGGGCGAGGCATGCTCGGCGGGGAGCGGAGACGGAACCGTCTTCGCTCTAAGCAGTGGTACCGAGGAGCACGTGGTTCACCCATTTGCGGGAGGCACGGCGGATGGCGACGATCCCGTCGCAGCTCTGATTGGCTGGCGTGGAAAACTCTATGGTACGACGTACACCGGAGGCGTCTATGGCGGCGGAACCGTCTTTAGCGTAACCCCTGGGGGGGACGAAGTCCCACTGCACCCATTCGGCAATGGTACTGACGGTAACCACCCGGCCGGGGCAGTAGTCCACGTTGGAAAGGCGTTTTACGGAACCACTTCGGGCGGCGGCCTTTACGGCGGCGGGATCGTCTACAAGTTGACGTTCTAGTCAAGCCCAGACATGACGTTACTCCGACGTTTTGCGATTGTGGCTTTGATGACCGTTGCGCTTGCAGTCGCGGCGGGGACTGCTTCGTCCTTAGGCGTGACTCCGTCCGGGACAGCGACTCCTCAAGATAAATATTCGCTTGAATCAATCTCCCTTGGAGAGGACTCTCAAACCGCCTGGGATCGACTCGAGCAGGATAGCGATGAGCCTGGAATACGCCTTGAAAAAATTCCTGGCCTATGCGTCGCGGAAGTCGAGGAGGCTCGGAAGGCCGGCCGCGAGCCGCGGGCGGGCTTGACTTGCCCGCGCGAGCTAAGACTTGTGGGAAGAGACTACGATCTGACGTTGCATCTCACTCAGGATTATCCAAATCACCCGGACCACATGTGCGTATCGTCGATACAGTACGCGCCCCATGGCTTTTCAGTCAGGCCAGAAGACGATGCTTCCCAATCAAAGCCCAAAGCATTCTTGGACGTTACGGATGAAGCGCTCCAACCTGCCCAATATAAGGACCCTAGCCCCCTTTCGGAGCAGGCAACTCGTTATTATTATGAGGCCGGACAAACCTGCCACCGTGAGAACGGTTGCTTTACCCCACTCGACCAATGCCTGATCGCGCCGAAGTGCCTCCAGGTGGTAGTAGCGCAACAGCCATTGGATAGCGGATATCCAGCGACGTACATTACCATTTTCGCAGGTCCTTACATCAAACAACAAGCCGGGTACGCAGCGGCCGCTGAATCGGACGCGCTCGATCAGAGAATCCACGTCTACGATGCACCGGCGACGCCTATACCGGCTGCCAGCCAGCGCACGTGCGATATAGACGCAATTCTCGCGTCGCCAATAATCAATGCGGAAATTGGCTCACTTACGTCTGATTATAAATTGGCGCCGCCTCCCTCGCCGAACCCCTGGGGTACCGATGTGATCGCTTGCGACGAACTGGTCTGTTTAGTTCAGTTGCACAATCTTACAGCCGTTAGCGAAGTGGTGGGGCTACTCAAGAGCACGGGAGGCTGGCGAGAGATCTGGCACGTTTGGGGTCCCCCATCCTACGCGGATTCGCACTCAAGTGAACTCGATCACCTTCGTCAGATGCTTAAGTATAAAGTCGGTAATGATGGCTGGAGCAATGCAAGTCCTTCGCCTGCGTCGCCACTAGCGTATTGATTTTTCTTGAGCGCTTTCACCTCGCGAACGTGTTACGATATCGCCATGACCCCCGAGGCATGCTTTTCGCGCGTTAGACCGTTCGCGCTCGCCCTTGCCGCGCTTTGCCTGACTACCGCCGCAAGCCGCGGCGACTCCGGCAGCGCCACGATGTTTCGCGCCGATGCCGCACACGTCGGCGTCTTCGATTCAAACGCGCCGACCCTGCACGCAGTGCAGTGGCGCTTTCACGCCAACGGTCCCCTGATCTCGTCGCCGGCCGTCGCGGACGGTGTCGTCTACGTTGGCAGTAACGACGGCAATCTCTACGCCCTGCGCGCGAGCGACGGCGTGCGGCTGTGGCATTACTCCACGAGCGGCCCCGTCACGTCATCGCCCGCGGTCGCGAACGGCGTCGTGTACTTCGCGAGCGAAGACGGCGGGGTCTACGCCGTCGACACGCAGACCGGCGTGCTGCGCTGGCGCTTTGCGACCGAGGGCGAGCACCGCTTCGAGGCGCCCGGTATCCACGGCATCAAGCCCGCGCACGAAATGATGGCCGATCCGTTCGATCTCTTCATCTCGTCGCCGGCGATCGCTAACCAAACCGTCTACATCGGCAGCGGCGATCACAACGTCTACGCGCTCGACGCCGCTACCGGGGCGTTGCGCTGGAAGTTCACCACCGGCAACGTTGTGCACGCCACGCCTGCCGTGGCAGACGGCATGCTCTACATCGGCAGCTGGGATCGCAACTTCTACGCCCTCGACGCGGCCACTGGGAACGTGCGCTGGAAGTTCACGACCGGCGACGATCAACGGATCTATAACCAGGTCGGCATTCAAAGCTCGGCAGCGGTGGCCAACGGCATGGTCTATTTCGGCTGCCGCGACAGCCATCTCTACGCGCTCGACGCCCGCGACGGCACGCTGCGCTGGAAGCACGACGAGTTCGGCAGCTGGGTCGTCGCTTCGCCCGCCATCTATAACGGCGCGGTCTACTTCACAACCTCCGACGAACACGTATTCTTCGCGCTCGACGCGCAGAGCGGCGCCGTGAAATTCCACGACGGCTACGCGACGTTCGCCTACTCCTCGCCGTCGATCGCCGGCGGCGTCGCGTACTACGGAAGCTTCGACGGCATGCTCTACGCCGTCGATGCCGCGACCGGTAACTTCCGGGCCAACTTCCAAACCGACGGCGCCCGCAAGCATCGCGCGGCGCATCTCGATGCGAAGGGTAACCTCAATCTCGACACCTTCTATCCCAACGGTACGCTAGCGGGCATCAACACGGGAATCCAGCGTCTCTATACGTTGGGCTCGATCGTCGGCGCACCGGCTATCGCCGGCGGAATGCTCTACGCCGCCGCCGCCGACGGAACGCTCTACGCCCTCAACTAGGACGCCGTCGCGGGCGCTCGCGCAACTCGCCGCCGCAGTTCGGGCATTCGTAGGCAAGTAGCGCGGCGCACGTGACGCAGTACGTGCACTCGTACGAGCAGATGAACGCCTCCCCCACCGGCGAGAGACGCGCATGGCAGCGCTCGCAGGCCTCTTTCATCTGCAAGGCGTTCTTGCGCTCGACCTGGCGCGTAATGCGGTAGCCGATTCCGGGAATCGTGAGGACGTAGGGACCGCTCCCACCGGCGCGATCGAGGATGCGGCGCAGCAGAAACATGTGTTGCGTGAGATTTGCACTGCTAGGTTCGCTATTCGCCGGCCAAACCGTGACCAGCTCTTCCCGCCTTACGATGCCGCCGTCGGCATCGAGCATCATCACCAGTAAGCGGAAGAGCCGCTCGGGAACGGCGACGACCCCATCGCCGACCAGGAGCGAGCGCCCGCTTACATCCACCGTGAAGGGCCCGAAACGGAAGAAACGGGCCCGGGCCGGCGGCGCGAACGGTGGGTCGAGCCGCGGCAGTTGCGAAACAAACATTGATATCGAGCGTAGGACGATTTGAGGCCGCGCGTCTTGAATATTTCGCACTCTTTCGACATCTCGACCAACGGTGAGAACCTCGGCGCCCAAACCGCGGGGTCGTTCTCGATCGCTCGCGTGCGCTACGCCCCCAACGTCCAGCTGAGCGACCACGTGCATCCGCACACGAGCATCGTGCTGCCCGTCACGGGAAGCTTCTGGGAAGCGTGGGGGCAACAGTCCGTGCTCTGCACCCCCGGCTGTGCGGTGGTCGAACGCGCCGGCGAGCCCCATGAGGATCGCTTCGGCGAGGCGGGGGCGGTCAACGTCGTCATCCGGATTCGCTCGCCGCTGCTCGAGGAACCGCTCGAGTCGCGCGTCACGGCACCCACGGCGTCGACTGCGGCGCTCGCCGAGCAAATCCACCAGAGCTTCGACGATCCCGCGGCCGACGAACTCGACCGCGAGCACCAGCTCCTAATGGTGCTGAGCCGCTGTCTAGGCGCGAGCCCGCCGCGGCGGCGCGAACCGGCATGGATATCAGAAGCGATCCACCTCGTGTGGGAGTTGCCGCGAGAGGCGCGCTCTATCTGCCGCGTTGCCGAGCTGCTCGACGTCTCCCCCGTGCGGCTGGCGCGCTGCTTCCGCCATCGCTACAACATGTCGTTAACGGCCTACATTCGCAGCGTGCGCGATACGCTGGCCGCGCAAATGCTTTACGACTCGTCGCGCCCGCTTTGCGAGATCGCCCTCGACCTCGGCTACAGCGATCAAGCGCACATGACTCGCGCGCTGCGAGCGCACCGCGGCGTCACTCCCGGAGAAATGCGCCGCTTTTTCTCGTCGCTACGATAGTTCTACGCGCCAGCGAAGCGTCGGCGCTACGTCCCTTTCTCGCCACCCGCGTAGAAGATGACCTTGATGATCGTCTGCGGCACGGTGATGAGCGTGTTGGGGTTGCCGTAGGCGACGTAGAGCTCCTCGTGCAGCAGCCGTAGGTGGTAGGCGATCGAGAGATTCGAACAGGCGCCTTCGCAGTTGCCGCCGCCGTTAGGCTGCGGCGGATAGCCGATTACCCGCCGCACGCCGATGGCGAACGACGAGTTCGCGCTCACTTGATACGCGTACGCCACGCCGTCGAACCACTGGATGTTGGCCTCGCCTTGGTGAAAGTATTGCGCGGTATCGTCGAGCGTAAAGGTGAGCGAGCCGCGATTGCCTACGCGGATGGTCGAATTGCGGAACCACGTGTCGAGCCGGCCGCCGATGCCGTAGTTGCCGGTGTACCACTGAATCTGCGTCGGTGTTGCCGACGAGCCGTGGGTCGGAAAGTTGTTGAGGTTATTCTGCATCCCGCTGTGATAGGTTACGCTGAATCCCCCGCTCTGTGAGATCGGTTCCAGCTCGCTGCCGAAGCGCCAGTAATTCGATCCCGAGAAGAGTTGAACGTCCCACGTGCTCTTGGTGAGGAAATCCACGAGCACTTGATTGTCGCTTTGGGCCTGGCCGTACATCGGCCCTTGATAGCGGTCACCGAAGAGCGAGACGCCGAACGACGAGAGGAAGTCCTTCGGCGAGAACGTCCACACCCGCGCGCCAAACAGGCCGTACCCCGCAATACCCGGGTGCGAATCGAACCCGTCGACCGGATTGAAGTACGTCCCCACGTCACGGTACGACGCCGCGAACGCGTACTGCTGGCTGATGTACGCGCCGCCCATGTCGAGCCAGTTCCCCTGCCCCGGATCGAGCACGTTGGTGCCGCGGTCGGTCGCATAGTTGGCGTACAGCGAGGTATACTTTCCATCGAAGAAGCTCAGGCCGCCCTCGTCGGCGACGTCGTTGACTCCGGGAATATCGGCGATCACGTGCTGGAACGAGGCATTCCAGTGGTTGTCGTCTGAAGTGTAGTCGAGCGCGCCGGCGGCATCGTTACGGCCCTCGCCGATCGCGTCGAAGGCCGCCAGCCCGAACGATCCCTCCCGCCCTTCGAAGGCGTATCCTTGCGACGGCGTCGGAATCGCGGGGGTGTAGAGCGTCGTGCGAAAGCCATTGCACACGTCGCAGTTGAACGTATCGTAGTAAGGCGCGGCCTGAGTAAAGAACGGCCGAACTTCGGAGTAAACGCGCTGGTAGACGCTGGGCGAGATCGTCTGCTGGTCGATCTCGACGTTGGAATAATCGGGGTGCAGCGTGCCGAAGATCGCGGCCGTCTGCGCAACGGGCACGGAGAAGTCCGCGCCGATGCGCGAGGTGCTGCCGCCGGCAGGGGCGCTGGCAAACTCACCCAGCGCGTACAGGCCCACCCGCGGCTTGGGCAGCGGCGGCTTGGCAACGAGCGGAATCGAGAGCGACCCCGCGTGAGAGGGGTCGTCGGGGTTGGTTTGCGATTGGTCGTACGACCACACGTTGAGCGCACCCGTCGAGCGCACGTAGCGCACGAACTGCGCGCGCCATGTGCCGGGATGCGCACCGTGAATCACGCGCAGGGGAATCGCCATCGTCACCACGTAGCCATCCGCGGTGGCGGCGCCGTGCGATTCCCATGCCGGCGCGAACGCGATGTTCTCGCTCGAAGCCTCGTTGTGCGCGCCGTTGGGATTCGATTCAAACTGATACTGGAAGCCCGCCGGCCCGGTCGGCCACAGATCGACCCATACGGCGTCGTCGGTCCAGGCGATGCCGCCGTTGATGTTGCTGCCGCCCGCGACGGTGTCGTCGCTGTGCTGCGTCGCCATCAGCGGCTCACTCTGCTGCGCTTCGAAGCGAAGGTAAAGAAACTTTCCGTCGGTCGAAACGCGCACCGTCGTTGCATCCTGCGCAGCGCGCGCATGGCCGACGTCCCACTTCAGCGGTGCCGCCGCGCTCGGATTCCAGGCCGTGGCGGCTGCGATTGGCGCGAGCGGCGGCGCGGTCTGCGTAACGGGAACGGTCATCGACAGCACAATGCGCCGGGTGTTTCGGCCGCTGCCAGGCCCGCCTCCTATCGTCGCGGATTTGATATTTGTTTGTTCCGAATCGAATTGCCGCCGAAACCTTTTTGCGGCCGTCATTGTATACGTAAATGCCATGCTACACGCTCTGATATTCGCGGTCGCGCTCACGCCTGCGCAGGTGGATTCAGTCATCGCAGCAACCGAGCGCACCTTCCACGATTACGTCTTCCCCGAGGTCGCCGCCAAAGCGGTGGCGATGCTCGAGGACAACGAGCCCCTCTACCGCACGATCTCGGATCCCAAGCTGTTCGTGCAGATCGTCGACGCCGATCTCTACAACGTCACGCGTGACCGCCACGTGCGGCTGGAGTATCCCTTCAACCCGGCAATTTTCGGCGGCGCTACTACCGCCCTCGACCAAGCGAAGAACGAGCGCTTCGAGGCGTTCAGTAACTATTTCTTCGATACGGTGCGCCGGTTGCCCGGAAACGTCGGATACTTGAGCTTCCGCAACTTCTCTAGCCAGGCCGGCGCCGCGCGCGCGATCGATGCGGCGATGGCTTTCGTTGCCGACACCGACGCCCTCATTATCGACATCCGTAAGAACGGCGGCGGGGATCCGCGCACGGCCGAGATGCTCGAAGCCTATTTCTTCGCGCGGCCCCAGCAGATCACGTCGTTGATGGTGCGCGATCCGCAGACCGGCCGCATCACTGAAACGCAACAGTACACCGCGGCGATGGTGCCGGGGCAGCTCTACTTGAATAAGCCCGTCTACTTACTCACCAGCGGCCACACGTACTCGTGTGCCGAGCAGTTCGCTTACGATCTTCACAATCTCAAGCGCGTAACGCTCGTCGGTGAGACGACCGGCGGCGCGGCCAACCCCGGCCAGTTCGAGTCTCTCGGCAACGACTTTGCGATCTTCATGCCCAACGGGCGCGCGTATAGTCCGGTGACCGGGACGAACTGGGAAGGAAGCGGCATCCAACCCGACATCTCCGCGCCGGCGCCCGACGCGCTGCTACGCGCCTACGAACTCGCGCTGGCGAAAGTAAAGTCCGAAGTAACGGATCCCGAGCTTCTCGGCGCGGTCGACCGCGCCATCGCCAACCCCGAAGGAATGCTGCAGCTGTAGCCCTACCTCGCCCGGAGCGCAGTCGAAGGACGGATCTCGAAGACGACGCCGGCCCCGCCGGTGCCGCCGTTGCTTGCGGTGCCGTAGAGATTGCCGGATGAATCGAGCGCGAGAGAACCGCTTGGATAGCCGCCGTCGTTGCCGCCGGTGAACGAGTAGAGGATCTGCTCGCTCCATTTCCCACCGCTCTCGGGGCTCAGCTCGTAGACGGTGCCGTAGTTGCTCGCGCCGCCGAAGACCGTCGTACCGTAAAGATTACCCGCGGCGTCGGCGACGATGCCGCCGTACGGCGAGTTCCCGTCACCCGATGCGCCGAACGCGTGGAGCACGCTTTGCGTCCAACGGTGCTTCTTTCCGGCGGATAGCTCGAACGCGACGCCTCCGTCGTTGGGACCGCTTTCGATCGCCGTGCCGTAGAGCCGGCCTTTGCCGCCGGCGGTTAGCCCCGCGTACGGGTTCTCGCCGCCGCCGTTATCGGTAAAGGTGTAGAGCAGGCGATCCTTCCACGAAGGTTTGCGCAGCTCGAATGCGATGCCGTCGTTGCTGCCGTCGTACTTGTACGTCGTACCGTAGAGATTGCCGGACGCATCGCTCACCACGCCGCCAGCCGGCGATTCGCCGTCGCTGCCGCCGGCAAAACTGTGCAGCACTTGCTCCTGCCAGTGCTTGCCGCTGGGCGTCAGCGAGAACACCGTTCCGTTGCCGCTGCTGCCGCCGTACCACGTCGTGCTGTAGAAGGCGCCCCCCGCAGCCGAGAGCAGCACCGCGTTGGGAAACTGACCGTCGCCCCCCGAGAACGCGTGCAACACGTCTTCCGCCCACTTGCCGCCGCGGGTCGCGCGCAGTTCGTACACCAGGCCGCAGCCCAGCGAGCAGGACGAGTTGCCGCCGGTGCTCGCCGTGCCGTAGAGGTTGCCGTGCTTATCGAGAACCGGGCCGGCGTTGGGAAAGCCGCCGTCGGTTCCGTCGCCGAAGGCATAGAGCGCGGTTTCGTTCCAACTGCTGCCCTTAGGCGAAAGCTCGAAAACGACGCCGCAGCCTCCACCGTAGTTGCCGCCGCAGGTCGTGATGCCGCCGAAGTGCGCAGCGCCGTAAATGCTGCCGGCGGCGTCGAAGACGAGGCTGCCCGTCGGATCGCCGCCGTCGGTGCCGCCGCCGAACGAGTAGAGCACCTTCTCGGTCGCAGCCGCATGTCTCGCGGCCGCGGCGACCGTGCCGAACGGCGAAGGCGATGCGCCGCCCGCGCAGCCGGCGAGCATCAACGCGCTCGCGGCAAGCCCGGCAGCAGAGTGGGCAACCCTAAATGCAGCTTTCATTGCACTCGCGTACTCCAACGGGCGATCTCCGCGTCGAGGTCGAGCGCGCGCGTGGGCGCCGCATTCTCGTACTCGTCCCAGTGCTCGCGCGGCACCATCCACATCACTTCGAACTCGTTGCCGTCGGGATCGTAGGCGTAGATCGACTTCGTTGCGCCGTGGTCGCTCGCACCGCTGATCGCACCGAGCCGTTCGAGCACCGCGCGCGCTTCGCGTAGCGACTCGATCTCGTCGACCTCCCACGCGAGGTGATACAAACCCACGCCGCGCTCGTTGGGCGGCGGCGCGTCCTTCCCTACGCGCGCCAGTCCGAGATCGTGATGGTTCTGCGATCCTGGCGCGCGCATAAACGCCATTACGTGGCCTAATCGCGCGACCGTCTCGAAGCCGAGTACGTCGTGGTAGAACGCCACACTGCGATCGATATCGCGTACGCGCAGCACGTGGTTGAGCCTTCGAACCGTCATGCTCTCATCAACCGCGTCACGACGCCGTTCGATTCAGCGGCTTTCGCAGCTTCACGAGCCGCTCGGTCTCCACGTAGCCGCAGCGCGCGTGCGCCGCGAGCGCCGCCTCGTTCTCGACCTCGGTATCGGAGGCCATTTCGCTAAAACCCAGTGCCCGCGCCCACTCCTCGGCGCACGCCATCAGCGCTCGCCCGACACCGCGTTGCCGTGCAGCCGGCTCGACGTACCAGCCTTCGACGTGGGGAATCGGCCGCGACTGGCAACCGTCGGCGAACGGCCGGATCGAGACTTCGACGAAGCCCACGGCTCGCCGTTCCGTGCGATCCTCGGCAAGAAACGCCGCTGCAAGCGTAGCGATCTCCTCGCCGGCGAGGAAGGCGCGCGCTTCGGCCAGCAGTTCCGGCGCCGCAGCGTGAGGCCACAGGGCGTGGCGCAGGGCGCCCCAGGCCCGCGCGTCCCCGCCGCCGCCCTCGACCGGTCGAATCGTCACCGTCATGGGTGCCGCATTCGCCAAACCTCTAGAAAGTTCGTGGTTTGAGCCGCCCCGCGCCGCTAGGCTCTATGCATTGCTCCGCTTCTTGAAAAGGACTCTACCGCAATGCAGAATCGCGCCTCCGGCGCTCCCGACGCCGTCGTCGCCGCGCTGGTTTACCTCCTCGCCTCCCCGCTGGCCGGATGCAGCTCCAACGCGCTGCCTGCGGCCGGCAGCGTCGCCCCGAACGACCCCGCGGGAGAGCCGGCGGCCGCCCGCGCCTTTGGCTCAGCGGCGTTGCCCGATGCGAGCGTCAAGAAGAAGAAGGCGACACCGCTCGTCTACCTCGCCGGCTCGTTCGACAGCAGCAGCGACGTGCTGATTTACGACGCCAACGCTGCGAAGGGCACGCAATCGCCGATCGGCTCGATCACGACCGGGATCGACGGTCCGCAAGGCATGGCGACCGATAAGAACGGCAACCTTTACGTGGCCAACAACTACGCGAACACGGTTACGGTGTACGCCCCCGGGCAGACGAAGCCGCACCAAACGATCGCCGACGGCCTCAACGGTCCGGTCGACGTCAAGGTCGACGCCTTCGGCAACGTGTATGTCGCGAACGCTCCGGCAGCCGGCGGTCAGAACTACATCGTCAAATATTCGCAGGGCTCGCAGTACGAAAGCGGCGTTTGGCTGATGCCCGCGGGCAGCCTGATCACCGGAATCGCCCTCCTCAATCCAACCGTCGCCGGCGAGACCAGCGTCTTCGGCCTGAGCGCGGTACAGCAGTCCAGCGGATTTTGGCGCGGCGGCGTGTTTGCTTGCGTGCTGAAAAACACGAACTGCACGTCGCTCTACGGATACGATATGGGCCTCACCGGCGGCATTGCGGTAGCGCGATCATCGACGCCGAAGAAAGAGGTCGGCTTCCTCGCGATCGACAAGTATCTCGGCGGGCTTTACTACTTCCGCGGATCGACGTTGGAGGCACGATGGGTGACCGGCGGCACGCCGATCTTCGTGACGATGAACGCGAAAGACACGGCATACTTCGTCAGCATCGACCTCTTTAACGAGTCGGAGGTAAGCGGCGCGTTCGAGTTCTCGTTCCCCGGCAACAAGCCGCTCGTCGAGTTTCAGAGCGACGCTCTGCGTCCAACCGGCGTCGCCGTCTATCCCTCCGGCGACTATCACTAACCCTCAAGGACGAAAGGGTGACCAGCGCGCAGCGACCGTTCGTCACCCCGCGGCGATCTCGTTACTCGGCGAAATCGAGTAGCCGCGGACCTGGGCCCTCGTCGGCCAGCTCGTCGTAGGGATTCTGCAGCCAGCATTTGTTCAGCGAGAGACAGCCACAGCCGATACACTGCCCCAGTTGATTCCGCAATGCGGTCAATCGCGATATCCGGTCGTCGAGACGCTCTTTCCATCGTTTCGAAAGCGCGGCCCAGTTGCGCGCGGAGACCGCGCGATCGGCGGGGAGCGTGTCGAGCACCTCGCGTATCTCGGCGAGCGGAATGCCGGCACGCTGGCCGATCTTGATCACGGCGATCCGGCGCAGCTCCGCGCGCGCGTAGCGGCGTTGATTGCCGTCGCTGCGGGCACTGCGAATGAGCCCCTTCGACTCCCAGAAGTGGATCGTGGAAATGGGCAATCCGCTACGCTTGGCGATCTCGCCGACGGTTAGTGAGTCGATGCTCTTGACCTCAACCATACTTGAGGTTGTAGACTCATCCTCGTTATGGAATGGTTTCAAGAAGGACACGTCGCGATCGTCACCGGCGGCTCGCGCGGCTTGGGAAAGGCGCTCGCTCGCGAGCTGCTGGACAAGGGGCTCCACGTGATCATCGACGCCCGCGATGCCGCGGAGCTCGAACGAGCTCGGCTCGAGCTGGCCGCGGTGAGCCGGGGCGAGCTAAGAGCCATCGCGGGGGACGTGAGCGACGTCGAACACGCTCATGCGCTCGTGGCGGCCGCGCAGGGGATGGGGCGGCTCGATCTCCTCGTCAACAACGCCTCGACACTCGGCCGCGTGCCATTGCCGCGGATCGCGCAGCTCGATCGCACGACGTTCGACGCGCTCTTCGACGTTAACGTCTTCGCGCCGATTCACCTAATCCAGCACGCGTTGCCGCTCCTCGCGCAATCCGAGACCGCGACGATCGTCAACGTCACCTCCGACGCCGGCGTCGAGGGCTATCCCACCTGGGGTGGCTACGGCGCGACGAAGGCCGCGCTGGAGCACGTCTCGCGCGTGCTCGCAACGGAGCTCGAAGGCGGCACGACGCGCGTCCTCGTCTTCGATCCCGGCGACATGAATACGCAGATGCATCGTGACGCACTCCCCGGCGCCGATCCTTCGCAGCTGTGCGATCCCGCAGACTCCGCGGGTGCGTTGATGGCCGCAATCGCGGCGATGCAGGGCGGATTCGAGCACATGCGCGCCGCGGACGTCGTGCCCGCGTGACGGCCGCATCGGCGCTCTCGCGTGGCTTGATCGAAGCGACCGAACCCCCGGAGTATCGCGGCATCGCACGCGATGGCGTCCGCATGCTCGTCACCGACCTCGGTGCGCGAACGCACGCGCACGCGCATTTCTACGACCTGCCGGCGCTGCTACGACGGGGCGACCTGCTGGTGGTCAACGACTCCGCAACGCTGCCCGCGGCGCTGGTCGCCCAGCGAAACGACGGCACGATGCTGCGGTTGCATATCAGCACGAAGGTCGACCAGCGCTTATGGATGGTCGAACCACGCGGCTTCGTGACCGCAGGAGAGACGCTCCGCCTCCCAGCGAATGCTCGCGCCGTCATGCTGAGCCCAGCTGTCATGCTGAGCGCAGTCGAAGCACCAGATGCCACAACCTCACGCCAGCGTTTGTGGTACGCGGCCTTCGCCCTTCCCACATCGATGGAGGCGTATCTCCAGCGATATGGCACGCCGATAACGTACTCGTACGTCAACCGCGCCTTCCCCTTATCGGAGTACCAGACGCTCTTTGCGCGCGAGCCGGGATCGTCGGAGATGCCGTCGGCCGCGCGTCCCTTCACGGCGCGCGTCTTGGTGGCGTTGCGCGATCGCGGCATCGAGATTGCCGCGGTCACGCTACACTGCGGCGTGGCGAGCTTCGAGCGTCCCGAGCGCCCCGGTATCGAGCGGTTTAACGTCTCGCATGAAACGGCGGAACGAGTGAACGCGGCTCGGCACCAAGGGCGCCGCGTCATCGCAGTGGGAACAACGGTTGTGCGCGCGCTCGAAAGTG
The DNA here is from genome assembly GCA_035939175.1 of Candidatus Cybelea sp. Classification (GTDB taxonomy): domain Bacteria; phylum Vulcanimicrobiota; class Vulcanimicrobiia; order Vulcanimicrobiales; family Vulcanimicrobiaceae; genus Cybelea. Next base: position 13,606 of record DASZGC010000012.1, on the reverse strand, counting down.
CGGTCACGGAGCACGGCGTGATCGGCTCGCAGGGTTGGACGGACATCTACATCAACGAAGCGCACCGCCTCGACGCGGTGGATGGCCTGCTGTCGGGTTTCCACGATCAAAACGCGACGCACGTCGCCATGCTGCAAGCTTTCGCCAGCGCCGATGTTTTGCAAGAGGCGTACGCGCAAGCCGCGACGCACGGCTATTTCTACCACGAGTTCGGCGACGTCCATCTGATTGCACGTCTCGCACCCGAGCGGTAGAAGGCATCTGACGAACGCACTAGCGATGAAAGCCGTGACGAGACGCTACAAAGACCGCTAAAAACCTTCACAGATCTTGCCATTTGTGGTACGCTGAGCGAGCCGATGGCCTCGACCATGCAGCATTGTTTCTTGCTCTTGAGGTTCGTCAATGCAAAAAGGCTCTACCACGCAACGAAAACTCGACGAGACTGCTAGCCTTATGGCTCGGCGGAGCGTGTATTTAGCGCTGGCGATCGCAGCGAGCGGCTGCGCGCAGGGGGTGCCCGCAACTCCCGTGGCGAGGTTCGGCGCGGCGAGGGCGGGCCTGCGGCCGGCGGCCCATTTTTACGGTAACGATTGGATGTACGCGTCTCAGCCATCGGCCGATGAGGTCGTTGTCTACGAGCGCAAGCCAAAGTACTATAAGCTGAAGAGTTATAAGACGCTCAGTTCAGGGTTTTCTAGCCCGATGGGAATGGTGGCGACACGCGACGGTACGTGGTACGTTACGAACTCAGGAAGTTCCGATATCCTTGTCTATCGAACGACGAGGAAGGGGCCCCAGGGGCCCACCGCAACGCTCAGCGACAACGGGGAAGTTCCCGTAAACGTTGCCGCGGCATCCGACCAAAACCTCGTCGCGGTCTCCAATTTTTCGAGTACCGGAAGTGGTGCGGGAAGCGTGAGCGTGTATCTTGACAAGGGGGACGCGCCGTCGCGAACGCTTACCTATGGAAACGATCCGATCCGCGGTGAGGGTATCGCGATCGACTCAAGCGGCAACTGCTACTGGAGCTTCGACGACCCCAAGACGTTTACGGGATCGATTGTGGAGTTCTCGGGCTGCAGTGGGAGCGGCACCCTTTTGCGGTCAGGGATCTTGGTTGCCGGCGGAATGGCCTTCGATCGCGATGGAAACCTCTACTACGTCGATCAACTGCTTGGCATTTTTAAATGTGAACGCCTGTCGTCGTGCGGGCTCTTTCTCTCGGTCGGAGGCCTAACCGGCCTGATCCTTCCGAAGAACATCAACTTCGACAACAGCGCATCGCAGAATCTGTGGGTGGCGGACGCGGGCGGTTACATCGATGCGGTAAATCTCCAAGGCATAATTGTGTACGTCCTACAGGTTCTCGACGGCTTACTCGACCCTCCGGTAGGAATCGCACCCGCACCAGGCAGCTAGAACGCGCATGCGCGAACCTCCGCCATCACCTTCGGAAGGCGCGGCCGAACCCGCTGAGCTGGCCGCCCTTCTGAAGAAGTTTCGGGTTCAAGCCGGGCTTTCGCAGCAGACGCTGGCAGAACGGGCGTTGATTAGCGTACAAGCCGTTAGCGCCTTAGAACGCGGATTTCGCAAAGCGCCATATCGAGCGACACTGGAGCGCATCGCGGATGCGCTACAACTCTCAGCGGAAGAGCGCAGCACGCTCGAGCATCTGGCCCGGCCATCCCGAGGCCCCCGCAATGCACCGCCTGCGCACAATTTGCCGCGACGGCTAACATCGTTTCTCGGACGAGACGAGATCGTGCAAGATATTGCCAATCTCGTCGAGACGACGCCGCTCGTCAGCATAGTTGGGACCGGCGGAGCTGGGAAAACGCGTACTGCCATCGAGGTTGGCGCGCGGCTCCTCGAGCGATTTCCGCAAGGTGTGTGGTTCGTCGAACTGGCACCGCTGAACGATCCTTCGCTGGTGCCAAATGCTCTTGCGCGAGCGTTGCGCGTTCAGGAGTCGTCGGGAAGGTCGCTCCTCGATTCGCTGATCGCCTTTATTTCGGGTAAACGCCTGCTGATAATCCTTGACAATTGCGAACACCTCATTGACCAGGCGCGCGTCATTGCACGGTCGTTGCTTCGCGAGTGCCAGAACATCGCTTTGCTTACAACCAGCCGCGAAGCGCTAGGCATCGATGGCGAACGAGCGTATCAAATCCCCTCGTTGTCCGTTCCCGATCGAGTCCTGTCGGCAAACGAGGCGATCGGCTATGGCGCCGTCGCTCTCTTCGCCGATCGCGTTCACGCCGCCGAGACACGTTTTGAGCTCACTGATGACAATCTGAAACCGGTCCTCGAGATCTGCCGCCGTCTCGACGGTTTGCCTCTCGCCATCGAGCTGGCGGCCGCGCGGGCGAAGATTTTGTCGCCTCAGGAGATCTGCGACCGGCTCGATCGGGTCGTCGAGTTGCTGACCGGGGGTCGGCAAGCGTCGATCCCGCGCCACGCTACCTTGCGCGCGGTGATCGACTGGAGCTACGATCTGCTTTCCCGCCAGTCGCGCGCGCTCTTCGATCGGCTCGCCATCTTCCGTGGCGGTTTTACGCTTGAGGCCGCGTCGGCCGTCTGTACCGATCAAACCGTCCTTCCAAACGACGTGCTCGAGTCGCTCTCGTCGCTCGCCGCCCAGTCGCTGATCACGGTCGACTTCGCCCACGGCACCACGCGTTATCGTCTGCTCGAAGCTACGAGACAATACGCGCTCGAAAAACTGAAGGAGCGAAGCGAAATGGACGCGCTAGCGCAGCGCCACGCGCAGACCTACCTTCAGGTTGCCGTTCGGCTCGACCGAGACTGGTATTGCGCCTCGGAGCGCTCGTGGTTTCTCGAAGCCGAGGCCGAACTCGATAATTTCCGTGCGGCGCTTGAGTGGTCGCTGGGGGAGAGCAACGACCTGCGCCGTGGATGTCTTCTTGCTTCAACGCTTGCGCGGGTGTGGTATTCGCTCGCGCCAATCGAAGGCCGGCGTTGGGTTCGCCTAGCGATAGCTTCGATGCCCGAAGAAACGGCGGCCGGCGACTGCGCGCAGCTGTATATTGCCGATGCGGAGCTCTGCGGCGCGCTCTTCCAATCGGCCGCGTCGCTTGGCTCGGCAGAGCAGGCCCTCCGGCTTCGTCCGGCGCTTGACGATCTCCAAGTGGCTCGCGCCCAACATGCGGCGGGGAGCGCGCTGGCGGCAGTCGGAAGGGGCTCTGAGGGTGAAGCGCTCTTGCAAGAGACGCTGGCCGCGGCCGAGTCGCTCGATAATCGCCGCCTGAAGGCACTCGCCTTGAGCGATCTCGGAACCGCGCACTCGCGTCGCGACGACCTCGACGGGGCACGCCGATTCTACGCCGACGCGCTCGCGCTCTACGTATCCCTTGGCCTCGAGCGACCGGCGGCGTCGATCGCCGGACATCTGGCCGAAGTCGAATTCGAGGCTGGCGATCCGGCCGCTGCCTTGCACCGGGGAGAGGAGGCGCGTGCCGGCCATGCAGCCACCCGAAATCGCCGCTCGGAAGCCGCCGATTTGAGCAATATGGCAGCGTATCTGGTCGCGATGGACTGCTTCGACGACGCCCGCGCCTACGCGTCGCAGGCGCTCGAGGCGGGGCGTGACGTCGCCGCACCGGTTTTGGTGGCGTTCGTCCTTCAGCACATCGCCGCGATAGGCGCTCTACGGGGCCCCAATTGGGATCAGGCGGCAATGCTGCTTGGTTTTGTCGACGCTCGACTGCAATCGCTCGGGGCGCATCGCGACTATACGGAACGGCAGGAACGCGATCGAGCCCTGGCGGCGCTCCAAGGCCGGCTACGAGATCGGCTAGACGACTTGATGCAGCTCGGAGCGAGGTGGGATGAGGAGGCCGCCGTCTCGGTCTCGACTCATACAGTTTTCTAATACGGTTGGGGCTGTAGCTGGCTCGTTAACTCCAGTCCCGGTAACTTGATTGCATTCCCTTCTGCACCTCAGAAAAAGGAGCAACACTATGCAAGCCAACCGACATCTCATCCAACTCGCAGCCGCTCTTACGACCCTTGCGCTAGGAGTCGTTGCGTGCCAAGGTGCGCCGACGAGCAGCGCGGGATACGTTCCGCCGGGCGCGAGCAATCTCGCCGCGCCACAGGCGAACGGCGCCGGGGCCGCGCTTCCCGATAAAAAGCACCGTCGCGACGAGATCATTTCCTCCTGTGGTGATCATCTGAGGATCGTCCTCCTGGGCGTCGTGGACTGCAAGTTTCGCGAGAAGAGGCAAGATGCGAAGTTCACGATCTCGGACAGAACGCACGGCATCGTAGTCGTCTCGCCTTCGAAGGGTACGAGCGGTACGACGTTCACCATCCTTGGGGCCATCGTTGGATCGGCGGCATTCACCGTCAAGGACGCCCGAGGAAATCGGATCGTCATGCGAGTCAAGGTAACGCTCTAGAGCTTGAAAAGAGGGACGTACTCCCGCGAGCGTTGTGGTCAGCCAGAGACTGCGGCACCGGCGGTGCCTCGAGCGCAATCGAGGCGAGGCGGTCCCCGTTGAGCAGGGAACCCAGACACCGGCGTCACCTCCGGTGTCTTTCCCAATGGCGGAAGGCACCCTAGCGACGCTCCTCTCGCTCGTCAACGAAATTCGTCGACTAAAGGTGACCTGCGGGCCCCGTTGTACGCCCCTCAGGGCGCGACGGGCCGCATTGCAAACCCCGATCGCTACCGCGAGCTCTACCTAAGCAGCAGCGCTGTCGGCGCATTGAGCGAAGCCTTCGGACGATTCGACATATGGTCGCCTGGGACGTTTGCCCGGCGGGACCTGCCTTACGCGCTCGCAACGTGCGATCTGCCGGATGGCGTCGGAATCTGCGACCTCGACAACGCCGGCAGACTCTTAGCTTACGATCTCCGACCGTCCGATGTCGTCGCTCGTGAGTGCAGCATCACAAGCTTGGGCGGTCAGGATTCACCAGAGTAAGAAATGGATAGGTATCGCCTGGTGGTCACGTTACGACTCCCGATGGCGCAGCCTCGGGCTATGGAACCGCAAGCAACTGCGGCTCAAAGGAGATCCAGAGATCTTGTCCGTGGAGCATGCGGCCGTTCGAGACGCGGCCGCACTGCTTTCCCGCCATCTCGACGGCTAAAGGCGGCGAGATCGTCATCGCTTGGCCGCGGCGGCGTAGCGGAACTGTCCCGGTTGCCAAGCGCAGATGCTTCCGTCGTTCATTGCGAACGACTCGCATCCGTCGACCTCAGCGTTGAAGTCTTCGTTGAGCCTCTTGGTCGCCGGCCAGTTTACGGCGGGCTCTTGGCGGGCCGCGCCACGGGCCTTCGTATTTGAGAACTGCGGCGATTTAACGAGCGCGTTGAGCGCGGCGGCGAGCCTTCGAGCGTCATCCATCGCAGCGGCCTCTTCTCCGTTGTGGTGTTCGTCTCACAGCTGCATGTATTTGACGATGTCGTCATGGATGCCGCCCGATCGGGATCGAGTGCGGGCTTCGAGCGAGCGCCGCGGCGGCCAACGCCTAGGCCAGGAATTTGTTGGTAGCAGGCTAGGCCTCAGTAGGTCGGGGCATTAGTGGCCGCGCTAACGATGAGATTGGGTCGTGGCACCGGCGTTTGCGTCGAATGCAACTAGAGCCGCAAATACCGAACGATATCGTCGTAGATGCCGCCTTGATTGGAGTACAGTGCGTAGTTTTTGGCGGTTGCGAACCACTCGCGCGTCGACGGCTTCACGCGCGAGGCGGCTTGAACGAGGTCGCGCGTCGAGAGCGGCTTGACGATCTGCTGCTCGATCGCTTCTTGAAGGCGCGCCTCGACGGCGAGGTCGACGACCGCTTTGAGATCGGCGCCCGAGAATTCGTCGGTGCGTTTGGCGACGTCGAGGAAGTCGATCTCTTCGCTGGGCTTACCGTGGCAGAGCACGCGCAGGATGTCGGCGCGCGCCTGGAGATCGGGCGGCGGAACGAAGATGATGCGGTCGAATCGGCCGGGACGCCGGAACGCGGAGTCGAGCTGCCATGGCGCGTTGGTCGCGCCGACGATAAAGATGCCTTCATTCGAATCCCGGGCGCCGTCCATCTCGGCGAGAAACTGGTTCACCAGCATCCGCGTCGCCGACGACGGCTGCTGCTGACGGCTCCCGCCGAGCGCATCGATCTCGTCGAAGAAGAGGACGCAGGGCGTCGACTTGCGCGCGCGCTCGAAGTAGCCGTGAAGCCGCGCCTCGCTGTTGCCCAGCCACATGTTGAGGATGTCGCTGATGCCGATGTTGATGAAGCCAGCCTTCGACTCGCCGGCGGTGGCGCGCGCGAGGTACGTCTTTCCTACGCCGGGCGGCCCGTACATCAGCAGGCCGCCGCCGACGGGCTGGCCGTAGGCTTTGTAGATCTCCGGATTCGCTAACGGCTCGATCAGCTTCATGCGGATCGCAGCCTTCACCGGGTCCATGCCGCCGACGTTTTTGAACGTGATCGTCGGTTTCTCGACGACGTCTCCGAGATCATCGGCGAAGTCGCGCGGATCGATGGCCGCAGGCACGCGCTCCGGCGAGCGAGGTGTTCGTTGCGAAAGCTCGCGCTCGAAGGCCTCGTCGGCGAGACCTGCATCGAGGGCGACGGCTTCACCGTAGGCGCGCGCTGCGAGTTCGTAGTCGCCGGCCTTCGCCTTGACGCGCGCGTAGAGGAGCGTCGCGCCGGGGGGACAGCCGGGCTCGTCTTGCAGCGCGCTCACGACCTCGGCCGCTTCGCTCTCGCGACCGAGCGCCCAGAGCGATTTCGCCAACCCGGTGCGCACGGCAGGCTCGCCGCCGTTACCCGTGCACAGGTAGCGATACTGAATCTCCGCGTCACCGAAGTGGCCGGCGTCGAAGAGTACGCCGGCGAGGTAGACGCGCAGTTTCGCGTTTTCCGGCGAGACGGCCAGTGCCGCGCGCAGGGCGGCGATCGCGTCATCGCCGCTAGGCACGAATCGCCCGTTTCACCGCGCTGCGTCTAGCGGAACGCATCAAATTGAAGAGCACCGAGACGATGAGGAAGAGCACGAGCGTGAACGCCGCGATCAGCGCCATCTCGAAGAGCGCCGAAAGGATGAGGTTCCCAAGGGCGCTTGGATGTTTGATCGTCATCAGCGTGATGCCGAAGGCGATACCGAGCGCTTCGGTCACCCCGGTCATGAAGAGACCGAACCACGCGATGAGGCGCTGCACGCGATACGACGCCGGCGCCCCCTCGGGGAGCGCCGCTGGAATCGCGTAAAGTGCGGTTACCAGCGCGGCGACCGCGCAGGTGGCGGCGATCCATCCGATTCCAACGCTGCGCAGCAACAGCCCTGCGACACCCAGGAGCACCGCGACGATCAGGCTGCCGAAGAACCAGTACGCGGGAACGTACTCTTCGCGCCGCAGGATGTGACGGATGAGACGATCGCGGTGAATCACGACGGTGCCGATCAGATGCAGCGCGAGAAATCCGAGAACGACGATCGCAAAGGCCCAGGCGGCCGCCGTAAACGGATTGCCGGTTAAAAAGAACAGCAGCAAAACGAAACCGAGCAGTCCGCCCACGAGGATGCCCTTCGTTTTCTTCGATTTCGAGAAGATGGGCCGGAAGAACGGGAGCGCCATGCGTGCGGCTGCAGCGTAGCCGCGGCGTGCTTGAGCGTTGGTTGGGTCGAGACGCAGCACCTCGCGAAACGCCTTGACGGCGTCGCCGGGGCGCATCGTCGTGAGTGCGGAGAATCCCTCGGCGAGATGCGCGCCGGCGGAGTTGGGTGCGAGCATCAACGCACGTGCGGCGGCGGCTTTGGCCTCCTCTTTCCTGCCGAGGTCGGTGAGGATGAGGCCTTTGAAGCTCCAGGCTTCGGCCACGTTGGGATCGAGGGCGATCGTGCGCTCGATCTCCTCGAAAGCGCGAGCGTATAATCGCTGCGCAGCCAGAGCGTTCGACAACGCGAGGTGGAAGTTTGCATGGTCGGGGCGGAGCGCGACGGCGGCCTCGAAGGCGTACTGCGCGTCGCGCAGCCGCTTGGCGTGAAAGTAAGCGACGCCAAGCTGATAGTGCGCCGTTGGCGCTTGTGGTGTGATTCCGATGGCGTTCTGCGCCGCCTGGATCGCCGCCGGATGCTCGCCGAGCGATGTGAGGCAGGAAGCAAGGAGGACGTACGCTCGAGCGTTCTGTGGGTCTTGGCCGAGAGCGTCGACCAGCACGCGGCGCGCGTCGGAAAACCGCCTCGCGGAAATGAGCGATGCGGCGCCGCGAAGCTCGTCGGCGATGCTTTGCTGCACGGCTGCGACTCTTTGGTGAACGCAGCACCGGCGCCTGCCTACCGCAGGCTAATGACCGCGACGAAAGAGGAGGCGCAACCGGTGCGGCGCAACGCCTAAGCGTGCGAATCGGGGACATCGTCGGTCCGAGCTTCGTCTATCAAACGGAGAGTACGATCCTGCGCGCGACCGTCCGCACGCAGAGGGTCGACGACGCGTTTCTTCGCGCTCGCCGCCAGACTCGCAACTGGCTGCACACGATTTGCGAACGCTACGGCGTCCAGGTACCTCAAGCCGACGCGACGCTGTCGAACGACAAGTGCAGTCTCGACCTCATCCTGCGTCCCCAGCGCCTCGTCGCTGCGTTGCGGCACGCCGACGATCGTTTTCCGGAGAGGGTTTGGCACGTCAACCTGGACCTTTGCGCTGAAGAGGGCGGCGACGTTGCGGCGTGCAGCCTGCTCTTGCGAGCGGAGCACCCGAGCAACTCCAGACCGATCGAGCCGTACGCGGCGCGGCTCTTTGGCATGCTTTGCGACGATCCGGGGCTCGACGACGCCGAGGCCATGCGCGCGAGCGCCGTACAGCTTGCTGCCGCCGGCGTTCCGCAGCTTGCGAGTCTGATCGCCGCACAGCGGCGCCGCTTTGCCGTAATCCTCGTAAGCGATCCTCCGGCTCTCGATGCGAATGCTCTGGCGCGCGACCTCGCGGGATTGGCGCACGTGTTCCGGCTCGAGCCCGAGGCGTCGTGGGCGATCAGCCATCGCTTCGAGCCGCGCTACTCGGCCTATCAAGGCGCGGTGAAGATTTATCCGCCGAACGTCAACTTCAAATCGGAGCCAAACGCGGCACCGCTGTTTCTTCAACAGACGCTACAGATGCTCGCCCGTGAGAGCAAGGCCGAGAGCACGATACGCCGCGGCGTCCTCGCCGACGTAACCGCGCAGTTCGAAACCGGACCTTTCGTTACGCCGGCTGCGTTGCGGTCACAGGAGCTTCGCGACCGGGCACCCGCCGTTGTAGTCAAGGCAGCCGAACCCGCGGCTCCGGTCGCCGAACCAGTCCCCCTTGCCGACGAGGCGGACCTCCATCGCGCGCGCCGGGAGGTGGCGGCGGCGCGGCAGGAAGCGGCGGCGGCGCGACAAGAGGCCGAGGGTTACTGGCGTGAAGTCCTAGAGTTGAACGGCAAGGTCGAAAAACTCGAGGCAGAGGTCGCGCAACTGAGAGAGACCGAGCTCGGCATCTCCGTCGAGGAACTCTCGCCCGGCAATCGCGATCTGCTGCGGATGATCTTCGAAAGCGTCACGCAGACGCGCGATGCGCTGCTCGAAAACGATCGTCTGACGGCGAACGTCGACCATCTCCAAGCGGAATACGCAAGTCTGCGGCGTCGTTTGGCGCAAAACTGGAAAAGGGAAGAAGGCAGCGTCTCGCGGCCGGCGCGACTCCTGCCGCGACCGGAGTGGAGCGATTTCGAGGCGCTCGAGGCGTGGGCGAACGCACAGTATGGCGGCGCGCTCGTTTTCCATCCGCGAGTTCGCGACCGTTTGCGCGACGGCAACGTGCAAGACGTCGACGCGCTCTTCGATATCCTCGACATTCTCGGCACGGATTACGTCGACATGAAGCGTGGACTCGAGGGCGCGTGGGACCGCTATGCCGAGCGAACGAAGCGCTTTAAGGCGGGAAAAGCGCTAACCGATGTTGGCGCGGGGATCGTGGGAGATGCGTACGCTTGCTCGTTCGACGGCAAGAGCTATGGCGGCGAAGATCACCAACACATCCGCGAGCGCGGAAAGAACTTCGCCGGGCGAACGGCCTGCGTCTACTTCATCTACGACGACGCGCACGGCCGGGTGGTCGTCACTTCGATGCCACGCCACCTGGACACCGTGAACAAACGAAGTTAGGTCGGCTAGGGCTCAGAACCGCAGGTCACGGCGTGATGGCAAAGATCGTGCCATTGCCGTTTGCTCCGCCGCCTTGGGTCGTTCCGTAAAGCCTCCCGTCGACGTCGATGAGGCTCGACATCGGCTCGGAGCCGTCCGAGAAGGTGCCGAAGTCGTGAAGCACTATTTCCGCGGTTGACGGTTCAATCGCGAACACGGTCCCGTGCCCTTGCACGCCGCCGAAGACGGTCGTGCCGTAGAGCACGCCTTGGACGTCGACCAAACCGCCATAGGGATTCGCGCCGTCCACGAGGCTTGAGCCGTAAGGGGAGAGATAGAAGTCGTGGATGACTCTTTCCCCGCCCGACGGCGTGACCGTGAAGACCGTTCCGTCGTTCTCAATACCGCCCACGTACGTCGTACCGTAGAGCGTTCCGTTCACCGCGATGAGGCTCGCATACGGGTCTTCGCCGTCGTTTGAGCCGCCGGCGAAGGCATAAACAACCCCTTCCGCGCCGGAGGTCGTGATCGAAAAGACGGTACCGTCGTCGTGCGCGCCGCCTTGCGTGGTCGTGCCGTAGAGCGTCCCGTTTAGTTGGGTCAGGCCCGCGTATGGGTTGGCGCCGTCGGCGGAGCCGCCGGTGAAGCTGTGGAGCACGGTTTCCGTACCGGAGGGCGTGATGGCGAAGACCGTTCCCTCGTTCAGCGCGCCTCCTTGAACGGTCGTGCCGTAGAGCGTTCCGTCGACATCGGTGAGATTCGCGTAGGGTAAAGCGCCGTCGCCGTTTGCTCCGAAGCTATGCAGAACGGTCTCCGTTCCAGATGGCGAAATGGCGAAGACCGTGCCCAGGAGATTCGTTCCGCCGTTGGCGGTGGTGCCGTAAAGCGTCCCGTTGACGTCGATCACGCCAGCGTATGGAGTCGCACCATCGCCGAAGCTGCCCAGGCTGTGAACGATAGGCTCCGGCCCGGATGGCGCCACCGGAGCCGGCGCGACTTCAAAAACGACTCCCCCGTCGTACTCGCCGCCTACCGTAGTCGTCCCGTAGACCTTGCCGCCGACGCTCGTCAGGCCCGCATAGGGCACAAAGCCGCCACCGGGAACGACCCCGAAGCTGTACAGCACGCTATACGGGCGAACCGAACTAAGGTCTCGGCCTACGCGACCGACCCTGGCCGGACGCGCGACGACATGTGCGCCGCCCGACGGCAATGACCCAGCGCAAGCGTTCAAAAGTGCAACGGCTCCGATACTAGACGCAATGAAGCGCGCCCGGTTGGACCTCATGGCTAAAGCGTTCAAGCGGAACTGCGATTCTGCCTCGCTTTAGGAGCCCGGGGGACTCTGACGCCGGTACACCCTCTGCAGGGTTTCGGAACGCGGGGGGCTTTGCGGGCGGGCTGTGCCGAAGCAAAGCAAGGTCGTTTTAAGGCCAGAAAAACCCAAAGGACGGCAGGCGCAAGGCTGGAGTACCCCGCAATAATAGGGGGCCCGGCATGAGTCGGGGACTACTTCATTTGGGGTTGGGCGTTGTAGTGGACTCTGCCGACAAATCCTTAGAATCCTCGGTGGTTCCGATTTCCGAGTCCCTTCGCAGCTTGCGTGACGTTTGGATACGTAAGCTTATCGACTTCAGCCGGAACAACCGGTTAATCTATCATCGTGAGTTAAAGACCGGCACCTTTTCGCTGGGCCACATAAACGACGAGCCCATCAGAAAACTCCTCAACGGGTCGACATGTTCGATCGCGGACTTCCAGCCTGAGGAGCTTACAGCCCAGCATCGTGCGAAGGTGCGGGAGATCCGCCTCAAAGCGAAGGCCAACGAAGAAGAACGCGGATTGCAGACTCTGTTCTGTGCGCTGGGATTTGCAACGTGGCCTTCGGAAGACGGAGGGCGCCCGGCCAATGCTCCGCTCTTCCTCCTTCCCGTAAGCGTGATCACAAACGAGAGAACAGGCGATCTCGCTTTGAAGGCATCGGGTGACCTCAGTGTAAACCGCGTCCTCCTCGCAAAGCTTGATGATGAGCTACACGTTTGCATAGAAGCGGAAGCCATCGTGCCTGACGATTCAGAGCCCAACTTCGATACGGCCTTCCAAACGTTTTCCGACCTACTGGCCGGCATCGGCAAGGTTCGAGCTACGACAAGCTGCGTACTAAGTAACTTCGACTTCCAAAAGATGGCGATGGTAGAGGACCTACGCAACAACCTGGACCTCATGTCGCAGCATGATCTGGTCCAGGCCATTTCTGGAGACGAGTCAGCGCGCATCAGTATTGCCGAGTCCCAGCGGTTGATCGATGCGAAACAACTCGATGCCATTCCACCATCGGAAGAGCTTTTCGTCCTCGATGCTGACTCCAGCCAGCAGCGCGTCATTCATTCCTTTCTGCGACATCCTGCACACGGAGCGATTAAGGGTCCTCCAGGGACTGGAAAAAGCCAAACCATTGCGAACCTCATTGGCGCGATGATAGGAGCAGGTCAGCGCGTGCTCTTTGTAGCCGAGAAGCGGGCCGCGCTGGAGGTGGTGCAAAAAAGGTTGGCGCAGGTAGGGCTCAGCCACCTGGTCCTCGATTTACATGGCGGTGACGTTAAGCGGAAGACAATCTACGAGCGCCTTCGCGCAAGCGATGCAGCCGCGAGACACTCGCCCACAGCTAACGGCCAACAGATCGACGGGAAGGTCTCGAAGCTTCGCGATCGGCTAAATGACCATGCCTCGGCGATCAACACGTCACGCGAATCCTGCGGTCTTAGCGCATATCAATTACTCGCCGCCCTCACGCGCTTGCGTAACATCCGCACTGAAAGTCGCTGGACCGGAAAATCCATCGAGGCTCTTACGACTGAACGATACGAGGAGGCCCGGGAGCTCGTAGCCGAACTCAGTGAGAACTCGGAGTTATTTCTGCACGAAGCGGGCGTCTCGTGGAGCTCGGCAGATCTGAGAACGAACGAACAAGCCGCCCAAGCTCTTGCCGATGTAGACACTGCTCTTACAGGCCTCGGTGAGGTCGAATCCCTGCTCCTGACGCTTTTCCCCCGAGACCATGGTGTCGGCGCGGATAATCTCGCAATGCTCGAGGACTCTGCGGAAAAATTGCGGGTTCTCAGTACGGCGGTCACGGCGCTTGGAATTAGCATTTGCGAAGAGAACATAGGGAGCCTCGCACTAGCTCTAGAACCCGCATCGCGCGGGCCGTTCGGCCATCTCATCGGGCTTTTGCGGGCTGACTATCGAGCCGCATGGCGAGCGATGAGGAAGAGAGTCCCAGGCGCCCAGAAATCGCCGAAGGCAGTTCAAGAGCAGCTCTCCTTGTTGGCTTGGCTTCCGGCAGCATGGCGGACGTCATCGCTTGCTGGCGCAGCAACGGCCGAGGTGACTTCGCGATACGAAGCTGCGGCCAAAAGCGTGATATCGTCGTCGGATCGGCTTGCCGCCGTGTTAGGGCACGACCTCAGCGAC
>DASZGC010000011.1:0-14079 GCA_035939175.1 Candidatus Cybelea sp. | reverse complement strand
GGCCGCGGAGCGTTTCCCGGAACCGATTGCCGGATGGACGGCTTCGCTGGAGAGACGGTTCGCTGCGCGCCAAAATGCCCCGGCGCAAACCCCGCGTATAGCTTCGTACCCCACGACGAAACGCGGCCCTACTTCTTCATCGGCAGTCACTACGTGTTCGCTAATAAGATGTTCCCCTCGAACTTCGATTCGAGCAGCTACGTCTCACACCAATACATCATCGCAGCTCGAGCCAGCTCCACCGTCAACTTCCCGATCGGCCCGTGGGGCTGCGAGGGCGGGGGGCGGATCCCAACGGTAACGCAGCAACGCACCATTGGGGGTAACGTTTCGCCGTGCCTCAATAATAAAACCCTCGGCGATGAGCTGGATGACGCGGGGATCTCGTGGCGTTACTACACGTCTTCGGTGCATGCGGGAGGTGGAATATGGAGCGCTTACCAGGCGATCGAACACATTTACGGTGGCCCCGATTGGCGCAAGAACGTCGTCCCTCCGCAGACGAAGTTCTTTCACGACGTGTCGTCCGGAGATCTGCCGGCGGTGAGCTGGGTAACGCCGACGTGCGTGAACTCCGATCACGCCGGCTGCGGTGGCAACACAGGCCCCGACTGGGTTGGTTCGCTGGTGAATGCGATCGGTGAATCGAAATATTGGGATTCTACCGTGATCTTTGTGTTCTGGGACGACTACGGCGGATGGTACGACCACGCGCCGCCTTCGATGGTGGATTACGACGGGTTAGGAATTCGCGTCCCGCTGCTGATAATTTCGGCGTACGCCAAACAGGGCTACGTCTCGAGCGTCCGTTACGAGCACGGCAGCATTCTCAAGTTCGTCGAAGATCAGTGGGGACTAGGAAGACTGTCGGCGAGTGACACCCGAGCAAGCACGATTTCGCCGGACTGCTTCGACTTCGCGAAATCGCCGAGAGCCTTCACAGCCATACCGGTGGCGCACGACCGAGACTACTTCCTCGGTCAACCCCTCGATACTCGGCCGCCCGACAACGAGTAAACGCTATTACTCGCCCACTACGAGCCGGGGCAGTTCGCAGGCCGAAGCTCAGGCGGCAGCTCGGAACACGGGGTTGTCGCCGGCGGCCCCGCGAACACGACGATCTCCATCACGGAGTTGTTCAGCCGCATGGCGTCGTATTCGGCATCAACCTCGTGCGGCGGGCAAGTGACGTCGCCGGAAACCCACCCGTCCCACTTCACGCGAACCGTTTCGGGCGGCCCAGGCTTTGTGCACGGGCCGCTCGTCCAGTTGTCGCTACGTGACGCCACGAGGGCTGCGAAGAAACGTGCGACGGTCTCGTCCGGAAGCGTAAAGGACTTAAAACCGTTCGTTGCGCTTGAAATCGAAGCCGCACCATCGGAACGTACGACGATCCGATAGGCGATCGTGTCGCGCGTACCGACAATTACCGCCGTATCGAGCGGTGCCTGAGCTATGAGGGCGACCGCAGCACAAAGCGTGAGCAGCGGCGACATGTGCTTCACGCGTGAGAGTGTTCAGCGTCCAGGTTCGCGCCTCCCGGCGTGGAAATGACCGCCCAACGCCGACTCCGCAGGGTCCGTCTAGCTCATCGGGCCGAGCCAAAGGGCTCTACGGATTAGCATTCGAGGCGTTTGAACGTCGCAGATGCCATAGCTCGCGCGCTGAGAGGATAGCGGAGAAGGCGGAGGTCACGGCGAGCGCGAGGAGGGTCCAAACGAAGAAGAATACTCCGCTGGACTTAGCGAGCGTGCCGGCCGGCAGTCCTCCTGCTCTGCTCATGTGAACGGTGAAAACGACCATGCCTGCGATCGATCCGAGGAGCATGATTGCGTACCCCGATCGCCGCTCGGCGAGTACCAGCGCCCCGTATAGCCAGATGACGAGGATAGCGATTGCCACGACGTTTAAGGCCGGTGACCTATCGGTCCCATAGACGATGTCATCCGTGAAGTGGAGCGAGAGGAGGACGATCGAGAGCAGGGACATGATGGTTAAGACCTTGCTGCGCTTCATATTGGATAAGGGCTACGCAACTGATCTCTGGACTTCCCCCGGTTTGGCGAACGTTGAACCACCGGCAAAATACGGCCGTCGGCGGCGCCGTCTTAGCATTACTCGCAGGCTCCCACCTTTCACAAGCTCCGTACGACGCGCCGCCTCGGATCGCAGCGCAACGCGCGCAGCGCCGCCATCAAAACGGTGCGTCGCATAAGAGTGAGTTTCAGGATAGCGGCACGGAGCAACTCGGAAAAGTTTCTTGCCGGCCTTGAGCGCCAATGGGCCGCTGGCTGGCGAACGAGGATCCGGTGGCGGCGGTCCCCACGGCGCGGGGAAGCGGCAACCGACGCAGCAGTGGGCTGGCCGCACGGGGGCATTCACTTTTCAGTTTGTCGTGATCGGCGCGGGCTTCGTCGTCTGTTGAGGACGCCAGCGCCCAGGGGTCGCTCGGCCGCCTCGCGAGAAAATTGGATGGCGGTCGCTCGCTCTTGCAGGCGACGAAAGATGCATTTCGAAGGCCGCTTCGTCACCACTAAGTCAGGAGCGAGGTTCTAGGATGCGGACTTTCGACAATCGCGTGCTTATGCTGGCCGCGGCACTACTTTTTGCCACTTCGGCGTGCGGGGGAAGCGCGACGGTTCCGGCCGGGGTGGGAGAACCCGCGCCGAGCGCGAGTTCCGCCCTTCCAAACGACAACACCTCGGTTCTGAAAATGCTTACGAAGGACGTCGAGATCGGTTCGACGGTCGATCGGAAAAATGGCGACACCGGGCCGCGCGCAATCTCGTTAGCCCGATCGACGTTCGGGCTCAAGAAAGGGCAGTTGCTCGTCTGCAACTTCGACAACTCCGCGGGTACCGCCGGAAAAGGCACCACGATGGAAGTACTCAATCCGGAGCCGCACTCCAAACCGGTGACCTTCACGCAGAACACCAAGCTCGAAGGCTGCGACAGCGATGCGATCACCGCGACGAATCAAGTCTACGGTGCCGGGCTCGTGAGCCGTCTCGTTTCGCGGTTCAATCAAAGCGGCACGCTCGAGAAGAGTTTCCGTTCTTCCATCCAGGATCCGTTCGCCGACGCCGATGCCTTCTGCGGTGAGGCTTACGCCCCCGAGGACATCTACGTCGGCGATTCCAAGACGGGCTCCGTTTTTAAACTCGCGTTCCTCCCCGTAAGCTCCGGCAACCCGAAACTGACGCAAGTAATCAGCGGGTTTGACGTCAATAAGGGCTCCGGCTGGAGCGCCTTGGGCCCATCCGGAATACAATACAATAACACGAGAACCGGCAGTCTCTGCAACGATACGCTCTACATCGTGGATGGGGTCGATAATACGGTCGTCGCCATTTCGAATGCGAGCAATCTACTCGCGAAAGACGAGATCGTCGTGCAACCCGGTGGCAAGAAATTCAAATGCTCGCACCCGAAATTGACGTGCGCGTCACTCGTCTATAGCGGCTCGCCGCTCGATGCGCCCGTAGCTTCTGCTATTCTGCCGAACGGAAACCTCATCGTTGCGAATACCAAAGGTGGAAACGAGCTCGTGGAGCTGACCCCGGCGGGAAAGATACTCGACACGAAAACGCTCGACACGAGCACGACTGCCGACGTCTTCGGTCTCATCGCGACCGGCACGAGCGATAGCGATACCGTGCTGTTCTACACCGATACCAAGACGAACACGCTGCAAGAACTGGAGCCCTAGAAGATGAAATACGCAGCCGCTCTGATTGCACTCGCAATATGCGCGGCGTGCGGGGGTACCTTTCGACAAGCTCAGGATGGCATGACCGTCGAGCCATCGACCGCGAACGGATGGATGGTCACGGCAGCACACCCAAATCGGAGCGCGTTACCCCGCTACGCGGAGCTCATTCCCGATCGGCCTGCGAACTCGAAGATCTTTGAGTACATCATCAACGACTACGGCACGTACGCCGGCATTTTCGATTATCCCGAGAGCGATCGGCAGATTGGTTCGATCAACGACGTCGGCGGCCAAGGGTGCGCGAACGTCCTCTACGGCTACGGGACGCGCTTCTGGATCGTCGCGGGCCCACACCAGATCACCGAGTATAAGGTGCCGCACAAAGCGGTCAGGATGCTCTCCGTCCACGTTGGCATGCCGTCGAGCTGCGCTATGGACACCAAAGGCGACCTTGCCGTAGGGATATTGAACAACGGCGACCTCGTGATCTTCAAGCACGCGCGCGGGCCGGGCAAAGTCTTGACCACGCCGCTGGCCAGAGAGTATTTCGATGGCTACGACACCCACGAGAATCTCTTCTTCGACGGCTTTAACCCCAGCGAATCTTTCGAGCTCGTCGAGCTTCTCAAGGGCAGCAATAAGCTCCAACACATCACGACGAGCAATACCATAATTTTTCCTGGCTCCGTACAGTGGGACGGAAAGTATTTGACCGTCACCGACCAGGACGCGAACGCGATCTACCAATATACCGTCAAGGGAACGACCGCGACGCTCGAGGGCACCGTCACGCTCTCGGGTGCCGGCGACTGCGCGCAGACTTGGATCGGTGAAGACCTCGTCTTTTGCGCGGATGCGGGTAACGAAAGCGGCGAGGTGTACAAGTACCCGCAAGGCGGCTCACCGGTTGCGGTGCTTACGGGCAACTTCGACCTCCCGCTCGGCACGGTGGCAGCAGAGAGATAACAAGTGAGAGGTTAAGGGGGAAACCATGTTCGGATTCAATCCAAAAACGCTTTTTGCGATCGCGATCATTCTTACGACGGCGGCCTGCAGCAACGGTCTCGTCTCGACAGGCTCGCCGCCGGCCCAAATAGCCGGCGGCCGGCAGTCGGGCGGCAAGATTGCGCACATCGTCATCGTGATGCAGGAGGCGCGCAGCTTCGACAATTTGTTCTGTGCCTACAGCGGGGCCGATGGAAAGTGTGCCGGCCAAACGATTCCGTTGGAGGCAAAGTGCACGCTGTCCGACACGTTCCAAGATTTCGAAAGAGACCGAAAGAGCGGAAACTTCGCCGGCGAGCGTGCCGACTGTCCCGGCTATCGCCGCCCGGAGTATGCGCACGCCCCCAAGCCCGAGATCGCTCCCTACTACGAGATCGCACGGCAGTACGCGCTCGGCGACGAGATGTTTTCATCAACGGGGAATCCCACGTTTGAGGCACACCAGTACCTCATCGCGGCGCAGGGCGGCGGTGAGAATCAACCCTTCGCCACCGATTCTGACGGCTGCGTTTACCAGCAGTGGGTGCGTCAGTTCGGTGGCGGGAAGGCCGCGGCGTGTTTTGCGTACGAAACGCTGGCCGACGAGCTGAGCGCGGCAGGATTGAGCTCGAGCTACTACCGCACGGCGGATAACCAGCACCCGATCGTCGACACGTGGGATGCCTTCGGCTGGATCAAAAGCGGAAGCAGCGGCATATCGCCGTCGTCGCAGTTTATCTCGGACGTTGCTTCCGGAAAACTCGCCTCGGTGACCTGGGTTACGCCGGCCTATGCCGATTCGGATCTTTCCGGATCGCGATCGGCGTGCGGACCGCAGTGGGTAGCGTCGGTCGTCAACGCCGTGGGCGAGAGCCAGTTCTGGAGTAGTAGCGCGATCGTCGTGCTCTGGAGCGGCTTTGGAGGGTGGTACGACCACGTATCGCCGCCGCTGCTCGACAAGGACGGCCTGGGTTTTCGCGTCCCGGTGCTCGTCGTTTCTCCGTACGCCCGAAGCGGTTACGTGGACCACGTGCAGCTGGAGACGGCGAGCGCGCTGCGTTTTGTCGAGGATAGCTTTGGTCTCGAACAGCTCTCGGCCAGCGATCGCCGCGCTCGCGACCTCGCGACCTCCACCCTCGATTTGAATCAGGCGCCCAGAGCCTTCCTCCGCATCAACGGCGGCCCGGGCTGTCAGACGCGCTAGTCTGAATTTGTCCGCATAGTTGTCCGGGTGTCGGTTCCGGCGCGCCGCTGAGGCGGAGATAATCAATTCCAGAGGGGGGCTTAGGGATGAATTCTGCGGGTATTCGTTGGCGCGCGTCGGGCGCCGTTTTGGCCATTGCGATAACGGGCGGGTGCGGTGCGGGCAGCCTGCAACAGGCGCCCAGTGGCGCGCCCGTATCGCCGGCCACGTTGCTGCGGGGCGGCGACGCGGCGCTGACCGCGGCGCACGACGTCTTGCGCGCCGCGCACCCCGACCGTGGGCGTTCGTGGATGCGCCGCGATAAGAAACGCGGCACGCTGCTTTACGTCGGCGACTGGAATACCAACGACGTCTTCGTTTACGACTTCCCGAGTGGGACGCAGGTGGGCCAGCTCACCGGATTCGCCGAGCCGTACGGCACGTGCGTCGACGCCAAAGGCGACGTGTACATCGCGAACTTCGGAAACGGGACGCTGGTCGAGTACGCGCCGGGCGCGGCGAAACCCCTCAAAACGTTCAGTCCCGGCGGCGAGCCCATCGGCTGTTCGGTCGATGCCGCGGGCGACGTATCTGCTACGAGCTTCTCGCCGAATAACGTGACCGTCTATCCGTTAGGAAATCCGGATAATGGGACGACGTACAGCAACTCCTACTGCGAGTACGGGTGGACGATGGGTTACGACGACAAAGGCAACCTGATCGGGGTGAGCGAGTACAATAGCATCGAGGTCTGCGCGTTGCTGGCCGGCACCAAGGCAATCACGGTTCTGACCGAGTCCGGAATCGTCATCGATTTTCCAGGCGGCACGTCTTGGGACGGCAAGTACATCGCACTCGGCGACCAGGAGGCCGGCGGAACGTTCAAAACGGGCGTATGGCCGTCGACGCTCTCGGGCACGACGATCACCGCCGCCACCAAAGAGGTTGTCTTCACGGATAACTGTTACAGCGATTACACCGACGTCGTTAATCCGTTCTTCTTGAGTAAGAGCTTTACTCCGGTAACCCCGGGCACCCATAAGCGCGCCAAATTCATGATCGGCGCTAACTTGTGGTGCGCCGATGCGGGCGCGCCGGGCGTGAGTATTTGGCGCTATCCGAGCGGCAAGCTCTACAAGACCGTTTCGCTAGGATCGGGCGGTCCGACGTCGCCATACGGAGTGGCCGTAACCACCGGCAAGTAAAAACTCGATAGCGCCGGTTGACGCGCGAACGGCCAGGGCCGGCTCGAGCCGCGGCGTTTACGTTCCGCGTTTTTCCGCAAGCAATACCCGAAGGCATCGCGAATACGACTAGCAAGGCAAACGGTGGTCGCCCTCGGCGGTCCGTTCGGCGCGGCCGTTAGCCTGGTGTCAAAGGAGCGAAGCAGATGAGCAACCGAATCACGAATCGTTTTGCGCTCGGCGTCGCCGCCGCATCACTATTAGTCGGCTGCGGCGGATCCCAATCGCTGGTGGGGCATCCGAACGTGATCGCGCCAGCGGCGCAGCGGGCGCGCTTGGCCTTGACGCGCGGTTTTGGGACCGTCTTCGCGGTCACGCCCTCCGGTAAGGAGAGCGTGCTGCACGCGTTCGCCGGCGGCGCCGACGGCGCCAACCCGCGTGCTGCCCTTCTGAACGTCAACGGCGTCCTTTATGGTACGACCAGCAGCGGGGGCACGTACAACGGCGGCACGCTCTTTACGATCACGCCGTCCGGCTCGGAAACGGTACTTCATAGCTTCGGCGGCTCCGGAGACGGCGCGAACCCGGTGGCAGCCCTCATCAACCTCGACGGCGTGCTTTACGGTACTACGCGTAATGGAGGGGTTGAGAATTCAACATGCGCGCAGGGATGCGGCGTCGTCTTTTCTATCACGCCGTCGGGTACCGAAACCGTAGTCCACACTTTCGGAGGCTATCCTAACGACGGCGCGTACCCGATAGGCGATCTCCTCGACGTCAGCGGAACGCTCTACGGCGCGACCAAAGGCGGTGGTTCGGATTCGTGCGGCTCCGGCGGTAGCGCCGGTTGCGGCACGGTCTTCGCGATCACCGCCTCGGGCGAGGAAAGCGTCCTCTTCAGCTTCGGCGCGAAGCACGACGATTGTTGTCCGTCTGCGGGTCTCGCAGACGTCAACGGAACGCTCTACGGCACGACCGTCATCCACTCCGGAAAAGTCTTCAAGATCACCGCCTCGGGCGACGAATCACCGATTCACCGGTTCAAAGGCTATCCGAACGACGGCGCAAAGCCGTACGGCGGCCTGATCGCCGTAAGCGATACGCTCTACGGCACCACGGAATACGGCGGCGCCCACAAGCGGGGCACCGTTTTTTCGGTCTCGACCTCTGGTTCGGAGACCGACCTTTACTCGTTCCCCGGCGGCGTGCAAGGCGGCGTTCCGCACGCAAGCCTACTCGACGTCAGCGGAATTTTTTACGGCACCGCCGGCGAAGGAGGAGCCTCAAACCGCGGCGTGGTCTTCGCGATTACGCCGTCGGGTACCGAGAGCGTGATTTACAGCTTCAAAGGCTATCCCGATGATGGCGAGACTCCGGACGCCGGCCTCATCGACGTCAAAGGGACGCTTTACGGCACGACGGAGTACGGCGGCGCGGGCGCGCGCCGAAGCGAGACTTAAACACGGTTCCGCGCCAAGCTCAGCGTCACGGCGTGCACGTGAGAGCGCTTTCCGAGGCGTAGAAGTGCAAACGGCTTCCCTCCAGCCGGATACTTCCACAACCCGATTCTTTCCGAGTTCTTCCCGGTGGGAACGAGCGAGGTCGCAGCCTGCGTCCAAGAGGAGGTCATTTGCGTACCTACGCCGCTTAGGTACGTGACGCCCACCACGGTTCCGACGCTTCCGGACACTTTTACGCGATAAATTGCGCTCGAGTTGGACGTCGCAAACGTTATGTATTTCCCGTCCCACTGGACCTGACCGCCCGGAGAACCGTTGTCCACGTTGATGGTGGTAAAGGTATTACCGCCCTTCGTAAGTTCGGCAAGTACCCCGGGACCGTCAACGAACAGGTTCCCCTTATTATCGTAACCACAGAAATCGTAGTCGTAGAGGATGGGCGTGTAGTGCAATAACGCCTTTCCCCGCGCGCGCTGGTAGATCGCAAGACTACCTGGGCCATCGAACGAGTTGTTGGTGACTGCCAAATCGCCGGACCTCGGGTCGACGGAGCATCCGCTCGGGTAGAAAGAGGGGTCATCGAGCGATTTCACCGGGCTCGTGCCGCCGTGCGCGTATTCGAACATCTTACCGCCGTTCCCATAGAGCGTTGCGACCCACACGTTGCCCGCGCCATCGCTGCACAGCCCGCTTGGATAATTGAGGCCCGTCAGCGTTTCGATGAGTTTGCCCTGCGGAAACGAGAACACGTCAACCTCGTCAGCGCGGCCGAGCGCCGCATACAACAAGTCGCCGCTCTTCGCCCCCGGCGGCATCGACGACGTACCCCGCTCCGACTGCGCCGCGATCGCGGCTTGAGGGATTGCGGCCGGCGCACCGATTGGCGGCGATCCGCCACAGCTCGCTAAAATTGCCGCGGAAGCGCAGCTGCTCATCGCATAGCGGCTAAAATCAAAAGTTTTCACGAGCCTTGCTCCCAGGTCCCGAGAACGCCTCGGGCTAGAGATCGTTCGGCACCGCGAGGCTTAGTCCCATCCGCCTCGATCGCCAAGCCCTTCTGGACGGAAGCCGATCTAAAGGTCTCGGGCGCCCGCGCCGTTGGAGGGGGCCTTAGCTGGCCCTCAAAGCTTAACTCGTTAAGTCGAATGAAATCAGCATTGATCGACGCGCCCGGCGCGGGCGCGCATTACGGCGATTTTGCAGAGCCGCCCGATCGGGAGGGGCGGCAAATTGTCGAGCTCGTCGCGTCGGGCATTCACCCCGTCGTACGTGGCCTCGCAAGCGGCCGGCACTATGGAAGCGGCAGCCAGTGGCCGCTCGTTCCCGGGATCGACGCCGTCGTTCGCTCCGCAGAGGGCGCGCTTGCGTATTCCGGCTTCCCACAATCGCCTTACGGCACGCTCGCTGAGCGAATCTCCGTGCCGTCGTTCCTCTGGATTCCGCTCCCGGGAGGCGCCGACCCCGCGCGCGTTGCCGGCGGCGTGAACCCGGGTATGGCATCGTGGCTGCCCCGCAAAGCACGTCGCGCGGAGATGGCTAAACTCGATAACGTTCTGATCCTTGGCGTCACCGGAATGGCCGGACTTCTCGCCGTGCAGAATGCGCGCATCCTTGGCGCAACGCGCGTTGCGGGTGCGGGCCGTGACCCAGACGGCCTCTCCGCCGCACTCGAGGCCGGCGCTACTGCCAGCGCGGCATTAAGCGGTGATCGTGAGCGCGACGGGGCAGCCATCCTGGAGGCTCTCGAAGGATCGTCGCCCGATATCGTGCTCGATTTTCTCTGGGGCGCACCGGCAGAGAGCACTTTTGCAGCACTCGGCAGACGCGGGCTCGACGCCGATCGCGCCGACATCTCGTACGTTCAAATCGGCGCTGCTGCCGGCTCGGAAGCCGCGGTTCCCGCAGCGCTCTTGCGTAGCCGCAAGCTACGCATATCGGGAAGCGGCGCGGGCTCAGCCTCGCTCACCGATATTATCGCCGAGATTCCGCGCTACGTTGCGTTGATCGCAGACGGCGCGGTCGACGTACCGATCCAAACGTTTCCGTTGTCGATGGTAAGCGAGGCTTGGAAAACCGCCGAACGCGGTCGCCCGCGGGTGGTCGTCCTCGCCGGATAAAGTCGCGGGGCAGTGCCGCTTGCTCCGCTGGGATAGCACAGAGCGGCCGCGAACGTCGTTAGCCGCTCGCCGCACGCCGCGTCTACTCGGAGAGGGGATCCATAATGAAAACACCTCGTTTAGTGAAATTCGCCGGAGCTACAGCCGCACTCGCAATACTGTCGGCCTGTGGCGGCAGCTCGGCGGTCGCGCCGTCGACCGCTGCGCTCAATGTCACGTATATCGGTAGGACGCTCTCAGTAAACGGACGGCCGGTAACGGCGGCGCGGCTCAGCGCGCTGCCAACCTACGCCACCATGCTTCCCGAGGCGAAGAAGTCGAAGGACTACGAGTACGTTATCAACGACTACGGCAGCTACGCCAGCATTTTCAACTATCCGAAGAGCACGAAGCAGATCGGTACGATCAATGACGTCGGTGGCCAAGGGTGCACAAACACCCTCTACGGCTATGGGAAAAAGATCATCTGGATCGTCGCAGGCCAGAGCCAGATCGAGGAGTTCCAGGTGCCCTCAAAGCCGCTCAAGACGCTGTCCGTCAACTATTACTTTCCATCCAGCTGCGCCATGGATAGCAGCGGCGACCTTGCAGTCGGGATCTTGTATGCCTCGGGCGCGGGCGGCGGCGACGTCGTCATCTTCAAGAACGCAAGCGGGTCGGGTAAAGTCTACACCACGCCGCTGGACGAAGAGTTCTTCGACGGCTACGACAACGCGGGTAATCTCTTTGCCGACGGTTTTACCGGCGACCGCTCGGGCTTCGCGCTCGTCGAGCTTCCCAAGGGCAGCACAAAATTCGTAACGATTCAAACGAGCAACTCGGTGGATTTCCCCGGCTCCGTGCAATGGGATGGTACCTACCTCACCATCTTCGATCAGGATACGGACGACATCTATCAGTACACCGTTAGCGGAACGACGGCGACGTTGAAGGGCACGGTAACGCTCTCGGGCGCCTCCGACTGCGCGCAGACCTGGATCGTCAAGGGCCTCGTCTATTGCGGAGATGCCGGTAACGGCGACGGCGAAATTTACAAATACCCCGCCGGGGGCTCGCCGACCGCGGTCTTCTCGGGCAACTTCGACTTCCCACTCGGCATGACGGCGGCGACGAAATGAGCCCTTAAGGCAGCCGCTTGCTCCGCTGGGAGAGCTGAGAGCAGCGGCGAACCCCGATAGCCGTTCGCTGCAACTCGCGTCTACTTAGAAGGAGCATCGTAAGTGAAAACGACCGCTTTAATGCAATACGCCGGAGCTATGGCCGCACTCGCTATACTGTCGGCGTGTGGTGGCGCCTCCGCGGTCGCGCCGTCGACCCCTGCGCTCAACGTCACGTACATTGGCAGAACGCTTTCACTCAATGGAAGGCCGGTAACGGCGGCGCGCCTCAGCGCGCTGCCAACGTACGCCACCATGCTTCCCGAGGCGAAGAAGTCGAAGGACTACGAGTACGTTATCAACGACTACGGCAGCTACGCCAGCATTTTCAACTATCCGAAGAGCACGAAGCAGATCGGCACGATCAATGACGTCGGTGGCCAAGGGTGCACGGACGCCTTCTACGGATACGGGAAGAAAATCGTCTGGATCGTCGCGGGCCAAACGCAGATCGAGGAGTTCCAGGTCCCCTCAAAGGCGCTCAAGACGCTGTCGGTCAACTACTCTTTCCCATCCAGCTGCGCGATGGATAGCAGCGGCGACCTTGCAGTCGGGATCTTGTATGCGTCGGGCGCGGGCGGCGGCGACGTCGTCATCTTCAAGAACGCGAGCGGCTCGGGTAAGGCTTATAGCACGCCGTTGGACGAAGAGTTCTTCGATGGCTACGATCCCCAGGGCGATCTCTTCGCCGACGGCTTTACCGGCGACCGCTCGAACTTCGCGCTCGTCGGGCTCCTGAAGGGCAGCACGAAGTTCGTAACGATCAAAACGAGCAACTCGCCGACGTTCCCCGGTTCCGTGCAGTGGGATGGCACCTACCTCACCGTCTTCGATCAGCTAGCGAACGACATCTATCAGTACACCGTTAGCGGAACGACGGCGACGCTCAAGGGCACGGTATCGCTCTCGGGCGCCGGCGACTGCGCGCAGACATGGATCGTTAAAGGCCTCGTCTACTGCGGAGATGCGGGTAACGACGGCGGCGAAATCTACAAATATCCCGCCGGCGGTTCGCCGATTGCGGTCTTCAGCGGCAACTTCGACGTCCCGCTGGGTATGACGGCCGCCAAGAAATAATCTCCACTTCCCGTTTCACAGAGTCGCGAGTGAAGAGCACCGGCTTATGCCGGTGCTCTTCGAGTGGCATTTTTTAGTAAACGGCGTTAGGGCCGTCGACCGCACGCACGGGCGTCTTGAGGCCGTTGGCTTTACCGATTGCCTTGACGAGTTTACCCGAGGGGTAATCGACCACGAACACCTCGTTCTTGCCAACGTCGGTAACGAAGGCGAGTTTATTGTCGCTGCTCAGAGTGACGCTTTCGGGAACGCTGTATCCGCTTCCCAGCGTGCCCGTCACTTTGGAGTACGGCGGCGCGAGGATCGCGACTGCCTTTTCCTGCGGTTCAGTGACAACGAGATTTTTGTTCTTGTCGATCGCCATGCCGCCCAAAAGGCCGATCGACACGAGGGTCGTGTATTTGCATCTTTTCAAGCCGCCCTTGAACTCGAAGATGGATTCAAAGTCCTGGCCGTCGACGGCGGCGAACACGTCGCCGTTTGAATCGACCGCTACACCATCGGGATTGCCATGGGTGTTGCAGTTACTCACGGCGTTCTTCACGCCTTGTCGGTACTCGAGTACCCCCCCGTAGCCCTGGCCTCCGGCGGCATCTCCCGCGTAGACGTTTCCTTTGAGGTCGGTGGCTATGGCGCCGTACGGCTCGACCGCGTAATAACTAAAAGATGGCGAACTGCCCCCGGGTTTGTACTCGATAATGGCATGGTTGTGGGTATCCGCTACATAGAGGTTGCCATCTGCGTCGAGCCAATCTCCGGTCGGGTAAGCCAGACCCTTGGTAATCGTCGCCTCCAGCGCATACGTACCGTTTTTGAGCACCTGGACTTCGGCTTGCTTTTCGTCCACAACGTAGAGCGCGTCTAGCCCCTTGTATGCCGCCGGAGCAACGCTCATCGTTGGCGCTGAGGGAGCAACGTTGCTGCCGCCGCATGCAATCAAAAAGAACGCGACGCCGGTCGCCGCGGAGTTGCGCAGATTTTTCAAACCCTTCTCCTTAGACATGAAAAATGTCAGGCATTGGCGATCAGTATACCATACCCGTTTCGTTGTGTGTGCCTACGCTGCCACATCCTGGTGGCGGCGACCGGCGTCCTCGGCCGGGTCTGGCTCACTCTGGAGCGCCAACTGCGCTCGCCGCCGAATCACCAGCGCCGCGTTGACGTCAGCGTGGTTACCATAGCCACACGACACGCACGCGAAACGC
>DASZGC010000010.1:0-30625 GCA_035939175.1 Candidatus Cybelea sp. | reverse complement strand
GTTCGAGGTGACGCGCGCGCTCGTAGGTCGGGTCCAGGAGCTGCGCGAAGTCGAGCAGCGACCGTCGCGCTAACTCATCTCGCGCCGCTGCTCCGATTGCGTGACGCACATCGTTCGTCGCAGGAGTGGTCATCGAGATCGCGGCGCGCGACGGCGAGTGGTGCGGTTTTTCTTCTCGAGCGCGGTCTTCGCAAGCTCGGTCGACTTCGTTTCGGTGATCGCGCCCTTTACCGCCTCGCGTACTCCGGCCTTCATTCGTTCGATGATGTCGGGGATTCCACGTTCTCGCGCCTCGAGTTCTCTCGCCAGCGCGATGATCTGACCGCTGCGCTCGAGGAGTTCGCATCGCTGGCTCGCACTGGACCACGTTTCGTATGCCGCCATGATCGCTCGACACGACTCGGCTTCGCCACGGCGTAGCTGACCATCGTGTGCGCGTTGGAGTGTGCCCAGCAGGAGCTCATCGGCGAGCGCTTTATGGGTAGGATCTGCGTTTGTGGACTTCATGATTTCCCTTTCAGTATTGTTAGCAGCGCGATGCTTGAAGCTGCTCAGCCTCGGCGAGTGCGCGACGATGGCGTGCTCGGTTAGCCTTCTGTCGGCGACGCTGCCCGGGGGAGATGAAATGGCGGTGCTCGCGCAAATCGTTTAAAACGTTTGCGCGCTCAACGGCCTTCTTGAATCGCCGCACCAAGGATTCTAGTGACTCGTCGGGCTGCGGGCGAACCATTGCGCGGTCGCCGCCCCATCGAACGTCAGCAGGCTGCGTATTTCCGGGTGACCTGGCCGGCTGCGGTGGCTGTACGCACCCCTCCTCGGCTGTGTCAACATGCTCGAGCGCCTCGGGCCCGTAGCGGATCTCCGCGTCACGTTGGTCGTGTCGCGCTACGATGATTGCGGCCGTCACGGCGACGACGCGCCATACGACATCACGCCGGCGAGCCGCTCGGACGCGAACAAGATCGCCGACGGCAAAATCAGACATTCGAACCTCCAGGATTGGATAAAAGAGAGAGAGAGCAACTAACGGCGTAAGGCGTCGAGCAGCTCTTCGAGGGACGTATAGCGCTCGTCGGGAGCCGAATACCAAAGCCAACGGCGTCGAACGACACGACCAACCATCGCGACAAAACCGGCCGGCAGTGGACCGCCGACGTGCAACTCCTCGAACGCCGCGCGTAGGCGTTTGCCGACGCCGCCGACCTCTACGATGCAATGCGGATAGCCGCTGTCGGCAGGCGCGATCGCAAGTAGGTCGCCGGCGAGGCAGTTCTCATCGCGACGAAACCCCTTGCGCTGCCCCGAGGCCGAAACGCGAGCGCAACGAAAGCCAAGGTCCGCGCACTGAGACATCGCCGCGCCGACGCGCGCCGAGCCCTTTGCAACGCTGCTCATCGAGTGACCCGGTACCCGAGCCAGCGCCGCAGCGCTCCAGCAGGACGCAGGCTGTCCATCTCTGTCCTCCAAAAAGAAAAGCCGGCAACTTTTGCGGCAAGGAAATCCAAGAGGGCTTCGAGCAACCTCGTGCTGTGGCGAGGCTGTTTCTTCGTGGCTATCTCGTGAACAACACGATTTACCCGGAATATGAGATCGGAGCGCAAGACCTCATCGACGCGTTTATCGGGGACGATACTGGCGCCCCACTATCAATGGCCCGCTTCGTCCTTGAGACGGACGATGGTTACCGGATAGACATCAATGTTCCAGCTCCTGGAAAGCCTGGACACGAACCAAGGCTGCGCGCAACTGAAATGCGGGCTAACGTCTTTCGGGTTGACTCTGATCCGGCACTAATGGACTCCCTTAAAGAGCATTGCCGGGGTCCCGAGGATTAGGTCCCTTAGCTTGCGTGGCTCCAACCCCTTCGCCGACCCCGACGCCCTGAAGCCCGAAGCGCATGGCGCGGCCAACCGGGCGTGGAAGGCAAGCGCATGGGCCCGCGAGGCTTCTGGATCGCCCTTGCGATCGTGCTTTTCTACTTGATCGCCCGGCCGCGTATCGGGACGGTTTGGTACGTCGCTACGCCGCCACCGGCACCCCTACCGTCGGGCGCTAAGCCGCTTCCAGGCTTCGTTCCCTACACGCCCCCGCCGCGAGCTTTCACCGATGAGCGAGATTGCGATTTCGCTGTTGGCCCGTTCCGCCAAGACGGAGGCTACTGCGACTCGCGCTACGCGTTACTCTGGGGGTGGTGAAAAGCGCTGTGGCAATCATAAGTCGGCTGATCGTCGCCGTATTTATTTTGATTCCCGCTACCGCGCTCGCTACATCTGGAGCCGCCGACGCCTTTGGGTCTTTCCTCCCAAACGCTTTCGCCGCAGTGGTTGGTATAGCACTCCTAGGGGTTTTTTTGGCGCTTGTTCTGTCGCTTCGCGGCGCGGCCAAGGGGCTCGAACGAGACAGTCAGCAGCAAGTAGCGCAAAGCCAGGCACAAGCCGTTGAGCATATGAAGGCACTCGCCTTCGAACCGATTGTCCCAGTTGAGACGACCCAGGGACTGCATTTCGACGGTAGTGAGCGCCCCTACTATTCCGGACCCGCCGAGTTGCTTGGAATGCACACCGTAACGCGCCGAGTCGGGGCCAGTACGGGCCCGTCATTTCGCGTCGCTAAAGGCGTCTACTGGCGGGCCAGCGCCTTTTCTTCTCGGCCGATTCGCGAAAGCTTCGTCGAGGTGGATGACCAGGGCATGCTCGTCGTGACTAACAAGCGCGTGATTTTTGTGGGGCACAGCGAGAATATGGCGCTCCCTATTGCAAGAATCCTCAGCACGGAACCCTATTCTGATGGCCTAATGCTCAACCCCGAGAGGGGCCGGAGCATGACATTCCGCACCGGCAGTCAAGATGCGTGGTTCATCCTCGAACGCGCGCGCTTCGGCTCACTCGACCAGCGCGTCGCGGAAACCCCGCGTAGCACAGAACCCTAGAAAAGCCTCCCAGCCGGCCAGTGCCGGGGTAAAAGCAGAAAACCGTTAGACATTACGCCCCGCCCCGGATAACGCTTGATTATCGGTAGCGCTCTCGAGCGGCCCTGAGGCTGTCGCCAAGGTCCGCAGTTCGTCGATCGAAAGCTCTCCGAGTAGCGCAACTTGCTGTCGACGAAGGTCCACGATCGTTGTCGAGCCGCTTTCGGGCTGCAAAAGCCCGTGAACCTTGAGCAGCTGCTCGAGGGAAGTTCGGACCCTATCCAAACCCTGGAGCGCTAACCGATCATCCTTCTCCTCAACCGCCCTCATCACGATCGCTTCGCCATAGTGCAACGCTCGCTCGGCGCGACGAAGGAGCGTTTTCGGATCTTCGTCGGTTGCCAAAATGCCGCACGTCGGGCAGCGACCGCCCTCGAGGCGTCTCGCCTGGGACGCGGGGCCAGACGAACCTCCCTTTCGAGAATCGCGCGTTTTTGTAACGCCGGCGTGGCCAAGGTGGCGGTGGACGGAACTACGGGAACGCTTCAGTTGTCCCGCGATGTTGCGAACTGTCCCACCCTTGGCGGCCAGCTCTTCGACGGCAGTCCGGGCTGCGGCGTCCACGCAGATGCTGCATCTCGGTTCCTTCACGCCTCGTCCTCCGCATTCATATTCTCATCCGGCGCGAGCGAATGCGAGTCGCGCCAGTGGGTACTGAAGGTTTTAATTAGGTTTCTAATTGGTTCTTGGCCCAAATCCCGCACGAGCGGGTGACTTAATCGGCGCCCAAACGGTGACCTAAACGGCGCCGTTTGGTGACCTAAACTTTATGATCAGGTCACGATTATGGTTACCTAGAACGGAGCGTTTTCATCATACGTTTCAGATGACGAAGGATCGGTCGCCCAGGGAATCTCATCGGCAGAATAAGTCACCGGATCGGTTACCTGAAATGGTGCGCCGTCTACCGCTAGGAAATACAAATTCGACTCTCTCGCTCTACGGTTCCGGCGAACAACGAGAATCAATCCTAGCTCGCGAAGCTCTCGGGTTGCCGCCTTCACCGCTTTAGGGCTGACGTCAAGGACGGATGCGATTGTCTCGACTGTGGGCCACGCTCTGCCGGTCTTCTTGTCGGCAAAGCAGGCGATTATGGCGAGAACGTCGCGCGCCATTACGGACGCCCGACGCTCGCGTAGGTGGATGATCCACCAGGCTCGCATGCGGCCAAACGCGTCGTAGTGTAGGCCGGCATCCTCAATCCTGTTCTCTCCAGGCATTAAGCACAACGTCGGTCGTGAGTCGACGTCACTGCACTCGACTTCCCCCATGGCGCACGCTCAGCAGTCTTGGTCATCGTCATGGAGTGGCCTCAGCCGGAACGCGTCCGAGCTGCTTGCGCTCGTACGATTCCACGGCATCCCGTGGAACGCGCACTGAACCGCCGACTCTCAAGGCAGGCAACAACGTGCCGACCAAGCGGTACGCGGCGGCTGGGCTTATTGACCATCGCGTCGCAAGCTCTGGCGCCGTTAGAAAACGACCCTCGTCGCTGCTCTTCAACTTCTTCAAACGCAAAAAAGCCGCCATTTGCGGCGGCCCTCCATTGGGAGAATTGGTGTACACCGGGCTTAATGCGAGCTATTCAGTGCATTGCACGATACGCTCTGCCGCATTAACCACATCAGCCGCCTGGCGGCGGCTCGCACGCGCTGCCCTACGGTCATCTAGTAAACGATTAAGCGCCATGATGTCGTCGAATAAGACATGGGGACAGCTTCTAGTAATGCGGACCTCGGCTTCGTAAAACACTTATCACTCCTTTCAAAAATCCTGGCCCTACCCTAGGCGAGCCGCAAGCTCTCATTCCTAAAATGCCAAACATTTAGCCGCTGGTGCTTCGAGTTTGCCGAACGGTTCAATCTCGGCAGAATGGAACATCAGTTTAACTGTGTCAGTCTCAACGCACGGCTCGAGGTCGCTGGAATCTAGCGTTCGCGAACGTAGGTTGCCTCGCCCGACTTGGGACTCAATCCTTCGGCACTCCTGGCAGTTCTCAAGTGCCGTCGTCTGAAAGGCTTCCACAGCCAGCATGCTCTTCGCCGAAGTCCAAGTCACTGTTCGACAAAGCGTTCCCGCAACTAGGCCAAAGTACGCAAGTCGATGGCGAACACCGGCAACGTTGATGCTCTTGTCCCGTCCGAAGCGCAAGGCGTCGTTCACATCGATCACCAGTTCCTCGCTCCAACCAATTTGACCGCGGCGCCCCGGGAGCGTCCGCGCCGTTTCTTCCGAGTGCGAACGATTGCGACGCGCACGCCTTCTTTCGTCGTCAAGGAGGGCTTCGATAATGTCCCAACGCGCCCGGTGGCCCGTCCTCGATCTACCTACCTGCGACCTTACCGTGTACTCCAGCTCCCGCCAATTGGCGCGCTCGCGGTCACGATCGTCGATATCAGTAAGTACGATCCTGTAGGATTCGCGGTCGCAAACGCGCGCCACTAGATCGCGAACGTCTTCGTATGCCTGGCCTACCCGCAAAACATCTTCCCGATATTGGCGCAGCGTTTGCTCTTCCCAATGCCGGCGACGCTGCCGAGCTTCCGCGTGAAGCGGACTGCACGACTGCGTCTGGCGGGGACTAAGCGCCCGACCACAGCCGGGCTCGTCGCAAACCCGAGCGGTGGCTCCCGGAAACCTGGCCGACACCGGCACAAATGCCCGATACGGGGCACTTCGTACATCCGCACTTACAACGGCTAGCTCCCGAGGCATGTCGAGGCTCAGCTCAGTCCAGCGATCAGGACTCTCAGCCGCAGGGGCTTCTTGCTCGCCCCTAAACGGCACGGAGCATCGTCGGTCCCGCTGGTTGTAGCTCATAATAGATATTACAAACCTCTATGTTTCCCATTCATCCATACTATATCATACCGATAGCGTTTCTATGATATAGTGAATAAATGGACATTAGGTATGATCTCTGAGCAAAAGCGCAGGGGGCGGCCACCCGGTGAATCGGCGGCCTGGGGAGGCTACATCGAGCAAGCGGAGTTCAAGGGAAACGAGGCGATGGCGCTCCTGGGCCGGCTTGCATGGAATCGCGGGTATTCGATGGCCTCATTCGCCGACGCAAGGGGGGTGACGCTCCGCGCATTCCAGCGGTACTTCGGGGCCCCCGAAAACAGGCTCCAAACGATTGTTGAAGTTTGCCGGGCTCTTGGTAGGGATGAACTAACAGCACGGGCGCTTATGAGGCAACTAACCGACCGTGACCTCGCGACCCTAGAGCGGCGCGTTATGGAGGCCTTTCCGGGGGCTAGTCTAGCCGTTCTGCGGAGTGGCGGACGCGGGCTCGCCGCGGTCCCCGGCGACGTTAGGAAGGAGGCGCTGCGAGCGGCCGCTCTCGCCGACGCAGACCTCGACCCAAACGAGAGGCCCCCAAAACAGGCGTTCGCCGAGACCTTGGGGCAAGCCGGCTTCCCATTTTACCAAGACCTGATCTGCGGCGCGATCACCCATCGCATAAGCGCTTTCACCAACGAGGTGAACGAGTTTGTGGCCGTCGCGCAACAACTGATGGGTATTAACGACAATCAAGGATTTCAGCTAGCCGACTTATTAACGGCATTTCTGACGGATCGCGAACCCGCTGGCGAACGCGTTCCCCGTCATGTTTTCGAATCCCGCGTGGAGATCGAGGAGTTCAAGAAATCGGTTTTGGACGCTTCGCATACGTCGAACGTAGGCACGATGGAGTCCGAGGCGCGTCGGCCCGCTCCTTTGAAGAAGAGACGCGCTCCAAGGATGTAGGCGTTAACGCTCAAGCTCTATGTGAAACGGCGTCCCCTTTAGCAGAAGGGCCCATCCAAGAATCTGGCGTCGGCCCTTGATAAGGAAAAGAAACCTAGGGGCGAATCCCTCCCCCATGCCCCGTACCTCAAGTCCGAGAACCCGCAGACGAACGCGCGGTGAAGGCACGCTCTACGAAAAAACGCGAACGTGGAAGACGAGCGACGGCAAGACGCACTCCGCGAAAATGTGGGTCGCCGCTATCTCCGAAGGATTCGTTGCGGATCATGGGCGACAGCGCCGGCGTCGCCGCTTCTTCTACGGGAAAACCGCCGCCGAGGCTCGCGCAGCGCGGGATCTCCATCTACTCGAGGCCGGCAAGCGAGTTCCGGAGACAGAAGCCGCCGAGATCACGGTCACAGACTACATAAAGCGTTTCCTGGCGCACCTCGATGTGCAGATCGCGAACGAGAAAATTCAACCGACGACTAAAAGGGCATACGACCAAATTCTGCGCCTCTACATTGGACCCAACCTTGGTCCGCATCCTCTCTCACAGATCACGAAGACCGACGTGCTACGGTTTTACGCCTCGCTACGTTCAAAGGTCTCCGAGGGCCGCGTCGCGCGCGTCCACATTATTCTGCGCACAATGCTAAATCTGGCGCGCGAAGACGGGATCCTCACGGCATCCCCGCTCGACTCCATCCGGAAGCGCGCGCCTCGACCTCGCAGGGGGCAGGCCGAGGCGCTATCCGAGAGCCAGGCGCGGGCCCTGATGCTTGCCGCGAAAGGGTACCGCCTGGGGGCGCTGGTGGTCCTCGCTCTAACGACCGGAATGCGCCAGGGTGAACTTTTCGCACTCCGGTGGTCTGATGTCGACCTCCAACGACGGACGCTCTACGTTCACCGCTCGGCACAAGAACTCGACGGCGAGGTCAGCTTCGTCGCCCCGAAGACCGACAAGAGCCGGCGCCGTATAACGATCTCGACCGTTGCGATCGATTCGCTTAAGGAGCGGCAGGCCGCCGCGAAGCGGGAGCAGCCGAGCGAGCTGGTCTTTCCGGACGCCTACGGCCGCCCGCTATTGAAGGACCAATTCTCACGGAAAGAATGGGAGCAGATCCGCAAGGCTGCGGGACTTCCGGGTATAAACTTCCACCGCTTGCGACACACCGCGGCGAGCCTGCTCCTGATTGAAGGGGTGCACCCCAAGGTCGTCTCCGAAATGCTTGGTCATTCAAGCATTAGCTTCACGCTGGAAACCTACAGCCATCTCCTGCCCACCATGCAAGCCGGCGCCGCCGATGCCTTCGACCGGGTTTTCGGGCCGCGATCGAGCGAGGCCAAAGGGACTTAGGCAGTCATTGGCGGTACATCAAAAGGAAAATTCGCCTAGCAGAAATTTGCCAGAACATCCATATTTTTCAAGGTTTTTAAGCATCCAGGTATGAGCACCGGGTCCATCTTCCAGCGGAACTTCTATTTCCTCGCTCGGCGCTTCGTGGCAGGCGAAACGATCGGCGATGCGATCGCCGTCGTCCGCCAGCTCAACGAGGCGGGAATGTCGGCAACGCTGGATTTCCTTGGCGAGGACGTTCGCGAACGCGAGGCGGCACTGCGAACGCGCGACACCTACGTCGAGATGCTCGACGCGATCGCGAGCAACGGCGTCGATTCCAACGTTTCGGTGAAGCTCACGGCGATGGGGCTGCTCGTCGACGAGGCGTTTACCGCGCAGAACCTCACGACGATCGTCGAACGCGCCGCACAGAATCCCGATCCGTTCGTACGCATCGACATGGAGGGCTCGTCGGTTACGCAAGCAACGCTGCGCATCTTCCGCGAAGTGTACGCGGCGCATCGCAACGTGGGACCCGTGCTTCAGGCATACCTGCGGCGCACGCCGGGCGACGTCGACGACGCGATCGCCCTCGATGCGCGCGTGCGGCTCTGCAAGGGTGCCTATAACGAGAGCCCCGAGGTCGCCATCAAAGAGATGCACGAGATTCGCCGGCAGTATCTCGAACTGGCTGCGCGCCTGCTGCTCCACGGCAATTATCCCGGCATCGCCACGCACGACCGGCGCCTGATCGCCGCGGTCAAGGAATTCGCGCGCGTGCAAGGGATCGGGCCCGACCGCTACGAGTTTCAGATGCTCTACGGCTGCCGTCCCAGCGTGCAGCGTGAAATCGTGGCCGAAGGCTACCGGCTGCGGATCTACGTGCCGTTCGGCACCCATTGGGCCGGCTATTTTTATCGCCGCCTCACCGAGCGCCGCGAGAACGCGCTCTTCGCCCTCTCCTCGATCTTCTGGCGCTGATGCGCGCCGTCGTCATGCGCGTAAAGTGCGCTGCGGTCGAGGTCGGCGAGCGTACCACCGGCCGAATCGACGGCGGGTCGCTGGTGCTACTGAGCGTCGGAAACGATGACGACGAGCACGACGCGCGCTACACGGCCGAAAAGATCGCCGGTCTGCGAATCTTCCCCGACGACGCGGGCTTGATGAATCGCTCGTTGCTCGAGACCGGAGGAGAGCTGCTCTTGGTCTCCCAGTTCACGCTTCACGGCGACGTCCGGCGCGGGCGGCGGCCCTCTTTTATCGCCGCCGCGCAGCCGGAGCTCGGGCTGCGGCTCTACGAATTGGTCGGCAGCCTGGTTTCGGCGATGGGGGTTCGCGTGGCCTATGGCGAATTCGGCGCTCATATGGCCGTCGAGCTGATAAACGACGGCCCAGTTACCATTTTGGTGGATTCAAAACGCGCGTTTTAAGCAAGCAGGGGCCTTCTAATATCGCCGGGGTTTCCGGCCCGCTCTCATTAAGCCTCAACTTTGGCGGCAAACTTTTGGCTGCAAACTTGCGTTGTAGTAAATGGAAAGAGAGTGCACCCCTTTCTTGGGGGCACGTAAAAGTGAAGGAATATCATGCCAGGGACAAACGAACCGACCCGGCGTAGCGGCGGGATGTCCGTCCGCGAAGCCGGCCAAAAAGGCGGCGAGACCGTCAAGAATAAATACGGCGCCCAGTTCTACGAAGAGATCGGGCGTAAGGGTGGTCTAGCAACGAAGCTTGCCCACGGCCACGAGTTCTACGAGCAAATCGGCAAGAAGGGTGGCAAGAAGGGCGGCGAAGCCACGCGTGACCGCTATGGACCCGACTTCTACGAACGCATCGGCCAAAAGGGTGGCCAAAAAGTCAAGCAGCTCATCGAAGAGGGCAAGCGCGCCGCCAAGCGCGCGAGCTAACCTTCGCAGGCTCGGGATACGCCTGAGCCTGTGCGCCGGTGTGCTAGCACTCGTCGGCGTGGGAGTAGCAGCGGCATATCCAATGCCTCCCCCACCCACGCCAAAGGCGACACCTAGTCCATCGCCGCTCCCAACCGGAAACGTCTTGCCTTTTGACTCGACGCTGCTTTTCGTTCTCGACGATCCGATCTCGTCAAAGAGTTCGAAGACCGGTCAGCTGGTGCGCGTCCATCTCAAAGACGCCATCGTGGTCGCCGGAAGAACCGTCGCACCAGCTGGGACGCCTGCTCAGATCCGGATCGTCGACATCTCTCCCTCCGATCTTGCCGATACATACGGCTTCGTCGACATCTTCTTCGAACCGATGACGCTGCCCGACGGCCGCGCGCTGCCGCTGCGCGCACCGGTCGGGCGCCTGGAGCCGCGCGTCTCCGCGGGTCACCAGTCGACCGTGGCGGCCGAGGATACGGTCGGAGATATTTTCGTTCCGTACTACGCGCTGTGGCAGATCTTCCGCCACGGCAAGAACTTCGTGCTGCAGCCGGGCTCTGAGGTGCCGGCGCGCACCGATGCCACGATCGCCGCGCAGCCCAACGGCTCGATCGCCATCGTCACACCGCGGCCGCTGCCGCAAAGCTCTGAGGTTCCGTCTTCCGCGTTTCCGGTGCAGCCAATGGCGACGCCGCTGCCCACGTATGCGCCGGTGCCGCGTTCGCGGCCCACGCCTACCTCCACGCCGTTCCCGACGCCGCCGACGCCGACGCCCACGCCCTAGGCGGCGCGATGCTTTTGCGGCGCCGGCAAGAATGAGAGCGTTTGAAAGTGAGGTACGACGTGATTCTACGCCCGCTCTGCGCGATTTCGCTCTTGATGCTGACGGCGCTGCCCGCTGCGGCCGCAATGTCCTCGCCCGCACCATCGCTCTCGCCGATGCCGCAGGGCACCGAGGTCGCTTTCGTTGCGTCGATCCAAAAGGACCTAAACGCACGCTTTCCGACGCCGAAGGACGCGATCAAGGCCGGGTATTTCCGCTATACGAATGAGGATGAGGACGGCGCGATCAGCTACGCCAACCTGCACTGGAACAGCGGCGATCCCAAGCATCCCAGCCAGCTCTGGTACGACGTCCACGGAAATCTCCTCGGCGCGGATTTCTCCGTGCTGCAGAGCGCCTCACCCTCGCCGCCTAAAATCTGGGGCGTCGACTATCGCCGCTGGGTTTCGTTCCGCGAACACATCCACTTCATCTTGACCGGGCCCAACGGCACCGAGGTCTACGGTGCGACCAGTGCCGAGAAGTTCTCCGACGCGCACGGCAACGTCGATGACCCGCAAGCCGCCACGCTCGTCGCGATGGGCAAGGCGAAGAGCGTCGATCAAGTCAAACGCGTCTTCCTCTTCCCTTCCGTCTGGGATCTGATCGTTTGGATCGCGCCCAACCCCAACGGCGCGTTCGCCGACAAAAACCCCAACGTCGTCCCGAGCGCCAACGCCGAAAAACCCGATATGTAGGGCCCTGCCTGTACCCGGCGGATGAGATCTACTTCTTCGGGGTGCAGTAGGTTTGGGCGGCGGTGTATGCGACATCGACGGCCTTGTCTTCGTTTTGGTCGATCGTCGCTCGTTGCGCGTTGAAGTGCAGGTAGCTCTTCACGTCGCGCATCTCGGGCGGCTGCTCCATCTCGCGCTGGTCGAAGCCGCCAAGCGCCGGATTCGCGCGCCAGATTTTGTAGTTCATCATCGTCCAGTACATGTCTTGGAGATCGATGGCCACCTGGCGCTGGTGATCGTAGGCGGCCTGCAGCTCCCACGACGCCTGCTCGACGGTTGCCTTCGCTTGCGCGTCGGTCGATAGGGCGGCGCCGGCGCGCAGATCGGCGATGTTGTGCGCGATGTTCGAGAGCGACTTGTTGAGCGTAACCTCTTCTTTGCCGATCTGATCGCGCGTCTGAAGGAAGCGCTGCGTGAAGTTCGGGTAGTCGAAAAGTGAGTTGATGTTGTCGAGCTGGACGCTCGTCTGGTCGAGCACGCGGTCGTTGGCGAGCATCGGCAGCATCGCACCGTTGAAATGGTCGGCCAGCGAGTTGCAATACGGCGACGAGATGACGGTGACGATGGTAGGAAGCTCGCGCTCGCCTGGGCTGGGCGAGGGGCTGGGAATCGTTACGGCGACGAGCGCCGCCAACATCATGTGGGATAACATTTGGAACGAAGAACCTACGCGTTATTCGTTCGTCCAGTAGTCCTTGAGCGCCTTTCCGCGCGACGGGTGGCGCAGCTTACGCAGCGCCTTCGCCTCGATCTGGCGGATGCGTTCGCGCGTGACGCCGAACTCTTGGCCTACCTCCTCGAGCGTGCGCTGATGGCCATCTTCCAGACCGAAGCGCAGCACGAGCACCTTGCGTTCGCGCTCGGTGAGGTTCTGCAGCACGTCCTGCATCTTCTCTTTGAGAAGCATCACGGACGCGGCCTCGGCCGGCGCCACCGCTTCTTGGTCTTCGATGAAGTCACCGAGGTGAGAGTCTTCCTCTTCGCCGATCGGCGTCTCCAACGAGATCGGCTCCTGCGAGATCTTCATGACCTCGCGCACCTTCTCGGGAGTGAGGCCCATCGATTCGGCGATCTCCTCGACCGTCGGCTCGCGGCCGAGCTCTTGCAGAAGCTGGCGAGAGACCTTGATCAGCCGGTTGATCGTCTCGACCATGTGCACGGGGATGCGGATCGTACGGGCCTGGTCGGCCAGTGCGCGCGTGATCGCCTGACGGATCCACCACGTCGCGTACGTCGAGAACTTGTAGCCCTTGCGGTAGTCGAACTTTTCGACCGCACGAATCAGGCCGAGATTACCCTCCTGGATCAGATCGAGGAAGAGCATGCCGCGGCCCACGTATTTCTTGGCGATCGAGACGACGAGGCGCAGGTTCGCCTCGGTCAGCTGCCGCTTCGCCTCTTCACCCGAGTCGATAATTCGCGAATCGCCCGCGCCGTTGCGGCGCAGTTCCAGTTCGCCGGCCTCGATGCGCATGGCCAGCGACTTCTCTTGCTCCATCGAGAGCAGCGGCACGCGCCCGATCTCCTTGAGGTACATGCGGACCGGATCGTCGAGCGAGAGGCCGTCGGGCACGGTCGCCTCCGCCTCTTCCTCGCGGTCGGTCTCGGGCTTTTCGTCCTTCTGTTCGTCGACCAGCTCGATGCCGGCGGCAGTAATCTCTTCGAAGAATTCGTCGAGCTGCTCGGGCGTGATCTCTTCGAGGACGTCGAACGTCGTGTTGATCTCTTCGTACGTCAGGGATCCCTGACTCTTGCCGCGGACGAGGAGCTTTCGTTTGAGCTCGTCGAGCGTTGCCGGCGGTGCGGCCTCTGCGACCGCGCCTTTCTTTCGTGGCATAACTTTGTTTTTCACCTCCTTTCCCTTGGCGCCGTTGCTTGCGCCCACTATCCTTTCAGCTTGGTGACGAGCGCTTCAAACTCGCCGCGAAGCTCCTCCGAGACTATGTGCCCACCCGCTAACCGATCGTCGATGAGATGCGATAACTCGCGGTACCGCTCCCGCTCGACGTCGAGGCGCAGCCGCTCAACCACTCGTTCAAGGTGCGCGCGCCGTTCTTGCGTGTCCTCGTACCGTACCGTCGAACTGCGATCGCGCCGTCCGAGCTCGGCGAGCACGTCGAGGATCGCCTGATCCTCCGCAAAAAGCCCAAAAACATCCACCGTCGCGCGTAACGTCTCCGCGGCGTCGACGATCCGCTCGTAGATCCGCCGGTACACCTCGTTACGAAAGCGAGTGGCGGAAATGCGGGCGCCGTACTCCGCGGCCAACCAAGGCTCTTCGAGCATTATGCTGACGACTTCGCGTTCGAAGGAGAGCGGCTCGACTGAAACGCTGGCGTGGCGGCTTTCCGGTAGCACGTTCCGCGCGCGTGGAACGAAGTTCGTGCTATCGGCGAGGAATCGGCTATTCCGAAGGTCGTCTACGCTCACCTGCAGGCGGCCCGCTACATAAACGCGCCAGCGGTCCCATTCCTCACGCGGGGCGAGTTTTCTGATCAGCGCCTCCGCCTTCGGCGCGACGCGAGCCGGGGAGTCGAACCCGGCGCGCAGCTGCTCGATCTCGGCGTCGATCTTGAACGCGATCGCCGGCTTAGCAGCGTCGAGCAGGCGGCCGAACTCCGCCGCCCCGTGGGCACGAATGAAACTATCTGGGTCGTCTCCGGATGGAAGCAGAACGACGCGGACCGAGGATCCGGTGTTCTCGATACCCTTAGACGCGACGTCTACGGCTTTGGTTGCAGCCCCACTACCGGCGGCGTCGCCGTCGAAGCAAAGGTAGACGTACTCCGCGTACTTGCGAAGCTCCGCCGCCTGCTCCGCCGTAAACGAGGTGCCCAAAGCGGCGACGGCGTTTTCGAAGCCTGCCTGGTGCAGGGCGATGCAGTCGAGGTAGCCCTCGACGACGATGAGCGTCCGGTCGCTCGCAGCGGCGCGGCGCGCGAGGTTGAGCGCGAAGAGATGGTGGCCTTTTACGTAGACGGGCGTCGTCGCCGTGTTGAGGTACTTTGGCTCGGCCTCGCCGAGCGCGCGGCCGCCGAAGGCGATCACTTCGCCCGTCGTCGAGTAGGTCGGCACCATCAGCCGGTCGCGATAGAAGTCGTAGAAACCGCGCTGCCCCGGTTTGAGAAGACCGGCGCTCGCGGCGATCGCCAGGTCGACGCCGTTGCGCTCCAGCTCGGCGACCAGCCCGCCCCACGAATCGGGCGCGTAGCCGAGGGCGAAGCGTGCGATCGTCGCATCGGTAAAACCGCGTTTCGCGCAGTAGGCGCGCGCAGCGATGCCGGCACCGCTCGCGAGCATCCGCGCGAAGTAGGCCGCTGCGATGCGGTTGGCTTCGTATATCGCCTCGCGCTCCGTGCGGACGCGGGCAGCGCCCGGGTTCTCGGGCTCCAGCTCGACGCCGGCCTTTGCGGCGAGCATGCGCACGGCGTCGCCGAACGACGCGTTCTCCAGTCGCTGCACGAAGGTGATCACGTCACCGCCCGTGCCGCAGCCGAAGCACTTGAAAAAGCCCTTGTCCGGGTGAACGTGAAACGAGGGAGTCTTCTCACCATGGAACGGACAGAGGCCAACCAGATCGTTCCCGCGCTTGCGCAGCGGAACGTACTGCCCGATGAAGCTTGCGATGTCGACGCGAGCGCGGATCTCGCGCAGCGCTCCCTGGTCGTACCTCACTCTATCGTCACGTTCCCGGAAAAGACTTCTTCAGTTCGCTCTCGTATTCCGTCGCGCGTGGAATGAAACGCATCTTCGATCCCATCCATCGCTTCATCGAGTTATCCACAGCGGAGGCGAGACTGCTCGACCTCCCGGCCATGCAGCGTCTGCGGCGTCTGCGGCAACTAGGCCTGGCCTACCTCGCGTTCCCGTCCGCCGAGCACTCGCGCTTCACGCACGCGCTGGGAGCATTCGCCATCGGCACGCGCGCCTTCGATCGGCTGGTGGAGCACGGACGCCGGTTCTTCGGCGACGACGCCGATGTGGCGTATCAACGCCGGCTCGCGCGCGCGGCCCTCTTGCTGCACGACGTCGGCCACGGACCGTTCAGCCACGCGTGCGAGGACGTTCTCGGCGTGCGCCACGAGCGGCGAACCGCCGAGGTGCTGGCGCTGCCCGACGTCGCTGCGGGCGTCGCTGCGCTCGAGGTCGATGCCGGCGACGTACTCGGTCTCATCGTCGGCGACCCAGATAGCCGCTATCCCGTCCTGCGCGAGTTGGTGAGCGGGCCGAACCTCGATGCCGACCGCATGGACTACCTGCAGCGCGACGCCTACTTCACCGGCGTCGCGACCGGGCGTTACGACGCCGAACAGCTGTTGGGATCGCTGCGAATCGTCGAGCGCGCCGGCGTGCCCGAGATGGGCATCGACCGGCGCGGCGTCGTCGCGCTCGAGTCGTTCGTGATGGCCCGCTACATGATGTTTGCCTCGGTCTACTTCCACCATACCACCCGCATGTTCGAACACGTGCTGCACGAGGTGCTTGGCGAGCTGTGGCCCGATCCGCGCCGCCTCGACGCGATCGGCGAGTTCCTGCGGTGGGACGACTTCCGCGTGCTCGACGCGGTCGACGACTCCGCCAGCGAGGCCGCATACGCGCTGCGCAACCGCGTGCGCGTCTACGCCCTGGCCGCCGAGTTCAACGCCGAGCGCGACCTCCGCGACTTCGAGGTCTGCGAGGCCGCGCTGCGCCGGCACTTCGGCGACCGCAACGTCTGGGCGGACTCGCAGTCGCAGTTGCTCCACCGGCTACCCCTGGGGACGGCGACCGTTCTCGTCGACACGCCGAGCGGCCCGGTCGACGC
This sequence comes from Candidatus Cybelea sp., assembly GCA_035939175.1. GTDB lineage: Bacteria > Vulcanimicrobiota > Vulcanimicrobiia > Vulcanimicrobiales > Vulcanimicrobiaceae > Cybelea. The sequence goes on along the minus strand of DASZGC010000010.1, from coordinate 14,327 downwards.
GCGCGAGGTCTCCGACGTGATCGCCAAGCTCAGCGGAAAAGCGTACTGGCGCAAACTCTTCGTCCGCCGCGATGCGGCGGGGCCGGAGACGGCTCGCGAAGCGCGTCGCGTTTGTGCGGAGGCCCTCGCGCTTCCTTAGTCAGCAGTCAGCGTTCGTGCCCCGCGGCATCCTTTCACCTTCGAACTCACGAAGGGCGACCGTCCTCGATGAAGCGGCGCGCTTCGGCTGGGGAGGGTTACTTTAATATCCCGATGGCGGATTGGGCGGCGGCTAGACGGGCGATTGGGACGCGGTATGGCGAGGCGGAGACGTAGTCCAGGCCCAGTTGATCGCAGAAGGCGATGCTGCTCGGCTCGCCGCCGTGCTCGCCGCAGATGCCGATCTTGATATTGGCGCGCGCCGCGCGGCCCTTCGCGACGGCCTCCTTCATCAGCGCGCCGACCCCGCGCCGGTCGAGCACTTGAAAGGGATCGTCCTTGAGGATGCGCTTCTCGAGGTACACGGGGATGAACGAGCCCTCGGCGTCGTCGCGGCTGTAGCCGTAGGTGGTCTGCGTGAGGTCGTTGGTGCCGAAGGAAAAGAACTCGGCGTATCCGGCTAGCTCGTCGGCCACCACGCAGGCGCGCGGCAGCTCGATCATCGTCCCGATGTGGTACGGCACGTCCACGCCTTCGCGCGCGAGGATCGCGTCGGCCGTCTTCTTGGCGGCGTCGCGCGTGGTCTGCATCTCTTCCTTGGTGCCGACGCCCGGAATCATCACGTCGGGGCGCGCGTCGACGCCCGCCTTACGCAGCTCGCACGCCGCCTCGAAGATCGCACGCACCTGCATCTCGTAGATCTCCGGAAAGACGATGCCGAGCCGGCAGACGCGCAGGCCGAGCATCGGATTCTGTTCGTGCAACTGCTGCACGCGGCGCAGCATCGCTTCCTTCTCGATATACTCCGGGGAGCCGGAGCCTTTGATCAGGCGCAGCTCCGTCGTCTCGACGAGTAGCTCCTCGAGCGATGGCAGAAACTCGTGCAGCGGCGGATCGAGCAGCCGGATCGTCACCGGCAGACCCTGCATTGCCTCCAAGATGCCGAGAAAGTCCTCACGCTGGAACGGCAGCAGCCGCTCGAGCGCGGCCGCTCGTTCCTCGGCATTGGTCGCCAAGATCATCGCGTGCACCAGCGGCAGGCGCTCTTGCTGCATGAACATGTGCTCCGTGCGGCAGAGGCCGATGCCTTGCGCTCCCAGCTCGCGCGCCTTCGCAGCGTCCTCAGGCGTGTCGGCGTTGGCCCAGGTCTCCAAGCGGCGCAGTTCGTCGGCCCAGGAGAGAAAGGTCGCCAGCCAATCGGGCAGGTGAGATGGCGGGGGGATCAATCGCAGCTCTCCGATGGCGACGTTGCCGGTGCTGCCGTCGATCGTGATCCAGTCCCCCTCGCGCAGCTCGCGGCTGTCGACGATGGCGATCTTGTTGCGGCCGTCGATGCGGATCGCTTCGCAGCCGGCGACGCACGGCTTGCCCATGCCGCGCGCGACGACCGCCGCATGCGACGTCGCGCCGCCCTTCTGCGTGAGAATTCCCTCGGCCGCGATCATCCCATGCACGTCGTCGGGGTTGGTCTCGGTGCGCACGAGAATCGTCTTGCGCCCCTCCTCGCGCCACGTGACGGCGTCGTCGGCGGTAAACACGATCTGGCCGGCGGCCGCACCGGGGGACGCGTTGAGTCCCTTGCACGCGATCGCCGCCTTCTCGGCGGGATCGATTCGTGCGTGGAAGAGCTGGTCGAGCGACTGCGCCGGCACCATGCCGATCGCGCGGCGCCTGTCGATGAGGCCCTCCTCCACAAGATCCCGTGCGATCTTGACCGCCGCTTCGGCGCTGCGCTTGGCGCTGCGCGTCTGCAGCATGAAGAGCTTCCCGCGCTCGACCGTGAACTCGAGGTCCTGCACGTCGCGGTAGTGGCGCTCGAGCCGCTCGGCGATCTCCTCGAACTTCGCGTAGACCTGCGGTTGGTGGTGCGCGAGATCGGAGATCTTCTCGGGCGTGCGAATGCCGGCCACCACGTCCTCTCCTTGCGCGTTGCTAAGGTACTCGCCGAACAGCGCGCGTTCGCCCGTGTTCGGGTTGCGCGTGAACGCGACGCCGGTCCCCGAATCCTGGCCCATGTTCCCGAAGACCATCTCCATCACCGTCACCGCAGTGCCCCAGTCGTCGGAGATCTTGTTGTAACGGCGGTAATCGACGGCGCGCTTGGAGTGCCAGGAGTCGAAGACGGCGCGGATCGCCGCCGTCAGCTGCGCGCGCACGCCGAGCGGAAACTCCTTGCCTTGCTCGCGCACGATCGTCTTGAAACGGCCGGCGAGCGTCTTCCACGTGGCGGCGTCGATCTCGGCATCGGTGCGCACGCCCAGAGATGCTCGCGCTTCGTCGATCAGCTCCTCGAACCGATGCTTCTCCAAGCCGAGAACGACGTTGGAGAACATCATGATGAAGCGGCGATAGGCATCCCACGCGAAGCGCTCGTTGCCCGTGAGCTTGGCGAGGCCTTCGACGGTCTCGTCGTTGAGGCCGAGGTTGAGAATGGTGTCCATCATGCCCGGCATCGAGACGCGCGCGCCGCTGCGCACCGATACCAAGAGGGGGTTGGCGACGTCGCCGAAGCGTTTTCCCGTTCGCCGCTCCAGCTCGCTCATCGCGGCGTCGATCTGGCCGTCGAGGCCCTGCGGAAACTCGCCGCCGCTCTCGTAGAACGCGAGGCACGCCTGGGTGGTGATGGTGAAGCCGGAGGGCACCGGCAGCTCGGCGGCCGTCATTTCCGCCAGCCCGGCGCCCTTACCGCCGAGCAGGTCGCGCATCGCGTTGGGATCCGACGGCGACGCCAGCGAGCGCGCTTCGTCGAAGAAGTAGACGAACTTCGTCACGCCATGCGCTCCCCGACGTACTGCGCCAGGGCCGCAGCGCCGATGCGTTCTTGCACCATCGAGTCGCGCGAGCGCACGGTCACGCTGCCGTCGTCGAGCGTCTCGTAGTCGACGGTGATGCAGAACGGCGTGCCGATCTCGTCTTGACGTCGGTAGAGCTGTCCGATATTGCCTTCGTCGTACTGGGTGCGAAAGAGCGGCCGTAGGGCCGCCTCGATCCCGCGCGCCCGCTCCACGAGATCGGGCTTATTGCGCGCCAGCGAGAAGATCGCCGCCTGCACGGGAGCGATGTAAGGATGAAAGCGCAGCACCACGCGCTCCGTCTCCTTGCCGTTGGGATCGACGCTGCGCTCGCGCTCGTAGGCGTCGACGAGGAAGGTGAGGCTGGTGCGATCCATCCCCGCCGAGCTTTCGATCAGCAGCGGCGTGTAGTGCGTCTTCGAGGCCTCGTCGAAGAAACGCAAGTCTTTCCCCGAGACCTTCATGTGGGCATCGAGATCGTAGGTTCCGCGGTGGGCGATCGACTCCAGCTCGCCCCAGCCCCACGGAAAGAGGTACTCGACGTCGATGCCGGCCTTTGCGTAGTGCGGACGCTCCGTCTCGCTGAGTTCGTTGAAGCGCAGCCGGTCGGACGCGATGCCGTAGCTCGCGTACCAGTCCTTGCGGCGCTGCACCCAAACGCGAAAGACCTCCATGTCGTTGCCGTCGTCGGGAACGAAATATTCCAGCTCGGCCTGCTCGAACTCGCGCACGCGATAGGTGAAGTTCCCGGGCGTGATCTCGTTGCGGAACGACTTGCCGACCTGTGCGACGCCAAACGGCGGGCGCTTGCGCGCGCTTTGGTAGATGTTCTTGAAGTTGACGAAGATGCCCTGAGCCGTCTCGGGCCGGAGATAGGCTTGCGCCGACGTGTCCTCCATGGGCCCGACGGCGGTGCGCATCATCAGATTGAAGTTACGGGGCTCGGTGAAGGAGTCTTTACTGCCGCAGTCCGGGCACTGCGAACGGTTCTCGAGATGATCGGCGCGGAAGCGGTGCTTGCAGACTTTGCAGTCGATCATTACGTCGTGAAAGGCGTCGACGTGGCCCGAGGCTTTCCACACGAGCGGGTGCATGATGATCGACGAATCGAAGGCGACCACGTCGTCGCGCAGCTCGACCGTGTCGCGCCACCACGCGCGCTTGACGTTCTGCTTGAGAATCGCCCCGAGCGGACCGTAATCCCAGAAGCCGTTGATGCCCCCGTAGATCTCGCTGGATTGAAAGATGAAGCCGCGCCGCTTCGCAAGCGCGGTGATCTCCTCCATCGTTACGCGTGGTGTCGTTGCAGCACTCTCCATTGGCTCGCTAGATTTATACCCTTCGCCGCAAACCCCCGCCGTAGCGCCGCCCGCGCCACTCGACCCCGTCGCCGGCATACGAGCGATAGAGTGACGTCGCGAAGATCGCCAGCACCAGGACCAGCCCTAAATGGATTGCCAGGCCCGATCCCGGCCGGAAACGGCTGCGGCGCATCCCGATCTCGGCAATCGCGGCGATTGCCGCGGCTCCAAGCGCAAGGAGCGCGGCCGGTAGCCACTGGTTGCGCAGCGCAAGGGCCACCACCGCGAGCGGCGTCAACGGCGAGACGCACGCCAGCAGCGCGCTGCCCATCGCGGCGTCGAACGGGTGCCCGCGCGCGCCGCTTGCAAAGTTCTTCACGAAGCCCTGCCACAGTTCGGAGAACGACGCGTACATTCGCGTGCTCACCAGGCCGCTCGCTCCGGCCAGCATGATGCGATATCGGCCGTCGCGTTTGAACAGCCGGGCAAGCTCGAGGTCCTCGGCGATCTCGCCACGCACGGCCTTGTGGCCGCCGATGCCGAAGTACGCTTTACGCGAGCAGAGCACGTACTGCCCGTTGAAGATCGCGACGCCGCGCTGCTTGCGATCGTTGACGTCGTCGACCGCGCCGACGCCGAGCATGATGACGAACAGAATCGTCGGCAGAAAGAGCCGCTCCGCCGCGCCGACGGTCTCTTGGTCCGTCAACAGGCTGAGCGCCTCGACACTGCGGTCGAGCGCGAAGCGCTGCGCGGAGCAGGCCGCAAGCGGCTCGTGCCGCGTATCGGCATCGGTGAAGAGCAGCCACGCTCCGCGCGCGGCGTTTGCTCCCTGCCACAGGGCCCACGGCTTACCCACCCAGCCCGGAGGCAGCGGCGTGCCCGCCAGCACGTGCAGACGCGGCTGCGTCGCGGCCATTGCCGCCGCAATCTCGCGGGTTGCGTCGGTCGACTGATCGTCGACGAGAATCACCTCGAAGTCGGGGTGCGACGTGGCCAGCAACGAGCGCACGCAACGCTCGATGTTGCGCTCTTCGTTGCGCGCCGGCACGACGATCGAGAGGCTCGGGAGGTCGTTGTCCGGTTGGTGCGGCTCGATGCTCGTGCGCGAGCGCGCCACGACGTGCAGCGCGCGGAGCGCGATGACGAGGTTCGCGATGGTAAGGAGGACGGCGAGGGTTACGATTTGCGCGTCTTCAGAAACGCGGTCGCCACGCGCTTGGGCGCGCGTGCCAGCCACGCTTCGGCGATAACCTCTTTGAGTTGCTTGGCGGCGATATTCTCGAGACGGACGAGGAGCGCCGGATATCCATCGAAGTGCGGCGTCGTAAAGAACACCTCCGGATCGCTCTGGAGCATCGCCTCTTTCAGTTCCAGATCGCCGGTATAGATGCCCAGGATCGGGCCCTCGGGCGCGTCGTCGCCGAGGGCCGCGAGGTCGGCTTTGCGCAGGGGGCGCTCCCAGGTGAAGAACTTTTTATTGACGGTCCATGCGGAGCGGCCGGTCGACGTCACCGCTTCGACCGTTCCGGGCAGCGCCATCGCGTACCGGCGCACGTCGCGCCACGTTGCCACGGCGCGCTACTCCGCCGCGCCCCCGACGGGCTCGCTGAAGACCAGGTTGTTGCCGAAGGGATCGTACACGCGCAGCTCGCGTTGCCCCCACTCCTGATCCTGGATCGCCGGGTTCATGTAGCGGTACTTCCTGGCTTGCAGCTCGGCGTGCAGCTCGTCGAGGTTCCGAACGTCGATCCGCACGTGCGTGCCCGGGGTGCCGTCGCCGTGGTGCTCGCTCAGAAAAAGCGTCACACCGCTTCGCGAAACGCCCATGAAGAGCGGCGCCCCCTCGCTAAAGCGATGCTCGAAGTCCACCGCGAATCCGAGGTAATCGAGATAAAACTCGCGCGCTTTGGGGACGTCGAATATTCGCAGAATCGGAACGGTTCGCAGGAGTTCGACCTTCATTGGGGCGCCATTCGCCGTACGGCTAACCGTTCCGCCGATAGAAGGAACGGGAAAGTCTTGCGCGCCTGCGAACCAGCGAGCATGAAAACCGTTCGTTTTGCGGTGCTTTTGGCATGCGTGGCGGCGCTGCTGCCGTTTCTTGCCGCCCAAGTCTCCGCCGATGCGCCGCCAAATGTGACCAAGGCACTCACGAGCATCCGGAACCTTCCCGACACGCAGTTCGCGCAGGTCGTGCGCTGGGCGCGCAACGGCACGCCGCAGCCTTCGGGGTACGGACCGGTCGAGCAGGTGCAATCGCAGATTCTCGAACTGCGCTATAACGGCCAACACGCTATCGTCGGCTGGCTGCAGACGGGGAACCGCAGCGCCCTCTACGCTCTGGGCGCAACCGACGCGCAGATCGGGAGCCGCAGTCCCAGCAGCGTCGCGTCGGCAACGCCAAATCCATATCGCAGCCTCGAGTTCGGCACGGCGACGCTGGGAGGCAAACCCGCGGGGAACATCGAGGTTTTCGCCGGCTGGGCTGCGGTCAAACGCGACTCGCGCGGCGCCCACGTCTGCGTCTCCTTCAAGAACGTCGGCACCATCGCGGCAACGCGCGTGCTCTTCTCCTTTCCGCTGATGAACGAGGCGGACGAGCAGGTCGCCAAGCTGGAGCTGGACCGGCGCGGCACGTTTTCGCCTGGCATCGCGATCCATGGCTGGAGCAGCCTGAGCGCGTGGCAGAGCGGTAGCAACCGCGGATACGACGAGAACTGCACGGGCCTGGCGCTGGGCGTTGCGGCATTTCCGCTGCGCTCCGCGCTCCTCGCAAGTTATCGCATCCTGCGCGTCGAGTACGCCGATGGGTCGCAATGGATGCCGTGAGGGGCCGCAGGGCACCTAGGAACCTAGAGCAGCCGCTCCATCGCGACGACGTCGACGAAGCGCCCGTCGAGCGCGCCGTGCTCGCGGAAGACGCCGACCTCGGCGAAGGCGCACTTCCGGTAGAGCGCCTTTCCTTGTTCGTTGGCAGAGAGCGCGTGCAGCACGATCTTGTGAAAGCCGCCGCGCCGCGCCTCTTCAACCAGCCTTGAAAGGAGCGCGGAACCGACGCCCTTGCCGCGATGCTGTCGGCTGACGTAGACCGAAAGGTCGGCGATGTCGGCGTGCGCGCAGCGATGCGAGAACCGGTTGAGCGACGCCCAGCCCGCGGTGCGCCCCGATGCGGTCGCGATCAGCACGGCGTAACGCTCGTCGTGCTCGGCCCACCAAGCGTTCATCTCGGCCGCCGTTTTAGAATCGATATCGAGCGTGGCGACGCGATCCTCGATGCCCTCGTTGTAGATCGTGCGAATCGCCTCGAGATCGTCGATCGTCGCGCGGCGCAGCGCCGGCAAATCAGCCCTCACCCAATCAGACGGCGTGCGCCTTCGGTTGCGTCTCCGCCTGCAGCTGACCGCAGGCTGCCGCGATGTCACGGCCCATGTTCTTTCGCACGGTAACGGGAACGCCGGCCTCCTCCAGGATCGCGGCAAACTCCCAGATGTGCGCGTCCGGCGTCGCGCGATACGACGCGTCGGGCGTGGAGTTGTAGGGGATGAGATTCACGTGATAGATATGTCCGCGCATCAACGCGGCCAGTTCGCGTGCGTGGTGCGGTGCGTCGTTGACGCCCTCGAGCATCACGTACTCGAAGAACACTTTGCGCCGCGTTTGCTCGACGTAACGCGCGCATGCCGCCAGCAGCTGCGCGAGTGGGAAGCGCCGGTTCACCGGCATGAACGAGGACCGCACTTCGTCGTTGGGGGCGTGCAGCGAGATCGCGAGGTTTACTTGACAGTGCTCCTGCGCGAAGGCATCGATCTTGTCGACCAGCCCGACGGTCGAAATGGTGATGTGCCGATGGCCAAGGCCAAACCCGTGGGGATCGTTGAGCAACGCAACGGCCCCCATCACCGCCTCGTAGTTGTGGAACGGCTCGCCCATCCCCATGAAGACGACGTTGGTGATGCGTTTGCCGCGCGCCGCAACCTCGCGCGCGAAGAACCACGCCTGATCGTAGATCTCGCCGGCCGTGAGGTTGCGGTTGAATCCCGCCTGTCCGGTGGAGCAGAACGCGCACGCGAACGCACAACCCGCCTGCGACGAGATGCAGAGCGTCGTGCGGTCGCCGTAGTGCTCCATCAGCACCGCCTCGACTTCCTTGCCGTCGCGTAGCCGAAAGAGACCCTTCGTCGTCTGGCCATCCTTGGAATGCTGCAGTGCGACCGGCGCGATCGCCGAGAACGCGACGCCGCGCTCCTCGAGCGCCGAACGCAACGCAAGCGGGAGCGTCGTCACCTCGGAGGGTCCCGCGAGCAGCTCTTTGTTCGCGGCCCGATAGAGTTGGCGCAGGCGGTACGGTTTCAATGCGAAGTGCTCGGTGAAATGCTCGACGCCGGCGAAGCCCGCGCGCGAGACGACGTCGCGCAGCCAGATCTCCAAGGGATCGCGCGTCATTCGAAGAGACCGGCCTGAACGATCTGAATCTGCTCGGCCGCCAGCGAGCGCGGCTCGTCGAGCTTCGAGCGCACCGCTTTGAGATCGGCCCATACGAGGCGCTTCACGGCGCCGATCTCGCCGCCGGTCAGCCGCAAGATATACGCGGGGTGGAACGTCGCCATGAGGGGCGTCTCGCGCGGCCCGGCGTACCAGCGGCCGCGCATCTTGGTGATTTGGAAGTCGCGCCCGAGGAACGACTTCGCAGCGGGCGCGCCGAGTGCCAAGATCACGCGCGGCGCGACGATCTCGATCTGCTCGTCGAGAAACGAGCGGCAGTTTTCCATTTCCAACGGTTCGGGCGCGCGATTGCGCAAGCCGTACGGCCCCTGGGCCGTCGGCCGGCACTTCACCGTGTTGCAGATGTACACGTCGCGGCGCTCCAAGTCGATCGCCGCGAGCATCCGGTCGAGCAACTGCCCGGCCTTACCGACGAAGGGGCGTCCCAGCTCGTCTTCGGTCTCGCCGGGGCCCTCGCCGATGACCATCAGCGGTGCGCAGGGATCGCCCTCGCCGTACACGTTGTTGCGCCGCTCGTAGCCGATCGAGCACCTGCGGCACGCGCCGGCGGCGGTCGCCGCACGCGACAGCAATTCGCGCCGCCGCGCGAGTTCTTCTTCCATTACGACGGCTCCATCGCGCTCAGCAAGACGGCCTTTCCGAAGGCCACGACCTGACACGAACCGTCCCCGCCCTCCGAAACGTAGAACTGCAGCCCAATCACCGCATCGGCTCCGAGCGACTCGGCTCGCCGCCGCAACGCGTCGAGCGCCTCGCCGCGCAGTTGCTCGGCATCGCTCAAAAATTCCGTCCCCGCCAGCCCGATCAGCATGCCGAGGCTGCGAAACGTCGAGCGTAGGCGGTTGCGCGGCCGCGACGCCGTTCCCGAGACGTAACCGTAACTGCGCACGGTGCGGTAACCCTCGAGTTCCTCGAAGGTCACGAGGTTCGGCACGTCCGAAGGAGCGGGCATGCCGAAGGCTTCCTCGTCAGTGCTCATCATCCGCTTGGACGCAATCGGCGACGCGCTCGCTCTGACGCCGTCGATTGCCGCGCTGCAGCGTGCCGGCGTGCCGGTCGACCTCGTGCTGCGGCCCGCCAATGCGGCGGTCTTCGCGAACGGCGCGCTGCGCGACGTCGTCGTCGCCGGCTTCGACCTGCGTTCGCGCTCGCGCACGAACCTCGCGGCCATCGCGCAGCTCGGTCGAACGCTGCGCGACCGAGGGTACACGCACGTGTTGGTGGCGACGGAGGATCCCGGCGGCTACCGTCTCGCCGCCGCGATCGGCGCGCCGGTGCGCGCCGGCTTCGAGGATCCGTGGGGCAAGCCGCTCAAGGCGATCTGGTCTCGCGGGCTGCTGACGCGCAGCGTCTACCGCAGTGCTGCTTTGAAGCACGCGAGCGCGCACGAGTGCGAGACGCTCTTCGGCCTCGTCGCGCCGCTGGCGCAGGAGTCCGCACCCACGCGCGATCTTGAACGGCTGCGTCCGCTCGTGCTCGACGAAGCACCGCAGCCTGACGGCCGTATCGTCGTTCAGATCAGCGACAAGTGGGAGCGCCTCGGCATACCGTTCGCGCAGGTCGTCGATCTCGTGCGCCGGGTCGCGGCCGCCGGCGACGTGCACCTCGTTGCGTCCGAGAGCGAAACGGTTTACGCAGAACGGATCGAGGAAGCGACGGCGCTGCCGGTGCAGCGCTTCGACGCGCTCCCCCCGTGGAAGGCCGCCATTGCAGCGGCGGACGCGCTCATCGCCCCCGATTCGGGAGCGCTGCACGTGGCCGGCACGATCGGCACGCCGGTCGTCGCGGTCTTTCCGCCGATGCCGCGCTTCGATGCGTGGGTCGCGCGCTGGTCGCCGTGGGCGGCGCCGCATCGCATCGTCCGCGCCGGCGACGATCGATGGCCGGCGCGCGCGACCGAAGCGCTCGCGCAGCTGCGTTAGCGGGTTAAGAGCGCGAACAGTCTGCCGCGCGGCGATAGAGCGAGATCGCGCCTGCGCGCGACACCAATACGTACTCTCCCGCTGAGACCTGGCTCGCAAACGCCGCACCGTACTCCGCTACGCGCGCGGAGGCGGGAAAGTCCGCGTCGAGCAAGACGAAGCACGCGTCGAGAGGGCGATCGGAGCGTTCCGGAAGCAGACGCGCGCGGGGATCGCGCAGCGCCAGGTGCGTGTAGGCTTCCTCCTGCGTGGCGACGTCGGCACCGGGCGGCAGCCGGCGCAGAAACGCATCGAGCGCGGCGTCGCGCGGCTGCGGCGCGCGCAGGTTCAAACCCGGGTGCAGCGGGTCGGCCAACGCGAGTTCAAGCACGCAGAGCGCGATGCAGATCCGCAGCAGTAGCGGCGCGCGCGACGGCTGCAAACGGCGCACCGAAACGGCGAACGCCACGACTACGTAACCGATCCACGCGCCGGCATAATGCGTGCCCATCGTGTACGTCGTAGACATGCGCGAGAAGAGCACCTCACCCAGCGGCGCGATCGCCGGCGCGATCGCCGCCGTGCCGAACGGCAGGAAGAGCAGCGGGACGAACGCCAGCGCGACAAAGCCGAGGCGCGCCGGCAGCGTGCCGATCAGCGCGCGCGCGTCGCTTGCGCTCCATGCGTAGAATCGCAGCGGCTCCCAACCGGCGGCCGGTGCCGAGGCGTGCGGCCGGATCGCAAAAACATACGCCCCGAGGAGCGCCGCGCTCGCGAGGGCAACCGCACCCGCGACGCGTCCTCGAGTCGTGCCACGCCAGCGCCACGCGCCGAGTGCGCCCGCGAGTGCCAAAAAAACCGCCTGATCTTCCTTTATCGCCAGCGTTACGGCCGCCCCGGCGAACGTGCCGGCGATCGAGCCTGCGTCGAAGGCGTAGAGCGTCCACGCGACCGCAGCGGGCGCGAAACCGTTTTCGTGAAAGTCGCCGAAGATCAGACCGGCTAGCGGCGGATAGAGCCAGACGACGACGGCGGTCAGCCGCGCGACCCCAATGCCGGCGCGTGCGCGCGCCAACGCGTAGACGGGTGGCGCGACCAGCGCCCCGGCGGCAGCCTGAACCGCGACGAGCGCCAGCGGCGATCCCGACAGCTTCACCGCGGCGCCGGCGAGGTAGAGGATCGGCGAGAAGTGATACGCCCAGTGGCTGCCTTCGATCGGATTGCAGAAACACCCGAACGCGCTCGCGGAGGTCTGTGCGAAGATGCCGAAGTCGACGAGGTTGCGGTGCACCGCGTACTTGAGCGCACCGAGCGCCGCGAAGAGTATCGCGTAGAGCGTGCATCCGACCCAGAGAAACCGGTCGCGCACGCCGAGGCTCCCTAGGTGCGAACCGCGTTACGCTGCTGCAGGTACGGCCAGACGAACGGATCGACGTTGCCGTCGAGCACGTCGCTTACGTTGCCGGTTTCAACTCCCGTGCGGTGGTCCTTGACGAGCTGGTATGGCTGCAACACGTAAGAGCGGATCTGCGAGCCCCATTCGTTGGCTTGCCGCTCGCCCCGCAGGTCTTCGAGCTTGCGATGGCGCTCCTGCGCCGCGAGCGCGGCGAGCTTGGCGCGTAGAATCGTCAGCGCGACCTCGCGGTTCTGCGCTTGCGATCGTTCCTGCTGCGATGCGACGACGATGCCCGAGGGCACGTGGATGATGCGGACGGCGGACTCGGTCTTGTTGACGTACTGCCCGCCCGCGCCTCCGGACTTGAACGTCTCGACGCGCAGTTCGTCGGACTTGATCTCGACCTGAGCCTCGCCGGCTCCGACCTCCGGAACGATGTCGACCGCGGCAAACGACGTGTGGCGGCGGTGCGCGGCGTCGAACGGCGAGAGCCGCACCAGGCGGTGAACGCCGCGCTCGCTCTCGAGCATGCCGTACGCGTTGCGCCCGCGCACGAAGAACGTGACGGACTTGATGCCGGCCTCGTCGGCGGGCGATTCGTCGACGATCTGCGTGCGAAAGCCCTTAACTTCTGCCCAGCGCAGGTACATGCGCAGCAGCATCTGCGCCCAATCCGAGGCGTCGACGCCCCCGGCGCCGGCAAAGATGCTGACGATCGCGTCGTGCGAGTCGAACTCGCCGCTGAAGCTCGCGGCCATCTCGAAGCGCTCGATCGAGGTTTCCGCCGTCACGGTGCTGCGTTCGACCTCGGCCTCCGCCGCGGGATCGTTCGCGAAGAGCGTCAGCATCTCGCGCGCATCGGCCAGCGAGCGGCCGATCGCGTCGAAGGCCCCGGCGCGCTCGCGCAGTTCCGAGAGTTCCTTCATCACGCGTTGCGCCGGCTCGGGATCGCTCCAGAACTCGTTTGCGCGCGAGCGCTCGTCGAGTTCGGCTATGCGGCGGCGAGCGGCAGCGTCGTCAAAGACGCTCCTTGAGGCTCTCGAGGCGCTCTTCGAGGCGGGCGATCGTCGTGCGCTGCGTGTCGCTCATGGCCGACTCGGTTTCTTGCCGCGCCCCGCGGCGCCTCTTGCCGCCGCCGGCCCCCGTCGTGAACGAGCGTCACCCTAACCACGGAGGTTTCTCATGTACGTTCAGCCGCTCGAAGGCTCGCTCGCCTCTCCGCTCTCGTCGCTGAGCGGAAATTCGCAACAAGGCACGCTCTCGGCGGGGGGCGCCCTCACCGCTCCCGGCGACAACATCTCGCGATTCGTTCCGCCCTGGCCCGGCAACGGTTCGGCCGCCGATGCTTATGGAGAACCGCCGTACGGTTCTTCCCCGATGCAGGGGCTCTTCGGCCCGCTCATGGGCATGCTCTCACAGCTGATGCAGATGCTGCAGTCGCTGATGGGCTACGGCGGCAGCACGTCGCCCTTCGGGAGCAACGGCGGTTGCCCGCCCAACGGCAATGGCAGCTGCGCGCCCTACGGCAACGAGCAGTTCTTTCAAAATGCCACCGGAGGAAGCCAAGGCGACCCGCACCTCTCTTTCAACGGGATGAGTAGAACTTTGGTAGCATGGCAAGAAAGGGCCCCGAGCAAGTCGGAACTCTCGCCCGAGGCCAAGCCACCGGAAAGGACCTCCGATGACCAGAGCCATTTTACCTCAACCCTTACCCAGCGCCGCAAGGGCCGATAACCGCGGCGACTACGCTCCCCAAGCCGACGGGCGACTCTTAAAAGTCGACCCGTCGAAGTGTTTCGCCTCACCGTGCCCGGGCTGCTCGAACTGCGACACCCTCTGCGAACTAGAAACCGTCGTCGAACGGGCTCGCGAGTTCGTAGACGCCTCGCAATCGACGGCGACGCGCCGGGCCTACGCCTCCGATTGGCGTGACTTCGACGCCTATTGCTCCAAGCGTGGCCTTCAATCGCTCCCTGCGACGCCGCAGACCCTTACCATGTACCTCACGGATCTGGCAGGCTATGCGAAGCTCGCAACCATTAAGCGCCGCCTGGCGGCGATCTCGCAAATCCACAAAGAACGGGGCCTAGAATCGCCCACAGCGCATGAAATCGTGCGGCGGGTAGTTCGGGGCATCGGGCGCACCATCGGGGCCTCACAGGCCAAGAAGAGCGCCGTTACGCTCGACTACCTCCGAGCGATGCTGCTCGAGATCCACGGCGACGACCTCAAGGCGAAGCGCGACCGTGCGATTCTGCTCCTTGGCTTTGCGGCAGCGCTCCGTCGCAGTGAA
>DASZGC010000009.1:0-16178 GCA_035939175.1 Candidatus Cybelea sp. | reverse complement strand
CCCTGTTTATTGTAACCGTAAGGCACCGTGTCCGCGCCCGGGAACCCTTGGAAGAGGTTGTCGACCGACCGATTCTCCTGCACGATGATAACGACGTGCGCAATCTTCGGATTTCGCGGAAGATGCGTTAGTGGGCGCAATGCCGGTGGTCCGCTCGAGAGTTGGTGGCCGGGCGAGGTGGGAAAGCCGAATGGCCCGGAGCAGGCGGCAAGCACGAGGGAGTTTGCGAAAAGAACGGCGACAATCCTGAGGCAGAGCGACCGGATCGTCGTCTTCGTCATGGTTCGTCGCCCCGCTACCAGAAAAGTGCGAGGCTTTTATTCGTCGCCGGGCCGGCGCGCATCCTACGCGAGAAGAAAATTCGCTAGTGCTGCGCGGGCGACCCGTCCGACCAGTGAGAGACCGTCACCATGAAGATCGTTTCAGGCTCGGGCACGACGTGGTACGAGGTGTCGAGGATAACCGGCGATCCGTGCAGGTCGGCGCCCCAACTCGCGCCGTCGTTTACGCCGTCGGTCTTGGGCGCATAGAGCATCAGGTGAGGGTGCCACGGCCCGACGCCGTCGCCGAGATAGCCGTGCTTCGACATCATGTATGACATCGAGCCTGGCTCCGGCGGCGGGAGCTGCTTCGCCGCGACGGCGGCAGTCGTGCGTTGGAGGATCTGCGGATTGGTGAGCCCCGATAGAACCAACTTCGTTCGCTCGAGCGTGTATTGCAGCACGCTGCGTGACGCGGGCGGGTTGTAGCAGATCGGCCCGCGCAGCTTCCAATTCCAGAAGTCGGGGTTGTCGAACTGGGCGGTCCACCCTCGTTCCACCAGACAGGTGAAACCGTTGGTTCCGTTTTGCGCGGTTTGGTAACCATGCGCGGTGAGCACGAGGACGGTCGCGTGCGACGAGATCGCGACCGGTGCCGCGCTTCGCGCAAGGTCGATTTCGGTCTGCGGACTTGCCGCCAAGTATTGGGTGACCGGCGCCATTTGCGCATACGCGGCAGCACTCGCAGAGCCTGCGGCGCTCCACGCGATGACCGCTGCCAGAGCCGGACCTATTGCAAAAAAGGCGTGACGCCGTAAGGAACGCATGGCGGAGGACCTCCGTAGCTTGGTACGCCTGCCTTAACCCACGAGGATCAACGATTGTGACGCCGGCGTGAGAACAGGTCGGGCGGGGAGGTGACAGGAAGGGCCCCGCGCGTGAAGCTCTTTATGGCGCTCTCGGGCCAACAGTCGTGAAATACGTCGAACCGGTGCGCGGCGCGCTCGAGACGCCGCTCCTGGGGGGCGACGTCACCGATGGCGTCGTGCGAGTAGGCGACACGGTGCGGCGACCGACGAACGAGCAGAGCGATGCCGTTCATGCTTACCTCGCGCACCTCGAGCGCGCAGGATTCGACGCTGCGCCGAGGTTTCTCGGAATGGACGCGCGCGGGCGCGAGGTTCTCACCTACATCGAAGGCGAGATGGCGGGCCGCCCGTTGCACTCCTGGGCCGCGGGCGAGGGTTTTCTCGTCGCGATCGCTCGGATGCAGCGGCGCCTTCACGACTGTTCGGCAAACTTCGCATTGCCGCACGGAGCGAAATGGCGTGCACCCGAAACGATCGAAGGAGTACCGCCGCCGTACGACGTCGCCGACGTCGTCGGGCACAACGACATCACCCCGGAGAATCTCATCTGCGTCAACGGCAAGCCGGTGGGGATCGTCGACTTCGATCTCGCCGGGCCGACGACGCGCCTGCTCGACGTCATTATGACGCTCGTCTACTGGGCGCCCCTTGCGGACCCGGCCGATCGCGATCCCATGCTGCGAGATGTCGACGCCGGCCGTCGCATCAGATCGTTCGCGGACGCATATGGACTCGACGCGCACGATCGCGAACGTCTGCTGGAGCGCGCCCTACGCCGCTGCATGCGTGCTTGGCACACCATGCGTCTGCGCGCCGAACGCGATGGGGGCGGCTGGGCGCTCATGTGGGCGCAGGGCGTTGGCGATAAAATCCGGCGGTCCGAACGCTGGTTGGTGCGTGAACGCGAAGCGTTGGAGCTAGCGCTACGGAGTTAACGGCCTCGCGGATGTTCGGAGCTAGTAGGAGATGACGATCTCACCATTACCCGTGCCGATGCCTGGCTCGTTTTTGACGTGCTTTGCCGTCTGCGCGTAGAACGAAGAGCCGCCGCCTCCGTCGCCGCCGCCGCCGACACCACTCGTGCTGCGCGAACCCGTACCGCCGCCGCCGCCGTAGTAGCCACCGCCGCCGCCCGTCCCGCCGGTGTACGTTCCGGTGCCGCCCATGCCGCCGCGCCCGCGTTTACCGTCGTAGCCGCTGTAACCGCGCTGATATCCGGAACGATCGCCGCCGTTGCCGCCGATACCGCCCGCGATTTGCGTGCCGCCGGTGCCGCCGCAGCCGTCGGGTCCGTTGTAGTAGCAACTCCCGCCGCCGGATCGCCCGATGCTTCCGCCGCCCATACCGCCGTTGCCCGTGCCGTAGAAAATGCTCGGACCACCGCCCCCGCCGCCACCGCCTGCGACGATGAAGCGATCGCTCAGCGCGTCGCCACCCTCGCGCACGTCAGACGCGCCGCCACCGCCGCCTCCGTGGCCGCCACTGCCGCTCGTACTCCCGCCGGAGGCGCCGCCATTGAATCCGCCGCTCGTACCGCCCGCGCCGCCGACGTAGAGCGCGAGCGTCTCTCCGGAGGTTACCGGTACCGTGGCCGTTAGCCGCCCACCGGTTCCGCCCATCGATTCGCTGCCGTAGCCTCCCGTCGATCCGCTGCCGCCGGCGGCCGTCGCAACAATTTTTATTGTCGTCACGCCGGCGGGCACCGTAAACGATTGCCGATGCCCGGTGTATTTGAACGTTTGATGGTGTGAGAAACCGCCGGCGGCTTCGCCGGCTAACGGGACGGGTGCGCCGCTGTCGCGAGCCCCGCAAGCGGCGACCGTTGCAAGGGCGATAACGGCTGCGCCGCGGCCAATTCCAAAAGCGTTCATGATCGGCTTCCTTCGTTTTTTAATACCGCTCGCACCGGCCACCGGCTCTCTTATCTGACGCTGGTACGTGACGCTCAACGTTCGGAGAGGGGCCGCGGTCTTTCCTCGGAATCAGGCCGGATGCCGCGAAGAGCGTCAACGCCTGTCGGCGCCCTGCAGCCGGCGCTGCCGGCGTTACTTTCGGATAGACCGCTCGTCTTGCGGTGGCGGCCAATGCGCGAGCCCGGTCGCATAGTTGGAGCGGCCGCCCCAGCCGGACTCGTCGATCGAGCCGATCAGCTTGCCGGCCGGATAGCTGAAGATGTCGACCTTGTCGAAATCCGTAACGTAGAGTTTCGAGCGCGATTGATTGAAGGCTTCCCAGAGCGCGCCGCCCGAGACGGTAATCTGTTTCGTGAGCTTGCCGGTAGCCTCGGAGTAGACGTTGATCGTGCCGTCTCCACTGGCGGCCAGCAGATTGTCCGAGCCATCCTCGAGGATGCCCCACGGCGAATCGTACGACACGCCCAAGTTCTTTGCTTTGCCGCGCGCGTGCACGAACTCGTTGATCTCGCCGCTGGAATTATTGGCGGCGTAGGACACGTAGATCGTACTCGTCTGACCGTGTAACGTGATGCCGTACACCTGAAAGTTAGGAAACTTCAGGACGCGCGATGGGTTGCTCGCGCTCGGCGGATAGATCGAGACGGAGCCAGGATTGAACTTGGCAAACGGCGCGATATTGGCAACGTAGAGCCAGCCGTTGCGCACCGCGATATCGAACGGTACCCACGAGGCTGAGACGATGATCCGCGAGTAGTATTTCGACCCACCGCCGGCCTGATTACCGCGTTACCGGAGCATGGCGCGGTAGGCGGTCTTCCACGCGCCCGCAACTTCGACGCGGTTTTCGGCCGGAGCATGGACGCGTTCGCGCCCGATTCCGCAGGCTATTTTTATCTCTCCTCTGCTTCGAACGACGCAATTATCGCCGTCGAGCCCGAAGGCCGGCAAACCGTGATTCGAGGTTCGGCAACCGGTCTGAACCATCCGCTGGGATTGGCGGTAGATCGTGATGGGAGCCTGTTCGTCGCAAATGCGAACGCCAAGAGCATCCTCATCTTTGCTCGCGGCTCGTCGGGAAATGCGACGCCGGCTGCGCGGATCGAGGGGCCTGCAACCGAACTCATCGCACCGCAGGCGTTGGCGATCGATGCGGCGGGAAAACTGTATGTGTTCGACGGTCCTCAGACAGCCTCGCTAGGCGGCGCCCCCCATTACGTGCGAGTCTACGCTGCCTCGGCCACGGGCGATGTGGCGCCGCTTAGATCTTACGAAGTCCAGACGAAATGCTGGACCAACGCCCTGTAGCGGCCACGTCCTACGGCGACAAACTGAAGATGGTTCCGCAGCCTCCTCCGCCGCAGCCGGTCGACCCGCCTCCCGCTGTGCTTCCGAAAAGCTTGCCGTCCGCATAGGTTAAGCCGGCAAAGGCATACGCGCCGCCGGCGCCGCCGCTAAAACTGTGCAGTACCTTCTCCGTCCCGTTCGTGCTGATGCTGTAAACGGTTCCGCAGCCCCCAGGGTACTTACCGCACTTCGTCGAGGAGCCGCCGGTGTCGGTCGTTCCATAGAGCGTGCCTTTGACGGCGATTACTCCCGCGAGTGGTTGCGAGCCGTCGAAGCCGGTGCCGAACTCGTGAAGAACCTTTTCCTTACCCGTCGTGGTTACGCGAAAGACCGTTCCCCATCCGGTATTGCCGCTGCAACATATGAACGGCGAGGTGGTTCCGTACATCATGCCGTTCATTTCCGTGAGGCCCGCGTTTGGAAAAGATCCGTCGCTGCCACCGGCAAAACGATAGAGAATCTTCTCGGCGCCGTTCGGGGTAATGCTGAAAACGGTCCCGCAGCCGCCGCTTCCACCACATCCCGCTCCGCCGGCCCATGTGGTGCCATAGATGATCCCCTTGATGGCGATCAGGTTTCCGTAGGGCAACGTACCGTCGGAACCGCCAGTGAAGCTGTGCAGCACCTTTTCGACGCCGCTCTTTCTCAGACTGAACACGGTGCCCCCGTTCGACGAACCGCCGTACGCGGTCGTGCCGTAGAACGTGCCGTTGAGGTCGAGCAACCCCGCAAAAGGCTGCGTGCCGTTGGGATAGCTTCCAAAATCGTAAAAGACGCTCTCGGTGCCGCTCGTGCTTACGGTATACAACGTGCCACAGCCGAAGTACTCGACACAATGCGAGCCGCCGCCGTATCGCGTAGTACCGTAGAGCGTGCCGCTTACGTCGATCAGGGCGGCATATGGCGCCCAACCATCGGATTTTCCGGCGAAAACGTAGATGCTTTTCTCCACGCCGGAAGTGCTGACGCTGAAAATCGTTCCGCAGCCCGAGCCGTATCCACAACCCTTGAGTCCGCCGTCCACGGTCGTGCCGTACAACGTGCCGTTTACATCGAGCATCGGCGCCACCGGACCGGCCCCGTCGTGCGGCGCACCGGCGAAGCGGTGGAGGATGCGAAACGATCCAGCGTTTTTGGCCAAATCTTGCGTCGCGCGCGAGGCGGTGGTAGCAACGCTCGGTAGCGCCGTCGGCTCCTTCTGGAGTGCGCAACCCGCGAGGAATGCCGCGGCCAAGCTGATGCGCAGCGTTTCACGGCTAACGGATGAGAAGCCCACCTGCCGTACCTCCCGGAGTCGAACGAAGCGTCGAAGTCACCACGTTCGCCGGGCCGCTTCGGCCTCCCACGGCCGCCGGCTCGCTACGGGCGGTGCATACAGGGGCTTCACTCTCGCTTGCGAGGGAAGGCATACAGACCGCCGAATTGACGCGGCATGAGCCCGACAAAGACCGTCTCTCCAGCGAAACTGATCGATGGCAGAATCAAAGAGCTCGACGACTGGCGTGGCAAGACGCTGGCGCGTATGCGCGCGCTCATCAAAGAAGCGGATCCCGATGTGGTTGAGGAGTGGAAGTGGCGCGGCGTGCCGGTTTGGGAACACGATGGAATGATCTGCACGGGCGAAACGTACAAGGACCACGTAAAGCTTACGTTTGCCAAAGGCGCGGCTCTCGATGATCCGTCGGGCCTTTTCAACGCGAGCCTCGAGGGAAACGTGCGCCGCGGACTCGACATTCATGAAGGCGAGAAGATCAACGAGGCGGCCTTTAAGAAACTCGTCCGCGCCGCCATCGCGCTGAACCAAGCGAAATCGAAGAAGAAGAAATAAGCGCGCTACCAATCGAAGACGACGAGCCCGTTGCCGGTCGCGGTCTTCCAGCCGCGCCACATGCGCACTCGTTGCGCTCCGGACGCGACCCACGACGACCCGCCGCCACCGCCTGCGCCAGCCGAACCGTCGCTGCCGCCCCCGCCTCCGTGACCGCCGCCACCGCCACCGCCGCCGTAGTAACCGCCGCCGCCTCCCCCTCCGGAGCCGCCGGACACCGAACTCGATGACCCGTAGCCGGCATTTCCCCCGGTGCCTCCACTGCCGAAGGTCCCGCGCGTACCGTTCTTTCCGTGGCGGTAACCGCTCTGGCCGCCCGAGCCGCCGGCGCCACCCTGACGTTGCGTTCCGCCTCCGCCGCCGCCGTCGCCGCCAAAGCCGGTGTTGCCGCCCTGGCCGGCCCCGCCGACACGCCTTCCGCCCCCGCCGCCATAGCCTCCGCTGTTGTAACCGCCGCCGCCACCACCGCCGCCGGCAACCAGAACGCGATCGATGAGCTTATTGCCGCCAATGCGCACGTCGGACGCGCCGCCTCCGCCATAGCCGTAGCCCCACCAAATTCCGGGGTTGCCACCGCCGTTGTAACCGCCGTAGAATTTACCGCTCGACACGTATCCGGCGCTGCCAACGTAGACGAGTAACTTCTCACCCGGTAAGACGGGAATCTTCGCATAGACGCGCCCACCCGTGGCGCTGTGGCTGTCGTATCTATCCAACAACCCGCCGCCGGCAGCGCCCAGCGCAATGACGGTGATCGTTTTGACGCCGGCTGGGACGACGAACGACTGCGGTGCACCGGTAAAGTGAAACGTCTGATGGTAGGGCTGCGTGTCGCCCGAGATGTTCGCGGCGTACGGCGCACCCAATCCCATGGCCGACCCGCCGCATCCGGCGAGCATCGCCGTGGCGAGAGCGATGCCGAGCGCATCGGCGAAAGCTTTCATACGCAATGCGAGTTCCACGCGGAGGTGCGCGCCCCTCGAACATCGTAGCGAGGGCGCCGATGAGCGAGGCGAGCGTGATCCGGTGGCTTCTCGACGGCGATCCGGCGATACGCTGGCAGGTCATGCGCGACCTCACCGGTGAGTCCGCCGACATCGTTGATGCCGAGCGGTCGCGCGTCGCAGAAAAGGGTTGGGGGCGCGCGCTGCTCGAGCGGCAGGCACCGCAGGGTTGGTGGAGCGCCGACGATCGCGGCTGGATGATCACGATGGATGCGTTCGCGCTCCTGCGCGAGATGGGGGTCGAACCTACGAGTGCGCCGGCGCGCCGCGCGATCGCCCGCGTGAAGGAGCATCTCACGTGGAAGGCGCTGGGAAATCGCCCGTACTTCGACGGCGAGACGGAGCCGTGCATCAACGGCGCGATTCTGGCCTTCGGCAGCTATTTTGGCGAGCGGTGCAATCGCATCGTCGAACGTTTGCTGCGCGAGCAGCTCGAAGACGGCGGCTGGAATTGCGAGGCGCCGCCGAGCACCCGATCGTCATTTCACTCGACGATTCGCGTGCTCGAAGGGCTGCTCGAGTTCGAGCGGCGGTGGGGCGCCGACTTCGCCGTTACTCACGCGCGTTTGCGGGCGCACGACTACCTGCTGGTTCGTCGCATGATGCGGCGGCTGAGCACGGGCGAGATCATCGACCGGAAGTGGACGCGTTTTGCTTTTCCGACGATGTGGTTCTACGACGTCTTGCGCGGCCTCGACTACCTGCGCAGCGCGGGCGTCGAGCCCGACGAGCGCGTCGCCGAGGCGGTTGGGGTCGTCGAGGCACGGTCCCATCAAAACGGGCGGTGGCCGATGAATCACCTTCACCCGGATCGGCTGGGCTTTGCGCTCGAGCCCGAAACGGGCCGGGCGAGCCGCTGGAATACGCTGCGGGCGATGCGCGTGCTGAAATGGCATCGTGCTTGAGGAGGCCGCAGGCGCCCGGCTTCGAGAAAATAGCGCCATGGAACGACTTTCGCGGCTGAGCGGCATCCTTGGATGCGCGATCGCTTTTGCTACCGCCGGATGCGCGACGAGCTCCGTCCCGGGTGCGGGACCTCAACCCCAAGCGAACGGCGCCAGCGCGACTCACGCTCGTTACCTGGGCACGCGTTGGGCACCGCGCGCCGCGTTGCAGCCGGACTCGGGAATCGAATACAACGGCGGTCCCGTTCTCACCAAGCCGCGGCTCTATCTGATCTTTTGGGGCTGGCATAAGGCCGGCGATCCCGATTCGGTCGAGCAGCTTCTCTTGACGTATTCGAAGTCGATCGGCGGCAGCGGCTACGACAATATCTACACGCAGTACTACGGGCCTGCCGGACGCATCAAGAATCCCCGCAATCAGTACGGCGGTTCCTGGTCCGACGACACGAACGCCATACCCGCCCATCCGACCGATGCGCAAGTTGCCGCCGAGGCGCTGAGGTACATCAAACGCTTCGGCTACGACGCGAATGGTTCGTACGTCGTCGCTACCGCGCATAACCACAGCAGCGCAGGCTTCGGCACGGCTTGGTGCGCCTACCATAGCGCTACGGAGTATAGTTCGAAATTGGTGTCGTACACGGATCTCCCATACATCCCCGATGCCGGGAACAACTGCGGCGCCAACTTCATTACGCCGCCCGCCGATGAGACCGGCACCGACGAAGGCGTCACGATCATCGAGGGCGCGGAGTACGGCGACTCGATTACCGATCCGAAGCCCCCGACCGGGTGGGACGGCGGCGGCGAGGTCGGCGACTTCTGCCATTGGTTGAACATCGAGAACGATCCCTTTAGCGCCAACGAGTATACGTCGCAGCCGATGTTCAGCAACGCGTCCGGCTACTGCGTCCAGTCTTATAAGAAAAAGTAGCGCGCGAGAAGAGCCCCCACCCTGGAAGTGTCCGCACTGTGGGCGGGGCTTCCGCCGCGCCGGTCAACGCCACGCCTGCGGAACCGGCGATCGGAGCACGCTGCTCAAAAACCGGCCGCAAGCGCTCGTCGATCTCTATCGTCAACTCGAAGCAACGGTTGGCAGCTTCGGCGAGGTGGAGGTCGTCACGCGCGACCGCTACGCGCTCTTTCGCACTACCCGCATCTTCGCCGATCTCACGGTCATGCGCGACGCGCTGCGCGTCGTGATTCACCTCGCCAAAAGGGCGTCGTCGCCCCATTTCATCAAGGTCGGACCGAATAACAAACGTGTATCGCACGTTGCGCTCGTGCGGACGCCCGCGGAGCTGCGCGCCATCCTTCCCTTCCTGCGCCAGGCCTACGATTTAGCGGCCGGCGAAGAAACGCAGCGTTAGCCGCTGCTGCGTAAGCCTTCGAATGCCTCGCGCGTACGCACCGTCGCCGGATGATTTGTTCCGAGGCGCCGCTCGAATATCTCCAAAGAACGCGCGAGCAATGGCCGGGCTTCGGCCGCTCTCCCTTGATCGCGGTAGACTCGCGCGAGGCCCCTGAGCCCTTCGGCGACGTCGGGGTGGTCCGGTCCGAAGAGTTCGAGTGCCTTCTCCCAGATCGCCAAAGCGCGCACGTAGAGCGGCTCGGCGTCGGCAGCGCGGCCGGCATCGGCATAGACTTCGGCAAGTTGCATCAGGATGTAGGCAACGTCCGGATGATCCGATCCCAGCGCGGCCTCCCGCGTTGCCGCCACGCGCCGCAGGAGTGACTCGGCTTCGGCGTAACGGCATTGGTACCGGCGCAGCACGCCGAGACCGGTCAGACTCCAAGCGACCTCAAGATGATCCGGGGTGAACGCCCGCTCACGGATAGCCAACGCGCGCAGATTGAGCTGCTCGGCTTCCTCCAGACGCCCCAGCTCCATGCACGCGATGGCGAGATTGCCGAGCGTACCCGCGACGGTCGGATGATCGATGCCATTGCGCGCCTCTCGAATTTCCAGCGCGCGGCGATAAAGGGGCTCTGCCTCGGCGTTTCGTCCGAGGTCCATATACAAAACGGCGAGATTGTTGAGAGCCGAGGCGATCGCATCGAGGTCGGGTTCGGGCTGCCCTTCTCGAATCTCCAGCGCGCGCCGGCCGAGCTGTTCTGCGGCGGCATATTCGCCCCGGGCGTGGAGATAGCTGGCGCAGCGCTGGGCGAGTTCGGCGGCGGCCGGCGGTGCCGCGCCGCTCGCCATCGCATTCAACGCGGCGCGCGCGTGAGGAATGATCCGTTCGCACTGCGGCCACGTGCTAAAGTTTGGGCGGGGAAACGCAGCGTACGCTCTCGTTAAGGCAAACTCGGACCAGCCACTCGCGTCGTCGACGAGACCGCGGCCGGCAAGCTGCACCAGACGGTGCATGGCGTACGTATGCGAACTTTGGTCGAACGTCAGCAGCGCGAGGCGGTCGAGCGCAGCGAGCGCGACGTCGAGTTGCAGGTCGCCGGCCAGTGCCGACCGCAGATCGAGCGCACCCCCTCCAGGAACGGCGGGTTGCAGTCCGTTGGGTGCCAGGTTCGCCGGCGCGCGAAGGATCTCGTCGGGGATGGCGTCGGGTGCGAAGGAGGCGGCAAACGAGAGTACGGCCGCGGCACCGGGAGCCTGCTGCTCGGCTTGCGCGATGGCGGTGTTGAACGTCGCAAAGACCGAGTGCGGGTATTCGGCGTTGTACGGAGCGTTCTTGAGATGCTCGTTAATGCGTTCCAGGTATCGTCGCGGGGTGATCATCCGCATCCCGCGCAGCGCGGCGGCGGCGTGTGCCAGCGCGAGCGGCAACGCGGCGAGAGCGTCAACGAGATCGCGCGCCTCCGCTGCGCTCATATCCGGTCGGCCACTGGCGCTCAAGAGGTACTCGATCGCGGTCTCGGTCGACCAGGTTTGCAACGGGATCGCGGTTATATCGGCGCTCCACGCGGCGTCGCGCGACGTGGCCAGCGCGCAAGCGGTGCGCGGCAGCCAGGTGCGCATGAGCAGCTCCTCTTCGAGGTTGTCGAAGACTAAGAGCACCGCCTTATCGAAGCCGGCCAGAAGGGAGTCGATGACTCGCTGCGCCGCTCCGCGCCGATCGGCCAGCTGCCCGAGCCCTTGCGCGAACATCCCGCCCAAGCGCAGGAGTCCGTCGACGATGCCGTCCTCGGTTTGGGCGTTGAGCCACCACGTTACCGAGTACTTGTTGCGATTGCGCCAACCGTACTCGCGCGCGATCGAAGACTTGCCGACGCCGCCCAAGCCGTGCACGACGACGATGCCGGTATCGTGCTGCAAGGCGTCGTCGACCGCGGCGAACTCGGTATCGCGACCGCTGAACGTCGGAACGCTGCGAAACTGCGTCGTGTCGAAGATGGAGAGATCGCTGGGCAGCGTTCCCAGCGAGCGCAACGGCGGAAACTCCGCTGGTAGGCCCGCAGCAATGACCTGGTAGACTCGTTGCGGCTCGGCAAAATCCTTGAGGTGATAGGCGCCGAGATCGCGCAGCGTGGTATCGGTCTCGAGCGTATCGGCGACCAGCGCGGCGCTCTCCGCCGTGAGCAGAACCTGCGCGCCGTGACCGATTGCCAAAAGGCGCGCGACTTTGTTGAGCGCGGGGCCGAAGAAGTCTCCGTCGCGTTCGTCGGCGGTGCCGCTGTTGATGGCCGCGCGTACGCGCAGGCCGTCGACGCCCGAAAAATCCTCTGCGCCCAGCGCTCGTTGCGCCGCGAGCATTGCGTCCAGAGCGTCCTGCGGGCGCGCGAAGGCGCTGCAGAACGCATCGCCGATCGTTTTGAATACCCGACCGTTACACTGCTCGATGACCGTACGCAAGATCGCATCGTGGCGGCGTGACGCCTTTTCCATCGCCGCGCGGTTGCGCTCCCAGCGCGCAGTACTGCCTTCGATATCGGTGAAGGCGAAGGTTACGATGTCGCGGGAGTTCGCCAGCGGGTTACAGAGCGAGCGGACTCGACGGACCGCACGGCGACGCCTGGACCTGATACTGCCACGACAGCGGGCTCGAGCCGTCGAAACTCTCGACGTTCGCCGGTAGGCCGGGATTATGCGAAGGGGTCGGCGAGAAGAGCGTACGCGACTTAGCGTCGACGAGCGAACCGATCGTAACCTGGTTCAATGCAGAGTCGCTCGAGGTCGATGCGGACGGCGGCGTTCCGAATGGATTGGTTCCGAACGTGTCGTTCGCGAAGCACGCTGGCACGTACCAGAGCGGACGGTACCCGGGGAGCCATTCTTTTGCGGGCTCGGGCGATAGACGCAGCGGCGCGCGCAGCGATGCTTCGGGGAGCGGCTGCGGATGCACCTCGACGTTGAAGGGAACGTTGAAGCGGTCTCCCGCGCCGGTGCGGCTCTCGCGCGCAGAGTGCAGCGACAACGGTGCGGAGACGGGCGCTGCGCGAACTGGCACCCCCGCCGGAATGGGCGCGCCAAGAGCCGCCGCGGGACCGGCTAGCGCGGCTGCGATCGTGACCGCGAAGACGCAAGGCCGGATCATGGGCGTGACGTTCGTCGCGAAGCCGCGCGCCCCATCCCGGGAATCGCGTTTGGGAAGGTAAATAGGGAGCGCGTGACTATCCCCGTCATCGAGACGCCGCGCCTGCGTTTGCGCGCCCACCGCTCTGCGGACCTACCGGATTGCGTCGACCTGTGGTCGGATCCGCTCGTGACGAAATACATCAGCGGCCGCGCCTCGACCGAGCATCAGACGTGGATGCGGCTGCTCTCGTATGCCGGGCTTTGGGCGCTGGTCGGCTTCGGATACTGGGCGATCGAGGAGAAAAGTTCGAACGGTTTCGCCGGCGAGGTGGGTTTTGCGGATTTCAAACGCGAGGGCGCGACCCCGCTCGGCGGAAATCCGGAGCTGGGATTCGTGATCGCCTCTCCTCTTCACGGAAAAGGCTACGCAACCGAGGCCGTCGGCGCGGCGCTCGCGTGGGCCGACGCGCATCTGCCGTCGGGCACCGTCTGCATGGTGAGCCGGGCGAATTACGCGTCGCGGCGCGTTGTCGAGAAGTGTGGTTACAAAGTGTTCGAACGAAGCATCTTCCGCGAGCAGCCGGTGCTCTTTCTTGCGCGAGAGAGCGGCGCTTCCACCGCGTAGCAAGCTGTTTACTGATTAGCGACGCGCACCGCGGCGCTCCCGCTAAGCGTTACCATTCGTGCATTAAGGCGTTAACGCGTAGACCGCTCCCTTCCCACTCGTACCCCCTTGCTGCGTGGTTCCGTAGAGAACGCCCCCGGCGTCGGTGAGTTCGCTGTCGGGGAATGCGCCGTCGCTGCCGCCGGTAAAGGTGTACAGCACGCTCTCACCGCCTGATGGCGTGAGGCTGAAGATCGTGCCGGCACCGTCGGCGCCGCCCGTCTCCGCAGTTCCGTAAAGAAATCCGTTTGCGTAGGTGAGCGCTGCCCCCGGGTGCTCTCCGTCGGCGCCGCCTTTGAAGCGGTAGAGGACCGTCTCTTTCGATCCGTTGATCGCAAAGACGGTGCCGCACCGGTATCGCTTGCAGGCTGGATCTCCGCCATCGGAGGTGACGCCGTACAAGGTGCCGTTCACGGCGGTCAGCCCGGCAGTTGGATAGGCGCCGTCGAGTCCGTACTTAAAGCTGTAGACGGTCTGAAACGTACCGGTGGTCGTGATGCTGAAGACGTCGCCGCGGCCGCGCGCTCCGCCCTCGTAGGCGGTGCCGTAGAGCGTCCCGTTCACGGCTATTAGCGATGCATCCGGGAACGCGCCGTCCGTTTTGCCGGTGAAGCTGTAAAGCACTTGTTCCTTGCCGGAGGTGGTAACGCTGAAGACGGTACCTTGGTTGTTCGTTCCGCCCGTCAACGTCGTGCCGTAGAAGACGCCGTCGACGTCCGTGAGGCTCGAAAAGACTCCCGCGCCGTCGGGCTGACCTTTAAAAGTGTAGAGCACGGTCACTTTGCCTGCGGGCGTCATCTCGAAGATCGTTCCGGCTCCATGCGAACCGCCGTACGAGGTCGTGCCATAAAACAGGTTGGGCACGTAGGTCAAGGGTTCGTTGGGGCTCGAGCCGTTTGCGCGGGCGTCGAAGCGATGCAACGTTCGCTCTCTGCCGGCGAAGCTGAGTTCGTAGATCACCCCGCAGCCCTTCCCTTGATAGTCGCAGCCCGAAGCGCCGAACTCACCCGTCGTTCCGTAGAGTTGCCTTCCCAATGCGACCACGCCTGAAGGCAACGCACCATTCGTACCGTTGAAGCTGAAGAGGCTCTTGAAACTCGAGCCGCTCGCCGGCGCGATGCGCTGCGCGCTCGCACCGTTGGGAAGAGGATTCGAGCTTGTCGCATGCGAGCACGCCGTCAAGAAGATCGCTACTGCAACAGAAACGGCGAAGTGTCGAAACACGGCCTTCCTCCTAAGGTTGCTTCCTCGCGGGCGGTAATGAGATGACCGCGGCGAACTTCTCGTCCATGGATTTCGTTTACTGCTGCTGCCGCGCGTTGGGCATCTCCGTCATCGCGGTCTTACTGGCGGACTGCGGCTCACCGGCACTGGGCTTCGCCCCAGCGTCGTCCGCGTCGGCGGCGCACGCGAACGTTCGCGGTCTCAGCGCCACCGAATCGGTCGTCTACTCCTTTAAGGGAGGCAAGGACGGCGCCTATCCGCAGGCGGCGCTGCTCGCGGTGGGCGGCGAGTTCTACGGCACGACGAGCAACGGCGGTGCCGCAGGTTGCGCGGCGCTCAAGGGCTGCGGTACCGTCTACGAAGTCGACACGTCGGGGCAGGAGCGCGTGGTGCACGCGTTCGCGGGCGGCAGCGACGGAGAAGCCCCCAGCGGCCCGTTGATCGACGTGAACGGCAACTTCTACGGCGTGACCATCTACGGCGGTACCGGATGCAAGTCGAAGTACACTGCAGGGTGCGGTACGGTCTACGAGATCGCGTCAACCGGTAAGGAGCGCGTGCTCTATCGTTTTCCCGGTCACGCTGCAGGCGCGGCACCGACGTCGAGCCTCACCTATTACAAAGGCGCGCTCTACGGCGAGGCTGCGTCGGGGGGAACGGGACCCTGCGAGTACACCAGCATTCCCGGGTGCGGACTGATCTTCAAGATGTCGCTCTCCGGCAAACCGAGCATTCTCTATCGTTTCAAAGGTGGTAAAGACGGCGGCGCGCCGCTGGGAGGTCTCGTGCCCTATAGCGGCAGCTTCTACGGAGTGACGGGCCAGGGCGGCCACACCTGCCTCTTTAGCTATGGCTGCGGCACGATATTCAAGCTGACGCTATCGGATAAGGAGACAATCCTTCACGCATTCCAGGGCGACACGAGCGACGGCGGCATTCCGGAGGGCATGACGATCCTCGGCGGTGCGATCTACGGCGCGACCTTCTCCGGCGGCGCCTCCAACTGCGCGTTCACCGGATCGCCGTACGGCTGCGGAACCGTCTTCACGTCGACGCTCGCGGGTAAAGAACGAGTCCTCCACAACTTCGCGTCGGGGCAAGATGGCTCGTTTCCGAACCAAGTCGTTGCCAGCGGCGGCAATCTCTACTTGACGACGCAGGGCGGAGGTGAGGGCGGAAGCGGCGACCGCAGCGAGGGAACCTTCGTCGAAGTGACGCCGTCGGGCGAGGAGACGGTTCTGTATCGGTTCAAGGGCGGAAGCGACGGCGCCGATCCCGTGTCGGGCCTTATCGAATCGGGCAAGACCTTTTACGGAACCACGGAGGGCGGCGGCAACGCTTCGGTCGGCACCGTATTCGGCACGACGCCTTGAAGTTCCGACTCGTTCTCGCGGCGCTGCTATGCGGTGCTGCCGCGCCTTCACCGTCACCCCCGCCTTACGCGATTGATGACCACGTCCTGATCCACCTCGCTGCTTCGGCAGATGATCGTGGCGAAGCGGAAGAGGCGGCGCGCACGGTGGTCGAGGTAGATGCCCATTTCTCGTCGCAGACGTGTTCGCGGTGCGATCACGTGGCGAGCGAGAGCCGCCGAAGAAGGCGTTTCGCGTGCGTGTCGTGTGGTTATACCAATCACGCTGACGTGAATGCGGCGCTGGTGATTCGGCGGCGAGCGCAGTTGGCGCTCCAA
>DASZGC010000008.1:0-47206 GCA_035939175.1 Candidatus Cybelea sp. | reverse complement strand
GTTCGTGAGCTACGGACTGCGAGGCCGGCCGCTGAAACTTGGGTCAAGATGTTTGATAAGGCTTGGTATCAGTCGCACTTGGACAATCTGTTCGCAACGGACTCCGCCTTATCAACGTTTAAGGGGAGCACTCACAGCGGGCTCGTCGAGGAGTTCAAGCGCCAGGACCACGCGCGACTTGCGGAATCCGCGGCGCGAATACGGCGGTCTGCCGCTGAACGTTACATCAAAGCGCTCAATGAGAAAAGATCTCAGAGTACAGTCGTCAGCATTGAGCTCAACAAGAAGATACGCCAGATGTCGCTCCGCAAACTCATGGCTTGTGCCCCCGACGTGGTTACTGCGATTGCTCCTTGCATCATGGCAAGCCCACTTTCCGTGAGTCAATTGCTGCCGGCGCAAACCCTCTTTGATTTCGTCATTTTCGACGAGGCTAGTCAAGTACTACCCGAAGATGCTATTCCGACGATAATCCGCGGAAGAAATACTATCGTTGCGGGCGATCAGAGACAGTTACCTCCTACAACGTTCTTTGCGTTGACTGACCGGGATGAAGATGACGAGGGTATCGAGTTCGATGGTGAGGGCATGGAGAGCATCCTGGGGCTCATGTGTGGATTCGTGGAGCCGCGGCCCCTGGAGTGGCACTATCGCTCCCGTGATGAGGCGTTGATTGCCTTCAGCAACGAGCATATCTATGACGGTCGTCTGCTCACGTTTCCCGGCATCGGCAGCGCGGAAGCTGCGGTTCAGCACGTGTACGTCGCGCCGTCAAAGGTCGACGGGCAGGAGCAAAGCTCGTCAGCGGAGGTCAGCCGCGTCGTCGAACTGATACTGGAGCATGCAGAACGGCGACCTGATGAGTCACTGGGTGTGATCGCGATGGGCATTAAGCATGCTCGGCGAATAGATGAAGCACTGCAGGCCGAGAGACGGCAGAGGCCAGAGCTTGACGAGTTCTTTGCAGAGAATCGACCGGAAAGCTTCTTCGTCAAGAACTTGGAGCGTGTGCAGGGCGACGAGCGAGACGTAATTATTTTGTCGATCGGCTACGGTCCCGACCGATCGGGCAAGATGCTATATAGATTTGGCCCCCTCAACTACGACGGCGGAGAACGGCGCCTAAACGTTGCCGTAACGCGCGCGAAAAGCCGGGTCACGGTTGTGTCCTCCTTCAGGAGCACCGATTTGGACCCCATTAGGCTTAGAGCATCGGGCGCCAAGCTTCTCGGGCGCTACGTACAATTTGCTGAATCAAAGGGCGCTAATTTAGGCCGTGAGGGCGCCGTTGAAGAGATCGCGGCTAATGACTTCGAGGGTGATATCGCCGGGGCGCTCGCGGCCGAGGGTTTTGAACTGATACCTCAATACGGCGTCTCAAATTACAGAATCGACCTTGCGGTCAAGCACCCCAGCGAGCCGGGCCGATTTCTCTTGGCGATCGAATGCGACGGCGCAACATATCATAGTAGCCCAACGGCGCGTGACCGCGACCGCCTTCGGCAGCAACACCTGGAGGCTCTGGGTTGGCGGTTTCATAGAATCTGGTCCACAGACTGGTTTTATAATCGATCGGAAGAGATAGCGAGGGCGAAGCAGGTTTACCAAGACGCACTCGTTGGCGGTCCGCCGAAAGCCGACAAGCCAACGGTAAGCTCTGGCGAGAAGAAGCCCGCTGAAACCACGATGCTGCGAAAACTGCGTAGGCCAAGAATACAGCGCGGCTGCCCGATCGGCGACTATAGCGACTGGCAGCTCGTGGAGATCATAAATTGGGTCAACAGCGACGATGTTCTTCGAACGGAGGAGGAGATCATCGAAGAAGCGGCGCGGCAGATGGGGTACGAGCGTAAAGGGCGCCGAATCGTAGAAGCACTTGAAAACGCCGTGAGGCACTCGCGGCGCTGAAACTACGGTGGAGAAGGGTTTCGTGAGGTTGCGCACAGGGCGGTTCCCGCCGCCAGGCTGTGGACTCTGGAACCGAGACTCCTATTTGCCCGTAGCCACGAGGACAGGCCTACACTCGATCTCAGCCGCAACGTCAGACTGTTGTGCGTCGAAAAGATCGACAGCTATTTGTAGGTTCAGCCAGTATTGCGGAGACGTGCAAAAAGCGTGGCTCAGGCGAAGTGCCATTTCAGTCGTCATATTGCGCCGCCCGTTTAGCAACTCGTTAAGGCTAGTGCGGTCAATGCCAAGAGCTGCGGCGGCCTTGCCTTGAGTCAAGTCAAGCGGTTCTAAAAAATCCTCCCGTAGGACCGATCCCGGAGTGAGCGGGCGCCGGTTGGTAGGTACAAGTAAAGTCATTAAAAGTAACCTTAAAGCATAAGTATAAAAGTCAGTGATAGTCGACGATTTCTACGTTTTGTGCTTCTCCTTCGTTCCAGGTAAAACAGATGCGATATTGATCATTGATCGAAATACTTAACTGGCCAGCGCGGTCACCGCTGAGTTTTTCGAGATGATTTCCAGCCGGCGCTCGAAAGTCGTTGGGCGACAAGGCTGCATTTAGCCGGTCCATGAGCCCAGCGGCCCTTGCGTGCAACGATTGCGGTAGGGTGCGTCGAGCGGCCTTCGAGTTGATTCCATTAAAAATAGCGAGGGTGCCGCGGTCGCGAATTTGCATGGGGTAGTCTTAGAGAATGCAGGGCCTCATTGTAGCGTATCGCGCGACAGGCGTCAAGCCAGACGGCGCCAAGTGACACGAAAAACGGCGACGAAACCGAGAAGATCGCAGCTCGCTTCAGTCACAGCACTAGCGCCACAGGTTGGACTTACCCAGCGGCCGGTCGAGCCTTACCCGACGGCGCCTTCCATCTCCATTTTCACCAAGCGATTCAGCTCGACCGCGTATTCCATCGGGAGTTCCTTGACGAAGAAGTCAAAGAAGCCGTTGACGATCATCGCGGTCGCATCGGCCTCTGAGAGACCGCGCGACATCGCGTAGAAGAGCTGCTCTTCGCCGATCTTGCTCACGCTGGCCTCGTGTTCGACCGTCGAGCGCTGCTCGTGGATCTTCATCGTCGGCTTCGTGTCGCTCGAGGATTCCTCGTCCATGATGAGCGCGTCGCAGCGCACGCGCGTCTTCGCGCCGACGGCGCCGGCATGAACCTCGACCAGGCCGCGGTACGTCGTCTTCCCGCCGTGCGCGCTCACCGACTTGTTCGTTACCACCGAAGTCGTGCGCGGTGCCGCGTGGATGACCTTCGCTCCCGCGTCCTGATGCTGACCCTCGCCGGCGAATGCCATCGAGAGGATCTCACCCCGCGCGCCTTCGCCCATCAGATAGATCGACGGATACTTCATGGTTAAGCGCGAACCGATGTTTCCGTCGACCCACTCGACCGTCGCGTCCTTGTGCGCTACGGCGCGCTTGGTTACGAGGTTGAAGATGTTGCGATACCAGTTCTGGATCGTTGTGTATCGGATCGACGCGCCCTCGAGTGCCACCAGCTCGACTACCGCCGAATGGAGCGATGACGTCGAAAACTTCGGCGCGGTGCAACCCTCGATGTAGTGCACCTTGGCACCCTTATCCGCGATGATCAGCGTCCGCTCGAACTGGCCCATGTTCTCCGCATTGATGCGGAAATACGCCTGCAGCGGCATCGCCACTTCGACTCCCGGCGGCACGTAGATGAACGACCCGCCCGACCACACCGCGGAGTTCAGCGCTGAAAACTTGTTGTCGCCCGGCGGAATGATCGTCGCAAAGTACTTGCGCACGATATCGGGGTATTGCTTGACCGCGGTGTCCATATCGCAGAAGAGCACGCCCTGCTCATCGAGCGCCTTGGTCGTATTGTGATAGACGACTTCCGACTCGTACTGTGCGGAGACCCCGGAGAGAAACTTGCGCTCGGCCTCCGGAATGCCTAGCCGATCGAAGGTGCGCTTGATGTCCTCGGGCACGTCGTCCCAAGAGCGTTCCGCCTGGTCGGTAGACCTCAAGAAGTAGTGAATGTTGGAGAAGTCGATCTCTGCCAACCGCGCGGTATCGCCCCACGTCGGCATTGGCTTTGAAAGGAACAATTCGTACGCTTTGAGGCGGAAGTCGCGCATCCAGTCGGGCTCGTCTTTCATCGCGCTGATCCGCTCGACGATCTCCCGGGTCAGCCCCTTATCCGACTTAAAAACGTAGTTCTCGGGGTCGTGGAAACCGTGGCGGTAATCCTCGATCAGCTCGGCCGGCTTGACCGGCGCCTCTACCTTCAATGCCATCGTCTTACTAGCGTACCGCCTTGGGCGGGATAAAACAAGATAGTAAAGAGGTAGCTTAAGATTCTGGTTATAATCCCTTTAGCACACTAGCAAGCTAGCTGGCGTCTGCCGAGGTTATTTTCCCGCCTCTTTTGCCTTACGGAGATCATCCTTGAGTGTCTCAAGCAGGCGGGCACCCTCTTCGGGGTCAGTCGCCTCCGGGAGTAGGCGGGCCCAAATCTCATCGAGTTGCGCTAGCAACCCATTTACCCGATTCCAATCGACGCCCGCAGCGGGCTCAGGGTTCCGATCATCGCTCACCTAGGCGGCAGGCTTCTTGGCCCGCTTTTTTCTTTTCACGCGGCCGTGCTCGATCTCGTCGAGCTTGCTCTTTGGCACATCGAGCAGCGCCTTGAGGGCGGCTCGGAATACGGGCTCAGGGGCGAGGGGCCTGTCGGCTGGGTCGGCCATGAGGGGATTATAGCACCGACAGTTTGCCAAACAAAAAGGCCGGCGCGCAGTCCGGTCTTTTTGTTTTCTTGTGCAAGCACTTGGGGCTTGCGGCAAGGTCTCCGCGCACATCATAACATTGACTTTTGGCTCAGGGAAGGGGGTAAGGTCTCCCACCAACGCCCCCTCGCAGGTCGTCTGCGCGGCCGATCTGCCCTGGTGGAGGTGGAGGGAGTCAAACCTCAGGCGTTGGTTTTGGAGATCTTGCCGCTTCAAGCACCCCCAGGACTTCGCAATCATACCACCGCTCTGCTAGAAGCGCAAACCACTGTGGATAGTATACCGATTTTCAAGACCTAAAGGGGCCGCGAATTACTATTGACGAGGGGCAAG
The DNA here is from genome assembly GCA_035939175.1 of Candidatus Cybelea sp. Taxonomy (GTDB): domain Bacteria; phylum Vulcanimicrobiota; class Vulcanimicrobiia; order Vulcanimicrobiales; family Vulcanimicrobiaceae; genus Cybelea. Next base: position 42,163 of record DASZGC010000008.1, on the reverse strand, counting down.
TAATTACTTATAGTCTTTCGGAAGGGTTGAGCCCTACGGAGTTGAGATTTATGGGATATACTGTATTCGAGCGGAAAGTGCGACGCATCTACGACCCTGCGGTATCAGTGCAGAGACTAGGGAGAATCGTCCTAAATAAACCTGCCGCCGATAAAATCAACGAGCAGGGGGCGACTCTTGCTTTAATTATGTGGGATGAAGAAAATCACCGCTTCGCGGTGCGTCCCATATTCAAGAAGGACCCGCGAGCATATACGATTAGGTTTGCCAAAGGGCGTGCGACCGCAGGTGGCACGATTAATGCCAAGACTTTCTTGGATTCGATCGGGCTTGACTATTCCGAGACTCATCAGTACCCCGCGCAGTGGAATGCGGATGAGGGGATGCTAGAGGTTCCCCTGCCTATTGAACGCTTTGGCCCCCACCAACAGAAGCTCGTCCGGTTTAACCGGCACAAGAGCGCTTAAGGAATTTAAAGAGGCTCAGGGTAGTGCCTGAGCCTCTGAACCCTCACTCCCATAGAAAGGAGCACGTTACCGGTGAGCTTGTTAACGGTCCCCCCGGCGATCTTGAGGGCTTGAGCCCGGGAATCCCGGGCCAAGTCTTTCTTACTCCCTATTTGGCTTCGCCGTCAAGTTTTTGTAGGTCAGTCGCTTGGAATCCGCACCCCGCAGGGCTTCGTTAAAGCGAGGCCCGTCTTTTTCTTCGCGCAGGTTGAAGCGAAAAACTTGTTCGGCCAGGTAGCGATCTAAATGGCGCGGATTAACGTGGATATATGTCCCGCCAAGCGTTCTCCTTAAAACGCTCCAGAAGCCCTCGATATTGTTCGTATGAACGTGGCCCTTCTTGACCCATTCCGAAGCAGCGTGGTTTACCCAATCGTGAAACGAAAACTGCTCTCGGCCGATGGAGAAGAGAACGCTCGAACCATCGGTAAAGAGCGTTGAATCGGGATGGATAGCCTCGGCAAGTTTCGGAAGCATTGTTTTGCGCTTGAGATCGGGAATAGCCCAAGCACGAGCTTTCCCACCGCGTTCAACTGCGCCGAGAACGGCCGTCTTGTTTAGATCGGGGTCCCATTTTCCACCGGCCTTTGCGTGACGCGCACGTTTCGAAAACTGCAGTTTTCCGCCAATGAATGTTTCGTCGGCCTCAACGATACCGTCTAGAGCCTCCGGGTTATCGGGGCTCATGGCGGTGCGAATCCGATGCAGCATAAACCACGCCGTGGACTGCTTTACCTTCAGCGCTCGTCCTATCTCGTAGGACGAAATACCGTTGCGGTCGGACGAAAGAAGCCACACGGCGGGGAGCCATTTGTCGAGGCCGATAGGGCTGTCCTCAAAGAGCGTCCCGACCTTGGCGGTAAACTGCTTTTTGCAGCCGTTGCAAAACCAAAGGTACTCCGTCCAAGTCTTAGGCGCTTCGGGACGGACCTTGCGCGATCGGCTCGTCACGGTGCGCTCGATTGAGCGAACGTCGGTGTCCCCGCAGCCCATCCGGGGGCAAGCAACGATGCCGTCCGGCCAGCGAACGGCGACGAAATAATCGTGGGCCCGCTTCCGGTCGGAAAAGTAGACAATAGCTTCTAGTAAGGTACGGGGCGTTTCCATGCTCCTAGTATAGACCAATTAAGCTGGTGTGTCAAAGGGATTAGAACCAAGATTCTCCCGACCCGGCCCTCAGTCGGAGTGCGAGCCTCCGAGGCACTAAATCAGCGTCTCCGAGACGCAGAGCTGCTCGCTTGGTTCGCGTCTCATTCTAAGCAAACGGCATCCCCCAAAGAAAAAGGTGGCTAGCCGGCTGAGCGGCCGCCGAAAGCATCCCCGGTCGCAGCGCCTCAAGCTGTGCATATATGGTGGAGAAAACTCTTTACATGGGGGGTGCGAGGGGGTATGATTGGCGCCGGTCCCTTCGCGGGGGCAGGGTAACGGGTCGGGTTTCCGACCCACGGTTATAAGGGAGGGCGCCCCCTTGGCGCCATCGCGGCGAGACGCCCGCGCACCGCACAAAAGCGCCGGCACGAGTTCGCCGATAGGTCGGGAAAGTGGCTGCACCGCAGCCGTCAGCCGACGTAGTCCGGAGGTGGGATTCCTCAAAGGTCAAGGAGACCTGTACAAATTGAAGGCACTCGGCAGGCACATCGTGTGCGAGCTTTCGGGCTGTCAACCCTCGCTTCTCTCGGAGATCAATGGCATCGCTGCCATGATGATCGCGGCCGCACAGGCCGCCCGCGCCACCATTATGGAGAGCGCTTTTCATAGATTCGAGCCGCAAGGCGTCTCCGGGACGGTCATCTTGGCCGAGTCCCATCTTTCGATCCACACCTGGCCCGAGAAGGGCTACGCGGCGATGGATTTCTACACGTGCGGCGACCATACCGACCCCTGGCTCGCTTGCGAATACGCTGCAAAGGCGCTCGACGCCAAAAGCGTTCTGGCCACCGAACTCAAACGCGGTATCGAAAAAAGCGACGGTGAGTTTACGCACCTCGTGAAACGCAACGGCGATTCTCGCGTCCTGACGGCGTAACAATAATCACCTTTATTCCGTTCCTTTTCGGGAGGCGCGTCGCGCCTGCCGTCAAATTCTCTATGCAGTACGATCTGCACTAAAATGGTTACCGCTTTCAGGAGCGAGGGAGAGAGAAAACTTTCATGCGTTCAACTATGATTCGGGCAGGCGTCGCTGCCGTCGCGACGGCCGTTGCGCTGGCGGCCTGTGCCTCACACGGCATCGTGCCGTCGTCGGCGGGGATGCCCGATCAAAACGCGTCGGCGATGTCCGGCATGCAGCCGCTTGCGCTGTATACCTGCGCAAAGAGCCCGCCGCAGTACTACTGGATCTTCAAAGGCGCTTGCGACAAGCTCACGCTCAAGCCGACCGGTGCGAGCTTCAGCCTAGGCGAGTACGACAGCATCACGATCAAAGGCTCGATCGGTAAGAACACCACCAAAGGCACGGCCACGGTTTACCTGGCCGACGCCACCGATGCCGGCGGCGACATTACCACGTACAAAGGCACAACCTTTCCGAAATACAAGGCCAAGGGCACGACGTTCGTCTACGCCGTCGCCATCAATCAAAGCACGCAGACGATCAAGCCGCTCACCGAGAAAGGCAAGCCGATATTGCAGTACGTCATCACCGACGCCAAGAAGCTTCCGGGCAGCACTTGCGGCGTCGCACTGCTGACGTCAAGCAGAGGCAAGTATGTGTGGACGGGCTTCCCCGGCACCTTCAAGGCCAAAGGCAACACCGTGACGATCACGCAGTACGCCGTGCCCGCTGGCTTTCAGATCGGGCCGAAATCGCCGCTCTACTTCGGCGTGAACTGCTACTAAGCACCACCGAACCTCAAGCCAAACGCGAAGAGCCCCGCCCGGCGCCCCCGGCGGGGTTCTTCTTTTTCCCTCGCCAATCACGCAGCCATGCCCAAGACGCAGCACTGGCAATGGTACGTCGAAGAGTTCTCGCCCACCGAGCAGCACCATCACGCGATCGACGAGGTGTTCTACGCCGGGCGATCTGAATTTCAGCAGATCGCGGTCGTCCGTTCGCCGGTCTTCGGAAAGATGCTCGTGATCGACGGCGACACGCAAAGCTCGCAGGCCGACGAACGCATCTACCACGAGGCGCTGGTGCACCCGGCGCTCGCGGCCGCCGAGGACCGGCGCCGCGTGCTGATTCTCGGCGGCGGGGAAGGGGCGACGTTGCGCGAGTCGCTGCGCTGCCCCGACGTGGAGCGCGTGACGATGGTCGACATCGACGGCCGAGTGATCGAGCTGTCGAAACAGTTTCTTCCGGAATGGTCGGCTGGGGCGTTTACCAATCCGCGCGCGCAGGTGGTCGTCGGCGACGCGCTGGCCTACATGCGCGACCGCCCCGACCGTTACGGCACGATCGTCTCCGATCTCACCGAACCCCTCGAAGACTCGCCGAGCAATCCGCTCTTCAATGGCGACGTGTTTGCGCTCATCAAATCGCGACTGCTCGAGGGCGGCGTCTACGTGCTCCAGGCGAGCACCGCCGGCGTGCACAACGCGGCGCTCCACTGCAAGATGGCGCGCACGCTCAAGCAGCATTACCGCCACGTGGCGTCGTTCTACACGCACGTGCCGGCCTTCGATACCGATTGGGCATTCTTGTCTTGCAGCGATCGCATCGATCTCGCCGTGCTCGACGATGCCCGGATCGCCTCCTACTGCGAGCGGTTGAGCGGCGAGAGCTTCTTCTACGACGCGCAGACGCACCGCCGGCTCTTCTCGCTGCCGCTCTACCTGCGTCGGATGCTGGCCGCCGGCGGGGATACCTTCTAGCCGAACGGAAAGGCGAAAAACATGAGCATCGATTTTTCGCGCGCGCCCCATGCCTGGGAGAAGGAGAAGAGCAACTTTGTCGCCCTTCTCGATCTCAAGCTCGAACGCGTCGAGCACGGTAAAGCCGTCATGCGGATGCCCTATCGCCAAGAGATCACCAACGGCACGGGCGCAGTGCACGGCGGCGCGATCGTCAGTCTCTGCGACACCGTCTTCTACGTCGCGCTCGCCTCGATCTATGGCCGCGATCAAGACACCACCACGATAACGCTGCAGTGCAACTTCTTGGCGCCGGCCGGGCCGCCGCACGATCTCGTCGCCGAAGCGCGCGTGCTGCGCGGCGGCCGCCGCATCGTCTATGGCGAAGTCTACGTGCGCAGCGGCACCGAAATCGTTGCCCATGCTACGCTAGACTTCTTGAACTCCTATCCCAAAGAGAAGCCACCCAAATCGGGTCACTTCACCTCTAGTACTGACCAGCCGGAAACGTCGTGACGCCGGTGGTGTCGCCGACCGGGTTGTAGGTGGCCACGGCGCCGCCGTTTGCGCCCGATACGAGAACGTAGCCGCCACTGTAGCCGAAGTCGGATATGTAGAGCGCTCCGTTGATGCCGCCCGCGCTGGGCGCCAACTGGTAGAGCGAGTCCGAACTAACCGGATACGGCGACAGCGTGTAGGTCGTGAGGTAAGTGAACGTCAGAGGACCCGGTGCCGGGCCGCCGACCGTCCACGTCTCCACGGTCTCCGTGCTCGACGTGTTGACGGCCTGGCCGACGCTGAGCGTCTCATCGACGGGGCTGTCGATCCGCGAGTACATGCCCGTCCAGTAGGACCCGAGGCCGAGACCGGAGTTCTTGATCGGGTGGCTTCCGACGACAACGTGCGCGCGCGCAATGTAGCCGATCTGCTGGCCGCCGCCAAACGTCGGGAGCGCGGCGCCGTCGACGAAGAAGTTGCCCAGGTCGTCGAAGGCGCAGTACTGGTCGCTCTCGAGGAATCCCGAGCCGGTGCCATAGGGTCCGGTATTGTTCGCTTGGTTGAAATGGAAGAACTCGGCGTTGCCGGGTGTGCCGTTGTTGTTGTATTCGCGATCGCCGACGCCGACGACGCCCTTCTCCGATACGCAGACGCCCCACGGCTGATAGAGCACTCCACCCGTATCGGTCTTGAACTCTTTGATGTACGTTCCTTGCCGGTTAAAAACGAGGATGCGGTCGTTGTTGAGATCCGCTACGTAGAGATACTGCGGCTGCAGTCCCATCGCGAGCGCGATCGGCGCGTTGATGACTTTGCCGGCATACGGCCCGTGCAGCGTCTTGCACGGCGGAGAACTGGCGGCGGTGAAACCGTAGACCGAGTTAGTGCTCAGCGACGACGCCCACACCGAAGGCGTGCACACGTCCGAATGTGCGTGGCGGATCGCGGGAAGCGTTCCCATCGACGCGAGGCCGGAGGAAGAAGAACTCGCGCAACCCGCGACGGCCACCGTTGCAATGGCGGCGCAGACGTTCCAAAGTGAAAAAGTGCGCATACTGGCCCTCCTTGAAAGGCAGTTTAGCGGGCGATTCCTGCTCGGCAAGCTAGAGAAGCGGCAGGAGGCTCGTTCTGCTTCGCTGGGCAAGCCAACGTAGTCCTATCTCAACGGAGAGGAAAACGCGCAAAAAAAAGGACCGCCGTGAGAAGCCTCACGGCGGTCGGGTTCGTTCCTTGCGAAGGGAGTTAGTACTGACCCGTTGGGTACGTCGTTACGCCGACCGTGCCGCCAACGGGGTTGTAGTTTGCCACCGCACCGCCGTTCGCCGCCGAATCCAGGATGTAACCATCCCCGTAGTCGGCGACGTACAGCAGGCCCAAACTTCCGCCGGTGCTCGGCGCCAGTTGGTAGACCGCGTCGGTCGTTGCCGGGTAACCCGTCAACCCGTACGGAGAGGATGCGGTCGGGGTAAACGTCAGCGGACCAGCCGCCGGGCCGGCGACGGTCCAGGAATCGACCAACTGCGTCGTGGCGTTGCCGACGCTCGTGCCGACGCTTAGCGTCTGGTCCGTCGGTGAATCGATCCGCGAGTACATGCCGACCCAGAACGACGCGTTACCGAGGCCGGAGTTCTTAATCAGATGGTTTCCGACGACCACATGGGCGCGTGCAAGGTAACCGATCTGCTGGCCGCCGCCGTTTGCCGCAAGGGCAGTGCCGTCGACGAAGAAGTTGCCGAGATCGTCGAAGGCGCAGAACGAATCGCTTAAGAGGAAGCTCGAGCCGGTGCCATACGGGCCGGTGCCGCTGGCTTGGTTGAAGTGGAAGAATTCGACGTTTCCGGGCGAGCCGGTGTTATTGTACTGGCGGTTCCCGACGCCGACGACGCCTCTAGTCGAAACGCAGACGCCCCACGGCTGATAAAGCGTCGTGCCGATATCCGTCTTGAACCATTTGACGATCCCACCGTGATTGTTGAATACCAGAATGCGATCGTTGTTGAGGTCGGCCACGTAGAGATACTGCGGCTTCAGACCCATTGCCAACGCGATCGGCGCGTTCAGAGTCTTGCCAAAGTACGCGCCGGTAATCGTTTTGCACGGCGTCGAGCTTGGGGCCGTGTACCCATAGACCGAGTTCGTCGAAAGCGACGATGCCCAAACGGAGGGCGTGCACACGGCGGGCTGCGCGTGGCGCGCCGCCGGTAGGGACGTTACCGACGGCATCCCGGAAGGAGAAGAACCGGCACAACCCGCAACGGCGAGGGTTGCTACGGCGATAGTGAATCTCCGAAGAAGTGAAGTACGCATGCTGATCTCCCTTTCAGAAGAGCGATGCAGAGAGCGGTCTCTCCCTGGACCTGGAGAAGTGCAGGGGGACGCTTGGATAACTTTGCTAAGCATGGTTGCTTAACCTTTCCTTAATGGGGCATAGAGTGACAAAATTATGAGCAAACAGACCGCTCTTCATAACGATCACGTGCGACTGGGCGCTCGCATGGTACCCTTCGGCGGCTTCGAAATGCCCATTCAATACTCCAGCATTCTCAAAGAGCACGACGCGGTACGTCACCGCGCCGGTCTCTTCGATCTCTCGCACATGGGCCAGTTCTGGCTTCGCGGCGACGATGTCGCGGCGTGGGCCGACGGGCTCACGATCAACGCCGTCGCGACGATGAAGCCGCTGCAAGCCCGTTACAACATCTTTTGCAACGCGTCGGGCGGCGCTCACGACGACACGATCTTTTACCGTCTCGACGACGCGTGGCTCCTCGTCGTCAACGCCTCGAACGCCGAGAAGATGTGGGCGCACCTCAACGCTCGCCTTCCAGCATCCGGCGTCACGCTGCAGAACGAACACGGCAACGCCGCGCTCATCGCGATCCAAGGGCCGAAGTCGGTGGAGATGATGCAGCCCCACGCCGACGTCGATCTCGCCGGCATGCGTTACTACTTCTGCACGCGCGGCAACGTGAACGGCGTTCCCGCAATCATCGCGCGCACCGGCTACACCGGCGAGGATGGCTTCGAGTTGTTCGTCGACGGCGAGCGTGCGCCGGAACTATGGAACGCGCTGCTCGAAGCCCACCTAGACGACGGCCTGGAGCCCTGCGGGCTTGGCGCGCGCGACGTACTGCGTCTCGAAGCGGGCATGCCGCTCTACGGCCACGAGCTCACCGAAGAGATCACCCCCGTGCAAGCCGGCCAAACGTGGGCGCTCAAGATGAACAAGCCGGCGTTCATCGGCAAAGAGGCGTTGAGCGCGCAGCTGGAGCGGGACGACTACGCGCGCATCGTCGGTTTGGTGATGTCGGGGCGCGTGCCGGCGCGCGAAGGTTACGCGGTCCTCCAGGATGGGCGCCGCGTGGGCGAAGTGCGCAGCGGTTCGATCGCGCCCTCCGTCGGGAACCAGAACGTCGGAACCGCGCTGGTCGAACGGCACGCCGCGGCCGACGGTACGAAGCTGCAGGTCGAAATCCGCGGCACGGCGCACGATGCGACCGTGACGGCACTGCCGTTCTACAAGCGGCCGAAATAAGAAGGAGAGAACGTGGCGCTTCCGCAGCATCTGCTCTACAGCAAGGAACACGAGTGGGCGCACGTCGACGGCGCGCAGGCGACGATCGGCATAACCGGCTACGCGCAAGAGTCGCTGGGCGACATCGTCTACGTCGAGCTGCCAAAGGTCGGCGCCAAGGTCGAGCAATTCCGCAACGTCGGCGTCGTCGAGTCGGTCAAAGCGGTCTCCGATCTCTTCACGCCGCTCTCCGGAGAAGTGACCGAAGTCAACGATGCGCTTAACGACGATCCCGCCGCCGTCAACCGCGAACCCTACGAGGGCGGCTGGCTCTTCAAGCTCAAACTGGGCAATCCCGAGGAAACCAAGAAGCTGCTCGGCGCCTCCGCTTACGAAAACCTGACCGCGGAGTAACGCGGCGGGGCGCCGCCGAAAAGAGCGGTGCCAATACGGAGGTAGCGAAGATGACCCTTCGTCCCATCGTTATCGCATTTGCAGCCGCACTGATCGCCGGTTGCGGAGGCTCGCAGGGGGCGCTTATGCAGCCGTCCAGCGGCGCATTTGCAAACTCTGCGGTTCACAGCCTTACGTCGAACTACCGAAGGCTCTTTGATTTCGACCACAAAGACGGTTACGCCCCGAACGGAGATCTCGTCGCCCATCACGGCGCGCTCTACGGCGCCGCTCAAGGCGGGCAGAGTTCGACGTGCCGCTCCTACGAAGGTTGCGGCGTGATTTTCCGCGTCACTCCAGGCGGCGCAGAGAAAGTGCTCTACGCTTTTGGAGGCGAAAGCCTGGGAGCATTTCCCACGGGCCCGCTGACCTATTTTTGGGGCAATCTCTACGGAACCACGCAGAACGGCGGTACCTGCTTCGGTCACTGCGGCATGATCTATAGCTACTCTCTTGCGAAGTCTACGCTTACGACGCTCTATCGTTTCACTGGGAATGCAGACGGTAAGTATCCGTCTTCGGGGCTAACGCTTCTCGACGGAGTGCTTTACGGCACGACGGAGGAAGGCGGCCACGGTCACTGCCGCGAGGGTTGTGGAACCGTCTTTGCGATCGCGCCCTTTGGTGGAAAGCTCACAACGCTGTACCGGTTTACGGGCGGCAGCGACGGGAGCGATCCCGGATCGCTCGTTGCACTTGATGGAACGTTATACGGGATCGTCCACGGAGGTGGCGGCACCGCGTGCACCTACGGTTGCGGCGGAATCTTCAGCGTCACGAGGTCGGGCACGGAACGCATGGTCTACGAGTTCAAAGGCGGCGCCGACGGCGAGGACCCAAGCGCGATCGTCCGCAACGGCAGCGGCTTCTACGGCGCGACGGCCGGAGGTGGAGCAAGCTCCAACGGAACGGTTTTCACGCTCACGACGTCGGGCAAGGAGACGGTTCTTTATAGCTTTCCCGACGCGCAAAGCGACGGGAGCGAGCCCAACTCCCTCACGCTGCTCAACGGCGTGCTCTACGGCACAACCCTGGCGGGCGGCTCCGACGATCTCGGGACGCTCTTCAGCCTTACGTCATCCGGCGGGGAAAGCGTCCTCCACGACTTCACGGGCGACCCCGACGGCAAATACCCCCACGGCGGATTGACCGAGCTCAACGGCGTCTACTATGGAGTAACGTCCCATGGCGGCACGTTCGGCGATAAGGCTTCGGAGGGGCTCGGAACGATCTACAGGTACAAACCGTAACATCGTAGCGCAGCCAAAAGGAGGCAGCGGAGATGACCCTTCGTCACATCGCGCTTATTATCGCAGCCGCGCTGCTTGCGGGCTGCGGAGGTCCGCAGGGAGCGCTTATGCAGCCGCCCGGCGGCGCATTCGCCAGATCCTCGGCTCGCAGCCTCACGTCGAACTACCGAACGCTCTTCGATTTCGACCACAAAGACGGCTACTCACCGAGGGGCGATCTCGTCGCACACCACGGCGTCCTGTACGGCGTCGCCCAAGGTGGGCAGAACTCGACGTGCCGTTCGCACCAAGGTTGCGGCGTCATCTTCAGCATCAGACCCGGCGGCGCCGAGAAAGTGCTCTACGCGTTTGGAGGCCTCACTCAAGGCGCATTTCCCACGGGCCCGTTGACCTACTATTCGGGCAGCCTCTACGGAACGACGCAGAACGGCGGCGCGTGCGACGGACACTGCGGCATGGTCTATAGCTACTCTCTTGCGAAGTCGACGCTTACGCCGCTCTTCCGTTTCAACGGGCGTGCCGACGGCAAGTATCCCTATTCGGGCCTAACACTTCTCGACGGAGTGCTCTACGGCACGACGCAAACAGGCGGCGGCCGCGGTCACTGCCCGGAGGGTTGTGGAACCGTCTTTGCGATCGCGCCCTTTACCGGACATCTCACGACACTGTACCGCTTCACGGGAGGCAGCGGCGGGAGTTACCCTCGAACGCTCGTGGCACTTAACGGAACGTTATATGGAATCGTCAATCTCGCCGGCGGCACCGCGTGCGGGTACGGCGGTTGCGGCGGCATCTTCAGCCTCACGAGGTCGGGCACGGAACGCACGCTCTATGCGTTCACGGGCGCAGACGGCGAGGACCCGAGCGCCCTCATCAGCAACGGCAACGGCCTCTATGGCGCGACCTCAAAAGGCGGGGCGTACGGAAACGGAACGGCCTTCACGCTGACGACCTCCGGTACAGAGAGCGTCTTCTATGCCTTCCCCGACGTGCAAAGCGACGGGAGCGGACCTAATTCCCTCACGCTGCTCAACGGCGTGCTCTACGGCACGACCGTGGTGGGTGGCTCCGACGATATCGGAACGCTCTTCAGCCTTACCTCATCCGGCGTGGAAAGCGTCCTTCACGACTTCACGGGCGACCCCGACGGCAGATACCCCAACGGGCAATTGACCGAACTCAACGGCGTCTACTATGGAGCGACGTCGCGCGGCGGGACGTTCGGAGATAAAGCTTCAGAGGGACTCGGAACGATCTATAGATACAAACCGTAGCTACTGCTGCTGCGCCGAGCAGCGCTGATAGCCGTCTTTGAAGATCAGCGTCAGTGCGGTGGGTAGGTCTTGCTGCCCGGGAGTCGTTGAGTAGCCGACGCCGTTGAATGCAAAGCCGCTCTGCACTCTCGGGTACGCGACCATCCACACCGACCCGTTGAGATCTTTCGACGGCGACCCGTCGGCGACGGCGTAGGCGCCGGAGGTCGCATTGACGAGCACCGAGATACGCTTGCCGGGCAAGTCGAAGAGATTGTAAGCATACACCACTTCGCCGGTCGACGCGTTGCGCGCGACGCCTTGCCACCACGCTACGCCGTCTTGGGGCCGCGATATCGTCAGCGACTCGGTCAGCGGGACCGCACCGCTATGGCCGTTGCCCCAATACCATGACGAGCAACTCAGCGTGGAGCGCGTCGACGGCGGCGTCATTCCCGGATCCGTCGATGCGCGCTGACAGAACTGCGTGAGATCGGGATACGATATCGTGAACGAGTCGGGCGTCAAGCGAAACTGATACTGATCCTGCCGCGTGGGGTAGACGATCTGCCACGACGACGGCGAGAGCGCCGCGCTGTCGCTGATCCCAACGAAGTAGAACTTCGCCGCCGGGTAGATCTGGATGAATACCCAACGCGCGTCGGCGTAGCCGACGTAGAAATCGTAGAACGGTTCGCCGGCGCCGGTGGCCGAGCGCGCGGTCCCGTGCAGCCAGAGGCCGTTGCCGATCGGCTCGATGCGATCTTGTTCGGCTTCGACCAGACCGCCCGCACGCGTCGTCTGACAGTTCCAGCTGCCGACCAACCCGCGCGCCTGATCCGCAAGCGAAGCGAATGGGGCGGATGCCGCAGCCGCGCACGTAGCCGGTGCGCTCAGGCCGAGCGTTGCGAGGGCGGCGAGGAAACCGGCGGTCAATCTACGCACGCGCTTACTCCTGCCGCGGCGGCAGCGGCGATGGGAGCACGTCGCGAATCGATTCGCCGCCTTGGTGGTCGTCGAGCGCGGGGTTTGGCTGCTCGCAAAACGGCGCCGACGGTTTCCCGAAAGCGTATTCGTTAAGTCCGGGGGGAGGATTGTACGACGGAGCCCGGCGCGCGCCGCCGACGACGTCTTTGAACGTGTTGTTGGCTTTGGCCGGCGGCTGCCAGCAGTTCATCTGCCCGACGAGGTTGAGCGCAACGTTCTGCAGCGTGTCCCACGTCTGCTGATCGATCGTCGGCTGCTGCGTGAGTGGCGCCGTCGAGTTCGTGTAGGTGATCGTGCTGGCGAGGAAGCTCGCCGCAACGCCACCCAGCGTGGAAGCGTTTACGGTGGTCGCGTTCGTGGTCATTTGCTGGCTGATCCAGCCGCCTGGCGGCGTGGGCACGGGAGTCGGATACACGTGCGTCTGCGTGGTGCTGCTCGTCCTCGCCGGCGCAAACTCTTCATACGCCGCGCCGAGCGTGAGCAGCAGCGCGAGCGGGGTGAGCGGCGTTACGGTGATGTAGCGGTTCTGTGCGCTCGCGATGTCCGACGCCCAAATATAGGTCGGCACGCCGGCGGCGGCCGGACGGTCGCGTTCGCAGCGCGCGTAGAGCGCAGTGGCCTCGATGGCGCTCCAGCTCTTGCGGCTCACGAAGAGATCGCTGGATCCCGCACCCGCCGCGGTGATCTGCACGACGATCGCACCTTCGACCTGCGGCGACGACTGACACTGCGTCGCAAACGCGTCGGGCGACCACGCGGGCTCCGGGATCAGCACGGCGTTGTCGGCGAGATAGTAACCGGCCTGGTCGAGATAGACGGTGAGCGAGGAAATCAGCTTGCCAAGCATCGCCGCGTCGCCGCCCGCACCCAGCACGAAGATCACGGGCTGGCTCTGCGAGCCGACGACCGGCGGCAGCTGCCATCTGATGCCGGGCGAGGCCGGCACTTTGGGATTCACCAGCGCGTCGCAGAGCTGCAGCTGCGTCCACAGCACGCCAACGTCGCCATCGCGCGGCAGACATGCGTCGGCCGCGGCAATGCCGCCTTCGGCTCGAAGTTTCGTACTGCATTCCTGGAGACGAGCGCCGATCACGTGCGTTACATAGCTGCGCGTGTTCGGGGGCAGCGGGTATGGCGTTGCGTGCGGTGCCGGCCGCGCCGTGTAGACGGCCATCAGATCGGAGAGCTGCGCGGTCGAGCAGGCATCGGTGCTCAGCGCGCCCGCGCTCGGCGCCTGCACGCCGGCGCGCGCCGGGGCAATCGTGCCGGCCTGGAACGAGACCAAGATCAGCCCCGCGGCCGCGGCAACGCCCGAGGAGCAAAGTTTTCTGACTTTGCGCAAACGCTCCACGCCGGCCTCGCTTACATGCGCCGGCTTGCGGTTCCTTGCTTCGAGAGCGGGAATTGATGCAAACGACATCACCCGCGAGGCGCGCGCTACCGGTTACGCGCGCTTGCGGGGTAGCGCGAACCCAGACATCGCTGCCGCCATTGAGAGCGCGGCCGCGGCAAGCATCGCGTTGCGAAAGCCTTCGGGGTGCGAAACGCTGGGCAGCGCCGGTCCGCCGGCTGCCGCGACCACCAAGCCCAATCCCGCAATCGCGACGAGATTCCCGACGCGCGAGATCGCGTTGTTCGCGCCCGAGGCCGCTCCCGCGTCGCCGGGGCCCGCCGCGCCCATCACCGTGGAGATCAGCGGCGCCACCGCGATCGCCAGTCCGGTGCCAAGCACGATCGTGGCGGGCAGCACGGTCGCAGCGTACGGCGCCCCCGGGCCGAGCGTCACGAACAGCCCGTAACCCAACGCCGCGATCGCAGCTCCCGCGATCAACGGCGGGCGCACGCCGATGCGCGTTGCCAACGCCCCGGAGAGGGGCGAACCGGCGGCGACGAGCGCGATTGCGGGCAAGAGCGCGAGTCCGGCGCGCAGTGGGGAGTAATCCATCACGTGCTGCAGTTCGAACGGCACGTAGAACAGCGCGCCGCCCAACGCGCCATAGAGAAGAAACGTGTAGAGATTTGCGACGGCAAACGCGCGTACGCCGAACAGGCGCAGCGGAAGAAGGGGAGCCGCCGCGCGGCGCTCGATGAAAACGAACGCGACGACCAGCGCCAGCCCTGCGGCGAGCATGGCCGACAAGAGCGCATCCCCCGGCCGTGTCTGCATTTGCACGAGCGCATCGATCGAGAGCGCCAACGCCGCGGTGATGCACAAGCCTCCCGCGATATCGAGCCTCCCTCGCACCGTATCGGCGCGGCTTTCGGGAACGCGCCAATACGCGAGCGTCACCACGGCAGCCGCGAGCGGCACGTTGATCCAAAAGACCCAACGCCAGCCCAACGATTGCGTGAGCCAGCCGCCGAGAACCGGACCGGCCGCCATCGTGATCGCCGACGCGGCTGCCCAAATGCCGATGGCCCGGCCCCGCGACGACGCGTCGTACGTTGCCGTAATCAGCGCCAGGCTCTCGGGAATCATCAGGGCCGCGCCGGCGCCTTGCGCGCAGCGGGCCACGACGAGCGCTGCCGAATCGGGCGCGAGCGCGCACGCAATCGAGGCAAGCGCGAAGATCGACGTTCCCAACGCGAACAGGCGGCGCCGTCCGTAGCGATCGCCCAGCGCGCCGCCGATGAGAATGAGCGTCGAAAGGAAGAGCAGATAGCCTTCGACGACCCACTGTGCCTGCGCGTCGCTCGCGTGCAGGTTCGCCTTGATGACCGGCAGCGCGACGGTGAGCGCCGTGCTGTCGATATAGCTCATGCTCGAGGCGAGGATCGCCGCCACGAGCACCGCAGCGCGCGCGTTCAATTTACTCACGCTTGCGAGCCAGCTTCGCGCCGCCGCCGGGCCGCCCTGTCCATACGGGCGGTAAGGCTCGCGGCCTTTGCGAGGCGAAGGTAGCGCACGTCGTGGCTGGGATTCAAAGCGATCGGCTTTCGCTCGTAGTGGGCATCACCGGGCACCGCGACGTCGCCGCGGGCGACGAGGCGGCGCTGCGCGCGGCATTCGGCGGAATCTTGGAGCGGCTCGCACGCACCTGTCCCCATACGCCGCTGCTGGTGATTTCCGGGCTGGCAGCGGGGGCCGATTCGCTCGCCGCCGAGGAGGCGATCGCGCGCGACGTCCCGGTGCTCGCGTGCCTCCCGATGCCGCGTGAAGAGTACGAGAAAGACTTTTCGCCGGAGGAACTCGTCCGGTTTGGCGACTTGCTCGGCAAGTGCGCGCGCACGGTCGTCGCGTCGCCGGTTCGCGAGCACGGCTACGTTGCCGCCGGGCGCTTCATCACGCAGTACAGCCATCTTTTGGTTGCGTTCTGGGATGGCGATCGCACGGATCGTCCGGGCGGCACGTACGACGTGATCGCGATGCGCAAGACCGGCCGGCCCGCAATGTCGCACGTTGAGGCGATTCCCTACCTTCCCGACGTCGGCCCGGTCGACGTGGTCACCACGCCGCGCGCCGGCGGCGTTCGCCCCGCGCGCGCGTTTGCGGTGACCCGCGACTTCCCGCAGCGCTTCGCCCACGACACGACCGCCGCGCAGAACTTCGAAGCCATGCTCGGGCGCATCGATACCTACAACGTCGACCTCGAACGGGTGCCCGCGGAGCCGGGGGAGCCTGCGCTCGACTCACTCGAGCGGCGCACCGACGCGATTGCCAACCGCCTTCAACGACAGAGCGGCCTCTTTCAGATGCTGCTCCTCGTTATCGCGTTCTTCGCGGCGGCGTTCCAGGTAACGGGGCTCGTTCCGCCGCTGGCCAAAGTGCTCGGACTATTGGCCGCATTCGTCGCCTACACGATCGCGCGCAAATACGACTACGAGAACCGTTATCAGGACTATCGCGCCGTTTCGGAAGGGTTACGAGTGCAGCATGCCTGGATGTGCGCGGGCCTGCGCCACCGCCTGGTCGATAACGCGTACCTGCGCATGCAAGAGAACGAACTGCAGTGGATTCGCCTGGCGCTGCGCTACTTCTACCTCATCTATTGCGAGGGCCGCGAGCTTCCCGACGCATCGCACCGTCATCCGGGCTGCTTCGAATGGGTGCGCTCGCAGTGGCGGTACTACCTCGGGGCGGCCAAGAAAGAGGCTCGCTTGAACCGGCGGCTCGATGGGGTCGCGGTCGCCGCGCTTGCCGTAGGCGTCGCGTGCACCCTCTACTCGGCGATCGCACTGGCGCAGCGGCACCTCTTCGTTTGCTCGCTCGTGGGCCACTGCACTTCGGCCACGGGCGACCCCCACATCGCCTTCTTGCAAGATTTCTTCACCGTGCCGGTCGCGCTCGCCGCCGTTCTCGCCGCGATCTTCACCCACTTTTCCGAGAAGGAGAACCTCGCCGGCAACGAGCGGCGCTACGAGCGCATGTTCCACGTGTTCGATCGCGCCCGGCGCGAGCTGCTGCGCATCGAACGCGGCGAGCCCGGCAACGCCCAAGCGGTGATCTACGAACTCGGGCACGCGGCGCTGGTGGAGCATGCCGATTGGCTGATCATGCGCCGCGACCGCCCAATGAAGGTGGTGACGGTCTGAGCCACCTCGACCGCATCTTCGACGCGCCCGGTCCCAAGCGACTCCTCGCGATCGACGGCGGCGGCATCCGCGGCCTGATCGCCATCGAGTTCCTGATGCAGATCGAAGCGCTGCTGCGCGAGCGGTACGGCAACCGCGAGCTCGTGCTCGCCGATTACTTCGAATACGTCGCCGGCACGAGTACCGGCGCGATCGTTGCAACGCTGATCTCGATGGGCCGCTCGATGGAGGAGATTCGCAGCTTCTACGTTGCCGGCGCGAACATGATGTTCGAGCCGGCAAACCTCTTTGCGCGCTGGGCCCGGAAGTCGCGCGGGCCGCTCGCGATGCTCTTCGGCGCGATCGGCGTCTTCTTGAGCCCGGCGATTTTCACGCCGCGCAACCTTACCGAGGCCATCATGGGCGTCTGTGGCCCCGAGACGACGCTGGGAAGCGAACGGATTCGCACGCTGCTGATGATCGTAATGCGCAACGCGTCGACCGACTCGCCCTGGTGGATATCGAACAATCCGCACGCGAAGTTCAATCTGCCCGCGCCGGGCGGCGACGGCGAGCGATATTCGAATCTCGACATCCCGGTATGGAAGCTCGTGCGCGCGAGCACGGCCGCGCCGATCTTCTTTCCGCCCGAAGAGATCGCCGTGCCGGGCAGCGACCGCCGGTTCATCTTTCAGGATGGCGGCGTGACCGTTTACAACAACCCGGCGTTTCATCTGTTCTTGATGGCGACGCTGCCGGAATATCGTCTCGCGTGGCCCGCCGGCGAAGACGCGCTGCTGCTCGTCTCGGTGGGCACGGGTTTGTGCGAAAGCGAGGATCCGGACCTCAAGCTGCGCCAGATGAAGCTGCTCTACAACGTGCAAGCGCTGCCCGCGGCCCTGATGCGTAGCGCGACGAACGAACAGGATTTGCTCTGCCGCGTGTTCGGGCGGCAACCGCGCCGGCGCGACGCGGCGATCTGGGACAGCGAGCTGGGCGATCTCGCGAGCAACGACGCCCCGATCAAGCAGAAGCTCTTTACGTACCTGCGTTACAACGTCGAGCTTTCCGAACGCGGCCTCGCCCAGCTCGGCGTGACGGGCATCGATCCCAAAGCGCTGCAGCCGCTCGACAGCAGCGAACACGTCGCCGAACTGCAATCCGTCGGCAACGCCGCCGCCGCCGCCATAACCCTCAACGACTTCGAGGGCTTCCTCTAGCCGCGGTCGACGGGCTGATTCGACGGCCTCTGCCGTTCGAAGAACGCGCGCGAGTACTTCACCGGAATAGGAACGAAGGTTCGGGGCTTCTGATGGAAGTCGAGGCAGCCGCCGATGCCGGTCGCGCGTTCGTCGGTGGTGCCGAGGCGCCCCAGATCCCAGGTGTTTTCCACGAACCGCAAGACGCTGCCGAATTCGTATTGCGTGTGATTGACGTAACCGGCTCGTGCGTACGGCGAGACCACGAGCATCGGCACGCGGAAACCGAGGCCGCCCTGAAGGTCGAGAAACGGCGGCGGCGCGTTGTCGTAGAAGCCGCCCCAATCGTCCCACAGAATCACGATCGCACTCGACTTCCAGTAAGCGCTCTCGCCGACGGCGTTGACGATGCCGGCGACCCACGACGGTCCCGTGTCGGAGTGCCTGCCGGGATGATCGGAGTTGACGGCATCGGGTACCACCCACGACATGTCCGGCAGCGCGCCGCGTGAGATGTCGTCGAGGATCGCTCTGGACGGCGTGATAACGTGCGTCCCCCACTGCGGACCCTCCCGGACGGAGCGGACCGCTTCGAATGCGTTCCACGTTGCGCCCGTGTTGCCCACGACCGCCGGCGAATAGTACTTCCAAGAGATGCCTTTGGCGTCGAGCAGATCGCGCATCGTCTTGTAGTCGAGGCACGGAAAGGGTCCGGCGTACGCCAAGTATTTTTGCTGCAGGGTGAGCACTGAGGTCGTGGTGCGCGGCGGCGCGTCGCAACCCCAAGGAACCTTCGAGGGAAAGTCGATCAGGCTCTCGGACGAATTGATCTGCGTGTCGCCACGGATCAGATCTTGGTGGGCGGTAAAACTGCCGCTGCCTTGCGTTTGAAAGAGGTTATCGGCGAGCACGTAGCTCTTGGCGATCTTCCAGTAGGGCATAACGTCGCGTGGCGCCACGTACTGATAGTCCGCGCTCTGGAAACCGTCCATCTTGCCGCGGTCGTAGTCGCGCAGATAATCGCCGAAGGCGTGCGTGAGGTCGAGGCGGCTATCGAGCGAGTTTACCCGCAACGCGACGCTCTGGCCGTTGGCGAGCTTGCCTTTCGTGGTGCCGTGGGCGCCGGGAAACGTTGCGAAGAGGTCGTTGAAGCTGCGGTTCTCCTGGATGACGACGATCACGTGCCTGATGGGCGTCGTGGCGGGCAGGTCGTCGCGGGAGATAGCGGCCGGCGGCACCGGTAGCGGGGGCGCGGCGCGCGCGCAGGCCGTCATCGCGACCGTCAACAACGCCGCGCAGATCCGAGCCCGGTGAAGCGCGCTCCGTTCGCTCACTCCTCGTTCGTTTCGAGGATCGCCCGTGGAAAACTCCACGGGCTCCGGAGGCCGGATTTAGGTGTATACTGAGCGCCTACCGACCAAACGAGCGGTAGGCCTCGTCCCTTGCTGGAGAGGGAGCGTCGCAAAGGAGCAAACGATGATTCATTCCTCGCCATCTCAGCGCCTAACGGCGATCGCCGTCGCGGCACTCACGACGGCGATCGTCGTCGGAAGTTTCAGCATCGTGCGCGCCCAACGGTTTGCCGGCCAGCCAAATAGCGTCGTCGGTTGCGCGACGGGCAAGGCCTGCATCGAAGGCGACTCCAAGGGCTCACCATGGGGAGTCCTGGGTATCTCCGCCCGCAATAACGGCATCGAGGGTCAGTCGTACGGCGAGGGCCATTCGGGCGTCTCGGGCCTAGCCGTCGGCGATGGCATCGGCGTCTACGGCGCGTCGCACGACAAGTCCGGAAAATACGCGGCGATCTACGGTCACGCTTACGAGTCGACGACGAACATTTTCTACGGTGAAAACCCCGCGACGAAGTCGCACTGCTCGATCGATGCCGGCGCGAATCTGAACTGCACCGGGACGCTAACGGGTGGAGGAACGAGCGCAAGCGTAACGGGGGTGATAGGCATCTCAAATAGTGGCGCAGGCGTGAGCGCCACTTCAGGAACGAGCGATGGTCTTCAAGCGAACTCGTCGGGCGGTTTCGGCGTCTACGCACAGACTGGATCCACCCAGGGCAACTCAGGGGTTCTCGGCGCCGCCAACGCGACCACTGGTGGTGCGGCCGGCGTCTCCGGTGTCTCATACGCCTCAAGCGGCGCCGGTCTCGCCGGCTATGGCTATGACGCCAGCCCCGACGGCGTTTACGGTTCTGGGAGCAAGCGCGGCGTTTACGGCGTTGGCACGCAGGCCGGCGTCGTCGGCGCCAGCAACTCCGGTGGCGGATACGGCGTTTGGGCGATCTCCTCGACCGCGGCCAAGGGTAGCTACGTGCTTTACGCAGAGGGCGAAGGCAGCGGCGGTGTCTGCTCGATTGACTACGACGCAAACCTCAACTGCTCGGGAACCATTATGGGCGGGCAGAGCGTGCGTACCACGCATCGCACGAGCGCCGGCCGGCGCGTCGTTGCTTATGCTTCGGAGTCGACCTCGCAGACGATCGAGGATTTCGGCACCGCGCAGATGACCGGCGGCATCGCCGAGGTGCAGTTCGATCCGTCGTTTGCGGCGACGATCGACCGCATGCGTGGCTACTACGTCTTCCTCACGCCGCTCGGCAACACGCGAGGATTGTACGTTAGCGGGAAGGGCGCGACGAGCTTCGTCGTGCGTGAAGTGGAGAACGGGCGCTCGCGGCTCGGCTTCGACTATCGCGTCGTCGCGCATCCGTTGGATTCGAATAACGATCGGCTGCCCGCGGCGCCGCCATTTCACCGGGCGCCGGTGCCCCCCGCGCCGCCGCCGCCAAAGCTTCCCGACCGAACAAACTAGCGGGCGCCGCCCGCCCGAAGGACCCGCAGCCCGCGCGTCGCAACCACCGTAGCGAAAATGTACGCACCCCACACCGAACGCGACGTTGCGGAGATGCTCGAAGCCGTCGGCGTCAAGTCGCTCGACGACCTCTTGCGCGTGCCCGCGGGCATCGCGCTGAAAGACGAACTCGACGTCGTTCCCGCCCTGCCCGAGTATCAGATCCAGCGCCGCTTCGACCGCTTCGCCGAGAAGAACCCAGGCGTCGAGTACCGCTCGTTTCTCGGCGCGGGTTCGTATCGCCATTACGCGCCGCCCGCAATCGCGGCGCTCGCGATGCGTGGCGAGTTCCTCACCGCGTATACGCCGTACCAAGCCGAGGTTTCCCAGGGCTACCTCCAGGCGATCTACGAGTGGCAGACTTACATCTGTCTGCTCACCGGCATGGACCTGGCCAATGCGTCGGTCTACGACGGCGCGACCGCGCTGGCCGAAGCCGCGATCATGACGCTGGGCGCGAGCGAACGGCACAAGGTTCTCGTCTCGCGCGCGATCCATCCTAACTATCGCGGCGTGCTGCGCACCTACTGCGACGGCCTCGACGTCGCGGTCGACGAGCTTCCCGTTACCGCGGAGGGGACGACCGATCTCGACGCACTCGCTCGCGCCGTCGCGAGCAAAGAGTACGCCGCCGTCGCGCTGCAATCGCCGAATTTCTTCGGCAACGTCGACACGCTGACGCCCGCCGCGCTCGAGGCCGTCAATTCCAGCGGCACGATTCCGATCGCGGTCGTCGCCGAAGCGCTCTCGCTCGCGGCGCTGGCCACGCCGGCATCTTGGGGCGCGCAGATCGTCGCCGGCGAAGCGCAGAGTTTCGGCGTCGCCCAGGCGTACGGCGGCCCGTACGCGGGCTTCATCGCCTCGACGAAAGAGCACATGCGCCGCATCCCCGGGCGGCTCGCCGGCAAGAGCGTCGACGCCGCCGGCCGCACCGCCTACGTGCTCACGCTGCAGGCGCGCGAACAGCACATCCGCCGCGAACGCGCGACCTCGAACATCTGCACGAATCAAGCGCACTGCGCGCTGATCGCCACGATCTATCTCGCGCTTATGGGCGCGAGCGGCCTGCGCGACGCGGCCTCGCTCAACCTCGCCCGTTCCCGCGAGCTGGCGAGCGCGGTGGCGACCGTCGAGGGCGTCGAGGTGCAATACGCGGCGCCGTTCTTCAACGAGTTCGTGGTCAACGTGGGGCGTCCGGCCGGCGTCGTGCTCGAAGCGCTGCGCGAATTGGGAATCCTCGGTGGCGTCGACCTCGGTCGCTGGTATCCCGAACTGTCGGACTGCATCCTGATGACCGCAACCGAGCTCACGACCACCGGCGATATCAACGCGCTGGTCGCCGCCCTCGATGGAGCAATCAATGTCCACGCGCACATCTGAGCCGCTGATCTTCGAGCTCGGCCAGCCCGGGCGCGCGAATCGCTACCTCGAGGCCGGCAAGCCTCTCGATTCGTTCCTCCCGCGAGCGACTCTGCGCGACGACCTCCCGTTGCCCGACAACAGCGAGCTCGACGTGGTGCGCCACTACACGCGACTTTCGCACCGCACGTTCGGCATCGACCTCGGCTTCTATCCGCTGGGCTCGTGCACCATGAAGTACAACCCGCGCGTGAACGACGCGATCGTGGCGCGGCCCGCGTTCGCGCAACTCCATCCCTACACGCCCGACGAGCTGGCGCAGGGCGCGTTGCAGATCATGTACGAGCTGGAGCGTTCGCTCAGCTCGCTCTTCGGCATGGCGGCCTTTTCGCTCAACCCGTCGGCCGGCGCGCACGCCGAGCTGGGCGCGCTGCTCATTGCCAAGAAATACTTCAAAGAACGCGGCGAAACGCAGCGCGACAAAGTGATCGTGCCCGACACCGCACACGGCACCAATCCCGCGTCGGCGGCGATGTGCGGCTTCAAGGTGATCTCGCTGCCCAGCAACGAGCGCGGGCGCGTCGGCGTGGCGGAGATCCGCGCGGTCCTCGGCCCCGACACCGCCGTCTGCATGATGACCAATCCCAACACCCTGGGACTCTTCGAAGACGAGATCGCCCAGGTCGCGGCCGCGGTGCACGAAGCGGGCGGCCTGATGTACTACGACGGAGCCAACGCCAACGCGATCATGGGCAACGTCCGCCCGGGCGACATGGGCTTCGACCTCATGCACCTCAACACGCACAAGACGTTTACCATTCCCCACGGCGGCGGCGGCGCGGGCCACGGTCCGCTGGGCGTTGCGGCGCACCTCGTCGACTATCTGCCGGTGCCGGTCGTCGCGGCGTCGCCGCGTCCCAACGGCGAGACGAACGCGGCCCCCAGCGACCGCCTCGACTTCCGCCTCGACTTCGACCGGCCGAAATCGATCGGGCCGATGCGCTCGTTCTGGTCAAATTTCGCGCACGTCGCTCGTGCGCTGGCCTACCTCTACGCCAACGGCGAGGAGGGGCTCGCGCGAGTCTCGCAGCTGGCGGTGCTCAACGCCAACTACCTGCGCGTGAAGATCGCGGAGTTTCTCGAGACGCCGTACCCCGAAATCTGCCGCCACGAGTTCGTCGCCTCGGCGCAGAGTCTCAAAAAAGATCACGGCGTGCGCGCGCTCGACCTCGCCAAGGCACTGCTCGACTACGGCTACATGGCACCGACGATGTACTTTCCGTTGATCGTCCCCGAATGCCTGATGATCGAGCCGACGGAGACCGAGTCGAAAGAGACGCTCGACGAGTTCGTGGAAGCGTTGCGCGCGATCGTCGAGAAGGCGAAGACCGATCCGCAGGCCCTCTTCGACGCGCCGGTTACGACGGTCGTGGGTCGCGTCGACGAAACGCGAGCCGCGCGCCAGCCCGACCTTCGGTGGTACCCAGGGAAGCTCTGATTCCCTGATAGGGTTGACTCGCAACCGGAGTATCACTATACTCACCAGGAATATAGTCGGAAAGGGTATAGTGTGGGTCTGAGCACGGCAACGTTCTACGTTTTGGTGGCGCTGGCTGCGGGCGAGCGTCACGGGTATGCGATCATCAAGGAGGTCGAGAGCCTTACGAACGGCGAGGTGGCGCTGCTTCCCGGAACGCTCTACCGGCTGATCGGTCAGCTCTGTCGCGACAAGTGGATCGTCGAGGTGCGCGGCGAGCCCGACGGCGATCCGCGGCGGCGCTACTATCG
The DNA here is from genome assembly GCA_035939175.1 of Candidatus Cybelea sp. GTDB lineage: Bacteria > Vulcanimicrobiota > Vulcanimicrobiia > Vulcanimicrobiales > Vulcanimicrobiaceae > Cybelea. The sequence continues at coordinate 18,190 of DASZGC010000008.1, read as the reverse complement.
ATTGCTGCCCGCCGGCCGCCGCGCTCTGGCGAGCGAGGTCGCGCGCCTGGAAGCCATGGTGAGGCTCGTGCGCCGCAACCGCCTCCTCGCGAGCCAGGGATAGCGCCGGTGGCGGGCGGCGTCGCCATCTATCGCGCGTTGCTGCGGCTCTGTCCGCGCGAGTTTCGCAGTAACTACGGCGAGCAAGCCATGGACGATTTTTCGCAGATCCTGCACCGCCGGCGGACGCAGAACCGCGCGAAGGCGCTGGGATTTGCCCTCGAGGCCTATCTCGACATTCTCGCGACCGCACTGCGCGAGCACGCCGCGCTCGTCGGCAGCGACGCAGCGTTCGCGCTGCGCCTGATGGCGAAATCGTGGGTCTCTTCGTCGATCGTCATCGCCACGCTGGCGCTGGCGATCGGGATCGGCGCGACCGTCTTCAGCGCGATCGACGCGGTGCTCTTGGCGCCGCTGCCCTACGCCGATCCGTCGCGTCTCGTCTACATCTACGATCGTCCCGCCGACAATCCGGCGGCCCACGGATCGGAGACCAGCCTGCCCAACTCGCTCGACTGGCCGAAACTTGCGACGTCGTTTAGCGCGATGGGCTCGTACGCGCAATGGATGCCGGTGCGCACGGGCGTTGCGGATCCCCAGAGCATTGCCGGGCAGGTCGTCACGGGCGGCTTCTTCGCGACGCTCGGAGTGCGAGCGCGTCTGGGACGGCTGCTCGACGAGAGCGACGCGCGCCCCGGCGCACCGCGCAACCTCGTGATCTCCGAGTCGTATTGGCGGCGCGCGCTCGGTGCATCGCCGAGTGTGATCGGCACGACGCTCTCCCTCAACGACCTCTCCTACCGGATCGTCGGCATCTTGCCGGACGGTTTTGCGATGCCGCGTGCCGTCGCGCTTAGCGGTAATCAAAGCGACGTCTATCGCGCGCTGGCCAACGACGCCTCACCGCGCGATTCACACTATTTAATCACGGTGGCGCGGCTGCGGCCGGGCGTCTCGCCGCAAGCCGCGCAGGCCGACATGGACCGCGTCGCCGCGCTGCTGCGAGCGCGCTATCCGGTCGCCAACGGAAACCTGGCGCAGCACGTGGTCTCGATGCGGCGTCAGCTCTTCGGCCCCGCGCAGACGATGCTCGCCATCGCGTTCGCGGCCGTCGTCGGCATCGTGCTGATCGCATGTTTGAACGTGTCGAACATCTTGCTCGGCCGCATCGCCGAGCGCGAGCGCGAGTTGTCGATTCGTCTGGCCGTCGGCGCGTCGCGCGGCCGCCTGATCGGGCAGCTCTTCGTCGAGAGCGCGATGATGGCGGCGGCCGGAGGCGCGCTCGGGCTTCTGCTCTGCGCGCTGCTCCTGCGAGCCGTGCCGCTCCTGGGGTTCGATCTTCCGCGCATCGTCGCCGCGCACGTCACGCCGCTGGTGGTGCTCTTCACGCTCGGCGTCACCTGCGCGTGCGCGCTCGCCATCGGCACGCTGCCCGCGCTCACGCTGCGCCGCCCGCGCTTCGCCGGTTCGCACGGCAAGCTGACCCGATCGGCCGCGGTCGTGTTCGAACTGGCGCTGGCGCTGGCGTTGGTGACGGGATCCGGATTGCTCGTGCGCAGCTTCGTCGCGCTTGCCGGCGTCGACGTCGGCTTCGCCTACGACAACGCCATCGCCAGCAATATGCTGATGCTGCCGTCCCGCCGCTATCCCACCGCCGCATCGCAGCTGGCTTTCTCACACGCGCTGCTCGCGCGGCTGCAAGCAGTGCCCGACCTCGCGTCGCCCGCGCTCATGGTCTCGACGCCGCTCAGCGACGAGAACTACAACGCCGAGAGTTACCGCATCATGGGCCGCCCCGCTCCACGCAACGCCAACCAAACCGTCGAATACAATGCGGTGACGCCCGGTGCGCTGCAGTCGCTGCGCCTGCACCTACTGCGCGGACGGCTGATAAACGACGCCGACACCGAACATTCGCCGCCCGTGGCGCTGGTGACCAAGGCCTTCGTGCAGCAGAACTTTCCCACGGGTGACCCCATCGGACAGCGCGTCGTCATCGCTTACGGCGTCAATCCGCCGTGGGGGCGCACGATCGTCGGCGTCGTCGACGATTTCAAGATGGAGTCGCTCACCGAAGCGCCGATGGCCCAGATCATCGTCCCGTTCTTCCAGGACGTGATGCCGATGTTCCAGGTCGTCGCGCGCACGCGCGACACGCCGCCGGAAGTATCGAGGGAGATTTCGGGAGCGATCCGCTCGCTCGATCGCGAGTTGCCCGCGCGCCGCGTCGCGTCGTATGCGACGTACCTCTCCGACCGGCGTTCGGCCGCTTCGACGGCGGCGTTAATGCTCGGTTTCTTGGCGCTCATCGGTCTGCTGCTCGCCGGCCTTGGCACGTATGGCGTCGTTGCCTACACCGTGGGCAGCCGGACGCGCGAGTTCGGCATACGACGCGCGCTCGGCGCCGGCGCCTGGACGATCGCCTCGAGCGTGCTCGTTCAGGTGGCGGTGCTGCTCGCTGTGGGAATGTTGCTCGGCTTCGTGTTCTCGGCAGCGAGCGCGAAGGCGATGTCGGCCCTGCTCTATCGCGTCTCGCCGTTCGATCCGCCGACGTTCGTGGCGGTCGCGGTTACGCTGGCGGTCACGGCTTTCGCCGCGGCCGTCGCCCCCGCCGTACGCGCGATGCGCGTCGATCCGGGCGTCGTCTTGCGCCAGGAATAGGCTACTCGTACCGCAGCGCAAACGATGGGTCGACGCGCGTCGCGCGTATCGCCGGCAGCAGTGCGGCGGCGGCGACGCACCCGAGCAAGAGCGCGATGACTGCGACGAAGGTGAGCGGGTCGAAGGGCGAAACGCCGTCGAGCTGCGGCGCGATCGCGCGTCCGGCGACGATGGCGATCGTCGTGCCGAGCGCGATCCCGATCGAGCTGACGACCAGCGCGCGGCGCAGCACGTCGCCGAGCACGTCTCTGGCGCGCGCGCCCAGCGCGCGGCGCACGCCGAACTCGCGATAGCGCTGCGAGACGCCGAACGAAACGACGCCGAACACGCCGGATAGCGCGAGCAAGAACGCGACGGCTGCAAGCGCGCCTAAGAGCACGACCGACGAGCGCGGCGTCGCGGCGGCCTCGTCGATGAGCTGGGCGATCGTGTAAACCTCCGGCGTGACGATCAGCGGGTCGGTCTGGGCGACGGCGCGGTCGAGCGCGCGGCCGAAGGCCGGCGGCGAAAGCGCGTCGCTCGCGGCGACGACGTTCACCACGTTCGGCGCGACCTGCGAGAGCGGAAGGTAGTACATCGGCGGCGCCGCGCGGCTGAGGCGCTGCCGTTCGTTGCCCACGATGCCGACGATCGTCGCGGTGCTCGAGCGTGCACCGTTCCATCCGGAAATGCGCAAGCGGGTCCCGATCGGATTGCGGTCGAGCAGGTATCTGCGGACGAATGCTTCGTTCACCAGGGCGACGCGTTGCGACGCGTTCGTATCGTTTTCGGAGAACGCGCGGCCGCGCAGCAGCGGGATGCCGAAAATGTCGAAGTACGACGGCGTAACGGCGTTAAGGTGGGCGTCGGGCTGGTCGTCGATGGGGTAGGTCTTGCCGACGATGCCCACGGTGAAGGTGACGATCACTTCGGAGAGCGGATAGGATACGGAGAGCGCCGCCTCGCGGACGCCGGGTATCGCTCGCACGCGCCCGAGCAGGCCGCCGGCGAATGTCAGACGCGCAGGGAGCTGCTGGTAACGCGTCCCCGGCAACCCGATCGCGTCGCTGGCGAGCACGCCTTGCGTGCGAACGCCGAGATCGGGATGCGTCAGCACGTAGAAGCTGCGAACCGTCAAGCCGGAGAGCACCACGAGCACGAGCGTTACGGCAAGCTCGACGACGACGAGCGTCGAGCGCAGCAGCGCGCCCGCGGAGCGATCGCCGCTGCGTCCGGCCGCCTCCAGCGTTCCGGCCAGGCGTTTCTGCGCGAGCGCGGCGACGGGCCACATTCCCGAAAGTATCGTGACCGCGGCGACGAGCAGCACCGCGTAGAGCAGCACGCCGGCGTCGATGCGCGCCGAATCGATCCGTGGCAGCGTTCGCAAGAGCGTCGCGGCGAGAAACTGCAGACCGGCATAGGCGAGCGCGATGCCCAGCGCCCCGCCAGCGATGGCGAGCACGCCGGTCTCGGCGAAGAGTTGCGCGCCGAGGCGCCGGGCCGAAGCACCGAGCGAAGCCCGCAGGGCAAACTCGCGGTCGCGGGTCGATGCGTCGGCGAGCAGCAGATTGGCGACGTTCGCGCAAGCGATGAGCAGCACGGCCAGCACCGCAAGGAATACGGTCCACAACGCCGGCGCGACGCTGCCGAAGAACGTCGCGCTCATCGTCGTTGGTTCGAAGGTGATGCCGGCGTCGTTGCGCGCGTAGCGTTTGGCCAGCCGCGCTGAGGCGAGCGTGAGATCGGCCGTCGCCGATTTCAAGGTCGCGCCGGGTTGGAGCAGCGCGATCGCGCCGAGATAGCGCGCGCCGCGCTGCGTCGCTGGAACGCTGTTTGGCAGCGGAGTCCAATAGTCGTCGCGATCGAGCGAATTGGCGTCGGGCGCTGGATAGCGAAGGTTCGGCGCCACACCGACGATCTGGATCGGTACGCCGTCGAAGCCGATGCTCTTACCGACGATATCGGGATCGGCGCCGAATTGCGAACGCCAGAGCCGGTCGGAGATAACGACGCGGCGCACGCCGGGCTGTCCGTCGGCGAGGGTGAAGAAACGCCCAAGCTCCGGCCGCAGGCCCAGCACGGTGAAGTAATTCCAGCTAACGTCCATTCCGAGCAGCGAACGCGGTCTTCCGCTGCCGGTCAGCGTCGAAGAATCCTGTGCCTCGTCGGCGATGGCGCGGAACTGCGTCGTTCCCGCGCGCAGATCGGCGACGTCGGGAAGCGAAAGCGCGCTCCCGGAAACGCCGCGTTGATCCTGGGCCTCGATCACCAGCAGCCGCGCCGCGTTCGGATAGGGCAGCGGCTTGATGAGCACGGCGTCGAGCACGCTGAAAACCGCGACGTTCGCGCCGATGCCCAGCGCAAACGAGGCGACGACGACCGCAACCAGGAGCGGCAACCGCCGTAACCGCCTGATCCCGAAAGCGACGTCGCGCGCGAGCGTCTCGGCGCGCATCGCCAGCCCGCTCACGACGATATCGCCGATCGCCGGCCACGCCACGCCGCCTTCGTCTTCGAGATCGGCGATGATTTGCTCGCGAAACTCGGCGCGAAAGTCGGCCGGATAGGCGAGCAGCGCGAGCCGCACGAGGCTTGCGTGCTTCACGTCGCGCGCCCCGGAAGCAGCTCGAGATCGCGCGCCATGCGCACGAGGCCGTCTAACCGCACGGCCTCCGCGCGCGCGACGCGCCGGCCTCGCGGTGAGAGCCGATAGCGGCGACGGCGCGAATCGACGCCGTCCTCGGGCAACTCTACGATCCAACCGTCGACGAGCATCTGCCGGATGATCGGGTAGAGGGTCCCCGGAGTCAGACGAACGCCGCCCTCGGTTAGACTCGAGACGGTCTTGGCGATCGCGTAACCGTGCGCGTCCTCCCGCGCGAGCGAGAGCAGCACGTAGAACGCACGCGGGCTCAGTGGAAGAAGATCGTTGATATCGTTTGACGTCACGCAGTGGCCTCGAAGCGCAGCTATACAGAAACCGACTATATCCATTTTCGGTAGAGAAGTCAAACCCTACGTCATACTCCGGTCATCCCGAGCGCAGTCGAGGGACGTGTTGCGATCACGCGTCATCGCGTTCTCGAGAACGCGTTTAAACGAGTCTCTCACGCCGTGCTTCGACTGCGCTGCGCATGACACGGGGAGCTTGACACGTGCGTCTTCTGGATATATCATGGTTGCGATATATCCACTATGGTTATATGGGGATGCAAGGATGCTCAATCGTCGCCAGGATCCCGGGCCGCTGCTGCCCTTGGCCAGCAGCGCTTTTCACATTCTGCTGGCTCTCGCCGAGGGCGAACGCCACGGCTACAGCATCGGTAAGGCGGTCGAAGCGACGACCGGCGGCGGGATCAGCCTCGGCCCCGGCACGCTCTATCGCCAGCTCAAGCAGATGTCAAACGACGGTTGGATCGTCGAGATCGAGCGTAACGACGACGATGCGATGCGCCGCCGTTACTATCGCTTGACGCCGTGGGGCCGAAAGATCGCGCAGGCCGAGGCCGCGCGGCTCGCTCATCTCGTCGAGGTGGCGCGTTCGCGCCGCTTACTTCCGGTAGTCGTCTAAGCGCGTGGACGTCATCCGCCAGCGCTCGCAGCGCGTGCCGAAGTGGCCGTTTGCGGCCGCTACGGCGCTCGTCGTGCTGGTCGCGATCGGGTGGGCGCTGCGCGGCGTCAACGCACGCGCCGGCGCCGGCGTCGACCGCGCGTCCATCGTCACCGACGTCGCGCGCGAGGGAACGCTGGTGCGCTCCGTCAGCGCGCAGGGAACGTTCACGCCCGACCGCGTGCGCGTCGTCTCGGCAACGCAGAGCGGCGTCGTCGACCAGCTCTTCGTGAAGCCGGGAAGCGTCGTCGTGCCCGGCACGGTCGTAGCGCAGATGGAGAATCCTTCGCTCGACGCCGCCGCGCGCGACGCCCAAGCCCAACTGGCCGTCGCGCAAGCCGACCTCGCGAGCGCGCAGCAGCAGGCTCGTACCGAGCGGCTTACCCAGCAGGGCGTGCTCGACGGCGCTCAGGCACAGATGGAGCAGAGCGCTCTGCAGGCGCAGTCGCTGGCAACGCTGCATCGCCGCGGACTCGTTGCCGACGTGCAGTATCGCCAGGCGGTAATCGCCTCGCGCAAGGACAGCAACGACGTTCGCATTCAAGAGGCGCAGCTCGGCGCCGCCTCCGCCGACGCAACCGCCAAGGTCTCGGCCGCGCAGGCACGCGTGGTGCAGGCGCAGTCGCAGCTCGACGCCGACCGCGCGCAAGTGGACGCGCTGACCGTTCGTTCCGCGACGGGCGGAATCGTTCAAAGCGTCGAGGTCGATCCCGGCACGAGCGTGGCGCAGAACGCGGTGATCGCGCACGTCGCCGATACGACCTCGCTCAAGGCCGTTTTGCAGGTTGCCGAGGGCGACGTGCACGCCGTCGCCGTCGGCATGCGCGCGGCGATCGACACCGGCAACGGTCTCTTCGAGGGGCGCGTCGCTCGGGTCGCGCCCGCCGCCGAGAACGGAACCGTCGCGACCGACGTCACGTTCGCGCGCCCGTTGCCGCGCGGCTTGCGCGCGGACACCAACGTCGACGGAGTGATCTACATCTCGTCGATCCGCAATGCAGTCTCGATCGCGCGCCCCGCCGGCGCGAGCGACGGCAGCGTCACCGAGCTGTTCAAAGTCGTCGATGGGGGAAGGTCGGCCGTACGCGTACGCGTGCAGCTCGGCCGGGGATCCGCGGATCGTGTCCAGGTGCTCTCCGGGGTGGATCCCGGCGATACCGTTATCGTTTCGGACATGTCCAACGATATCGATCAAACGACGCTGAGCTTGCGATAAGGAGTTGCAATGCTGGTCGAACTGGAAAACGTAGGCCGGACGTTCTTTACGGAGGACGTCGAGACGCGCGCGCTGCGCGACGTCAATTTGACGATCGAGCGTGGGGAGTACGTCGCGATCGAAGGCCCGTCGGGGTGCGGCAAGTCGACGCTGCTCTCGATCATCGGCTTGCTGGACCGGCCGACCGCGGGACAGTACCGTCTCAACGGGCGCAGCGTCGAGCAGCTCGGCACCGACGAGCGCGCGGCGATCCGCAATCGCGAGATCGGCTTCATCTTCCAAAGCTTCAACCTCATCGGCGATCTCAGCGTCGCCGAGAACGTCGAACTTCCGCTCGTCTACCGGGGCATGACGCGCGGCGAGCGGCGCCTGCGAGTCGCCGAGGTGCTGGAGCGCGTACACGCCGAGCACCGTACCAAGCACTATCCCGCGCAACTCTCGGGCGGCGAGCAGCAGCGCGTCGCGGTGGCGCGCGCGCTCGCAGTGGGCCCATCGATTCTGCTGGCCGACGAGCCGACGGGCAATCTGGACACAAAGAATGGCGAAGCGGTGATGGAACTCTTGCGCGAACTGCACGCCGGCGGCTCGACCATCGTGATGGTAACGCACGACGCGCGCTTCGCGCGCCAGGCGAAGCGGACGATCGGCTTGCTCGACGGGCGGCTCGTCGACGCGACGGCCGCCTCGGCCGCGATGTAACCTCGCGGGACGCCTTTCGTGCTCTTCTTGCTCGCCGCGCAAATATCGCTCGCGCAGGCCATCACCATCGCGGCCGCACGCTCTCCGGCGCTGCGAATTGCGACCGACACTTACCGCTCGACGGGCGCCGCCGTAGCGCTGAGCGCAACGCCTTATCAGCCAAACGTCGGCGCGGCGCTCTCGGTCGTCGCCGGCTCGAGCGCGCCGACGGCGCAGTCGCCGAGCGAAGACCTGGCCGGTCTGTCGCTCTCGCAGCTCGTTTTCGACGGCGGCCACGTGCTGGCGCAGATTCGCTCCGCGCAGGCCACGCAATCGGCTGGGGCGGCGACGCTCGCGCGCTCGGCGCAGCAGATCGCATTCAACGTCGCGCAAACGTACTACAACGCGCTCGAGACGCGCGCTGCCGTGAAGCTCGCGCTGCAGATCGTCGCCCAAGACCGCAAGCAAGAGGATCTCATAGCGGCGCAGATCGACGCCGGCGTGGCATCGCGAGTCGACCTCGCGACCGCGCAGATTCCCACCTCGCAGGCGCTCGTTACGGTCGCGCGCGCTCGCGGGCAGGACGTCGCCGCGCTCGCGGCATTCGACAACGCCATGGGACTGCACGCCGACGCCGGAGTCGAGCCCGCCAACGACGCCGCGACCGAGAGCGCCGCTTCGCAGATTGCGAGCGAACCCGCAAATTACGACGCCGCGATCGCGCATGCGATGCAGGTGCGCCCCGACTATGCGAGCGCGCAGCGCGCGGTCGTCGCTGCGGATCAGACCGTGCACGCGGCGCGTACGATTATGTCGCCGCAGGTCTCGCTCGTCGCGAACGCCGGCGTGGTGGCGTTTCCCGGAAGCGGCCTCGGAGCGCTGGCGAACAACTACGTCGGTGCGGCGGTCGCCGTGCCGCTGTACGACCAGGGAATCAAGAACGCCCAAGTATCGAGCGCCACGATCGCTCTCGACGAGCAAGAAGCCGCGCTCGCGCAGACGCAGCTGGACGTCGAGCTCGACGTGCGCCAAGCATTGGGCACGCTCACCGGCGCGCGCGACGCGCTCGTGCAGGCGGAGTCGGAGCTGAAGACGGCGCGCGAAGTGCTGGTCGACACGCAAGCGCAGTACCGCGCCGGAATCACGAATCTCGCGCTGCTGCTCAACGCCCAGAGCGGGCTCACCCAGGCGGAGACCGACCGCCTCACCGCCGTGTTCGCGCTGCGCCAGGCCGAGATTTCGTACCTCTACGCGCTCGGAGATCTCAAGCTCTAGAAGGGTCGATTCCAGCGGAAGGAATGTTGACTATAGTCAATAAATGAGCCGGGCATGCCGATGCTTCGACCGCTCATTGGGGACCTCCGAGACCGGGCGCCGCTCATGCGGACGACCCGGGAGATGGCCGAGCTGCTCACCTCCGCCTGCGAGTCTTGGAGCTTGGACCGGCCCCTGCTGGCCCGGCCAAATGCCTACACCCGAACCTGCGTCTACAAGGATCGCGACTTCGAGGTGCTGCTCCTCAACTGGGACGCCGGCGCGGCCTCGGCGGTGCACGATCACGGCGGCCAGCACTGCTGGATGCTCGTGCTCGACGGCCAGCTGAGGGTCGACGACTACGCGCGGCTCGACCGCGGCGAACGCGCCGGCATCGCGCAGATCGAGGCCCGCGACTCGCACCTCCTAGAAGCCGGGGGCCTCGACTTGCGCCAAGGACGCTTCGATCTGCACCGCGTCGCCGCCACCAAGGACGGACCCGCGCTCTCGCTCCACGTCTACGCTACCCCGCTGCGCGCCTTCGCCATCTACGACGAAGCGGCGTCGCGCTGCCACACGGTGCTCGGCACCTATGACGAGGTGCTGCATCCCGAAATTCCCGCCCTTCATTAACCTAAAAGCCCACCAAAGCCTAAAGGCACGACCGACCCGATCCAAGCGAGCCGGCCGTGGAAAACGCTTGCGCGAACGGCTCAAATGCGCCTATGATGGGTATCAAATGACCACTCTAGAGACGATGATCGGCCTGCTTGGCGGCATGCAGCTCCTGCCGCGCCCAATCCGTCGCGATCGAGACTTGGAGGACGCGGTCGCCGCGGGACTGCCTGCGGAGGTCGTTCGCCACCTCGCCGAGAGCACGGGAGCGCCCCTGCGGCAGCTGCAGCAGATCACCCATATCGACCGCTCGACGTTCAGCCGCCGCATGAGGCAGCGCGCGCTGCTCAAAGCCGATGAATCGGATCGCGTCGCTCGCGTCGCTCGCGTTGCCGCGTTGGCGATGGGAGCACTAGGGCGAAACGAAGGCCAGCGGTGGCTTCAGGAACCGAACGTCGCGCTCGGAGATCGCGTACCGTTGGGAATGTTGGGAACCGATGCCGGCGTCCGTCAGGTCGAGCAGATCATCGGGCGCATCGAACACGGCGTTTTCAGCTAGTCGTCCTTGCGAGTCTATCGTGCCTTCGAGCGAAAGCACGAGGCGACGGCGTTTTCGGGAGAGGGCGCGCGTCTTTACGGCGGTCGCTGGAATTCCGTCGGTACCGCCGTCATTTACTCCGCGAGCACGTTTTCGTTGGCGTTGTTGGAGATCATGGTCAACGCTTCGTCGGCGCGGATTCCGCCGACCATGGCGTTTGCGCCGATCGACATTCCCGGCGACGTCGCCATCGAACGGCTCGACGTCGCGACGCTCCCTGGTGACTGGGCCGACACGCCGGCGCCCGGCGAGTGCCAACTCGCGGGTGATGCGTGGGTGAGGGCCGCCGAAACGGTGGCGCTCGTCGTGCCCAGTGCCGTCGCGCGCATCGAAACCAACGTCCTGCTCAATCCGGCGCACCGCGACTTCGCGCGGCTCGTCATCGGTGGCGTCGCCCCGATGGCCATCGACGGCCGGCTCATCCGCTAGTCGCCCCGGCCTCACAAAATCTGCTGAAGGGCCGGGAGGGGAATCGCGCGTTCTTCGAAAAAGATAACCTAGAACAATAACTTTAGTTAACTTTTTGGAGTTGAGGTTGCCGCTGTTGCACGACCCCTTAATAAAGCCGTGGCTCTGGGTCACCCACGTGGGCCGGTCCGCATGATCGAACTCGACATCGCTGTCGTCGGGGGCGGTTTTAGCGGGTGCGTGGTCGTCGCACAGCTGGCTCGGCACGCGCCGGCCGGGCTCTCCCTCGGGCTCTTCGAGCCCGGAGAACTCGGCCGGGGCGCCGCCTATGGCACCGCCCACGGCGAGCATCTGCTCAACACGCGGGCCGAAGCGATGAGCCTCTTTCCCGACGATTCCGATCACTTCGTGCGGTGGCTCGGCGGCCGGGCCAAACCGCGTGAGTTCGTCGCGCGCCGGCTCTATGGGGAGTACGTTGCGCAGAACGCGACGCGCGCGCTGGAGCGTGCGCGCTTCACGCACGTTGCCGATCGCGCCGCGCGCATCTATCGCTCCCAAGACGGCCGTTTCGTCGTCGAGTCCGGCTCGGGGACGCGTTTTCGCGCAAGCGCGATCGTGCTCGCCACCGGTAATCTGCCGCCCAACGATGGCTTCTTGCCGCGCGAGATTCGGCTCCATCCGGGTTACGTCGCCGATCCGTGGCGCTTCGACTACCGTCGCGTCGGCGGCCACGTGCTCGTCGTCGGCTCCGGTCTAACGGCGCTCGACGCGCTGAGCGCACTGGAAAGCTGCGGCCATCGCGGGAGCGTCCACGTCGTTTCCCGGCGAGGCCGCTTTCCCGAAGCGCACGCCGATGTGGCGCCGTACGACGTTATCCCGGCGCTCGACACGCGCGACGCACGCGCGCTGCTGCGCAGTTTTCGCCGGCACGTTGCCGACGCAGCGCGTCGCGGGTTCGATTGGCGCAGCGTTGTCGACGCCGTTCGCCCCGAAGCGGAGGCGATCTGGCGCCGCCTCCCGCCATCCGAGCAGCGGCGCTTCGAGCGCCATCTGCGCGGTCATTGGGAGCGGCGCCGTCATCGCGCGCCTCAGCAGGTCGACGCCGTGCGCCAACGATACTCCGCGAACCGGCGTCTCTTCGTCTACTCCGGCACGGTCGCCGGCATGCAATCCGGCGTCGTTACGCTGGCATTGCGCGATGGAAGCACCGCGCAGCTCAACGCCGATTGGATCGTCAACTGCACGGGTCTCGCCCGCGGTTCCGCGTTCGCGCGCGACCCGCTGCTGGGCGAGATGCTCGCCGCCGGTTCGATCTCCGTCGCCTCCTCCAACATGGGGCTGCGCGTCACGAACGAGCTGGCCGCAATCGGAGAATCGGGAGCGACGACGCAAGGATTGTGGATCGTCGGACCGCTCGTGCGCGGATCGCGTTTCGAAGCGACGGCCGTTCCCGAGCTGCGCGTGATGGCCGAGCAGGCTGCCGGTGAAGTCCTCAACGCTTTGGCTGGGGGCCGGCAGTCGCTGGTCGGGTCGGGCGGGTGAGGTCGTCTTCGCTCGCACTCGCCGCCTGCGCCCTACTCGCCGGTTGCGGGGGCTTCAACACGCCCGATGGACCCGTCGTCGGCTTCGGCGGCGGTGGAGATCCTCACCCGACGCGTTTGGTCCAGGTCGCTCTCACGGTGACGCTGCCTTTGCGTCGCGAAGGAGCGCGGGCGAACTACCTTTCGAAGAACACGCAGTCGCTGGCGATCGAATTGGTCTCCGTGAACGGCAATGGCGTGACCGGCGTCAATGCCGTCACGCTCAATACCGTGCCCAACGCGCGCCGCTGCGCAGAGTCCGGCGCCAACCTCGTCTGCAAGGCGACGATCTTGGGCTCGCCCGGGCGCGACGTTTTCGCCGTGACGACCTACGGCGGCGTAGACGGCACGGGTGACGTGCTCTCGGTAGGAACCGCAGAGTCCAACATCTCCGGCGCCGGCGCCGGTTTCGGAATTAGCAACGCGCTCTCGCTGAGCATCGACGGCGTGATTGCATCGCTCAAGCTCGGCGTTTCGCCGGAGGGTGCCAAACGCGGCCAACGCGCCACCGCCGCAATCTCGCTCGACGCGTTCGATGCAACGGGCGCGGAGATCGTCGGAGCGAGCAAATACTACGACGGCATCACGCTTTCGATCCAAGGCGACTCCGTCAAAGCGTTTGCGCTGCACGACGGTGGGAAGTCCGGCTCGACGCTTACGATCGAGAAACCGGTCTCCGGCCTGACGCTGGCCTACGATGGTAACGATCAAGCCGGATCCGTGTCGCTGCAGGCCGCCGTGGGCGGACCCAGCTCGGTCACGACCACCGCGAACTTCTCGCTGCACGGGAAGCAGCCGCCTCCGCCGATCGGCACGATCTACGCGCTCAACCTCGGCGGCAACGACGGACGAGGCGCGACGGTGACGGAGTACGACGGCACCGCGAACGGCAACGCCGCGCCCCAGCGGAGCCTGTCGTTGGATTCCAAACTCTACGCGCGCAGCATCGCCGTCGACGCGCAGGGGAACCTGTACGTCGGCTATCTCGACAACGAGTTCGGCTTCTCGCCGCAGAACGGAACGCCCGACGCGCGCAACGAGATCGCGATCTACGCGCTGGGGGCGAGCGGAAGCGACCAGCCCAAAGCGGTACTGCAGGCCGACAAGAAGACGAAGACCACGCTCTTTCCTCTCTACATCGTCTTCGATTCCAGCGGCTCTCTCGTGACCTACGGCGCAACCGACGTCGACGGCAATGCCGGCGATGCCGTCCTCACGTATGCGGCCGGAAGTTCGGGTTCGACGGCACCGGAGCATGGCTGGCAGTTCGACGCGCCGCAGATCCGCTACGCCGGTCCGAGCGGGCTCGCGCTCGACGGCAGCGGGAACTTTTACGTCAACGGCAGCCTCTATACGTCGCTCGGTCCGAGCTACGGCCTATTCGTAAACTCTGCCGCCGACGCCGGCGATCCAAGCGCCACTCCGGCGCGCACGATCCCGTGGGATTCGACGACCGAGTTGGAGCCGGGGCTCACGACCGGCGTGGCGCTCGAGGCGAGCGGCGAGATCCTCGTCGGCAACACGGTCTCCCAAGGCAGTGGTAGCTCCACTACTTGCCAGGCACGGGTCAACGTGTTCGCCGCCGGCGCGAGCGGCGGGACCACCAACGACCCGCCGCTTCGCGTTCTTACGCTCGACGGCGTCTTCACTAATAATCCCGAGTGCGTCTCCTCGCGCGACCCGCTCGTGCCGTTCTTCCCCGCGATTACCGCGTACTCGTCGGAAGTCTGGATCGCCGACGACTTCAACAACGCGGTTGCCGAATTTTCCGCCGATGCGCGTGGGACGGTGAAACCTTCCCTTCGTATCGCGGGAAGCGCGACGCAGCTCGATGCTCCGATCGCGCTCGTCATCACCTCCGCCTCCGGTCGAGCCAAGGCCCGGCCGGCGTACCCCTTTCATGCTCTTCACGCCAATGAAGGAAACCCACATGAAAAAGAGCCTGGTCACCTGGGCCTTGACCGCCGTTCCGGCGCTGATTCTGAGCGCGTGTAACGGAACGACTGCTTCAGGCCCCGGGGGGATCGTCCCTCCGCCGAATAATTCGAGCGCCGTCTCACATAACGGACGCGTCCATCGCAACGATAATGGAACGCAAGATTTGCATGCGGGCGGCGCCGACGTTCCGGCCTACGCGTACAACCTCGGCAACCAACCCGTAGGATACTATTACAACCAGCAATCGCCGCCCGGACAGGGTTCGCTCTTCTACGCCGCCCCCACGCAGGGCACGATCTATTATTGCTTGACCAGCAGCACCGACGGTCGCCACGCCTTCGAAGGTTACTCCGATTCGGGGTATCCGCCGACCGGGCCGTGCGCCGCACTCGGGCAAACGGCTACCGGGTTCGGCGGCCGTCAAGATCCGCTCGACTTCGTCGGCTCGGCGGTCGCGATGCCGTCGTCGGAGTATCCGTACTATAAAGAGTACCGCGAACCGTCGACCGGCACGAGCTGGGGCGAGCCCTTCGAGTTCCCCGAGATCGGGGCGCCGATCGTCTTCGGCTACCGCCCGCAGGACTTCAACAACAACGTCAAAGAGATCAAGCTTTCGACCTGGACGTACTGCGCGATCGCCAACGGCACGATCGACGATTGGAACGATCCGGCAATCACCGCCGACAACGGCACTTCGGTGACGGGCGGCAACTCGCAGACGATTACGTTCTACTTCCGCGCCGACAGCGCGGCATCGACGTACAACTTCGTCAATCATCTCAACACCGTGTGCAACGTCACCTGGAAGGCGCCGTACAGCAAAGCGCCCTACCAGCAGACCGGACGCAGCGCCGCCTGGACCTTCGGCGTCAACTCGACGTGGCCGGGACCGGGATCTTCGGGAGACCCCAACGCCAACTTCATCGGCGAGACGGGAGACCCCGGGATTCTCGCGGCCATCCAAACGACGGCGTACAGCACCGGTTACGTGGTCGGCGGCTACGTGAAGGCCAATAACAAGGTCGGCCAGGCGTTCGTGCAGAGCGGGTTTGCGAATAAGAAACCGATCTGGGTGAGTCCCACCAACCACACCGCGCTCGTCGCCGCGTTCAACAAGATCACGGCCGCCGACATCACGTACGGCGAAGGAAGCGACGAGCAGCCGCTGGGGACGTCTGCGCCCTGGTGCGTGCTCTACGTCGACTATAAGAACTACGTAAATCCACGCGCGAAGGCCTATCCGATCGTCGCGCTGAGCTATCTGCTCTTCTACGGAAACAACAACGGCACGCACCTTGCGGACAAGACCGCGTTGATCAAGTTCCTCGAGTCGCCGCTGGCGGCCAAGGTCGTCAACAAGCTCGAGTACACGTCGCTCTCGAAGTCGATCCAGACCGCCACCCTCAACGCGCTCGCCGGCAACGGCGGCAGCCAACCGGCCTGTCTGCAGTAAGCGACACGTCGTAGCCAACCAACCTCGCGCGCCGCACTCGGTAGCGGCGCGCGAGGCCACACCTTAACTGGAGCGAAATGAAACTTTGGTTGCTGCGGCATGCCGCCGTCATTGGCGGCATGTCTTTCCTCGGCGCGTGTTCGGGATCGGGTTCGAGCGCGACGCCTCCGCCGTCGCAGGCGACGGTGCAATTGCGCTTTGCGGAGGGCGCGCCGGCGCTCGAAGCGATCATCGACGGCGTTCCACAAGACATCGGTGCGGCGTTCCTGCAGGTCGACGGACAGACCGTCAGTTCGTCGTTCGATTACGGAAGCTTCACGCAGTTTGCGTCGTTCGGCGTGGGAACGCATTCGCTCAGTGCGCTCGACGACTTGGGCTACCGCGTCGGTCCGTTGAAGATCCCGCCACTGACCGCGGGAAAGCAATATACGCTCGTTCTCGTCGGGAGCTATCCTAACTACCAAGTGCTGCGCTTCGAAGAGCCGGCGGTGACGGGCGGCGCGCAGGAGGCGCTCTACGAGGCATCGCCGTCGCAGACGCAGGCCGACTTCGGACGATTCACGGCATCATCGCATTCGCACTTCGTCAAGCTCGGCAACGCGGCGTTCGGCGAGATAGCGACGGTCGCTCTCGGCAGCCACGTCGGAAACTTCGGTGGGTACGCCGGGGAGGGCACCAAGCCGTTTAAGAACGGGACCTTCGCGCCGTCACAGATCGATTCGTTCGACAAAACCAACGCGTTGCCGTTCCATAACGTGTCGCGCCTTTCGCTCTTTGTGTTCGACGCGCAACAGAGCAGCACGCCCGTTTCCGTCTTCGCGAGCCTCGACCGATGAAGGCGGCGCCGTGCTTTGCCGCCGTTGCCGTTATTGGTGCGGCGATCGTTGCGATCTCCGGTTGCGGCTCGACGGGCCCGGCTCCCGTCGCCTCGTCGATACCGGTGCCGGCGCCCGCGACGCCGCCGGCAAAATGGCTTTACGTCGATCATAACGGGACGTTCTATCAGTACTCGTTGCCGCTGGCCGCAAACACCAAACCGGTTCGTACGCTGACGGAGTGGCCCGGTTTGGGCTTGGCACCCGAGATCGCGGTCGCGCCCAACGGCGACGTCGCGCTCGCGAGCCCGCACGCGATTCGGATCTTCGCTCCGCCGATTCTTTCGTTCGATCCCAAAGACGTCAAACTCGCGATCCGGCTCACGCCCGCGATCACCGAGATCGGCGCCGCCGGAGCGGACTTGGTCGACATGGAGTACGACCCCAACGGCAATCTCTGGCTGCTCAACGACCTCGGCGCGGAGATATCCCAGCTTGCGGCGCCCTTATCGAAGGGCGAGCCGGCCGCGCTCACGCTCGGCTTCGGCGCGCCGGGGTCGAAGACGGCCGGTTATGCGAGCTTGAATCAGGCCCGCTTCGACGTGAACGCGACGCTCTACGTCTATGCGAGTTCGGCGACGCGCTCGCGGCTCTTCAAGCTTTCGTTCCCGTACGCCAAACAGCCGTCGTCGCTGGGGATCGACGTGGCGCAAGCCGATTTCGTCGACTCGAGTCAGTATCTGCCGACGAACGGCAATCCCGCAGATCTGCTGCTGGGACAGTACACGGGGCCGCTCCACTCGCCAAAACCGGGCTCGCCGCCCTCGCCGCCGGTCGACGAGATGAGTCAGTTCAGCCAGCCGTTCAATCCGCAAAAAGGTCTCTTCCCCGACGACGTAACCGACACGGTGGCCGGCGCGCTGATCGCCGATCCCCCGCGCGAACGTTTCTATACGCTCAGGTTAGACGACGGCGAACTCGACGTATACGGCCTGCCGTTGCGCGGCGGCGCGGAGCCGGTGATCGGCCTCCCGTGCCTGGCAGGAGCGGCCAACTGCAACAATGTGGGCGAGCATGCGTTCCTTGCGCCGTAAATTGCTGGTGGCGGCGTTGGGCGCGCTCTGCATCGCATTGCCACGGACGGCGCACGCGGAGACGGCGGGCATCGTTTCGGGAATCGTAACCGACGATCGTACGCACGCGGCGGTTGCCGGGGTTGCGGTCGTTGCCAAATCTCCCAGCGCCACCTATAAAACGACGACCGACGCCAAAGGCGAGTACCGCTTCCTGAGCATGCTGCCCGACAACTACTCGGTGACCTTCACCAAGACCGGGTACGCATCGTA
>DASZGC010000007.1:0-30667 GCA_035939175.1 Candidatus Cybelea sp. | reverse complement strand
GGAGCAGGATGCGGAGCGACGAGCGTCTTCTCGGCATCACGTCGCCCGTCCACAGAACAAAAAATGCAGGCGACAACCAGACGACGAAGGTCAGCCATGCAGCGACCTCACCTCGTCGACGTCCACGTACTTCTCCGGGCGGAACGTCGTCACGATGATTGCCAGCCCGATTGCGGCCTCGGCCGCGGCCACCGTAATCACGATGAAGGCGAACACGTGGCCCGCGTTCTGCACCCACACGCGAGAGTAGGCGACGAGCAGCAGGTTGGCGGCGTTGAACATCAGCTCTACGCTCATCAGCATGATCAGCGGATTGCGGCGTACGATCACGCCGGCGACGCCGATGAAGAACATTACCGAGGCCAGCCCGACATAGTCGGCGATCGGCGCGCCCATTTAGTTTTTGCCCTCGCGCAGGATCGCCTCGCGCATCTGCCGGTCGCTGCGCGCCTGTCCGCGGTGCTTCTCCTCCGCGTCGCTCATCTGCTCGCCGCCGAGCGTGATCACGCCGATGACCGCGACCATCAGTACGAGAGCCGTCGCTTCGAATGGAAGCAACTGCACGGTGAAGAGCGCTTTGCCGAAATCGCCCACGCTGCCGAAGACGTCGGCAAAACCGACCGGCCCCGCTTCCAGCGGCAGCCGCGCTTGCGCGTTGCCGATCGCGTACACGAGAAAGCCGAACGCTACCGCCACGAAGAGTGCCCCGGGAATCCAGATCCGCGGCAGCCGGTTCGGGCCCGCGGCGAAGGGTTCAACGCCGCTGCTCAGCAGCGCGATCACGAAGACGAAGAGCACGAGGATCGCGCCGGAGTAAACGATGATTTGAATGACGGCCAAGAACTCGGCGGATAGCGTTACGTAGAGCACCGCGAGCGCGGCGAAATTGAGCAGCAGCGCGACGACGCTGTAGACGGGCTTGCTCGACGTGACCGTCCACACCGCGCTGGCGATCAACAGGACGGCGAGCACCCAGAACGCGATCACTCGACGGCCCCGGGATCCTTGATTATCGCCAAGCCGCGGCGCTGCGTCTTGAGGATCGTGCCGCGCCAGGTGGCGTCGTAGCCCTTCTCGACGTCGGTCGTCGACTTGACTTCGGCCACGCGACCGAGGTCACCGGGAATCCCGCCCGGGCGATCGTCGGGCGCCGTGCCAACACCGGCCTCCGGCGGCACCAAAAGCCGTTCCTTGGGATAGATGAACGAGCCGCGGCGGTAGTCGGCCATCTCGAAACGCGGCGTGAGCACGATCGCATCGGTGGGACACGCCTCTTCGCACATGCCGCAAAAGATGCAGCGTAACTCGTCGATCTCGTAGCGCGCCGCGTAGCGCTCGCCGGGCGAACGGCGGTCGTCGGGCGAGTTCTCCGCACCGATGACGGTGATCGCGTTGGCCGGACAGACGCTCGAGCACAGCTCGCAGCCGATGCAGCGTTCCTTGCCGTCGTCGTAGCGGCGCAGCTCGTGCAGGCCATGGAAGCGCGGCGCGTGCTGCTTCTTGCGCGAAGGATACGGGATCGTCGGCCGCCGGCGGAACATGAATCCAAAGGTGATCGAGAGCCCGCGC
Source organism: Candidatus Cybelea sp. (assembly GCA_035939175.1). Taxonomy (GTDB): domain Bacteria; phylum Vulcanimicrobiota; class Vulcanimicrobiia; order Vulcanimicrobiales; family Vulcanimicrobiaceae; genus Cybelea. Next base: position 29,098 of record DASZGC010000007.1, on the reverse strand, counting down.
AGGATCGCCCCCACATTGTACAAGTGTTTCTTCGTTACCACCGGCTTCATCCCGAATACGCCACGACGATGGCCGTGATCACGACGTTGAGCGTCGCGATCGGCAGCAGTACCTTCCAGCCCAAGGCCATCAGCCGATCGTAGCGCAGGCGCGGCAGCGTCGCTCGCAGCCACATGTAGAAGAACATAAAGCACGCGACCTTGATGACGAACCACGCGACGCTCGGGATGAAGGTCCAACCGAACGGTGCGTTCCAGCCGCCGAAGAACAGCAGCGTCGCCAGGCACGAGACGGTGAGCATATTCACGTATTCGGCGATGAAGAACAGGCCGAAACGCAGGCCGGAGTACTCGGTGTGGAAGCCGGCGACCAGCTCGGTCTCCGCTTCAACCAAGTCGAAGGGGGCGCGATTGGTCTCCGCGACGGCCGTGATGACATAGATGAGGCAGCCGACGATCTGCGGGATGAAGAACCACCAGTGCGCCTGCGCAAACACGATGCCGTCGAGCGAGGTCGTTCCGGCCAAGATGAGCACGCCGACGAGCGAGAGCGACATTGCCAGCTCGTAGCTGATCATCTGCGCGGTAGAGCGCACGCTGCCCAGCAGCGGATACTTCGATCCCGAGGCCCAGCCGCCAAGGCAGATGCCGTAGACGCCAACCGACGCGATCGCAAGGATGACGAGAATGCCGGCGTTGGGGTTGCCGATCGCCCACACCGCACCAGACGACGACGCGCCGAACGGAATGACCGCATAGACCGCAAATGCGGTCAGCAGCGAGATGAACGGCGCCAGTTTATAGAGCAGCGGATCGGCGGTCTGCGGCATGAGATCTTCCTTGAGGATCAGCTTCGCGGCGTCGGCGGCCGGCTGCAGCAAGCCCCACGGCCCGACGCGATTGGGCCCCGGACGAAGCTGCATCCAACCCAGTACCTTGCGCTCGACGAGCATCGCATACGCAAACGACGTGACCACGACGAAGAGCAGGATCGCCGATTTGATCAGCACCGCCAGCCACCAGGGCATCTAAGAACTCCTCAATCCGGCGATCCACGGGTCGTGCTGCCACGTGCCGCCGCCCGACAGAATCGAATCTCCGGCGTAGCCGTTGCGCGACGTACTCTCCGCGGCATCGGGAGCGAAGCGCGCGTCTCCGAGCGTGAAATCCTTCGGCTCTTTAATCACCGCAGCGATGACGGCGCCTTCGATCTGCGGAATCGACGGCAGCGCGACGTCGAGCTCGTCGGCCAGGGCGGCGATGATTTCGAAATCGGAACGCACGAAGTCGGGCGCATCCAGCGACGCATTGACGGGCAAAAGATCGCCCGCGAGGTTCACGGTAGTCCCGCCCTTTTCGAAGGCACCCGCAGCCGGAAGCACGAGCGTGGCGCGCTGCGCGGTCTCGGTCATGAACAACTCGCTGACCACGACGAACGACGCCGCCTCCAATGCCGCCGCCGCGGCCGCCGGGTCGGCGGCGTTGCGCGCGGGGTTCGCGCCGAAGATGCAGAGCACGTCGAGCTCTTTACGCGACGCGCGCTCGTACATCGCGAGTGCGCCGAGACCGGGCTCGACGGTGAGGTGTCCGGGACCGTAGCCCGGCAGCATGCCCATCGCCTCCGCGCCGCGCGCGTTGCCCTGTTCGCTCGCGATATAGGTCGAGAGCCGTTCGCATCCGGCAAAGGCCTGCGCGTAGCTGCGGCCAACCGCGAGGTCGACGCCGTCCCACACGAGTGCGACGCGCTTGCCGCCGCTCGCCGCCGCTGCCGCGTCTTGCGCGGAAGCTTCGACGACGATCTTCGCGCCTTTGCGTGCGGCCTTTGCGATGCGCAGCCAGAAAACGGGCGCGCGCTGCTCGGGCGAGATACCGGCAATCACGATGAACTCGGCGGCATCGATCGCGTCGAGCGGCGCGGCGCTGCGGCCCGGCGTCGCTTGCCGCTGCCGGCCGGCGCGCCAGTCGAGATTCGTCACGCCCGCTGCGCGAAAAAGATGCTGCAGCGCGAAAGCTTCTTCGTTCGTGAGCCGCCCGCCGCCGATCGCGCCGACTGATTGCGGCCCACGGTGCGCGCGCGCTTCACGAATCGCTTTGGCACAGAGGATGAAGGCGTCGTCCCAGCCGATCTGGGTCCACTCGCCGTGCTTGCGATAGAGGGGTTGTTTGATGCGGTCGGGCGAGTCGTAGAAGCCGACATTGTAACGCCCGCGATCGCAGAGCCAGCCGTCCGAAACGGTGTCTTCTTCCACCAGCATCGTGCGCAAAAGGTTGCCGTAGCGCACGTCGGCAAACTGCTGGCAGCCGACGGAGCACTGCGTGCAGCTGGTCTGCGTGCGCTGAAGATCCCAGGGCCGCGACTTGAAACGATACGTCTTCGAGGTCAGCGCGCCGACCGGGCACAGTTCGGTGACGTTGCCGGTGAAGTTGTGCCGGTACGGAAGGCCGGTGGCGGTCGCGATGATGTCGCGAGCGCCGCGATCCTTCACGACGAGCTGGCGTTCGTCGGCGATGATATCGTCGAAGCGGACGCAGCGCTGGCAGACGATGCAGCGCTCTTCGTCGAGCACGATCGTCGGACCGAGGTCGACGGCTTTTGGCTTGGAGAGCTTGGGGTCGGCAACGTCGGAGGTGCCGCGGGCGTAAGCCATCGAGTAATCTTGCAAGTCGCACTCGCCGCCTTTGTCGCAGATGGGACAGTCCAGCGGGTGGTTGACGAGAAACAACTCGAGCACGAGTGCTCGGGCCGCGTCGACTTTCTCACCCTGCGTGCGCACGACCATCTTGTCGGCGACGACGGTATTACAGGCGATCTGCAGCTTGGGCATGCCTTCGATCTCGACCATGCAGATGCGGCAGAGACCGGCCGGCCCCAACTTCGTATGATAGCAGTAGACCGGGATCTCTTGCTGGATCTTCTTCGCCGCCTCGACCAGCAGCGTGCCTTTGGGAACGGTTACCGGAATGCCGTCGATCGTCAGCGTGACCATTTGCACGTCCGGTGTGGTCGAGGTGCTCATGCGGGCTGCTCCTGCGGCGCCGCGATCCGCGAAGCGAACTGCTGCGGAAAGCGCATCATGACCGATTTGAGGAAGGGCTCGATCGAATCGCCAAGCGCGCAAAGGTTCAGGCCGGTCACCGTGCGCGAAACGCGCAAGAGCATCTCGATGTCGCCCGGAACGCCGCGACGTTTCACGAGGCGGTCGAGCACGCGCGCCATCCACTCACCGCCTTCGCGGCACGGCGTACACTGACCGCACGACTCGTGGGCGAAGAAACGAACGAGGTTGTGCGCGGCCTTCACGAAATCGGTGGTGTCGTCGAAAACGACGAACGCGCCCGAGCCCAACATCGAGCCGGCCTTTGCCATGCTCTCGTAATCGTACGGCCAATCCAGGTGCTCTTCGAAAATGCAGGCCGACGAACCGCCCCCGGGCTGCACCGCGGCAAACGTGCGGCCGGGACGCAGCCCGCCCGCCAGTTCGATGAGCTCGCGCACCGTCGTGCCCAACGGAATCTCGTAGTTGCCCGGCCGTTGCACGTGGCCCGAGACCGAGACGACCTTGTAGCCTTTGCTGCGCTCGGTTCCCACCGAGGCGAACCATTCCGCGCCGCGCGCGAGAATCGGCACGAGGTATGCCAGCGTCTCGACGTTGTTGACGACGGTCGGTGCCCCGTAGAGCCCTTCGATCGCGGGAAACGGCGGCTTGAGCCGCGGCTCGCCGCGCTTACCCTCCAGCGAGTTGAGAAGTCCGGTCTCTTCGCCGCAGATGTACGCGCCGGCGCCGCGATGCACCGTGATCTCGAGATCGTAGCCGCTGCCGAAAAGGTTCTTGCCGACGTAACCGGCCGCGCGCGCCTGCTCGAGGGCAGCGCAGAAGATTTCGTAGCCGCGGCGGAATTCGCCGCGGATATAGATGAACGCGTGGTGGCAGCCGATGCCGTACGCGCCGATCAGCATTCCCTCGATGATTTGATGAGGCGTCTCTTCGAGCAGCATGTGGTCTTTGAACGTGCCCGGCTCGGCTTCGTCGCAGTTGCAGACCAGATAGCGCAACGGTTTGTTGGCGGGCAGGAACGACCACTTCTTGCCGGTCGGGAATCCCGCGCCCCCTCGCCCGCGAAGCCCCGACTGTTCGGCGAGATCGAGTACGTCTTTCGGCGTCATCTCGGTGACGGCGCGCTCCCACTGCCGGTAGCCGCCGCGCGCGCGGTAGACGTCGATGTTGCGGAGATCGACCTCGCCGATTCCGGCGGTCAACACTTTAGTGACCGGCACCGCCGCCCTCTTCCGTCGCTACGGCCACGACCGCGCGCGAATCGACGACCGCACGCTCTTTGGTTCCCGCGAAGAACTCGACGTCGCGACTGATGATGTGGTCGAGCATGATGATCCCGCTGGCATCGCCGATGCCGCCGGCGTTATTGGGCCGCGGCACGCCGGTGCCGCCGGGCGACTTCGTGCCCCGTGCGACCTGATCGTCCTGCGGAATCTGCCACGTCGGCCCGGGAGGTTCGGTCTGCGCCATCGCCGGCGTCGAGTAGCTGCCGCCGCGCATCGCCGCGAGCATCTCGTCGACCTTCGCGGGCGTGAGGTCGTAGACGAACTCGAGGTTCACTTGCATGCAGCTGGCGCGATCGCAAGCCGCCAAACACTCGACCTCTTCGTAGGAAAACGTACCGTCGGGCGTCGTTTCGAGATGACCGACGCCGAGCTTCTCGCGAAAATATGCCATCATGTCGTCGGCACCGTTGATCGCGCACGCCAGGCCGCGGCAGACTTGCAGCACGTACTTGCCCACCGGACGCCGGTAGAGCAGCGTATAGAAGGAGACGGCGCCCTCCACCTCCGCCGGTGTGATCTCGAGCATCTCCGCAGTCGCCAGCATCGCCTCGCGACTCACATACCCTTCGTGCTCCTGAAACAGATGCATGATCGGCAAGAGCGCCGAGCGCCTTTGCTCGTATCGCGCGATGACCTCGTCGCATTGCGGCTGCAACCGTTCGCGCAACGCCGGGAAGTTTCTCTCGCGCTCGGTCATCGGCGAAACCCTCGGCATGATGACGAGAGGAGGCTCGAGCTTTCCGTCATCGTGCTCGCGGCAAGCCCCCTGCAACCACGACCGCGCAAGCCGAAGCAGGGCACCGTCATCGATCGACTTCTCCGAAGACTGGGTCTAACGAGCCGATCATGACGACCAGGTCGGCGATCAGGTTTCCTGGGGCGATGCCTTTGAGCGCTTGCAGGTTGTAGAGGCTCGGCGGGCGCGTGCGGATGCGGTAGGGGCGGTTCTCGCCGTTGCTGACGATATAGTAGCCCAGTTCGCCTCGCGGCGACTCGACCGAATGGTAGACGTCACCCGGGGGCACGCGAAAGCCTTCGCTGATGAGCTTGAAGTGATGGATCAATGCCTCCATGGAGAGCGCGATCGTCTCTTTGGGCGGCAGCGCGATCTTCGGATCGTCGATCATCACGGGGCCCGGCACCTCGAGGCGCTTGCGGGCCTGTTCGATGATGCGCATCGACTGGTCCATCTCGTCGAGGCGCACGAGAAAGCGCGCGTAGGCGTCGCCTTGCGTTCGTGTCGGCGTCTCGAAGTCGTACGTCTCGTAGCCGGTGTACGGAAACGCCCTGCGCACGTCGTAGGCGACGCCGCTCGCGCGCAGGCTCGGACCGGTGACGTTCCACTGGAGCGCTTCTTCGGGTGACAAGTAGCCGATATCGATCGTGCGGTCTTGGAAGATCGGATTGGCCTGCAGCAAGCCTCGCAGCTCGCGCATGCGCCCGGGAAACTTCTCGATCAGTGCGTCGAGGCGCGCGAAGAAGCCGTCGGGCAGGTCGCCGTTGAGACCGCCGATGCGGACGTAGTTGGGATGCATCCGCGCACCGCCCGAGGCTTCTTGCAAGTCGAGGATGTTCTCGCGCAGGTCGAAGCAATAAAAGAAGACGGAGATCGCGCCGAGGTCGATGCCGTGCGTACCCAGCCATACGCAGTGCGACGCGATGCGCGTTAGCTCGCCGATGAGCACGCGAATGACCTGCGCCCGCTGCGGAATGCGATCGGTGATGCCGAGCAGCTTCTCTACCGTCAGCGCGTAGCAGAGCGCGTTGGATGACGGCGCGAGATAATCCATGCGCTCGATGACGGTCTGGGCCTGCGTCCAGAAGAGACCCTCAGCGCTCTTCTCGATGCCGGTGTGCAGGTAGCCGATCTCCGGGTCGGCCTTGACGACGTTCTCGCTGTCGATCTCGAGCACGATCTGCAGCACCCCGTGCGTCGACGGATGCTGCGGACCCATCGAGAGCACCATCGTATTCCCCGTCTTGCTGACGATATCGGGGACGGGCATCAGGGGATTACTGCTCACGACGACTCCCGCGCTCGCTTCACTTGTTCTTGCAACGCTTCGAGGGTACGGCCCGACGGTGGGGTACCCGCAACGACGTTGGTCTTGTTCGCGAACGCGGGCCGCGGCGAACGCTCGCGCGCGGGACCGCGCATCGGGTAGTCCTTGCGCAGGGGGTGTCCTTCCCAATCCAGAGGCATCTGGATGCGCCGCAGGTCGGGATGGCCGTCGAAGACGATTCCGAAGAGGTCGTAGACTTCGCGTTCCGCCCAATCGGCCGATTTCCACAAGTCCGAACACGTCGGTAATGATTGGCCATCGTCGACGCCGCAGAGAATGCGTACGCGCTTGGGCGTGCCGGCCTGCTCGACGGTCGCGGCCGAAGGCGAGAGCGCCAGCAAGTGATACACGACGTCGAACCGCGGGCTGCGGCCAAGGTAGTCCACGGCGCCGAGGTCGAGCATCATCGTAAAGCCGTCGGCTTTGAGCTGCTCCAAGCGGGCCCGCAACTGCGGAAAGGCGATGCGTTCTATCGCCGCGTCGTCGATCGGCGGGCGTAGGCTGGGCGGGTCGATCGCGGCGCCCGTGATCGGCGGAACTTGCGTACTCGGCATGAAATTAAGTCGCCAGAATCGTTATCGGACTAGGCTCGCGCCAGGATGCCGCCGCGGCCGCCTTCGCGGATCTGCTGCTGAATGAGGTTAACCGCGTAGAGGAGCCCGTCCGGCGTCGGCGGACAACCGGGAACGTAGACATCGACCGGAATGATCGTATCGACGCCTTGAATGACGGCGTAATTATCGAAGATGCCGCCCGAGCTGGCACACGCCCCCATCGAGATGACCCATTTCGGGTCGGCCATCTGATCGTAGAGCCGCTTGACGATCGGTCCCATCTTCTGCGCCACGCGCCCCGAGACGATCATCAGATCGGCCTGGCGCGGCGAACTGCGGAAGACTTCCGAGCCGAGGCGCGCGATGTCGTACTCCGACGACGTCACCGTCATCATCTCGATCGCACAGCACGCCAGGCCCATCGTAAGCGGCCAGACCGACGAGCTCTGCGCCCAACGCGCGACGTCGTCGAGGCGCGCCAGCATGAACTGTCCCGGGCCTACCGCCATACGAAGCCGCCCTTCTTCCACACGTAGGCGTAGCCGATCGCCAGCACGATGATGAAGACGACCATCTCCAGCAGTCCGAAGACGCGCAACGCGTGCATCTGCACCGCCCACGGATAGAACGACGCCGCCTCGACGTCGAAGACGACGAAGAGCATCGCGATGAGATAGAAACGAACGGGGAATCGCCCGGCGACCGGCGATGTGGGTTCGACCCCGCATTCGTACGCTTCCGACTTTTGGGGATTCGGCTTGGCGCGTCCCAGCAGACCGGGAAGTACGCTGAAGAGCAGGGCCGCCGCCAGAGCGACGCAGAGGTAGATTGCGACGGGTCCGTATGGGTTCATGCTCGGCCAACCCTTTGTGCAAATCTCGCGGCCATACCTGTCCGATTAGGGGGAACGACGCGCTCCCTAAAGTACACTTGCTCAATGCGGAATGCCGTCTTGGGAATGATCGTGCTCTTCGCAATGGGCGACTCGTGCTCGCCGCCGCCAAATGTCGTAGGCGTTCAAGATTACGGGCGAGTCACCGGCCGAGTCCTCGATGCGATGACCAACCACCCGATCGGAAATGCGCTCCTATCCGTCGGCTCGCTCTATACCGTGCGGGCCGACGTCAACGGCGCCTTTACCCTGCGAGCCGTTGCCGGCGATCAGACGGTAACCGCGCGCGCGGCCGGTTATGGAACGGCGACGGCCGATACGACCATACCTAAAGATGGAACGGTCTCGATCGGATACATTCGGCTGGTTGCGCTGACTGCACCGCAAGGGCAGCCGACGCTGGAGCCGCCGGCGATCCCGACGCCCTCGCCCTCCCCGTCGCCCACGGCCAGCCCAGCCGTCCCGGTGGCCCCAGCGATGACGGCCGCGCCGTCCCCGATGGGCAGCACGCGACCGGAGGAACCGGCAGCCCCCTAGCTCGCTATCGGACGTCCTCGACGTCGATCGGCTGCCCGATCGCCCGCATGTCCACCGCGTAGCCCGCAATCACCAGGTAGACCCGGTCGGCGTGTTTAGCCAGCCGCTGCACCATGCGGCCCATCGCGTCGCGCGATAGGCGGGCCGCCGCTTCGACCGGCACGACATCCCAGCCGATCTGCTCGCTCACCGCGATCACCGACGCGCGCGAGGCCAGCAGCTCGTCGACGAAGCGCGCCGCCTCACCATCGAGCCGCGAGGCCAGCACGTTGTAGTCGATCTCGAGCAGATCGATGTGAGCGGCGATGCGCGCCTCGAGCCAGGTTCCGAGCGCGTCGACGAGCAGGCACGCCGCCGGAGCGGCGTCGCGAAAAAGGGCGAGCTGCGCGTCGAGCGTCATCGCGGCGGTCTCGACGGTCCGCCACGCCGAAGGACGATCTCGCACGTGCCGCATGAGCCGGGCGCGCCATTCGATATCCTCGAACTCACCGGCCGCCGTCGCGATATAGGTCACGTTGCAACCGCTTTCGAGCGCGAGCTTCACCGCAAAGGCGCTCTTCCCCGAACTGACTGGACCCGTTACAAAGGTTACCGACATTGACGTTGCGTGCTCATTCGCGCGGGGCGGCTTGGCGACCCGTTGCGACGAAGACTCGGGCGTGACCGTCGTGCTCGACATCCTGGCAATCCTGGGCGGCGTCGCCGTCGTGCTGCTGACCCTGAGCGATCTCTTCCAATCGGTCGTCGTGCCGCGTGCAACGGCCAAGCGATACCGGGTGAGTTACTACTTCTGGCGCTCGTTCTGGCGCCTGTGGCCGTCACTGGCGTGGCGCTTCTTCCCGAACGACTCCGATCGCCGCGAGGAGTTCTTCGCGGTTTTCGCGCCGTTGGGACTGGTCTCGCTGATGGGCATGTGGGTCGCATCGCTGATCGTCGGCTTCGGCCTGATACTCTGGGGCTTGCGGTCGGGCGTGGCCCCGGCCAACGGTCCCTTCGGCATGGCGCTCTATTTCGCGGGAACCTCGGTGTTGACGATCGGTTTTGGCGACGTCGTCGGCCGCTCGGGCGCCGCGCGCTTCGTCTCGGTGCTCGCGGGATTGTCCGGCCTCTCGCTGCTCTCGATCAATACCGCCTACCTGTTTGCGATCTTTGCGTCGTTTCAAACGCGCGAAACTTTCGTCGTCACCGTCGGCGCGCGCGCCGGAGCGCCGCCAAGCGGCGTCAATCTTCTAGCCATCGCGGGGTATTCGATGACCCGCGACGATCTCGGCTCGCTGATGGTCGAGGCCCAGCGCTGGGCGGCACAAGTGATGGAGAGTCATCTCGCCTACCCGGTGCTCGCGTATTTTCGTTCGAGTCACGACGACCAGTCGTGGCTCGGTACGCTCGGCACGCTGCTCGATGCGGCGACGCTGCTGATGACGACCGTCGAAGGCGGTCGCGAAGGGCAGGCCAGAATCTTCTACAACGTCGGCCGGCACGCGACGCGCGATTTATCGCATTACTTCGGCACCGCCACCGCGCAGGAGAGCGTGGGGATCGAACGAGCGGAGTTCGAGCATGCCTGCGACCGCCTGGCGGCCGCCGGCTACACGCTACGCCCGCGCGACGAAGCGTGGCTTCGTTTCGGCGAGCTGCGCGCGAGCTATGCGACGCAGCTCAATTCGCTCGCGCGCTTCTTCGAGATTCCGCCGCTTTCGTGGATCGGCGATCGCTCCAACATCGCCCTCTCACCTCACTAGGGAGCCTCTGCCGGCGCACCGGTGGCCGCCAAGATCGCATCGCGCAGCGCCGGCAAGCCTTCGCGCGTCTTCGCGCTCACGTAGATCGCGCCGGGTTCGCCCAACGCTTCGGGCACCGCGCGGTCTACTTTGTTGAAAACGGCGAGCCGCGGTGCGGTCTCCAGCTCCAGCTCGTCTAAGATCTTTTCAACGGCCTCGCGCTGCCGCTGCCACTGCGGATTTGAAGCGTCGAGGACGTGCAGCAGCACGTCGGCCTCTCGCAGCTCTTCGAGCGTCGCGCGGAACGCGTTGACGAGGTCTTTCGGAAGGTCCGTGATGAAGCCGACGGTGTCGGCGACGCGAGCGTAACGCCCCGTCGCGAGATAGGCGCGGCGAATCGTCGGGTCGAGCGTCGCAAACGGCTGGTCGGCAACGTATGCATCGCTTCGCGTCAGCGCGTTGAGCAGCGAGGACTTGCCGACGTTCGTATATCCGACCAGCGCGACGAGCGGCTCGCGATGCGTTTTTCCTCGCCGCAGCGAGCGCTGCCGGCGGATGCTGCGCAACGACTCGGTTAGCGTGGCGATGCGCTGCCCGATGCGGCGCCGGTCGACCTCGAGCTTGGTCTCGCCAGGTCCTCGCGTCCCGATGCCGCCGCCCAGGCGCGAAAGATCGGCACCGATGCCGATGAGATTCGATTGGCGGTAGCGCAGCTGCGCCAGCTCGACCTGCAGCTTTCCTTCGCGGCTGCGTGCGTGGCGCGCGAAGACGTCGAGGATCAGCATCGTGCGGTCGACGATCGGCAGCGGCACGAGCTTTTCGAGGTTCTTCCGCTGACGCGGGCGCAGGTCGTTGAGCACCAAGAGCAGATCGGCGCGGCGCTCGCGCGCCTCGTCGGCGATCTCCGACGCCTTGCCGCTGCCCACGAGCGTCGCCGGATCGACCGCGTCCCGCCGCTGGACGACGCGATCGAGAATCGTCGCGCCAGCGGCTTGCGCGAGCGCCTCGAACTCGGAGAGTTCGGCGTCGAGGGATTCGCGCATTGCGCGGGTCTCCACCGCGACGACGAGCGCGCGCTGCGTCATGAATTCGCCATCGCGACCGGCCGCAGCCGCGCCTCCAGCCACGCGATCGCTTCGTTGTACCTCGGCCCTGGACGCTCGAGCAGATCGGAGTCGACGTAGAAGACGCGATGCAGCTTCACCGCGCGCAGACTGCGCCACGGCTCGCGATCGAGCACGGCGTCGAGCCGCGCGGCGCGATCGGCGACGATCACGTCGGGCTGGTTTTCGAGCAGCGTCTCGGCGCTGTACTGCCCGTAGGGCGCGCGCAGGTCGCCGGCGGCGTTGATCCCGCCGGCCAGCGCGACCAGCGTAGAAATGTAGGAGCCGCGGCCGGCCGTCCACACCGGCGCGCTCTCGAGCACCACGAATACCCGCGGATGCCAACGAAAGCGCCGCGCGACAGCGCGCAGTTGCGCGGTGCGGCGCTGCAGCCGCGCAACGACGGCCGCGGCCTGCGCTTGCCGATTGGTCAGCACGCCGATGGCCAACAAGTCGGAAAAGATCAGATCGTAGCCGTCGTCGTCGAGCAGCACCACGTGCAGGCCCGCACGGCGCAGCGGCTCCACCAGCCTCGTTTGCGCGGGGATTCCAGCCACGGCGCTGGGACGCAGCGCCACGATCTTCTCGACGTCGACGCTGCTCGCATCGGCGACGCGCGGCAACGTCGCCGCTCGCGGATCGTCGGTATACGCCGAGACCGCGACGAGCCCGCGTCCGGCGCCCAGCGCATAGACGTCGTCGGCAAAGGACGGGACCAGCGTCACGATGCCGGCGCTCCCCCCGGGGGCCGGACCGGCACACGAGGCCAGCAGGACGATGCTAAAGAGGGTAGCCGCACGCAATCGCACAACCGGTGATTCTACGTTTTGCGCGGGAAGCCGGTGTGAAGCCGGCACGGTCGCGCCACTGTATGCGGGGAGCCGCCCGACGTCACTGTCCGGCAACGGATGGGAAGGCACGGGCAACGGCAGCGATCCGCGAGTCAGGATACCGCTGCAAGACGATAAGCAACGTCCACCTCGCGTCAAGGAGAGGATTGCAAGTGTTCGCATTGATCGCCGCGCTGGTCGCGGCCGTGCCGTCGCCTTCCCCATCGCCCACCGCCGTACCGGAGATCGCGCATGTCGTCACCAGCGACCGCGGGCTGGAATCGGCACAACGCACCGCGCGCACCACCTACGTCGTTACCGCGGCCCAGATCGCCCAGGACGGCGACCGCACCGTCGCCGACGCGCTCGCCGCCGTTCCCGGGGTCGACCTCGTTCGCTATGGGGCCTTCGGCGCCGTGAGCAGCGTCGGCATCCGCGGAAGCTCTTCGGAGCAAGTGCTGGTGCTCGTCGACGGACTGCCTGCCGCCGGCGGGCAGATCGACGACGTCGACCTCGCGCAGGTCCCGGTAAGCGGGGTCGACCGAATCGAAGTCGTCGAGGGCGGGGGCTCGACGCTCTACGGCTCCGGAGCGATCGGCGGTGTCATCAACATCATCACCGCGTCGCCGTCGCACGATACGTCGGCGACGCTCTCCACGGGTTCGTTCGACGAGCAGAGCTACATTTTTAGCACGCCATACGTCACGTTCCAGCGCACCTACGCCGCCAACGACTACTCCGTCCAGAACGCACCGAATCGTGAGAACGCGCAGGGCGGTTTGACCGGCGTCACCGCTCGCTACCAGCACACGGTCGGCGCGCTCGATCTCACGCTGAGCGGCAATCTCGCCGACGCGCTGGTCGGCACCCCCGGCGAACTGGGCTACTTCTCCCCGACGAGCGAACAAGGTAACGTCGACCGCGACGCGCGGCTGGAGATCCAGGCGCACGGCGCGCGCTCGACGACGACGCTCGATCTCGGCGACTCCTCGGAGGACCTGTCGTACACGTGCGACACGCCCGTCGATGCGAATTGTCCGAACTCGTACTATCCCACGCCGGCGCCCAGCCAGACGTCGAACCCGCCGTACGCGGAGATGCTCTACGACCAGCACTGGATGGCGAGCCTGCGCAACGTGATAGGCGACGCGGCGGAGCGCCTCGTCTACGGTTTCGATCTGATGCGCGGCGTCGCGCGCGTCGACGAAGGCACCGGTGGCGGTTCGCCGTACGCTGCCGACAATGCCGCCGTCTTCGACGAGTACGCGCAGACCGCGGCCTACGTGCAATCGCAGTGGTTCGGCGCCAATGGAAGTCAGATCTACGCGGGGCTGCGCGGCGAGCGCGACGGCGGCCTCGGGGGCGCCTACTCTCCCTCGCTCGGCGGCATCGCGCCGCTCTCGCACTCGCTGCAGCTTCGCCTCAATGCGGCCACCGCATTTCGCGCGCCGACGGCCGAAGAGCTGTACTATCCCGGCTTCTCCAATCCGAATCTAGTCCCGGAGCGCACGCGCGTCGGCGACGCGACGCTCGTTGCGCCGACGCTCTGGGGCGGCGCGAGCTTCGGCTGGTTCACCACCAGCGGCTCGAACCTCATCGTCTCGCCGCCCCCGTACTACATTCCACAGAACGTGGGACGCGCGTCGATCCAAGGGATGATCTTCGAATTCAAAACGCCGCCCGAGCACGGCATGATCGCGAGTCTCGGCGTAACCAACATCTACCGGGCGCAAGATCTCGATACCAATTCGCGCCTCTCGGGGCGCGGACCGGTCTTCGCCGTCACTGCGGCGCTGCAGTATCACGCGCGCCCCGCAAGCCGCTTCGACGGCTGGGAGATATCGGAGTCGACCCAAGGGCCACAAGAGGCGCCGGATCCCTATCTCTCGCCGGCCTATGCACTCTATCAACCGTCGACGTTCACGCTCGTCAACGCGTCCGCCGCGTACCGGTTGGGTCCGCGGCTGCTCGTCGCACTGCGCGGCTACAATCTCGGCAACGATCGCTACGCGCTCTACGCGGGATACCCGCTGCCGGGCCGGTCGTTCGCCCTCGAGTTGCGGAGCCGGTGAAGGCCCTCGCGCTCTTGCTCTTGCCGTTCGTCGCCGCCGCCGCGAGCCTGCTCGTCGGCGCCGAACCGCTTTCCCTGGGAGCGGTCGCCGCGGCACTCCTGCATCCACACGACTCCGGCACGCCGGCCACGATCGTCTGGCAGTTGCGTTTGCCGCGCGTCTGCATCGCGGCGACCGTAGGCGCGTCGCTGGCGCTCTGCGGCGCCGTGCTGCAAGGCATGCTGCGCAATCCGCTCGTCGACCCGTATCTCACCGGCGTGAGCGCGGGTGCGGCCGCGGCGATCGCAATCGCGATTGCCGCCGGCGCGTCGGCCGCCGCCACGACGCCGATCGGCTTCGTCGCGGGCTTGGCAGCGGCGGTGCTGGTGGCGACGCTCGCGCGCCGCGGCGGCGGCATCGATTCCAATCGCCTAATCCTCGCCGGCGTCTCGCTTTCGACGCTGTTCGCCGCAATCGTGACGCTTGCGGTCGTGCGCGCGCGATCCGGCGAGTACGCGAGCTCGGTGGTTGCGTGGCTCGCGGGCTCGATGGCGGGACGCGGCTGGCCCGAGCTGGCGACGGCCGCGCCGTACGCCGCGCTCGGCGCGGTCCTCGCGCTCGCGGTCGCGTCGCCGCTCAATGCGTTGCGCGCCGGCGAGCTGCGCGCGCGCTCTGTGGGTCTGGACGTCGCGCGAACGCAGTGGGTAATGCTCGCCGCGTCGTCGTTGCTGGCCGCGAGCAGCGTCGTGCTCGCGGGGCTCGTCGGCTTCGTCGGCTTGATCGTGCCGCACATCGCGCGGCGCATCGTCGGCTCGGACGCGCGCGCGTTGCTGCCGGCGGCCTGCGCGATCGGCGCGGCGCTCTGCATGCTCGCCGACGCGATCTGCCGCGTGGTCGTCGCGCCGGCGGAGCTTCCGATCGGCGTGCTGCTGGCGTTCGTGGGCGTGCCGGCGTTTCTCTATCTCTACCTGCGCCCGGCCGCAGCGCCGACGCGCGAATCGCTGTGATCGAGCTGCGCGACGTCACGCTCGGCGTCGGCGGCCGCGCGCTGCTCGAAGAAGTCGACGCGCGCATCGCCGCAGGCGATTTCGTCGCAGTTCTCGGGCGCAACGGTGCCGGCAAGACGACGCTGCTTCGTGCGATCGCGGGACTGCATCCCGCGCGACGCGGCAGCGTTCTGCTCGACGGAACGCCGATCGACCAGCTGGCGCCGCTCGAGCGAGCCAAGCGCGTCGCGTTCGTTACCGGCGACGAGGTCTTTCTCGAAGCGCTGCTCGTTCGCGACGTCGTCTCGATTGGCCGATACGCGCACCATCGCTGGTGGCAGTGGAACGAAGAGCCGCAAGACGAAGCCGCGATCGAAGGCGCGCTCGCTGCGGTCGGTGCGAGCCGCTTTGCGCAGCGCCTCTTCTCGACGCTGAGCGCGGGCGAGCGGCAACGCGTCTGGATCGCGCTTGGACTCGCGCAGGAGACGCCGATCCTGCTGCTCGACGAGCCCACGAGCCACCTCGACGTCGGCGCCGCCGCCGACATTCTCGCGCTGCTGCGCGGTCTCTCCGAATCCGGTAAGACGATCGTCTGCGCGCTGCACGACGTCAACGAAGCCGCAACCTACGCCGACCGAATCGCGCTCCTCGGCGAAAACCGTCTGCTAGCGCTGGACGCCCCGCCGAACCTGCTCGAAGGCCCCCTCCTGCAAAGAGCCTACGGCATAGCCTTTAAGAGAGTACCAGCGCTACTCCCCACGCGCTCCCCAGCCGCGTCATCCCAACCACAGTCGCCCTCATCCCAAGCGCAATCGCCAACATCCTAAGCGCAATCGCCATCGTCCCAAGCGCAATCGAAGGACGCGCATGGTCACCCTAAGCGTCTCGTTTTCATTCTAAGCCGGCGTTGGCAAAGGACGAAGGGGGCGATTCTTCGGCATGCCGGGTGAGGGGCGTCTGAGGCGGCGCGGAGACAGGATGTCGAGAGCGCCGGCATGCCGAAGAATCGCCCCCTTCTTCCTTCGTCCCCCGACCGCGCCCAGAATGAAAAAGGGGCGCGACTACCTCTTTGGTTCGGGGCGCACGTCGGATCCTAAGACCCAGCGCGCCGCTCCGCGGTATGGGCCGGCCGTGATGATCACCCCGATGGCGTCGTCGGGCGCCGAGAAGAGTGGCGAGGTGACGGAGTTGGGGATGCACGCGATGACGCTGGCGTGGGTGCCCGGCGCGGCCAGAAGCGCGTGCGGCAGCATCGCTTGAGCCGCATCGAATGAGGCCGCGTGATAGTCGCGCAGGCGTGCGCGCGAATCCCAGATCAGCACCGACGGATTTTCAGTCGTGCTATAGAGCACGACGTTCTCGCCTTTGTGCACCTTGCAATCGGCCAGCGCGTTCGCGGTGAGCGCGAGCCAGCATGCGAGCAGCGCGACGAGCCGCCTATTCACGCGGCACCTGCAGGCCGAGCACGCGGATCACCAGGATGGCCAGGTCGTCGCGAATGCGATTGCCGCCGTACTCGCGGACCTTAGCCGCCATCTCATCGGCGAGGAGCTGCGATTGTGGGCTGGTCTTTTTGAGCAGCTCCATCGCGCCTTCTTCGGTGAGCTGCTGTCCCGACGGATTGCGCACTTCGGTCAAACCGTCGGTCGCCAGGATCAGCGTATCGCCCGTGGCGAGGCCGATCGTCTCGGTGCCGTACGGCTCCTCCATCACGCCCAGAACCGGTCCGGTGACCGCGAGCTGCGTGACGACGGCGCCGTTGCGCACGAACGCAGCGTCGTGACCGGCGCTGGCGTAGGTCAACCGGAACGTATCGGTGTCGAGAATGCCGACGAACATCGAGGCGAAGAGGTACGGATCGCCGACCGCTTTGGCGAGCACGACGTTGAACTCGGCGAGAATTGCGGCCGGCTTTGCGACGCGCAGGGCGATGGCACGAACCATGAACTTCACAAACGCGGTGAGCACCGCGGCGTCGACGCCTTTGCCGCTGATGTCGGCGATCAGCACCAGCGCGCGATTGGGCGCGAGCCGGTAGATGTCGAAGACGTCGCCCCCGACGGCGAGATGGCTCGTTGCCGAGAGATACGCGCTGCCGACCTCGCAGTGCGGCAGCGGCGCCGATTCGCTCTGGAAGGCGCGTTGCAGGATCTGCGTTACGGTGCGCTCCTCTTCCAACTCGCGATTGAGGCGCGAACGGTATACGTTGAAGAGCACGGCCAGCAATCCGAAGACCAGCACCCACGCAGCACGGAAGTACGACGATCGGTCGAGCTCGCTTTGGGTGCTGCGCGCCAGCTCGTCACCGGTAGTGGCCAGCTCGCGGCGAATCTGACTCGCTTGCAGCGTCTCGTAGTCGGAGAAAAGTTTGTTGCTCTTATCCAGCTCCTGGAGCTGTTGATTCGGATACGCGAAGAGACGCGCCGCGACCGTGTTGCGCCACTTCTGCTGCAGTGCGGCGTATTCGGAGAGCAGCCGCTCGGCGCGCGTCAGTTGCTGTTGCCGCAGCGTCTCGCGGATCGCGCTCTCCTTGAGATTGTATCCGGCCGCCGACGAACGATACGCTGCCGGGTAGAACGGGTCGCGCGTGAGTAAGTAACCGCGCAGCGAATTCTCTTCGTCGATCTGCAGCCGTAAGAGATCCTCGAGATCGATCTGCGCTTGCTGGATCTGCGCTTCGCGGGTAAACGTATCTCCGATCTCGGTCTTCGTTTCGAACGTCCCTTGAATCGCAAACGCAAGCGATAGGAACAAGAACGCGGTCAACAACCACGTTCCATTGAGGCGTACGAACGGGCCTTCTGTCACAAAGGCGTCACGGGAGCACGGTCGAAGAACTGCGGGCCGTGCACAGCCGGGTCGATTCCACTATCTTTAAATCCTACGACGTTCGCGGCGTTTATCCGTCCGAGCTGAGCGACGACGTGGCATTCGCCATCGGCCGGTGCTTCGTGTCGTTGCTGACCCCAGAAGCTTCGGACGGGCGACGTGCCATCGCGGTCGGCCGCGATATGCGCCCCTCGGGGCTGAGCCTCTCTGAGGCCTTCGCGCGCGGGGCCATGCAGGCCGGGGCCGACATAATTGATATCGGCATGGTTTCGACCGATGCGTTGTATTTTGCCGTCGGAAAGTACGAATTCGACGGGGGCGTCATGATTACGGCCTCCCATAACCCGGCAAAGTACAACGGCATGAAATTCACCCGGGCTCGAGCCGAAGCGATCTCATTGGATACGGGCCTGGCCCTCATCCGCGATCGTCTGATCGCGGGCGAGCTTCCGCCCCCCGCGTCGCGGCCGGGCCGCATCGAGCACCGCAACGTGCTGGATGACTTCGCCGAGCACTGCCTCTCCTTCATCGACCGAGCGAAAATCAAACCGCTCAAGATCGCGGTCGACGCCGGAAACGGCATGGCCGGCGAGACGATTCCCCACGTCTTCAAGCATCTGCCGTGCGAAATTGTTCCGCTGTACTTCGAGCTGGACGGGAGCTTTCCGAACCACCCGGCGAGCCCGATCGAGCCCGAGAACATGGTCGCCCTGCAGCGCGCGGTCGTCGAGAACGCGTGCCAACTCGGCGCCGCTTTCGACGGCGACGCCGACCGCATGTTTTTGGTCGACGAGAAGGGCGCCCTCGTCGACGGCAGCACGGTAACGACGCTCGTCGCGCTCAATACGCTAAAAAAGCATCCGGGAGCCACGATTTTATTCAACCTCATCTGCAGCCGCGGCGTGCCCGAGCTGATCGAAAGGGCGGGCGGCGTCCCGCTTCGCTCGAGAGTGGGGCACTCCATCATCAAGGCGGTGATGCGCGAAGAGGACGCCGTTTTCGGAGGAGAGCACAGCGGACACTTCTACTTTCGCGACAACTGGTACGCGGACTCCGGCATGATTGCGTTACTCTCGTGCCTGGAGTTGTTCAGTGAGGCCGGAGAGACGGTGAGCCGCGTCATCGCGCCCATCGATACCCGCTTCCGCTCCGGCGAGATCAATACCAGTGTGGGCGATGCGGCGCGCAAGCTCGTGCAGCTCGAGCGGCGCTACGGCAATGCTGAGATCGACCGGCTGGACGGCCTGACGATCACCTATCCGCACTGGTGGATGAACGTGCGCCTCTCGAATACCGAACCGCTGCTGCGCCTCAACGTCGAGGGCGATACCCGGGCGCTTATGGAAGAGCATCGTGATGAGGCACTCGAACTGATCCGGCGATGAGCGAAGGCTCCACGCGCCTGCTCGGTCCGGCGTTCGTCGCCATCGGCGACGGCACGTCGACCTTCGGAAGACTCGCCATCGAGGGTACTCGCATCGCCGGGGTGCTCGCCGCCGACGGTCCGGTAGATTATCCACTGCCGCCAGGCAGCACGATCGCTCCCGGATTGATCGACGTGCACACCAACGGCGCGGGCGAATATCTGTTCAATCGCGACCAGGGGAACGCCGTACCGGTGGTCGGACGCGAATACGCACGCACGGGCGCCACGGGCTACGTCGCCGCCGTGATGACGGCGCCGTGGGAATCCATGCTCCACGCCGCCTCGGAGGTCGTAGAGGCCGCAAATCAGCTCGAAGAGGACGAACCCATCGGCGCGCGCTGCTTGGGGGTGCACTTCGAAGGCCCGTTTCTCAATCCGAAGTTCCGCCGCATCCATCGCGCGGAGTGGCTGCTGCCCGCGAGCGCCGGGCGCGCCGCCGAGATGGTCGACGCCTGCCGGGGCGGCTGTCTCCTGGTCACCATGGCGCCCGAGATTGAAGGCGCCAGCGACGCGCTGCGCGTCTTTTTGGAGAACGGCGTCGTCTGTTCGGCCGGTCACACGGGCGCGCGCTATCGCGAGGGAATGCTCGCGATCGGTTTGGGCTTCCGTTCGCTGACGCACGCCTTCAACGGCATGCCGCACCTCGACCATCGCGACCCCTCGATCCTCGCATCGTTCATCCAGGATCGTCGCACGCTCGTGCAGTTGATCTGCGACGGCTTTCACGTCTCGCCCGTCATGGTCGACATCCTCCACCGCACCCTCGGCGACCGTCTCGTGCTCGTGACCGACGCGATGCCGCCAGCCGATCCGGGCTATCACATCGAAGGCGGCGTGGTACGCTCGGCAGACGGCACGATCGCGGGGAGCGCCTTACGAATGGACGAAGCGCTGCGCAACTATATGTCGTACGCGCAAATCCCATTCGCGCAAGCGATCGTTGCTGCGACGCACGCGCCCGCAAGGCTGATCCGCCACGACGCGGAGCTGGGCCGCATCGCGCGGGGCGCTCGCGCCGACTTATCCTTCTGGGACCGAGAGTATACCGTGATCGCGACGATGGTCGGCGGACGCTTCGTCTATAGCACGCTCGAGGCTCACTCCGTGCCCACCGCCTGATCCCACCGACGCTGGTTGGGGAGGAGGCCGCGCGAGTACTTCCTTTCGCGTCGAGCACGTCGCACCGCGTGCGATAAGCCGGCCCAAGGCTCGGCCGAGGGGTAATCCGCCAGGCTATCCCACTTGTCGTACGACGTACCGCCGGCGATCAGATCCTCGTGGGTGGTAAAGCTGCCGCCGCGGCGCTAGTCGACTTCGTAGGAATACTCTGCGGTTTTGGCCGTCTCGGACCGGCGCTGCGCCGCCGAGCGCAGCATCGCAATGGCCGCGTAGAGCACGACCACGACGACCAGCCAGCGAACCCAAACCAGCGGCAGCGACTTCACGATGTACGCCGCGATCAGCACGCCGGGAATGCCGCCCAGCGTGAGGCCCAGTGCCGCGCGCATCGAGACCGCGTCGAAGCGGATGAAGCGCAGGCTCGCGATCGGCATCAAGAACGCGCAGGAACCCATCATGATGGGAAACGCCGCCTTGGGATCCATGCCGAGCAGGCTGACCAGGATCATGCACGGCGCGTAGAGGCCGATGCCGATCGTCATCAGCGCACCCAAACAGAAGTTCACCGCCACGCCGATCCAGAGGCGCGTGCCGCTAAGACCCAGAGCGTCACCCGTGAGGCCGAACTGGCTGCCCTTGAGGTTGCTCGCGATGAAGAGCGCCGCCGCGACGACCAGCGCACTGCCCATGCCGATCTGCACCCAGCGCCGCGGAAGCCGCGAAACGAATCCCGCGCCCAGCCAAGCGCCGGCGATCGATGCGAGGATCAAGAGCAGCAAGGTGGGCGGCGAGACGGCGATGATGCCGATGTAGATCAGCGCCTCGACGACGGTCGGAATCGCGTGCCCGACGTTGAGCGTTCCCGGGATCTGCTCGTCGGGAACGAGTTTGAAGAGCTTGAAGAACGACGTCGTTACCGCAAACGAGCCGATGCCCAGGGTATCGAAAAAATCGGTGATGAAGCCGATTCCGCACTGCAACGGCGTCGGCGATACCGGACGGTTGCGTGGGATGGCGCGGACCAGAGCGACGATCAATATCACCGCGACGATGGCTAGTCCGATGAATAAAATCGTGTGGACGGTCATTCCTAACGGCTAGCGTTATGCCATCGAGAGACGGTCGCCTGCTATTCTTCTCACGTTAACGCGTGAACGCTCGATTAGACCGTCAGCTCTTTGGTTGCCGCGGCGTTGAAGTACGCCGCTCTGGGATGGTGGATGACAATGGCCGCCGTCGATTGTTCCGGTACGATCTGAAACGCGGGCGTCAGCGTCGCGCCAATCTTCGCTTCGGCGTCGAGCAAGCGAAACACGACTTCGTGCTGCGACAGATCGGGGCACGCGCCGTAGCCCCAGGAGTAGCGCTTTCCGCGGCCTTCGGAGAGGCCCAGTTCGTGGCGGATGCGACGATGCGCGTATTCGGCGAGCGCTTCGGCGGACTGCACGGAGAAGCCGTGCAGAAAGTAGGCTTCGCTATAATCCCCCGCGGCCTGCAGCGCCTCGATGCGCCGGGTAGCCTCGTGTCCCACCGTAACGATCTGCAGCGCCACGACGTCCGCTGGCAGGCCTTCGTGCGGCTCCCGCAGATAGTCGGCGAGGCTGAGATGCTCGCCGCCGATCTGTCGCGGAAACTCCAAGCGCGCCAGCTCGCGCGCGGGCCGCGCGGGATCGTAGAGTACGATCTCGTTGCCGACGCCGGCCGCGGGAAAGTAGCCGTAGGCGACCGCCGGATACAGGAGACCGTTGCTGCCCGCGCTTGCTTGGTAGCGGCGCAGCCGCGGCTCGAATTCGGTGCGCACCAGCTCGTCGTACGCGTCGCCCTTGGTGTTGGCGGCACCCCATGAGAGCCGGTACAGGCTGCGCAGATCGAAGCACGACCACAACTGCTCGAGGTCGATGCCGTCCAGGGCGCGCGCCCCCCAATGCGGCGGCACCGGAACCGGCGCCGGCTCCGACTTCACCGCCGAGACGGTCGCGATGGCGCGCTTCGGAACGGTTGCGGCGCGCTCGCGCAGCGCGAAGGCTTCGCGCTTGGCCCGTCCGACGAGGTCGATTCGCCGCTGCGGGTCGCTGGTGAGCGCGTCGACGAGTTCGAGGCCTTCGAACGCGTCGCGCGCGTAGAAGACTCCCGGTTCGAAGAAGCGCGTGCCTTCTTCGAGCATAGCGATGCGGCGGCCGAAATCGCGGTTGATCGCGGCGCCGCCGATGATGACGGGAAACTGCAGCCCGCGCGCGTCCTGCTCTTCGAGGCAGACCGGCATCTGTTTGCTCGTCGACACCAGCAACGCGGAGAGACCGATCGCGTCGGCATTCACCTCGACGGCCTTCTCGAGGATCGAGTTCATCGGCACCTGTTTGCCCAAGTCGTGCACGGTGTAGCCGTTGTTCGCCAGAATCGTGTGCACGAGGTTCTTGCCGATATCGTGCACGTCGCCGAAGACCGTTGCGAGCACGACGGTTCCCTTCGTGGCGCCCTCAGTGCGTTCGAGAAACTGCTCGAGATGGGCGACCGCGCGCTTCATCACCTCGGCCGACTGGAGCACGAACGGAAGGATCAGCTCGCCACGTCCGAACCGGTCGCCCACGTCTTTCATCGCCGGGAGCAGAATCTCGTTGAGCACGTCGACGGGCGTGCGCCCCGCCAGCGCCTCGTCGATCTTGGCCTCGATGCCGTCCTTGCGCCGTCGCAGGATCGCCTGATGGATGCGCTCCTCCACCGGCAGCTCCTCGGCAGCCGTTTCGTCGACGGTCTCGCCGGCGCCGGGGGAGCCAGCCGCGCGTTCCCTTTCGAAGTGCTCGATCAAACGTGGCAGCGCGTCGGCCCGACGGTTGAACACGAGGTCGTCGCACAGCTCGCGAACGTTCTCCTCGATCTCGAAATACGGGACGATCTCCTTGGCGTGCACGAGAGCGCAGTCGAGGCCCGCTTCGACGCAGTGGTAGAGGAAGACGGAGTTGAGCGCGGCGCGCGCGTCGGGACGTAGGCCGAACGAGACGTTCGAAACGCCAAGCGACGTCAAACACCCGGGCAGCTCGCGCTTGATCAGACGGATTCCCTCGATCGTCTCGACGGCGGAGTCGAGGAACTCGGCTTCGCCAGTGGCCAGCGTAAAGGTCAGGTCGTCGAAGATCAGCGCGCCCGGCGGAAGCCCGTACTCTTGCACGGCGATATCGTGGATGCGCCTGGCGATCTCGAGCTTGCGCGCGGCCGTCTTCGCCATGCCGCTTTCGTCGATGGTGAGTGCGACCACCGCGGCGCCGTGCTCGCGCGCGAGCGGCAGCACCGCGTCGACCTTTGACCGGCCCGACTCGAGGTGCACCGAGTTGAGGATCGCGCGTCCCGGATAGTTGCGCAGCGCCGTCTCCAGCACTCGGGGTTCGGTAGAATCGATGGCCAACGGTGCCTCGATCGACTGCGCGAGGCGACGAACGAGAGCGCGCATCTGCTCGTCTTCGTCGGCTCGCTCGGTGAGCGCGCAGCAGATGTCGAGCACGTGCGCGCCGTTTTCGACCTGTTCGCGCGCCAGCAGCACGATGTCGTCGTAACGCTCCTCGAGGAGCAGCCGCTTGACCTTCCGCGAGCCCTGCGAGTTGATGCGCTCGCCGACCAGCAACGGACGCGGTTGCTGCTCGAGCGATACGGCGGTAATCGCGGAAGCGGCCTCCTGGGCGCGCTGCGAAATCTCTCGCGGTTTACGCGCGACGGCCTCGACCGCCTCGCGCAGGGCGACGATATGCGCCGGCGTCGTGCCGCAGCAGCCGCCGACGGCGTCGACGCCAAAGTCCTCGACGAACGCCGCCAACTCGGCGGCCAGCTCCGCGGGACTCTCGGGATAGATCGTTTCGCCGTTGGGCCCCATGAGCGGAAGCCCCGCGTTGGGAATCACGCTGACGTAGCAGCGAGAGTTTTCGCAGAGATAACGAATCGAGTCGCGCATCTGCGACGGACCGGTCGAGCAATTGAGGCCGATGACGTCGATCGGCAACGCGTCGAGCGTCGCGCGAATCGCCCGAATGTCGGTTCCCAGCAGCATGCGGCCATCGGTGATCAGCGTCGGCTGTGCCTGAATCGGCACGCGGCGCAGGCCGGCGTCGAACTCGCGGACGATGCCCGCGATGGCGGCCTTGAGTTCGAGCAGATCCTGCATCGTTTCGAGCACGAGCAGATCGGCGCCGCCTTCGACCAGGGCGCGCGCCTGTTCGCCGTAGACGTCGCGTAACTGCTCGTACGTAACGTTTGAGAGCGTGGGGTCCGAGGACGAGATCAGCATGCCGGTCGGCCCCATCGAGCCGGCGACGAAACGGGGACGCTGCGGCGTCGAGAATTTGTCGCACGCTTCCCGCGCGATCCTCGCCGCGGCGAAGTTGATCTCCCGCGTGCTTTCGCCCAAACCGTACTCGTCGAGCTTGATACGCGAAGCGGTGAACGAATCGGTCTCGACCACGTCGGCTCCGGCGCTCAAATACGACTCGTGGATCGAGCGGATCACGTCGGGGCGCGTGAGCACGAGCACTTCGTTGCAACCGTGCCGCGCAGCGCCGCCGAAATCGGCGGCGGATAGTTCGAGCGCCATGAGCTGCGTACCCATGGCGCCGTCGAAGATCACCACCCGCTCGCGCAGCAGGCGCAAATATTCAGACACGATCCCGGCTCACGATCTCTCCCACGCGCTTTCCGGCCCGATTATACACTGGCGGGTGGGCGAAGCGAACGAGTTGGGCGCTCTTTTCCGCGTCGAGCATCCCAAGACGCGTCAGCGCGGCGATCGTCGACGGCCCCCGCGCGCGCGTTGCGCCGTCGAGCGCTTTGGCGGCGAAGCCGTATCCCTGCGCGATCGCGCCGACCGCCGCCACGCCTTCCGCGCCGGACTTCGAAACGAGGTTCCCTTGCCCCGCGATCATCAGATCGGTGTCGAACTGCGAGGTGCCGGCGACGTACTCCGGATGCGCCAGCATCGCATCGCGCACCATGCGCAGCGCCTTCGCGTCGCCGTCGGCGATTCCGTCGAGCGTCGCGAGCCGCGCGAAGGAGATCGCCGCCTTGCGCAGCGCGGTGGCGTAGACCGGAATGCCGCAACCGTCGGTCGCGACGGGCCACGCGTCGGGGTCGTCGTCGGAGACTCGCGCGCACAGCGCCAAGATGCGCCGCTGGGCGGGATTATCGGCGCTCAAATACGTCGACGTGTCGGCACCGATCGCCAGCGCGAGCGCCAAGATGCCGGCGTGCTTGCCGGAGCAGTTGTTGTGCAGCACCGTCGGCTCTTCCCCAGCCGCGATCAGCGCTTTCGCCGTCGCTTCGTCGTAGGGCGGATGCACCCCGCATTGGAGCGCCGACGAATCCAAACCGATCTTGCGCAGAATCGAGCGCACCGCATCTACGTGAAACGGTTCCCCGGTATGTGAGGCCGCCATCACCGCGATCTCGCGCGCTTCGAGGCCAAACCGTTGGTGGACGCCGGCCTCGATGGCCGCAGCAGCGATGAATGGCTTGGCGGCCGAACGCAGGAAGACCGGCGACTCGACGTCGCCGGCCGCTTCGAGCACGTTGCCACGCGCGTCGACCGCGCATGCCGCGACCCGATGCACCGATTCGACGTAATCGCCGCGCGTTACGTCGACGTACAGCTCGTCAGTCAAACGAGTGCGGGTTCGACGATCGTCGCCTCCTGTTCGGCGAAGACCGGATTGCTCAGATACCGCTCTCCGGTATCGCAGCCGAACGTCACCACGTTCTTCCCGCGCATCTCCGGGCGGCTCGCAACCTGCAGTGCGGCCCACACGTTGGCACCGGCGGAGATGCCGACGAGCATGCCCTCCTCGCGCGCCAAGCGACGCGCCGTCGCGATCGCGTCGGCGTCGCTGACGCGGATCACCTCGGAGTAGACTCCGGTATCGAGCACTTTTGGAACGAAGCCGGCGCCGGTGCCCTGGATCTTGTGCGGGCCTGGTTTGCCGCCCGAGAGGACCGGCGAACCCTCCGGTTCGACGGCGACGATCGTCACGGTGGGCTTGCGCTCGCGCAGCACCTCGCCGACTCCGGTGATCGTGCCGCCGGTGCCTACCGCCGATACGACGGCATCGACGGTGCCGTCGGTGTCGCGCCAGATCTCTTCGGCCGTCGTGCGGCGGTGAATCTCGGGGTTGGCCGGGTTCTCGAACTGCTGCGGCATGAAGTACTTGCCGGGCGCGCTCGCGGCGATCTCTCCCGCGCGGCGTAACGCGCCGGGCATGCCCTCAGCGCCCGGCGTCAGCACCACCTGTGCGCCGTACGCCTTGAGCAGGCTGCGCCGCTCGACCGTCATCGTATCGGGCATCACGAGGATGATCGGATACCCCTTTGCCGCGGCGACGAACGCCAGCGCGATGCCGGTGTTGCCGCTGGTGGGTTCGAGGATCGTCATTCCAGCCTGAAGACGGCCGTCGCGCTCGGCGGTCTCGATCATTGCGATGCCGATGCGATCCTTCACCGACCCCGCGGGATTGAACGACTCCATCTTCACGAGCACCGTGCCGCCGACGCCCTCGTTGAGCCGTGGAATCTTCACCAAAGGCGTATTGCCGAACGTCTCGGCGAGATTCTCATAAATTCGTGCCATGATATCGTGCAAAACCCTCGCTTCGCCGCCAGCGTTTCACGCTCGCGGCGCGGGCTCCTCGGGGCCACCGCGCAGCCCTTTTGGAAGGAAGCGGGCGCTTCGAGCGTCGAGATGATGCCCTATGTGCCGGCTATCACCTCTCGTACGCACGCTAAGTCTCGCTGCGCTCGCGTCGCTCTGCCAGATCGCGCCTGGGGCGGCGGCGACGGCGCCGACGGTCGGCGACGCGCTCGATGCAATCTCGGCGTTCGCTCCGCGGGCGATGGCCGAACAGGGCACGCCTGGGCTCTCCGTCGCGATCACCGATCGCAACGGGACGCTGCGCGTGATCGCGCTGGGCTACGCCGATCGCGAATCGCAGGCGCCGGTGACGCCGCAGACGCGCTTTGCAATCGGTTCGATCACGAAGTCGATGACCGCGCTGGCGCTATTGCAACTCGTCGACGCCGGGCGCGTCGACCTCGACGCTCCGGTGCAGCGCTATCTCCCTTGGTTTGCCATTCGCGCCATGGGACCGATACTCGTGCACGAGCTGCTCTCGCACACCGCCGGCATTCCCGACGACTTTGCCGCCGAGCCGGGCTACGTGTACGACATTTGGACGTTGCGCAACGCCCAGACGCTCTTCCCGCCGGCGACGGCGTGGTCGTACTCGAACGACGGCTTCGCGACGGCAGGCGCGATCCTGGCGAAGGTCGACGGGCGCACGTGGCCCGATTCGCTGCAATCGCGCGTGCTGACGCCGATCGGCATGACGGCAAGCTCGCCGGTGTTCACGCCGCAGAACATGGGCAACGCCGCGGTGGGCTATCAGTTCCGCGACAACGACCGGCCGCCGCCGCGCAGCCCGGCGCTCGTTGCGGCGCCGCCGCTCGACTTCGTCGACCCGGCCGGCTCGGTGCTCTCGACGCCCGAGGACATGGCGCGTTACATGCGGTTCTACCTCAATAGCGGCAAGACCGCAGATGGCGTGCGCCTCCTCTCACCGGCGACGTTTGCGGCGATGACGCGCGCCGACCGCTATAAAAACGGTAAGCCGGCCGGATCGGCCGGCGCCGTGCTCGATGAGGCGCCCGCGTTCTATCGGCAGTACGGTTACGGCGTCTCGGTCTTCGACGAGAACGGCGACCATTTGGTCGGGCACACGGGGGGCATCTCGGGCTATACCGCGTGCATGCAGATGAATCTCACGCGCGGTTTCGGCGTGATCGCGTTTGCGAATCTGGTCGAAGCCCCGCTTCATCCATGCGCGATCGTGCTCTATGCGATGCGGGCACTACGCGCGCAGAGTCTCGGCCAGCCGCTGCCGGCGCCGCCGTCGCCTCCGGATCCCGGCCGCGTCGCGCGGGCCGCCGAGTACCAAGGCGTCTACAGCGGACCGAGCGGTTCGTCGCTGCGCGTGACCAACGAAAACGACCGCCTCTACCTCACCGATGGTTCGCGTAGGGGGCAGTTGTATTCGCGCGCGCCCGACGTCTTCTGGGCCGACGATCCGAGGTTTGCGATCTATCTGCTCGCGTTCGGCCGCGACGCCGCCGGCAAGGTCGTGGAGATGAATTATGGCCCGCAATGGTACGCAAACGAACGCTACCGAGGGCCGCGCACGTTTACCCATCCTGCGAAGTGGGACGCCCTGGTGGGGCGCTACGAAAACACGTTCTTCGGCTCGCCGGACATCTCGCGCGTGGTGATCGTGAAGAGCCGCCTGACGTTCGACGGCCTCGATACGTTGCGACCGCTTCCCAACGGCAACTTCGCGCTAGGATCCTCGGTGGTGCGCTTCGACGCTTACGCCGGAGGGCGGCCGCAGCGCGTCACGATCGACGCCGCAAGCCTCTACCGCGTCGAGCTGCCCTAGCTACTCGCCGATATCCCAGAGCAGGCCGAGATCTTTCTTCGAGAACGAGCGGAACGCGATGAGCGTCTCGGTCCCGATGATGCCGTCGAGGGCGGCGACGTGCTCCGTGACGAGGTCGTTGAGCTCTTCGTGCTGCCGGACGCGCGCGACCGCGATCAGGTCGTAGGGTCCGGCTACGGAGTAGACTACG
>DASZGC010000006.1:0-8011 GCA_035939175.1 Candidatus Cybelea sp. | reverse complement strand
ACATCGAGATGCGCGACGAACTGTCGCGCGCGGTTGCGTCGCTGCCGGCCCAAGAACGCACCGTGATCGAGCTGTACTACTTCAAGGGCCAGCGGCTACGCGAAATCAAAGGCGTGCTCGGCGTTTCGGAATCGCGCGTGTCGCAGATCCACTCGGCCGCCGTCATCCATCTGCGCAAGCTGCTCCACTAGGAGAGCGGGGCCGCGCGGTTCTCCGGCCGTACCAGATGTCCCAGAGCAGCCGTAGCGACAACCGCGACGGCGATGAGGCCAACGACGAGCGACATCGCGGCGGGATAGCCGCGGCTCTTCGCGAGCGTCGCTTCGATCTGCAGCGTGCCGGCGGCGATCAGATTGCCGAGCTGATAGGTGAAGCCGGGGAACGTGGCGCGCACGTCGGGCGGGGAGAGTTCGTTGAGGTGCGCCGGAATCGCACCCCACGCTCCTTGCACGGCGAACTGCATGGCGATGGCGCCGAGCGCGAGTAGCGTCAGCGAGGGGCTCAGCGCCCAGAGCGGAATGACGGCGACCGCGAGCACCGCACCGATCATCACCGCGGTGCGGCGTCCGAGACGCTGCGAGAGCGCGCCGAAGAAGATGCCGCCGGCGATGGCGCCCAGCGCCGCGAGAACCGAAAGCGTGGTCACCTGGCCGTGCGTGAAGCCATGGGTCTTCTCCAAGAACGTGGGGTAGATGTCTTGCGTGCCGTGCGAAAAGCCGTTCATCGCGGCCATGAAGACGATGGCGTAGAGCACGAGCGGCCAGTGCGCGCGCAGTGCGGCGAGCTGCGCGTTTCGCTGCGCGGCGCGGCGTTGCGACCGGCCCGCGAGCCAGACGGCCGATTCCGGCACGCTCGAGCGGATGAAAAGGATCAGCCCGGCTGGGAGCACGCCGATGACGAAGAGCCCGCGCCAATCCCAGTGCGTAAAATGGAAGACGGCGAAGTACGCCAGCGCGGCGAGCAGAAAGCCCACCATATAGCCCTGTTGCAGGAGGCCGCTGAAGAAGCCGCGCCGCTGCGGCGGTAACGATTCCATCGCCATCGCCGAGCCCAAGCCCCACTCCCCGCCCATCGCAACGCCGTAGAGCGCGCGCAGCACGAGAAAGACCGTGAAGTTCGGTGAGAACGCGGTGAGCAGCTCGACGACGGAGTAGAACGCGATGTCCCACATCAGCGGGGTGCGCCGTCCGAAACGATCGGCGAGCCAGCCGAAGACGAAAGCACCGATCGGGCGGCACGCGAGGGTTAGCGTGATCGCGACCGTCACCTCGGGAACCGTCTTGTCGAAGGTTCCCGCGATGCGCACGATCACGAAGGTCAGCAGAAAGTAATCGAACGCGTCGAGCGTCCATCCCAGAAACGCCGCGACGACCGTCTTGCGCGCTGCCGGGGTCATTCGCGCACTTTTAGCGGGCGGGGCGGCAGCGTTGGCCTATGGTGAGGCGGAGGGACTCGGCGAACTCGAGCTGACGGGGCTTGGAGAGGGCGTGGGCGTGCTGCCGGGGGGCAGTACCGCGCCGTACATTGCGAGCAGCCAGATCTGGGTGTGGCGCACCGTGACCTTCGGCACGTTGAACGTGAACTGCACGGTGTTGCTGTCGGGCGACGTCCACTTGCCGTAGTTGCCGATGATCTGATCGGTGCGTTTGCCGCGCAGATAGGTTTCGTTGTAGAGCTGCACCTGGAAGACGCGGCCCTGGAACTGCTGCGCCGGCAGCGTGAACTGCACTTGCGAGCCGCCGTTGAGAACGAAGTCGGAGTTGCTCTGCAGACGCATGGCCATCAGCGGCGTGACGCGCATGAAGAGCGGGTTGGGTTGGTACATCGCCGGCACGTCTTTGGGCATGGGCTCGACTTGAACGGTCATCATCCCGCCGGGCGGCGGCGATGGCGTCGGCGTGTCGTCGCTGTCGTCGCTGTCGTCGTTGGAGCTGGGTTCGGGGGTCGGCGTCGGCGTCGGCGTCGGCTTGGCCGTCGGTAGGGCAGAACCGCTGGGCGCCGGCGAGGGCGTCGGAATGTTGAATGCAACGTTGCAGCTGTACTGCTGAGTGTAGAGTTCGACCGTCGGACACTTCATGCCGGTCGGGCCTTGGGAGATCGGATACTGCGCTTCGTTGGGAGCGAGGGTCGCGCCGGGATTGGCGAGTTCGGCCTGTCCGTTCATGCCGATCGTCGGACCGTTCATGCCGTTGGTGTTGCCGTTGATGTTGCCGCCCATCGAACCGATGCTGCCGCCGGCGCCGATGGAGCCGGGCTGCGAAACGGGGGGCGACATGTCGCCCATGCCGCTATCGAGGCCCGCACCTTGACAGGAGGCCAGTACCAGCGCGAGCGCCGCAAAAACGGCGCGGGCATCAAATCTCACTCTTTTATGTTCTCGCTTCGACGACGTTGCGCAACTCGTCAACGAACGCCTCGATGGAAACGTTGCGTTTTTCCTCGATGCCGCGCTGGTTGACGTTCACGGTTCCGTCTTCAACCTCTCGCTTGCCGGCTACTAGAATATACGGCACTTTCTGAGTCTTCCAATGCCGAATCTTGTAACCGAGCTTTTCGTTCGATTCGTCAACCTCGGCCCGAAAGCCCGCTTTTTCGAGGTCTCCTGCGACCCTTCGAGCGTACTCCATTTCGTGCTCGGAGATCGGTGCGACCACGGCCTGAACGGGCGCGAGCCAAGCCGGGAAGGCCCCGCCGTAGTGCTCGACCAGGTTTCCAAAGAGCCGCTCCATCGACCCGGCGAGCGCGCGGTGGATCATCACCGGGCGGTGGTCCTGGCCATCGGCGGCTCGGTATTTGAGCTCGAAGCGAGCGGGCAGCACGAAATCAACTTGCACCGTTCCGAGCTGCCAGGGGCGGCCCAGGGCGTCGCGCACGTTGATGTCGAGCTTGGGGCCGTAGAACGCGCCGCCGGTTTCGTCCACAGCATACTCTAAGCCGTGGCCTTCTAACGCGTTCTTAATCGCCATTTCGGCGATTGCATCGGTGTCGCCACGATCTTCGAGTGCGCGCCGCGAGAGCACGTATTGGAACTCGTTGAACCCGAACGCGTGCATCAAACGCAGCG
Source organism: Candidatus Cybelea sp. (assembly GCA_035939175.1). GTDB lineage: Bacteria > Vulcanimicrobiota > Vulcanimicrobiia > Vulcanimicrobiales > Vulcanimicrobiaceae > Cybelea. The sequence continues at coordinate 4,947 of DASZGC010000006.1, read as the reverse complement.
CCTCGTCCAGCGTCTGCTCGAACTCGTATTGCAGCTGGTCGGGCATGCAGAAAAGATGGGCGTCGTCCTGCGTAAATCCGCGCACGCGATTGAGACCGTGCAGCACGCCCGAGCGCTCGAAACGATAGACCGTTCCAAATTCCGAGAAACGCAACGGCAAATCGCGGTAGCTGCGCAGGCGGCTCCGGTAGATGAGAATGTGGCCGGGACAGTTCATCGGCTTCAAACGGAAGCGTTGCCCCTCCGCCTCGATTGGACCGAACATGTTGTCGCTGAAGTTAGCAAGGTGTCCTGAGATTTCGTAGAGACGCTCGTGGGCGATGTGCGGGGTGACGACCGGCTGGTATCCGCGCTCGCGGAGGCCTTCGCGAATGAAGTTCTCGACGATGTTGCGCACGATCGCGCCCTTGGGGTGCCAGAAAACCAGCCCGCCCCCGGCCTGTTCTTCGATCGAGAAGAGGTCGAGCTCGACTCCGAGCTTGCGGTGGTCGCGGCGGCGCGCCTCTTCGAGGGCGGCAAGGTAGGCCTCCATCTCGGCGCGGTCGGGCCACGCGGTTCCGTAGATCCGCTGCAGCATCGGGTTGTGCTCGTCGCCGCGCCAGTAGGCGCCGGCGACGCTGGTCAGCTTGAAAGCGCCGATCTTGCCGGTGGAGTCGGCGTGGCCACCGCGGCAGAGATCGGTGAAGTCGCCGATCGTGTAGAGCGTGATCGGCTCGCCCTCGGGAATCTCCCGTGCCAGCTCTACCTTATATGGATTGCCGTCGAAGGCCGCGATGGCTTCCTGGCGGGTCACCTCGCGACCGCTCATCGGGTAGTCGGCCTTGACGATTTCCCCCATCCGCGCCTCGAGCCGCTCGAGGTCGTCCGGCGTGAACGGCTCGGCCCGGTCGAAATCGTAGTAAAACCCGTTCTCGATGGCCGGGCCGATCGTCGGCTTGGCCTCGGGGAAGAGGTCCGCTACGGCGTAAGCGAGCACGTGAGCCGCCGTGTGGCGCATTTCGGGGAGCGTTGGCATGGGGGCCGTGCTTCGGCGGGGACCCGTCCTTCGACTGCGCTCAGGATGACAATCCTTGGCGCTCGGGGTGACAATCCTTGGCGCTCAGGGTGACAACGTGGGGCTAAGGATGGCGCGAGGGGCCTTAACGTCAAGTTAATCAGGCTTAGATACAACTAGAGCGTGCCTCGGGCGACGACCAGAGGCAACAATTTTTCTTCCGCACAAGGAGTTGCTCTGTGAAATCTTGGTTGAGCCGCTGGCCTGCAGTGCTCGCCCTCGCGGCGGCTACGATTATGCCCGCCGCCGCCGCCACGCAGCTGACCGGCGCGGGGTCGACTTTCGACTACCCGTTCTTCTCGAAAGCCTTCTACGTTTACAACCAGAAGAATCCCGACGTCACGGTCAACTATCAGTCGATCGGCAGCGGCGGCGGCATCAAGCAGTTCAGTGCCCGGACCGTCGACTTCGGCGCGACCGACGTGCCGATGAACGCCGAGGAGCTGGCCGGCGCCAAGGATCCGGTGCTCCAGATCCCGGTCACCCTGGGGGGCGCGGCGATCGCCTATAACCTGCCCGGCGTCAACGCGACGGTGAAGCTCACGCGCCAAGCCGTGGCCGACATCTTCCTGGGCAAGATCACCAAGTGGAACGATCCGCAGATTGCCAAGCTCAACAAAGGCGTGAGCCTGCCGGACACCTCGATCGTGGTCGTCCACCGCTCCGATGGTTCGGGAACCAGCTACATCTTCACCGATTTCCTTAGCCACGTCTCTCCGGAGTGGAAGAGCAAGATCGGAACGGGGAAGAGCCCGCCGTGGCCGACCGGCTTGGGCGCGAAAGGTACCGAAGGCGTCGCGGGAGAGGTCCGCAGCACGCCGGGCGCGATCGGCTACGTCGAGATGGCGTACGTCGTCGAGAACAAGATGTCGGCAGCGCTACTGCAGAACAAGGCCGGTAAGTGGGTCGACTGCAATCCGGATACGGTCGCTGCGGCTGCGGCGAGCAAACCCGAGGTGAGCGCGTCGAACTTCTCGATCGTCGATGCTTCGGGCGCCAACTCGTATCCGATCTCGGGATACTCGTGGGTCGTCGTGTATAAGAAGCCGTCGGACGCCGGACGCGCCAAGTCGCTCTACGCCGTGCTCTCGTGGCTGATCGGACCGGACGGGCAGGGTAACGCCAAGTCCGTCGATTACGTGCCGCTGCCGCGCAACGTCCAGGAAACGGCAGCCGCGACGCTGCGCCAAATGCAGCACTAGGCTCCGCTCGTTGACTACCGACGCCGGCTCGCGGTTTCGGCGCGTCGCGCGCTTCGTAAGTCCCGTCGACCGCGGCTTTGCCGCGGTCGTCTACGGCGGGAGCATCCTGTTCGCTTTGCTGATCCTCGGCCTCTTCGTCGAGCTGCTGCTGGGCTCGTGGCCGTCGATCGTGAAGTTCGGGCCCGGGTTCGTCTTCAGCAGCGCGTGGGATCCGCTCAACAGCAAGTTCGGCGCCCTGCCGATGATCTACGGAACCCTGGTGACCTCGCTCATCGCGATCGCCTTGGCCGGGTTCATCGGGATTATGTCGGCGGTCTTCCTCGCGGATTTCGCGCCGCGATGGCTGGCGACGCCGCTTTCGTTCCTCATCGAGCTGCTGGCGGCGGTACCGAGCGTGGTCTACGGGTTGTGGGGGCTCTTCGTCCTCGCGCCGTTCATGCGTACGACGGCCGGCCCCATTCTCCAGAAACTGCTCGGCTGGACGCCGTTTTTCTCGGGAACGATCTACGGCGTCGGCTTGCTCACGGGAGGCGCGATCCTCGCGCTGATGATCGTGCCAACCGTCACCGCGATCTCGCGCGACGTCGTCGCCGCGATCCCGCGCGACCTGCGCGAGGCGTCGATGGCGCTGGGCGCTACGAAATGGGAAACGGCGACGCGCGTCGTGCTGCCGGCCGCGCGCGTGGGCATCTTCGGCGCGTGCGTGCTCGCCCTCGGACGCGCGCTGGGCGAAACCATCGCGGTGACGATGGTGATCGGCAATCGTCCCGAGATCTCCGCGTCGCTCTTCGCGCCATCGTACACGCTGGCCAGCGTGATCGCCAACGAATTCACCGAAGCGACGACCGGCATCTACATCAGCGCGCTGATCGAACTCGGCTTGATCCTCTTCCTCGTCAGCATCGTCGTCAACGCGCTGGCGCGCGTGATGATCTGGAGCGTCCGTGGCTCTGAGCGAGTTTAGCCGGCGCGGCCTCGGGCGGCGGCGCGTGACCGGCGCGCTCGGCGTGACGCTCGCGCTCCTTTGCGCGTTGCTCGCGGCCGCGACGCTGTTGGTGATTCTCGGTTACGTGATGGTGCAAGGTATCGGCGCGATCAACTGGGAGTTTCTCACGCAGCTGCCGCACCCGGTCGGCGTACCGGGCGGAGGCGTCGGCAACGGCATCCTCGGCACGTTCATCATTCTGGCGATCGCGACGGCGATGGCCGTGCCGATTGGGCTGCTCACCGGCATCTATCTCTCGCTTTTCGGTCGCGGTCTGCTGCCCGAAGCGCTGCGCTTCATGTCCGACGTGCTCTCCGGCGTGCCGAGCATCGCGATCGGGCTCTTCGCTTACGCGGTGCTCGTCGCGCCGCTCAAGCACTTCTCGGCCTTCTCGGCGTCGTTTGCATTCGCGATGCTGATGCTGCCGCTGTTGGTTCGCACTTCGGAGCAGGCGATTCGCTCGGTGCCGCAGACCGTGCGCGAGGGCGCGTTGGCGCTGGGGATGTCGAATTTCCGCGCGACGGTGGGGATCGTGCTGCCGACGGCGCGGCCCGCGATCATCACCGCGTTGCTGCTGGCGATCGCGCGCGTGATCGGCGAGACGGCGCCGCTGCTCTTCACGGCGTTCGGTACGCAGTTCTGGGAGACCAACCCGAACAATCCGATGGCCGTCTTAGCGCTGCAGGTGTTCAATTATGCGATCTCTCCGTACGCAAACTGGCAGTCGCAGGCATGGGGCGGGGCGTTGCTGCTGGTCGCGGCGGTCTGCGTGTTGAGCCTCGGCGCGCGGCTGATGCTGCGGCGCGCGATGCACGGGTTGGAAGGATGAGCGCGGTCGCGACCGAGGTCGACGTCGTCCTTGCCACCGACGGGCTCAGCGCTTACTACGGCACGCGCAAGGCGATCGGCGACGTCTCGATCGGCTTCCGGCGCAAGGCGATCACCGCGCTGATCGGACCGTCGGGCTGCGGCAAGACGACGCTGCTGCGCTGCCTCAACCGCATTCACGAGGTCAGTTTCGACGCGCGCGTCGAGGGCGACGTGCTGCTCGACGGGCGCGACATCTATTCCAATGGCGTCGACCCGATGGCGATCCGGCGGCGCATCGGCATGGTGTTTCAGCGGCCCAATCCCTTTCCGACGCTCTCGATTCTCGACAACACCGTTGCCTTTGCCGGCGCGGGCATGGGCCGGCAGCAGCGGCTGGAGTGCGCGCAGCGCGCCCTGCAATCGGCCGCACTGTGGAACGAGGTGAAGGACAAGTTGCGCAGCAGTCCGCTGCGTCTCTCGGGCGGCCAGCAGCAGCGCCTCTGCATTGCGCGCGCAATCGCGGCGCAACCGGAGGTGCTGCTGATGGACGAGCCCACCGCGTCGCTCGACCCGATCGCGACGGCCGTGATCGAGGAGCTGATGTCGTCGCTGAGCAGTGAGTTCACGATCGTCGCGGTGACGCACAACATGCAGCAGGCGGCGCGCGTCTCCGACGTCACGGCCTTTATGTTGGCCGACGAGAGCGGGATCGGCCGCCTCATCGAGATCGACGAGACGGGGAAACTCTTCACCAAGCCCGCCGACCGGCGGACCGAGGATTACATCACGGGCCGCTTCGGTTAAGGCTGCGTCTCCGAGTTCGGTGCCGTTAGGGAATCCCGCCCGCTCGGCGCGAATAGGATGACTACGGTTACAAGGGAGGCCTCGCCGTGCTG
>DASZGC010000005.1:0-16179 GCA_035939175.1 Candidatus Cybelea sp. | reverse complement strand
CGTCCCATTGAACTTGACCCGGCTTTCCTGGATTACCTGAGATGGTAATGCTTTCAAAGGCTGAACCTTCATAAGGTAGTTCGTTCAAGCCGGTTGAAAAGTTTGTGAGATAACCGTCAACGAAGAGGTTGCCCGAATCGTCGTATCCTAGATACTGCGCATTAATGCCGGTTGTTTTAAATACGGTTGGCCTTCCTTTGGCTCCAGCGAATATCGCAATGTCTCCAGAGCTGCTCTCAAACTTCACGGCAATCTTGCCTGTCGTAGGATCGACAGAGCATGCGGAAGCAGAGTCCCCTGGCAGTGACAGCTCGGCTATGGGTCTCGTAGCTCCGTGTGGATATTCGTTAACCTTTACGCCGATAGGAACGAATACGTTGCCACTGCTGTCAGCACAAACCCCGGAGTCTGCTTGGTTCGCGATTCTAGCCACGCGTTTACCCGCGGGATAGGCGACCATACAGATCCCTCGGCAACCGCCGGTGGCATAGATGAGGTCGCCGCCACTCGTTCCCCGCAGTATCCCTGACTTGCCAGCATGCTCCGAGACCGCCCCGCGCTGCGGCGTCGTTGCGCTCGGCGCGATGCCGCTCGGCGATCCGCCGCATCCCGCAAGCATTGCGGCGGCCGCGCCGATGCTAAGCGCGCGACAATCGAGCATTGAGATTTTCATTCCCGCTACCAGCTCAAGACGACGAGGCCGTTGCTCGTGGCCTTTTTCCAACCTTGCCAAAGTTTGAAAGCGCTTCGCGCTGGGCTCGATGTACGACGATCCGCCTCCGCCGCCGCCGCCTGGCTGGCCGCAGTAATTGCAGCCCGAGCCACCTCCGCCGCCGCCTGCGCCGTAGTAGCCGCCCCCGGCGCCGCCACCACCAGCGCCGTAGCTGTAACCGCTATCCCCGGAGCAACCAGCACCACCATCGCCGCCTTGACCCCGCGATCCGGCATCGCCCGAAGCTCCGGCGCAGTCGAAGGACCCTTTAGCCACTCCGCCGCTGCCGCCGGATCCGCTACGATGTTGCTTACCTCCGGCACCGCCGCCACCAGCGTAATCGTTCCCTCCTGCGTCGCCTGCGCCGCCGATGCTCGCCCCGCCTTTGCCACCTGCACCACCCAGCGACGTGGAGTTGCTGCCTTTTCCGCCTTGACCGCCTCCGCCGCCGACGACGAGAACGCGATCGCGCAGCGTAGCGCCACCTCGCCGAATATCCGACGCGCCACCCCCGCCGTACCCGTGACAGTAACAGTCGTAGGCGGCGCCGCCGCCGTTGCCGCCCCCGTTAAAGCCGCCGCTGGTTTCGGAGCCTTCCCCACCCACGAATACCGCAAGCCTTTCCCCGGGAGTCACCGGAATAACGGCATAGACACGCCCGCCATTGGTGCCGCCGGTAGCGCTGGCGCCGCGTGCACCGAGTGCAACGACGGTGAGCCAATTCACGCCGGCCGGCACCGTGAACGTCTGGCCCTGGCCCGTGTAGTCAAACCTTTGGTGCCGGGAAGCTACGTTGCTCATGCTGGCTGCGGGTGCTTGGATCGGCGGCTGCGATCCGCCGCACGCCGTGAGCATTGCGACGACGACGCTGCTCAGTGCATACCGGCCAAGACCTGAAATCCTCATCTCTCCCTGCCTCACCGAGCGATAGCGCTCCGATGGCTCGGGACGTTCGGCGTATGTCGCAGTCCCCCATTGAAGAAGCCCCTTTCCTATCCGAAAAGCGACTAGGATCAGAAAGCAAACACGGCCTCGCGTTCGCGAAGCCGTGCAGAAGAACGAAGGCCGGGATATACGGCGCGGCGCAAGCGTTGGACGTTGGCGCGACGTGGGTAAACCAGGGCGTGTTTGCTTTCGCCGTACTCCTCGCCCAGACCACGATCGACGCCCCCGCCGACCGCTACTTCGGCCGGCTGCAGATGAGTTCGCTGCGCGTGCGTTATGAAACGATGCAGCTCAAGAAGCGTTACGAGACGCACGAGCTGCTTCCCGAAGAGACCGAACATCTGCTCGTGCTAACGCAGGATTCGTTCGACAGCTGGCGTCGGGCCTACCCCGAGGATGCGTGGCTGCCGTCGACCGGTTACGAAATCGCGCAGCTTTACGCGGAACTCCCGGGTGGAACCGCGCGAACGCGAGCGGTAACGCTCTACGTCTACGTCAAATCGCAGTTTCCAAAAACGAAGTACGCGGCGGAGAGCCGCGATGCGCTCCATCGCGGCGTCAGCGTGAAACCCGATCCCGCGTGGGCACGCGAGAAGCGCGCCGCGATGCACACTCCGGCGCCGTCGCCCTCGCCGGTGCCCACGCAAACGCCGGCATCGGCGCCAACGCCATCCTCAACGTCGTCGCCGGCCGGCGCGACCCCGTCGCCAAAAGGGAGTCCCCCAGCGTACCGGTAAACCGGCGAGGGGGGAACCCGCCGATGAAAGCTCTGCCGACCTACCGCGACATCGCCGTCGAGCGCGACGGCGACTTCGCCTTTGTCACGATGAATCGCCCCGAGAAACGCAACGCGCTCTCGCTGCAGATGATGCGCGAGCTCGACGATGCGCTGGCGGCGATCGGGGCCGATCGGTCGGTGCGCGTCGTGCTCTTGCGCGGAGAGGGGCACGCGTTTAGTGCCGGGCACGATCTGCGCGAGTTGCTCGATCGCAGCGCCGACGAGTATCGCACGATCTTCGATGCCTGCGTCGCGCTGATGGCGCGTCTCGTCGCGGTACCTCAGCCGGTCATTGCGGAGGTTGCGAAGGTCGCGACCGCCGCGGGCTGTCAGCTGGTCGCAGCCTGCGATCTCGCGGTCGCCTCGACGGAAGCGACGTTCGCGACGCCCGGCGTGCGCATCGGTCTCTTCTGCAGCACGCCGATGGTCGCGCTGACGCGCGCGATCGGACGCAAGCGCGCGATGGAGATGCTCTTGACCGGCGAGCCGATCGATGCGGCGACCGCCTTGGCGTGGGGACTCGTCAACCGCGTCGTTGCGCCAGATGAACTTCGCGCGCAGACGCTGGCGCTCGCGCGGCGCATCGCGGAGGCAAGCGCGACGATCGTTGGCATCGGTAAGGCTGCGTTCTACGAGCAGATCGATCTCGACCAACCCGCCGCCTACGAGTATACAAAAGAGGTAATGACGCGCAACGCGCTCGAGGCCGACGCGCGCGAAGGCATCGCGGCGTTCCTCGAAAAGCGGGCGCCGAAATGGTAGCACGCTCACCTTGGAGGGGATAATCTGCGACCGTTGAAGGCGGACCCTCCGCCTCGCCGCCGTTCGTGGGCCGCCGGCGTCGCGGAGGTTGCTACAAGCGTCGCCCACACCCGGTATGCGTGGCCTGACAAAAAGGGATCGCGCATACGCGACGGCAGGGGGGCTCGCCATTGCGGCGGGCCCTTCTGTGATGTTCGAAATATCGGCAGAAAATCGCTGGGGCTGAAGCGAACCCCACCGGCTTGCTAACGCTTTTTCCACCCCGGACGCGCTACGCCGCCCTCGTGCTGCTGCTCGCGCTCGTCGCCTCCCTGGCCGTCGCGCTCTTTCGCGTGCGCACCGAAGCGCATGCAAATCGCGTCGAGCTGGCGATGGATTTCACCGACCTCGATACCCTCGCGCGCTCGTACGACTACAACCCCGCCGGCTTCCTGATCGCGTTGCGCCGCGCGGGCCTCACGTCGCTGGCCCTGACCGAAGAGCTGGGGACCAACGTCGGCAACAATGGCAAGGCCTACGCCACCACGGGCGGCGCGCTGCTCAATGCGGCGCGGCTGGCGCCAATCGCCGATCCGCTGCTCGCCTCGCTCGTCGCGAGCCGGCACATCGATGCCGGGGCGGTCTATTTGCTGGTCTCCGACGCGTCGACCTACCGCCGTTACCTCACGCAGCTGGCGCTGCACTTCGACCGCAAGACCGTCGTGGTGCTGCGGGCGACGCGGCCGTGGCTGATCGAGGTGCGCACGCAAGTCGACTACTTCAACGCGGTCGGGCTGGGAATCCCGACCGAGCAGATCGAGCTGGCTCACCGGCTGGGTCTCCTCGTGGTCCCGCGGTTTCAGAATGACGAGCGCTTCGCCGCCCCGCAGATCGAGGCGATCTTCAACGACGTGCTGCGCTACGACCCCAAAGTCTCGACCGCGATTTTCTTCGGGCTGGGCAACGAGGTCGTCGGCTACCCCGATCACCTCGAGGACACCGCCAACGTGTTCAAGAGCCACCTCTTCAACTTCGGCTCGATCGAGACGTACGATCCAAGCCAGGTGCAGAAGGGCAATGACGGCCTCGCCAAGCTGATCCCCGGGCGTACGGTGCGGGTGCAGGCGATCGCGAAGACCGAACTCGACAAGCTGCGCCTCGACGAGATCGTTGCGCGCTACGTCCTGGGCGTTCGCGAGCGCAACGTGCGCGTCGTCTATCTTCGTCCCCTGGCGCACCGCGACGGCGACCTCTCGATCGAAGCGACCAACGTCGAGATGGTCAAGCAGATCGCCGATCAGCTCAAGGCTTCAGGCTTCCGCCTCGGCCGCGCGACGCCGATCCCGCAATATCGTGGAAATAATCGCCTTCTCGTCGGATTGGCCGCGCTGGCGGTTCCATCGCTCTTCGTGCTGCTCTTGGAATTCTTTGGCTTGTACCACCGGCGCCTCGCGATTGCCGCCTACGGGCTCACGATCGCGCTCTACGGCGCCGGCCTGCTGCTGCACCACGACGCGTTGGCGCGCTCGGCGATCGCGCTCGTGGGCGCGCTGCTCTTTGCGACGGCGGCGCTGCTGATCCTGATCCCGGCATGGACGGAGCGGCCGGCGGCCAGAACCGGCCAGCAGATCGCGCGCAGCCTGGGCTGGACGCTCGCCGCCACCGGCGTGGCGCTCCTGGGCGCACTCTGCGTCGTCGGCCTTATGAGCTTTCCGCTTGCGATGGAGGAGATCGAGCGTTTCCGCGGCGTGAGGCTGGTGCTCGCGCTGCCGCCGTTGATCGCGCTGACGCTCTACCTCTTCGACAAACGCTTCGGCTCGGGCGTCGAGCGCCCGCGCGACGTCTTTCTCTCGCCGGTCCTGGCCTATCAGCTGCTCGCCGGCATCGCGATCGTGGCGGCCGGGGCGCTGATGCTCGTGCGCAGCGGCAACGATAGCGAGGTCTCGCCCTCGCCGATCGAGCTGGCGCTGCGGCACTTCCTCACCGCGACGCTGAGTGTGCGCCCGCGTTTCAAGGAGTTTTTGATCGGCGTTCCGTGCATGATGCTCGTCCCCGCGCTTGCCGCCGTCCATCGGCGCGCGATCGGCTGGCTGCTGGCGCTGGGAATCGGCGTCGGCGTGGGCGACGTGATCGACACGTTCTCGCACCTGCACACGCCGATCGAGATCTCGGTCTTGCGCATCGTCAACGGCGTCGTGGTCGGGGCGCTAATCGGCGCGCTGCTGATCTGGATCTACCGGCGCGTTCTTCCGGCTCGATCGTGACGGGCCGCGTGCTGATCTCCGGCTACTACGGCTTCGGAAATCTGGGCGATGAAGCGCTGCTCGAAGTGATCGTGCAGGGGCTGCGCTCGCGCTTTCCCCACAGCGCGATCGAGGTGCTCTCGGCGACGCCGTCGCGCACCGCGAGTGCCTATGGCGTGGAAGCCACGCCGCGCTGGGAATGGCGCGCGGTTCGCGCCGCGATCCGCCGCGCCGACGTCGTGCTCTCGGGCGCGGGCGGCCTGCTGCAGAACGCGACGAGCCTACGTAGCCTGCTGTACTATGCCGCGATCCTGCGCGAGGCGGTGCGTGCCGGGCGCAAGGCGATGATCTTCGCGCAATCGATCGGCCCGCTCGACATGGTGGGGCGCCTCGTCGTGCGTCGTTTCTGCGCGGGCGTCGACCGCGCGACCGTACGCGACGCGCGCTCGGCACGGCTGCTGGCGGAGCTGCTGCCCAGGACGCCGGTCGAACGCACGGCCGACCCCGTCTTCCTCTACGACCTTCCCGAGAGCACCGACGATCTCAGCGCCGAGGGGCTCGGGCCGGAGAGCGGCCCCTACGCCGTCGTCAGCGTGCGCAAGGCCGCCGACTTTCGCGACGGTCCCCAGGTGGTGGCGCGCGCCGTCGACCGTCTCGCGCAGCGTCACGGCGTGCGGGCCGCCTTTCTGCCGCTGGGCGGCGCGAACGACGCGGCCATCTCCACCGACGTCATCCGCCGCTGCGCGTCGGCCCCAGTGCTCTTGCCGGAATGTTCGCTCGCGAAGGCTGCAGCGGTGCTGCGAGGCGCGCGCGTCGTCATCGGCATGCGGCTGCACGCGCTCGTGCTGGCGGCGCGCTACGGCGTTCCCTTCCTCGCGATTCCGTACGATCCGAAGGTCTCCGCGCTCTGCGAGGAGCTGCAGTACCCACTCGCGCCGCTCTTCACTCCCGGGATGCGGCGTCCCGGTGACGATGCGATCGACGCCTTGGTCGATGCGCTCGTCGCCCAGCACGACGGCTTGTCGGAGCAGCTGGTGCAGCGCGCGGCCGTCGTTCGTGCCGCCGCGGAGCGCAACTTCGACGTGCTCGGCGAACTCTTGGAGGGGCGATGACGGATTACCGGGAGACGCTGAACCTGCCGAAGACGGAGTTTCCGATGAAAGCGGGACTCGCGACGCGCGAGCCGCTGCGCGTGGCTTGGTGGGACGAGCAGCGGACCTACGAACGGCGCCTCGAACGCAACGCGCCCAACGGTCCGTGGATCCTGCACGACGGACCTCCCTACGCGAACGGCAACTTGCACATGGGCACGTTTTTGGGCATGGTGCTCAAGGACATGTTCGTGAAAATCGCGCTGCTCGACGGAAAGTACGCGCGGTTCGTTCCCGGATGGGACATGCACGGCTTGCCGATCGAATATGAAACGCTCAAGCACTTAGGCATCACGGACTTCCATACGATCGATCCGCTCGAGCTGCGCGCAAAGTGCAAGGAGCGCGCGCTCTACTGGCTCGATATTCAGCGCGAACATCGCCGGAGAATGGGAAACTTCGGCCTCTTCGCACATCCCTATCGTACGATCGACCCTGCTTTTGAGGCCACGATCGTCGACGCGCTGGCCGATCTCGCCGAACGGGCGCAGATCTACAAGGGCCTGCGCTCGACGCTCTGGTGCGTCCACGACGAAACGGCTCTCGCCGAAGCGGAGATCGAATACGAGCCGCGCATCTCGCCCTCGATCTACGTGCGTTTTGCGGCGAACGCGGAGCAGCGAGCGCAGATTCTGCGCGCCTTCGCCGTGGAGGCGCAAGGGCCGCTCTCCTTTTTGATCTGGACGACCACGCCGTGGACGCTGCCCGCCAACGTCGCACTCGCGCTCCGCGCCGACGCCGCCTACGCTCTGTATCGCGTGGACGAAGAGCTGGTGATCGTGGCCCAGGCGCTCGCGGAGCAGGCGTTGGGGGAGCGCTTTGCCGGCGCGCAGCTTCTGGCGCGAGCGCCGGGCGAACGGCTCGACGGTCTGGCGGTGCGTCATCCGTTCATGGAGCGCGATTCGGTGATCGTTCTCGCCGACTACGTCGACCTCGAAACGGGGACCGGCGTCGTGCATACCGCGCCGGGACACGGTGCCGACGACTTCGAGACCGGCATGAAGTACGGCCTACCGATTCTCAACCCCGTCGATGCGGCGGGCCGCTTCACCGCCGAGGCCGGGCCGTACGCCGGGCTGCAGATTTTTGCAGCGAACGCAAAGATCGTCGAAGACTTGCGCGCGTCCGGTGCGTTGTGGCGCGCGGCCGAGTACGAACACTCCTACCCGCACTGCTGGCGCTGCCATAACCCGGTGATCTTCCGCGCAACCGCGCAGTGGTTTCTGGCGATGGATCAGAACCTGCTGCGCCAGCACGCGCTCGACGCGACCGACGCGGTCGAGTACGTGCCCGAGTGGGGACGAACGCGCCAGCGGCAGATGATCGAAACGCATCCCGAGTGGTGTCTGTCCCGGCAACGCACGTGGGGCACGCCGATTCCGTCGGTAACCTGCACGTCGTGCAACGAGGCAATCCTCGACCCGCGCGTCGCGCGGCTGGCGGCGAAGCGCTTCGCAGAGGTGGGCGCCGACGCGTGGTGGCGCGATCCCGTGCAGACCTATCTACCCGACGGGTTCGTCTGCCCGCGCTGCGGTGCGACGGAATTCGAAAAAGAGTACAACATCGTAGACATCTGGTTCGAATCGGGCGTGACGCACCTTGCCGTCCTTGGTCGCGACGGCATGCCGTGGCCCAGCGACATGGTGCTCGAAGGAGGCGATCAGTTCCGCGGGTGGTTCCGCAGCTCGCTGATCACCGGCGTCGCGATCAAAGGCCGCGCGCCGTATCGCCGCGTGCTCAAGAACGGCTGGGTGAACGACGAAGAGGGACGCCCGATGTCGAAATCGCGCGGCACCGGCATCGACGCGATCGATGCGATGTCGCGCTGGGGTGCCGACGTGCTGCGGCTCTGGGCCGCCTCGGTGGAACCGATCGACGACGTGCGCTTCGGGCCCAACGTCGTCGAGCAGGTGAGCCGCGTCTATCGCAACCTGCGCAACCGCATGCGCTTCATGCTCTCGAATCTCTACGACCTCGAGAGCGCCGGGGTCGTCGCACGCGAAGCGATGGAACCGATCGACCGCCTCGCCTGCACCGTGGCCGACGCGTTCGTCGCCGACGTCAAGAGCGCGTACGACCGCTGTCAGATTCACGATGCGTATCTGCGGATAGTCGAGTTCGAGAGCGCGATGTCGTCGCTCTATTTCGACGCCCTCAAGGACCCGCTCTATTCGCGCGCCTCCCGAGACCCGAGGCGGCGCAGCGCGCAGTCGTCGCTGCTCTACGTGCTGACGCGTTTTTGCACCGCCGTCGCGCCGGTGCTCTCGTTCACTGCTGAGGAGGCGTGGCAGAACCTGCCGGAATGGGCCCGGGCACAGTACGCGAGCGTCTTCGACAGTGCGTTCGACGCTCAGCGGCTTCGTGGCGGCGCCGAGAGCGAGCTGGCCCTGTGGCGCCGGCTGCGCGAGCTGCGTGCGCGCGTGGCCGCGTCGTCGGCTCCGCGCGACTTCGAAGCGCAGGTACGGCTGACCGTTGCGCCGGCGCTCTACAAGCAGCTTCACGCGCTCGGCGACAATCTGCGCGAAGCGCTGGTCGTTTCGGCGCTCTCCTTGCGCAGCGGTGAAGAAGAGCGCTTCGAGCTGCTCCCTGCCGACGGCGAGAAATGCGCGCGCTGTTGGAAGTACCGCGAGTTGGGCAGCGATCCGCGGCATCCAAGTATCTGCTTCGAATGCGCGCAAGTCGTGCGCGAGTTAGGCGATCGCTGGGGATGACGCTTTAGCGAGGGCGCCAAACCAACGGTCGCCTGAAAGGCACCGCTTGGCTGGTGTTGAAACGCCTTGCGGGCTTGAAGGAGAGCACCGAACATGGCGTACTTTACGGACGACTCGCTTCTCCCCGAAAACATGGCGCCCTTGATGATCACGGCGGCGCCCTACGGGCCAATGTGGCTGCCGGAGGATGGCCCGCCCGGATACATCCCGGTTACCTGGGTCGAACAAGTTCAAGCGGCTGTTGATTGCTATAATGCGGGTGCGACGTTACTACACATTCACGTTCGCGACCCGAAAACGGGACATATCTCAAAGAACTTCAAGGAATACGGCGAGCAGATCGGCCGTCTGCGAGAAGCCGTGCCGAAGATGATCCTCCAGGTCGGCGGCTCCATTTCGTTCGCGCCCGAGCCGGGAGAGGTCGGGAAGTTCGGAACCTACGAGCAGCGCCACAAGCTCACGCAGATCGATCCGAAGCCGGACCAGATCACCGTTTTGTGCGGTAGCGGCCTCTACGATTTGACCGCGCTGCACCCGCTAGACGATTCCTTCGGCGGAACCCACCTCGGCAACGAAGATGCCATGCATGGGATCGCCAATATGGTGGCCGACGCCACGCCGGACTTCTATATCGAAGAGACAAAGCTCTGTGTGGAACACGGGATCCAGCCGTATTTCGCGCTTGGCCACATCCACGGCCTCGAACTGGTGGAACGCATGATTCGTCGAGGCTACTACACGGGCCCGATGAATGGATTCTTTAGCACGGGCGGCGGCGGCATTCTCGGCGCCAACCCGTTTGACCTAATGGAGCTCGTCCGCCGAACGCCGCACGGTTCGGTGTTCACGTATCAAACAACGTTTCGCTTAACGCACCCGATCTCGATGATGATGATTGCCCTCGGGCAACACACACGTGCCGGCATTGAGGACAACCTTTACGACACCAAGAAAGGCGTACGAATGACGACCGTTCAGATGATCGAGAGGCACGTTCGAATGGCTCGTGAGATTGGGCGCGATATCGCTACTCCGGAGCAGGCGCGGCAGATGCTAAAGCTTGGCGTCACCTACAAGACCACCGAAGAAACGCTAGCACACCTCGGGCTGCCGCCGAATCGCGAACCCGGCCACCAAGGCTTTCTGGTGCTCAAGACCGACGGCACCTTTAAGGAGCCGGCGCCGGCGGTCTCGGACGCACACTTACTGGCGTACTAAATGTGCGAGCACGAATCGATTCGTGTAGTTGGAGTGTGCGGCAGTCTTCGACCGAACGGTTGGACAGCGGCTGCATTGAAAATCGCTCTCGCCGGTGCGGAGGAAAGGGGAGCAACCGGCGAATTCCTGGATTTGCGCGACTACGACCTTCCATTTTGCACCGGAGGAGACGTCGACGCGATCTCCGGAAAGGACGGCGTTCAGCGGTTACGGCGAAAAGTCTTAGAAGCGAGCGGCATCATCTTGGCAACTCCGAACTATCACGGCTCGCTGAGTGGCGTGCTAAAGAACGCTCTCGACCTGTTGAGCATGCGCGAGTTCGAGGGTAAGGTTGTTGGCCTTATCGGCGTCTCCGGCGGACGGATGGGCGGAACTTTTACCCTCAACACCCTGCGCGCGATCGGGCGAACGCTGCACGCTTGGGTCATCCCTTCCGAAGCGTGGATTTATAATGCCGATTCCGCTTTTACTGCGGATGGGGAGATCAAAGATCGTGATTCCGAACAGCGCCTAAGAGACGTCGGGCGAAAGATTGCGCGTTTGACGCGCATGCTTGCCTCGAAGGAAGCCCGTGACTTGCTGCACCTGTGGGAAGATGACCGGGACGCCACACCGAGCGTAGACGCTCGCGATGTGGGGGGCGACATCGACAATCGATAGAGCCGGACCTTGGGCGCGGGAGCATTTGCAACGCTGAAACGATGGGATTCTCAGTGGAGCGCAGCGGCGGATAGAATGGCGAGTAGTCGTCGCAAAGGCCACGGACCTATCACTCGAAGTTTGTTCGCGTAATCGGGCGGATGCAACGCCGAGTTAAGGTGCTTAAGGTGGGGCAGGACTCCCAAAAGAAGCGAAAAACTCTGCTGGCCTTCGGCAAAACTCACTCGCCAAAGGAGTGACATCATGAGCAATAACGATCCTAGCGCCAACCTGACGACCGTTCCGGGGTCTCCAAGCGCCACCGACACGATCGATGGAAGATATCTGCCGCCCGCCCCCGCAGCGTTTGGCGGCGAGATCAATCTCAGCGCCGAGGAGTCCAAGCCGTTTTGGCCGCCAAAGGTCGTGCCGCCCGAAGGCGCACCGAACGTGCTGCTGATCATGACGGACGATGCGGGTTATGGCGTTCCGGGAACGTTCGGTGGGGTAATCCCTACCCCCGCATTGGACCGGGTTGCGAAGGCGGGACTGCGTTACACGCAGTTTCATTCCACCGCGCTCTGCTCGCCGACGCGCGCAGCGCTAATCACGGGACGCAATCATCACTCGGTCGGCTTCGGCGTCATCACCGAACAGTCAACCGGATATCCCGGTTACGATTCGATCATCGGTCCGGAAAACGCGACCATCGGTGCGATTCTCAAGCACAATGGATATGCAACCTCATGGTTTGGCAAAGAACACAACACCCCGAGCTTTCAGTACAGCATCGGTGGCCCGTTCGAGCAGTGGCCGGTTGGGATGGGGTTTGAATATTTCTATGGCTTCATGGGCGGTGAGACCGATCAGTGGCAACCGTACCTCTTCCAAAATCAAACGCAGATTTTTCCATGGATCGGGCGCACCGATTACAACCTCACCACCGATCTCGCCGATGAGGCAATCGACTACTTAGAAAAGCTCGACGCGTCGATGCCGGATAAGCCGTTCTTTCTGTACTTTGTGCCCGGCGGCACCCATGCGCCGCACCAGCCCAAGCAGGAGTGGATCGATAAGTTCAAGGGCAAGTTTGACATGGGCTGGAACGCGCTGCGCGAACAAATCTTCGCCAACCAAAAACGCCTCGGCGTGATCCCCCCGGAGACCGAGCTGACGCCGTGGCCGGAGAAGGACCTACCGATGTGGGACTCCCTTTCCGCTGACGAAAAGAAGCTGTTCGCACGTCAGGCTGAAGTCTTCGCTGCATATGCCGCCTACACCGATCATGAGATCGGCCGCGTTATTCAAGCGGTTGAGGATTTGGGCAAGCTCGATAACACCATCATCATCTATATCAGCGGCGACAATGGCTGCAGCGCCGAAGGCTCTACGATCGGCACGCCAAACGTCATGACGGGGTATCAGGGGATCGACGTTCCGGTCGAGGTTCAGCTGAAGTTCTACGACGTTTGGGGCTCCGACCAGACCTATCCGCATATGTCGGTCGCCTGGTCGTGGGCGTTCGATACGCCGTTTAAATGGACGAAGCAGGTCGCTTCTCATTTCGGCGGCACGCGCCAAGGGATGGCGATTGCGTGGCCCAATCGCATTAAAGATGCGGGCGGCATCCGCACGCAGTTCCATCATATGATCGACGTCGTGCCAACGCTTTTGGAAGCGTCCGGAGTTGTCGCGCCTCTCCAGGTGAACGGCATCGCGCAGAAGCCGATCGAAGGCGTGAGCATGGCGTACACGTGGGATAAGGCTAACGCCGATACACCATCTAGGCGCACGACGCAATATTTCGAGATGTTTGGCGATCGCGCCATCTATCACGAGGGTTGGATTGCCTCCACGACTCCGCCCCAGCCGCCATGGCTCCTGGGGTTAGCGCAGATGCCCGATGTTATCAACGGTTACAACTGGGAGCTGTACAACATCGCGCAGGATTACTCGCAGGCAAACGACCTGGCGACCAAAGCGCCGGAGAAGCTGCGCGAGCTGCAGCAGCTCTTCCTCGTGGAAGCGGCAAAATACAACGTGTTTCCACTGGACAACTCCGTCGCTCAGCGGATCGTTGCGCCGCGGCCGAGTGGAACCGCAGGCAAGAACGTCTTTACGTACTCGCGCGCCGTCACCGGAATCGATCCAGCCTTCGCACCAAATCTGTTGAACAAATCGTACTCGATCGCTGCTGAGATCGAGGTACCTCAAGGTGGCGGCGAGGGAATCATCGCCACGTTGGGCGGCCGCTTTGGCGGCTACGGCTTGTACCTGCTCAAGGGCAAGCCCGTTTTTGTTTACAACCTGCTGAACTTGGAGCGCTTTCGTTGGGAAGCCCCGCAAGCGCTCGCGCCCGGTAAACACACCATCGTTTTCGAGTTCACGTACGACGGGCCTGGGCCTGGCAAAGGCGGGACCGGCGTTCTCGGGATCGACGGTACCCAAGTCGTCAATCAGGCGGTACCACATTCCATTCCATTTCTTATGACGTTGGACGAGACGTTCGACATTGGGAGCGATACGCGCACTCCGGTTGATGACAACGACTATCAGCCACCGTTTACCTTTACCGGCACGATCAATAAGTTGACCTATCAGCTAGGTCCGGAGCAGCTAACCGCAGCGGACCATGCGGTGATCGGTCCAGCGCTTGCACGAGCGCGCGACTAGCTCAAACGGGAAAGCGGCGTCTGCGGCTTACGGAGTCAACGCAAACACGGTCCTTAAGAAAAACGACGAACGTACCGAAAGCGAGCGCGGCGCCTTTCAATGGAACTGAGGCCGGGTAGCGAACGTTGCTAGCCGCCAGAACGTTGCAGCGTCAGGAGATAGAGAGATGGGGATTTCACGAGTTAGCCGCTACGTGCTTAGCAGCTGTTTGGTCGTTGCGATGCTGGCCGGGTGCGGTGCATCGCAGCCGCCGATGGGTTTGCCGGGTCCGACGCTACAAAACGTCACGAAGACGCAAGGCGGAACACCACGGGCACTGAGTTCGAGCCATGCCCTCGTATACGGATTCGAAAATCTCGTCGGTGGACAAGGCGCTCTCTTCGACTATCCGAGTGGCAAGATGTCGAGTAGGCTCTCGCAGACGTTTGACGCCGCGGGGGCTTGCTCGGACAAAAAAGGAAACGTTTTCGTCACTGGCTATGGCGAGTCTATAGAAGGCGTGCTCGTAGAGTATGCCTATGGCGCGACATCGCCGACTGCGACCTTTACGTTTAGTGCGGGCGGCCGCGGATTTGCTTGTTCGGTCGATAGTACAACGGGAAACGTGGCGACGATACTCGGTGACGAAGGATCGTTCTCGGTCGCGGTTGTGCCAAATTTCCCCAGCGGCTCTCCAGAAACGTATACTTACGCCGGAATGGGGGAGTTGTTATCGGTCGGCTACGATGACAGCGGCGATCTCTTTCTCCTGGGCGTGCCATCTAGCGGTGGCGGAACCTACGCTCTTGCGGAACTGCCGAGCGGTGGAAGTTCCTTTGAGCCGATCTCGGTGAACCTTGGCGCTACCATAGACCAAGTTGACACGGTTCAATGGGACGGTAAATATCTAACCATCGAGGCAACGATCAATCCTGGTCACGGCAAGCCGAAGGATTTTCCGCACGCAATCTATCGTTTGAGCGTTTCGGGATCGAACGCACAAGTAGTAGGCAAAGTCAATCTCGATGGTCTGCGCGGCAGCCTGCCAGCTAGCCTTGGCGGCAGCTGCATTCGAGCGGACCGCAACATCGTGATATTTACGTTCAAGACCATTAGAGTCTGGAAGTATCCCGCTGGCGGCAAGGAGATTGCACACCTCAATCCCGGCGCAAAGGACTACCCCATGTACGCCGGAACCGTTGCCGCGCCAGGCTCACATTCCTAGCACTTCGCACATATCTACGGCGAAACGCTGACCGTCCAAGCCCAGAGGTTCGACATCGTAATAGACCCGACGCTTTTACCGCCCTTCGGATAATTCCAGATACCTAGCGCCGTGAAACTCAGGGGCGCGATGATGAGATTACCGGATATCCAAAAATATTCCGTTTGGTTTGTCCAGCCTTGAAAACGAATTGTCTTGACGACCGTACCCTTCGTTCCCGAAATATGGACCCGTTTGATCACGACGGGCTGATCTTCCGTTCCCGGCAGCTTAGTCTGGATCGCGATGTCCTGCCCGTCCCACTGAAGGTCGTAATAATCTGAGAGTTTCTCGTTCAGCGTAATCTTGAGGAACTTGCTGCTGCCGGCGGGCACCTCTCCGAGGGCGTTCTTGCTGCCTCTTCCGTAGTTGAAGAACAAATCCCCACTGTCGTCGTAACTCGGATATTCGGCGATGAAATCTAGCTGCTTAAGGCAAGTTGGCTTGTCTTTTGCGTGAATATAGACGGCAACATAGCAGTCCTTAATTCCGCCCCCGTC
The DNA here is from genome assembly GCA_035939175.1 of Candidatus Cybelea sp. Lineage (GTDB taxonomy): Bacteria > Vulcanimicrobiota > Vulcanimicrobiia > Vulcanimicrobiales > Vulcanimicrobiaceae > Cybelea. The sequence goes on along the minus strand of DASZGC010000005.1, from coordinate 625 downwards.
ATTGATGGCAAGATTGCCGGTTTTTGGATCGGCGGCACATTGCCCCCCGAGCCCCCCTTTATCGTCAAGGTACCCAACCGGTCGCTGTCCTCCGTGCGCGTACTTAAAGATGACGTTATATGCGGGGACGTACACGTTCCCGCGGTCGTCGCTGCAAAGGTATGCCCATCCATCGGTAGGCATCAAGACATGCTTATGCGGCGCTCCTCCCGGGAAGGAGTACACCGAGAGTTTCCTTGCTTCAAGCTTGCCGAGAACGTAGAGAAGACTTCCCGAGCTCGCAAGTGGACTCGTCTGCAACAACGGTGGAACGCTGGATTGCTGCATCTGTCCGCAAGCGACGGCGAGCGTGAGCGCCCACAGCGCGGACGATATTTGAAAAAAGCGGTAATTCACGGTGCCACGCTCACGGTGACGCTTCCGGGGGTGTTGATACCACTGATCGTCTTCGTTGGGTTGCCACCAGCCGGATAGGCGAGGAAGTAGATGTTATCGCCACCTCCGTCCGAGAGAACGATAGTCGATCCGTCAATATAGAAATGTTCGGCCTCTTGCTGGAAGGGCATAATGCCCTCCTCAACGCCATTATGTCGGGTAAGCGTGTACTGTCGAATCACGCCCTTGC
>DASZGC010000004.1:0-1713 GCA_035939175.1 Candidatus Cybelea sp. | reverse complement strand
GGCGGGTTGCCGGGAGCGATTACCGCATCGAGCGACGGTTCCGGCTGCGCGGCAGCGGGCGCCGCAAAAAACGCGCACACGCCCAATGCGAGCGTCAGCGTGCCGGCAAGGAAGCGAACGGCGACTGTTTGCTGCATCGGTTCTTCTCCTGTGGCGCCCCCGCGCTTTTTCGATGCGCGTCGATGCAGCCCATCACCTCCTCGTGCATGTCGCGCGCCGGCGGAGACGGGAATGCGGTGTGCGAACGACGAGATCGTGCCGCCGCCGTTGCTCTCCTCGTCGTCCGTCGTGTGCTCGTGGAACGAATGGGACCCGCTGCGTGAGGTGATCGTCGGCACCGCGCGCGGCGCAACCGAGCCTGCGTACGAGCCGGCGTTCGCGCCGTATTGCCGCGTGGGCGACCAGGGGCGCGCGTTCGCAGGCGGGCCGATCGCTGCGCACCTCATCGACGAAGCGGAGAAACAGCTCGACGCGTTCGCACAGGTGCTCAGCGACCGCGGCATCACCGTGCGCCGGCCGGACCCGGTCGATCATGCCGTACCGACGCGAACGCCGGATTGGGAAGCGCCGTTCGGCCGCGCGAATGCGTGCCCGCGCGACTTGCTGCTGGTGGTCGGCGACGAGATCATCGAAGCGCCGATGGCGCAGCGCGCGCGCTTCTTCGAGTACCGCGCATACCGGACACTGCTCGCGGAGTACTTCCGCGGCGGAGCGCGCTGGACCGCGGTTCCGAAGCCGCTGATGGCCGACTCGCTCTACGACGAGCGAGCGCGGAACGGGAGCGAAGCGTTCGACTACGCGGTACGCCCCTTGCTGACGGAAGTAGAGCCGGCTTTCGACGCAGCATCGTTCGTGCGGTTCGGGCGCGACATCTTCTGGCAGCCCGACCTCGTGAGCAACCAGCTCGGCGCGGAGTGGCTGCAGCGCCATTTGGGGCCGGGGTTCCGCGTGCACCGCATCGGATTTCGCGAGGCGTTGCCGACGCATGTCGGTACGACGCTCGTCCCCATCCGGCCGGGGATCGTCCTCGTCAATCCCGCGCGACCGTGTACCGACGGAGCGATCGACATCTTCACGCGGAACGGCTGGCGCGTCATCGACGCGCCCGTCTCGACCCGGACGGGCGCCGCCAGCCGCGACGTGAGCAGCTGGATCTCGATGAACGTGCTGATGCTGGACCCGCACACCGTGGTGGTCGAGCGAAGCGAGAAGCCGATGATCGCACTGCTCGAATCGCTCGATTGCGAAGTGATCCCGTGCGCGTTCGATCGCGTCTACCCGTTCGGCGGGAGCTTCCACTGCTGCACCACCGACATCCGGCGCGACGGTACGCTAGAGTCGTACTTCCCTGAATACGAGCCTCACTGAGCGGCTTGAGCAGGTTTCGCTTCCTGAGGGTCTAAGCGGGCCCCAGGGTCACGGGAGGGTCAGCGCATCGTCTGGATTCGGCATGGGCGAGGCGGGCCCGCAACGCCCTCGGCCACCGGTTCCGACGGCGAGGCGGGACGTCCCGACGTCCTTAGCGTGACTTGGGCCTTCGAGGCGGCCGCTGTCGCCTCTCTGAGCGAGTTGAGATCAGCGCTGCGCGAGGCGCCGGTGCGCTCGACGTCATACGCCATTCTCTCGGCGATCGCGCAGCAGTATGAGGGTGACGTCGACGGCGCGGTGCGCACGCTGCGGCATGCGCTTCGAAAGGCCGCCGAACCGGACCGC
>DASZGC010000003.1:0-18638 GCA_035939175.1 Candidatus Cybelea sp. | reverse complement strand
GCAAGGTCGAAGGGGTCAGGTTGACAGCTGCGGCGGTTGAAAGGGGCTGGCGGATGTGCTAGCATTGACTTTCGAACGGACCGCCGGTCCGTTTTCTTAATGTTGTGGTAGACTACTGATGGCAAAGAAAGAGACGCGCGTGGTAGTGGTCCTCGCCTGCACCCAGTGCAAGCGGCGTAACTATAACACGCAAAAGAACAAGCAGAAGACCACGGACCGGTTGGAGCTCAGCAAGTACTGTCGCTTCTGCCGTTGCCACAAGGCCCATCGCGAAACTCGTTAGCGTGAAGGGCGGTAGCTCAATTGGTAGAGTCCTGGTCTCCAAAACCAGTTGTTGCAGGTTCGAGTCCTGTCCGCCCTGCCACCCTTCGACTGCGCTCAGGATGACAGATCTCAAACTTATGGATAGTCGATAAGGTGAACCTTTGGTGAACGAACAGCAAAAGAAGACGGCACGCGACATGGCAGCCGGCGATTTCATTCGCGGCGTGATCATGGAACTGCGCCGCGTCACCTGGCCGACGCGCGAAGAGTGGATCTCGGCGACGATACTGACCGTTGGGCTCGTGGTGACCATCGGACTCTTCGTCTTTCTGGTCGATCAGCTCTTCGGCTGGCTGTTCAGCTTCATCCATCCGGGTACGACCTCGGGGTAATGGCGACGATGTACGATGCAGAGTCCCTCGTCGAGCAGCCCGTAGAACTGCCCGTCGCCGATCAGCCCGCGATCGACGACCGTCTGATGAGCGACGCCGCCTCCGGCAGCGTGGTCGAGACCGATCGCGAGACCGCCGACGAGCTGGAGAGCGTCGACGCCGAGGCCGGCGAAGTCGAGGTCGAGACCGGCGAAGTCGAAGGCGAGCCCATCGCCGCTCGGCCGAAAGACAACCGAAACTGGTTCGTCGTCCACACCTACTCGGGTTACGAGAATAAGGTGAAGGCCAATCTCGAGCGCCGCATTCATTCGATGGGAATGCAGGACAAAATCTTCCGCGTGCTCGTGCCCATGGAAGACGAGGTCGAGTTCAAAGACGGCAAGCGTAAGATCACGCCCAAGAAAGTGTTCCCGGGCTACGTGCTCGTCGAGATGATCATGGACGATCAGTCCTGGTACGTCGTGCGCAACACCCAAGGCGTGACCGGTTTCGTCGGCAGCCCGGGGCCGGGCGAGAAGCCGGTGCCGCTGCAAGATAAAGAGGTCAAGACGATCCTCAAGCAGATGGGGATCGAGGCGCCGAAGCTCAAGATCGACTTCAAGAAGGGCGATCGCGTGAAGGTCACCTCCGGACCGTTCTTCGATTTCACCGGCGTCGTCGACGAGATCGCGCCGGAGAAGGAGCGCCTGCGTGCGCTCATCTCAATCTTCGGCCGGGAGACTCCGGTCGAGTTGGAGTTTTTCCAAGTCGAGAAAGTCTAGCGCGAACGACAACCCCGGCGTTTGCGTCCGAGATTTTTGGGGGAGTTCGAATACGACTGCGTCGATTCGAGACGAAAGGAATAGGTAATGGCTAAGAAGGTCGTAGGCAAGATCGGCCTACAGATTCCGGCGGGTAAGGCGACGCCTGCGCCCCCCATCGGTCCGGCACTCGGACCCTACTCGCTCAACATCATGGATTTTTGTAAGCAGTACAACGAACGTACGGCATCGCAGGCGGGCATGATCATTCCGGTGGAGATCACGGTATTCGAGGACCGGACGTTCACGTTCATCACGAAGACGCCGCCGGCATCCTTTCTCATCAAGCAGGCTCTCAGCATCGAGTCGGGCAGCAAAGAACCCAACCGGAACAAGGTGGGAAAACTGACGCAGCAGCAGCTCGAGGATATCGCCAAGGTGAAGATGCCCGATATCAATGCGAACGACATCGACGCCGCTAAGAAAATCGTCGCCGGCACCGCGCGATCGATGGGCGTCGAGGTAGAGGTGTAAGATGCCGCAGCACCATGGAAAACGCTTCAAGACGCTCGCTGCGAGCTTCGATCACAAGCATCTCTTTACGCCGCCCGAAGCGATTGCGATCGTGAAGAAGAACGCGACCGCCAAATTCAACGAGACCGTCGAGGCGCACGTGCGGCTCGGCGTCGATCCAAAGAAGAGTGACCAGAACGTGCGCGGCACCGTGCTGCTCCCGCATGGAACGGGTCGCACCGTTCGCGTGATCGCGTTCGCCAAAGGCGACAACGCCAAGGCCGCGCAAGAGGCCGGCGCCGACATCGTCGGCGACCAGGACCTCATCAACCAGGTCAAGGGCGGATTCACGGAGTTCGACGTCGCGGTCGCTACGCCCGACATGATGGCCTCGGTCGGCAAAGAGCTGGGGCGCATCCTCGCCCAGAAGATGCCCAATCCCAAGGCCGGTACGGTAACGCCCAACATCGGCGCCGCAATTCGCGACATCAAAGCCGGCAAAGTGGAGTTCCGTCTCGACAAGACCGGAATCATTCACACGATCGTCGGCAAAGCGAACTTCGAAGAGACGCATCTGCTGGAGAACATCACCACGCTGCTCGACGCGATCGTGCGCGCGAAGCCGGCGGCCTCGAAGGGCACCTACCTTCGCAGCGTCACGCTCGCCAGCACGATGGGGCCCGGCGTGAAGGTCGATCCCCTGCGGGTAAAGGCGACGGCGTAACGCCGGCTGCTCTCAAGAATGCGAAGGCCTCGGAGGAGACTCCGGGGCCTTTTTGCGTAAGCATACGTCCTTGCTCGTCCCTGAAAGGAGCGGGGCGTTGCGGTCGCTCTCGGTGCACTGGCATGCGCGCGACAGGCGGACGCGCAACAGGATCCCGCGGCTATCCGGAGACTGGCATTTATGGCCGGGTCCTGCCACTGCGTTATCGAAGGTCAAACGGTCCTTAAAACTGAGGGCGTACGACTTTAGTTCCTACGGAGTCGCCACCAAGACCGTCGACGGTTCCGTCCGAGGAGAGTTTCGAAGCAAGCGCGATTCTGGCGGCGCTACGGTAAGCATCGTTCCGCACACGAAGAGTGCCTTCGACTGAAGATCGTGACGGCCGATGGCACCCCCGTGACCGAGGTCGTGCACACACTGAGCGTTGCAGCGGAAGATCCTGCGGCGCTAAGGCATTTGACCTGCTTGCGTGGTGCCGTACAGCACCGTCGATCAGGGCCAAGACTGCGCGCCGTTTCGCTAGTGGCGCGAGACGATTGTTAGGATCGTAGTGATCTGTGCGGCCGTCATCGTCGCCCAGCCGCCGACGATTAGACCGACGACCCAGCTGAAGTGGCGGTCCATTGAGTCGAACCGAGCCCCAACGGACTGCTCGAAGGAATCAAGCCGGCGCTCAACACCGCTCATGCGCAGGTTCATCTGATCGAAGGCACCTTCGATCCGGGCCATGCGAGAGTCGAGCGAGTCAGCGTGCATAGGTCTTGGCTCAGCCATAGATACTACGGCTTTCTATCTCGCACCTCGCCGACGCCGGCTAGGGGTGATCTGCAACTCGCCCCTCGACTGCGCTCGGGGTGACACGCGTTGTTTACGATGACACGCGTTGTAGTTGGGCTTCGAGTTCGCGGATGCGGGCGTGGGAACGATCGGCGTCGATGTGATCGTAAGCGGCGCTGGCGCTGCGTGCGATCGCCTCGAGTAACGCCTGCTCGTCGGCTGAGAGCGCGATTCCGTTGCCGCGCGTGCCGTAGAGCACGAAACCGAAGACCGAGCCGCGCATGACGAGTGGGACCACCAGCGACGGTGCCTTCGGTCCGCCCGGAAGGATCGTGGCCGCGCGCGGCCGTCCGTCGAGCATGACGGGCGCGAGATCGGCGCGCAGTTCGACGATCAGCGGATCCTCGGCTTCGATGGCCTCGGCGTCGCGGCGACTCCAGCCGCGTTCCGCGCGGCGTTCGAACGCGCTGCCGCTCGTGGGTGCGAGAAAGAGCGCGGCCGACGTGAGCCCGAGCACGCGGATCGGCTCGTCGACGAGGAATTCGATCAGCGTTTTCTCCGAGGACGTGTTCGCGAGCGCGCGGGCCGCGCGGCGCAACGCTTCCTCCGCAACGTGCTGGTCGCGGAAGAAGACGGAGTTGAGGAACCCTTCGATTCGGCCGTGCAACGCGTTGAGCGAGAAGCCGATTACCAGTGCCGCAAAGAGGCTGATGTAAATCGCCGGCTGCGTGCTTTCGAATATCTGCTCGGCACCCCACTCGATCGTGCCGAAGAGCAGCAATAGTGCCGCGGTAACCGCGCCGTAGACGGCCGCGCGCCCGATCGCGAAGCGGAAGTCGATCACGCGTTCCGAGAGAAACCCGTAAAGCACGAAGATCGAGCCCGTGAGGTTGAACCACGGCAGCAACGCTGCAGCCCAGACCTGCAAATGGTTCAACGCTATCGACGTGCTGCCCGCGAGCGTGCCCACGACGTTGGCGAAAGCCCACGTGAGGTCGAGAATCGGTCCAAGCGCAATGCCCGCGATTACCCAGGTAACGCGGCGGCGGTCGAGGGCCGTCGCACCGGACGCGATGTATGCCAACGTGGCGAGCACGACGACGAGCAGCAGCGTGTCGCTGAGGCTCATGAAGAGATTGGTCGGGCCCGGCATTCCGTACACCTGAAAGACCGTCCAAACGATTGGATCGACCCATACGAGAAAGACGATTACCGACAGCGCGATCGCCGTCCCGAAGAGCCAGGGCCACGCGCGGCTCGCGCGGCCGTAGAGCCGGTGCGCAAAGATGAGGATCATCAGCTGCGTGAGCGGATAGACGACTTGAATCGCCAGGTCGCTCGCGATGTTCGCTGGCCAGCGCGCCAGATCGAGCGCCGCCTGATTGATCTTAAGGAGCATCAGGATCGTATAGAAGTAAAACGCCAGCGTGATCGGGCGCGGACGCATCAAGAACAGCGCCGTCGCTAGGCCCAACGAGAGAAAGAAGCTCAGGGGCACGCCCACGTCACGAGTGAGCGTCGCACGGCGTGTGAAATCGGGCGAACCCGAGACGAGAGTGGCCGTAAAGGTCCGGCCCGCGCGCGCCGCCTGCACGACGATCTGCTCGTGCGCATGCGCGCCGCGCAGCAGTGAGAAGCGCTGTTGCGGGGTGAGCGCGGCGAGATCGAGCCGGTCGCCCGTTTGGAGCGGCGGTGCGGGCGAGGCGCCGGCGACGACCTGCACGGTCGAGGTGTCGTTCTCCAGCACCAGCGGGTAGAGGCCCAACTGCAGCGAGTTGTATTCGACCACGGCAAACACGACCACCATGAACACCGTGCCGATCGCGACGACCGCGAGTGAAAGGCGCTCGCAGACGAACGCGACGACGGCTTTGGGTAAGCCGCCGTTACCCGAAGGTGACGCGGCCCGTTCCAAGGTCATAGATTCCGCCGGCGACTTGCACCTCGCCCGCAGCGACGGCAGCGGCAAGGATCGACGAACGCGCCGTCAGTGCGGCCACGTTGGCCGCGACGTTTTCCCGGATCGCGTTGGTTATCCAGTCGCCGGGCAACGACCGCGCCGCTCGGGCGACCGGTGCGAGGGACTCGGCCAGCCGGGCGATATGCCCGGGCGGCAGCGCGCCGCGTTCGCAGTAATCGACCGCGGCCGTGAGCGCGCCGCAGCGCGTGTGGCCAAGCACCACGACGAGCTTGGCACCCAGCAGCGCCACGCCGAACTCGACCGACGCCAGGTTGTCGTCGTTGACGAAGTTGCCGGCCACGCGCACCACGAACAGGTCGCCGGGCTCCTGATCGAAGACGATCTCGATTGGGACGCGCGAGTCGGAGCAGCCCAAGACCACCGCATACGGACTCTGCCCGCTCTCGAGCGCGAGCGCGCGGGCGGTCATTTCAGCGTGCTGCGGCGTGCCCGCGGCAAAGCGGGCGTTGCCGGCCTCGAGGCGAGCGAGCGCCATGCCCGCGGCTTCTCGCCACCTCCGATAGACCCTTGCCCTTGCATCCTCGCCCTGCGCTGTGGTAGGCTAACCGTCGGCTCCAGAGACCGTAACCGGCCGCGAGGCCTTAAATTTCGGAGACGAAGGGTTACCGAGGACGTGCGATGACGAGACTCTCCGTGCCGTTGAGGCGGTGCGAGCGTCGCGAACGATGCGCCCTCACCGGGGCGCTTTTCTTTTTCGTTTAGGACGCTTGTCCGGGGGAGTCACTGATCATGCCTACCGCACGCAAGGAAGCCGCCGTCGGCGAGCTGACCGAACGGCTGGCAAACGCCCAGAACCTGTTCTTCACCGATTACGCTGGACTGACGGTCGCCGAGATCACGAAGCTGCGCGGCGAGTTGCGCAAGGACGGCAACACCTACGCGGTCGTCAAGAACACGCTCTTCAAGATCGCTGCCGGCGAACTGGCCGCGCAAGTGGAAGAGTATTTGGCCGGTCCGACGGGCGTCGTCTTCGCCGGGGCCGATCCGGTCGCGCCCGCCAAAGCGCTCAAGACGTTCAGCGATTCGGTCAAGCGCGTAACCGTGAAGGCCGCCTACATCGACGGCAAGGTCGTCGACGCCAAGCAGGTCGACGTGCTCGCAAAGTTGCCGCCGAAGATCGAACTCCTCGCCCAGCTCGTCGGGACGCTAGCCAATCCGCTGCGCGGACTCGTCACCGTGCTTTCGGGCAACCAGCGCGGGCTCGTTCGCGCGCTCGACGCCATTCGCGAGCAAAAAGAAGCCGCATCCTCCGCTTAGGTCATCCACCACTGTAGATAAGGAAGAAGCAGAACATCATGGCAGTAGTCGAAGTCATCGAACAGATCGATAAACTCACCGTGCTCGAGCTTGCGGATCTCGTGAAGCAGCTCGAAGAGAAGTATGGCGTCTCCGCGGCCGCACCGGTCGCGATGATGGCCGCCGCTCCGAGCGCCGCCGCGCCCGAAGCCGAGAAGACCGAGTTCGACGTGATCCTGGCCGAGATCGGTCCGGAGAAGATCAAAGTCATCAAGGCCGTGCGCGAACTCACCAGCCTCGGTCTCACCGAAGCTAAGGCGTTCGTCGAGAGCGCGCCCAAGGCCGTCAAGGAAGGCGTTCCCAAAGACGAGGCCGAGAGCGTTAAGAAGAAGCTCGAAGAAGCCGGCGCTAAGGTGGAGATCAAATAAACCCGCAGGCGACGCCGGTCACGCCGGCGTGGGCGCAGCTGCTGCCACTCGTTATCGTCGTGGGGCTGCTCGCCTTTCGCATGCTGCGACCGCAACGCATCAGCGTCACGCGGATGTGGGTGTCGCCAATAATCCTCTGCCTGCTGGCGGCATGGGTGATCTACCTCAACAACACGCTCTATCCGGCACCGCCGCTGATGATCGCGCTCTGCGTGATCGTCGGCGGCATCGCCGGGCTCCCATTCGGCATTCTGCGGGGGATGCACACCGACGTGCGTCCGACCGACCGACCCGGCGTGATGTACCTCGGCTCCTCGTGGGTTACGCTGGTGATCTTCGCCGTGGCCTTCGGCCTGCGCTCCGTCGTGCGTTTGCTGTTGCCGGCGCGCGGCACGCTCACCGGCACGATCGGCGACGGACTGCTCGCCTTTGCGATCGTCTTCGTGGCGGCGAGCTACGTGGTGATTTTCCGCAAATACGAAGCGCTCGCGCACGCGCCGGCGAGCGCCACGCCCCCCGCTCCGCCCGTTACGTAGCGCGCAGCGCGCCCGGCGTGACCCCGAGCACGCGCCGCATGCAGCGCGCGAGGTGGCTTTGATCGGCGAAGCCTGAGGCGAGCGCGACCTCGACGAGCGGGCGCTTTTCACTTTGCAGCAATTCCGCTGCGTACTCGACGCGGCAGCGGATCACGTATTGATGGACCGGTACCCCAACGCTCTGTTTGAAGAGCGTCTTGAAGTGCGAAGGGCTCACGCCCGCAACGCCGGCCAGCTCGCCGAGCGAGAGATCGCTCGCGAGATTATCGTGCACGAAATCCAACACGCGGGCCAGACGCCGGCGCGAAAGGTGCGCTGCGGAATCGGTCTCGGATGCAGGTGCGTAGGCGCGCAATAAATGCGTCGCAAGCGCGAGCCCGAGGCTGTCGCCGTAGAGGCGGCCAAGTGCTTCGGGCGCCTCCAGCTCGGCCTTCACGGCCCAGCCGATATGCTCGATGCGCGGGTCGCGCAGGTGCAACTGCGGCGCGATCGTTACGCGGTCGGGGCGGATCCCCATCGCATCCGCAACCGAGAGCATCAACGACGGGCTCACGTACATCGAAAGTTTGGTCGTGGCGGCCTCGGTCTCCCAAACGCGCGATACGCCGGGCGGCACGATCTTGATGTCGCCGGGAATTTGGAGGCGGCGCAGCGTCTCGCCGTTGCAACGGCTCGTCACGAGTAGGGGACTGCCAACCTGCATGCTCACGTTGTGACGCGCAAACTTCTGCTCGGAGAGACCGGCCGAGGCTTCGTAGAGAATCGCCTCAAAGCCGTCCCAGTGGCGGCCGTGGCTGCTCGAACGCACGCGGAAGACCATCTCGCGGTCCTGGTGCCGGCTCCAAGCGCGCTCTTGCCACATTTCGAATTGGAGAGAGCGCGCGAGCGCCGGGCGTTGTGACACGACCGCGAGGCATGGTCGCTTAGAATTTCAGGAAAAAGGTCGCAGAACGCCTCGGAGTGGGCAACTAGTTTGGGTACAACACCCTCGGAACCTCACAATGGCTTCGTTGCTTGAAAGGATGGCGGGATGATCAAGAACTTTTTCATGGCATCGCTGATGGGTCTCGGCTTTATGTTGAGTGCAGTTCCGGCGACGGCCGGTTACGTGTACGTGCAGGTCGGGCCGCCGGCGCCGATCTACGAAACGGTCCCGGCACGGCCGGGCGCGGGCTACGTTTGGGTAGGCGGATACTATCGTTATACCGGCGGCCGCTACGTGTGGTCGCACGGTTATTGGGCGCACCACGGCGGCCACTGGTGTGCGGGCACGTGGCACCACGGCCATCACGGCTACTACTGGACCGACGGGCGCTGGTGCTAAACCGTCCGTTTATACCCTAAACCGTCCGAACGTGAGCGACGTACCCGCGTCGCTCACGTTACGCTCCTTCAAAACGACTTGGAGGGGCACCATGGGATTTCGGGTCTATATCTTTAGTTTGACCGCGGCGTGGAGTGCGGCGCTGCTCGCCGGTTGCGGGATGGCAGGCGCGCCGCTTTCACAAACGCAGGCCTTCGCGCCGCAAGCGCACGCAGCGACGAGTGCGGAGTATAGCGTCACGAATCTCGGGACGCTCGGCGGCGCATCGAGCGGCGGGAATAGCATCAACAACCGCAATTGGGTGAGCGGGTTCTCGAGTCTGACGTCTGGCTCGTACCTGCACGCCGCGCTCTGGGAGAACGGCGGTTCCGCGATGGACCTCGGGACCCTCGGCGGCCCGAATAGCGCCGTCGAGTGGCCCGTCAAGAACGATCGGGGCTTGATCTCCGGAATCGCCGAGACGTCGCAAGCGCAGCGGCTCGGCGAGGTGTGGTCGTGCGCCGAAGGCTTCTTCCCGCAACCGCCCAGCGGCCACGTCTGCCTCGGCTTTGCGTGGGAGCACGGCAAGATGACGAAGCTGCCGACGCTTGGAGGCAACAACGGCTTCGCGGCCGGCGCCAACGATCGCGGCGAGATCGTCGGCTGGGCGGAGACAAAGCGGCACGACAAGACCTGCACGCCGCCGCAGGTGCTCGGCTTCGAGGCAGTGGTCTACGACGCGCGGGGACACCGACCGATTCAAGAACTGCCACCGTACCGCGGCGACAAAGACGGTGCGGCGACGGAGATCAACGATCGCGGCCAGGTCGTGGGCATTTCGGGAACGTGCGATCAGGCCGTCGGGCGCTTTACCGCGCACCACGCGGTGCTGTGGCAACGCGGGCGTCAGACCGATCTCGGGAACCTCGGCGGCACGGCGTGGAACACGCCGATGGCGATCAACGAAGGCGGCGACGTCGTCGGTTTCTCCGATCTCTCCGGAGACACGAGCGGCGGACCGAACTTCCACGCGTTCCTCTGGACGAAGAAGAGCGGCATGCAAGATCTGGGGACGCTGCCCGGCGACGCTTACAGCGAGGCCTTGGGGATCAACGATCGAGGCGTGGTCGTCGGCGTCTCGTACGGCGCAAGCTTCTCGACGTCGCGCGCGTTCGTGTGGCAGAACGGGACGATGGCCGACCTCAACACGCTGGTATCGCCCAGTTCGGGGCTCTACCTGCTCTTCGCCAACGACGTGAACGACGGCGGGGTCATTGCCGGTGGCGCGTGCGTTCTGGTCAGCGGCGAGTGCAGCAGCAGTTCACCCGCGTTCATGGCGACACCGAATCAGCGCGCGGCGCTCCCGCTTGGAAGCGTCCCGGTGCCGAAGTTCTCGGGTCGGCTGCGCGCGGCGATCAGAGCGCGGGCGTTGCGGTAGAGTCCGCGTCAAGGACGAAAGAAAGCGTCCTTCGGGATGACAAAGCGCTAGCGGCAGGCGGCTCCGCGGAGATACAGCGGCAGCGCGGGGCCCGGGCGGTTGTCGAGAAATTCTCGGGTTTGCTCGGCGGTCGAGAGAGATCGTGGGAGGGTTGCGCGAGCGCGATCGATCAGCGCCTGACAGTGAAAGATCGGGGTCTCGGCGTTCCAGATTCGCGTCGTCCCGTCGAGCGAACCCGTGAGCACCCGGCGGCCATCGGGGAAAAAAGTCGCTTGCGTTACCGCGCCTGTGTGCCCGCGAAAAACCATCAAGGTCGCGCCGGTCTGCGCGTCCCAGACGCGCGCGGTCTTATCGTTCGAGGCGGTCACAATGCGGGCTCCGTCGGGAGAGTATGCCGCCGAGTTGACCGGGGCGCTGTGTCCCCTCAGCATAAGAAGCGGTTCGCCGTCGTTGGCGTCCCACACGCGAGCCGTGTCGTCGTCCGAGGCGGTCACGATGCGCGCTCCATCGGGAGAGAAAGCCGCGCTGTTAACATTTTGGTATCCGGCCTCCAGTGCAAGCGTCGTCCGACCGGTTTTCGCATTCCAAACGCGAACGAGCCCATCGCTGGATGCCGTAACGACTCGGGAAGCGTCGGGAGAGAACCTCGCATCGTAAAGCTGCACGTTCGGAGTGGAGAGAAGCATCAGCACGCCGCCCTTGTTCGCGTCCCATATTCTGGCGGTGCCGTCCCACGAGGCGGTGAGGATGCGCGATCCTTCGGGAGAGAAGGCGATCGAGGCGACTAGTCCCTTGTGTCCGCGCAGCTGCACGAGCGTTCGACGCCCGGCGACGTCATACACGCGAGCCACTTTGTCGCCGAAAGCGGCGGCAAGACGGCCTCCGTCCGGTGAGAAGGCCAATCCGTCGACGTCGTGCGGAGCATTCCCGAGAACGCCAAGCGCGGCAAGCGACTTCGCGTCCCAGAGCCTTATCGATGCAGTACCGGATGCTGATGCGGCAACGCGTTCGCCGTCGGGCGATATTGCCACGCTTCCGTAGGTGTCGCGGAACACTGCGACGGGTGCCGGTAAAACGGCGTTCCAGATGCGCGCCGTTCTGTCGTCCGAGGCGGTCGCGATGCGCCGGCCGTCGGAGGAGAACGACGCATCTGTGACGCTCTCCTCGTGACCGCCGAGGATTAGCAGCAAGTCTCCGGTGCGCGCGTCCCACACGCGAGCGTTATTGTCGGGTGAGGACGTGACGATGTATCGGCCATCCGGCGAGAACCCGGCCGAGTTTAGGCGATCGGGGTGCGCGAACGAGAGGAGCTGCGCCCCCGTTGCGGCGTTCCACGTACGGGCAGTTTTGTCGTCAGAGGCGGTGAGAATCACCCGGCCATCGGCCGAGTAGGCGACGCTATTGATCTCACCGGTGTGGCCGGAGATCACCAAAATCGGTGCGCCGCTGCGGGAGTCCCAGACGCGCACCGTGCGGTCGGCCGACGCGGTGGCGACTCGCATTCCATCCGGCGAAAACGCTGCCGAGGCGACCGGCTTACCCGGTTCCAGCGGCACCAGCAGCGCCCCGCGGCGCGCATCCCAGATTGCCGCTCCGTCTATAGAGGCCGTGACGATGCGCCGGCCATCGCGCGAGAACGCGACCGAGAAGAGCGGAGAGTGCCCCGGTAAAACGAGCGTCGGGAGGCCGGTGGCCGCGTTCCATATCGTTGCCGATCCGGCGAATCCACCGGTGATGATTCGCTTCCCGTCGGGAGAGAAGGCTGCCGACAGCAGGTCGTCTTTTCGGGGGCGCTCGAGCGTTTCGAGTAGCGTCCCGTCTCGCGTCCGCGAGACGCGCGCCGTTCCATCGGCGCAAGCCGTGACGATTTGCAAGCCGTCGGGGGAGAATGCGGCTGAGGTGACTTCATCGGCGTTCCCGGAGAGCACGACCAATTCGCGTCGCTGGGCGAGCGCGCTCTGGAGCGCGGAGGCCGCCTGCGGAACGAAAGGGCGGGTCGGCCGGTCGAGTCGCGCGGGCAACGCCTCGAGCGCGAGAAGCATTCCGAGCACGGCGTTGCCGCCGTCTACGGCGGCCTGCGCGTCTCGACCAAGGAATTGCGCCTGCGCGATCAGTGCATCGTTGCGGGACCGTTGTACGAAATACAGCGCAAGCAGCGACGCTATCGTGGAGAGAGCGAGTACGAGGATCAGTGAAATGGCCAGCGCGCGCCGTAGCTTCGCGCCCGATTCCACGGCAGACTCGGACGCCTCGACGAACTCGCGAACTTCGGGACGAGGTGAATCGGCATCGCGGCGCAGGAGGTCGAGCGCCTCTTCGAGGGGCAGTCCTGCGGGTAGGAGCAGGCTCCGATCTTTTGCACCGCGGCGCCAGCGAGCTGCTGCCTCGGTTAGGCTCGCTTCCACTTGCAGGTCGGCGCGATTCTCTTCGATGTAGTTGGCCGCACGCCGCCAGTGCGTCAGTAAAGCTTCGTGCGCGACGCGAACTCGTGGTTGCATTTCAGCGCCGCCGGCGTCCCTAATGAAAAGGCGCGCATCGGGAGAGGCAAAGGCCTCGATGAGCTGCCGTTCCGGGCTGCCATCGGCGAAGAGCGCAAGCGGAGCCGCTTTGGCCGCAATTTGACCGTCTTCACCGATGACGACCAGCGCGCGCAACACGCTGGGAAGCGCGGTTTGCGCGGCCAAACCGAGCAGCTCGTACTCTTGCTCCGCGCGATATGCGAGCGCGCCTTCTAAGCCGCCGAGTTCCTCGTACGCCTTAACCGTCAGGAGCCCATGCTCGTTGTCGCGCCTCCACAGCTGGTCGAGGACGAACGACAGCAGCGGGAGCGCTTCGCGGTTGGCGGCAACCTGTCGAATTCGCTCGTCGAGCGGCGTTCCGGTTTCGGCGTCGACCTCGAAGCGAAGCCCCGCCTCGCGCGCGGGTTCGCGAATCATCTGTCCGATCTCGAAGGCGGTGGGTGGGAGTAAGAGATAGCGCGCCGGTGCGCCCGCAAGCTCCGCGAGCTGGGGCAAAGCCTCGAGGCGATCGAAGAAATCGCTGCGCATGGTGGCGATCACCCAAGCGCGGCCGGAGCGTGCAAGAGCGTCCAACGCCGAGACGAACGCGGCGGCCGCGATCGCGCCGGAGGATGAAGCCGTAAAAATCTCCTCGAGTTGGTCGACGACCACGATGAGGCGCGCCTGTGCCGTCTCCGGAAGGCCCGCTGCGTGGAGGGCGCGCGCCAGCCCCGGGCCGAGCGCGAGTTGCGTCGCGAGAGGCCCGCTTCGCAACGCGGCGGCGATGGTGTCGGGGGTGAAGCGTAGGTTCTTTAATTCGGAGAGGGCCGTATCGCTCGCGATTGCCGCGGCTAGCGCCGAAACGGGATCGGGATCGTCGCTCGGACGAAGCACCGCATAGCGGCAGAGGACGACGTCGCCGACCATGCCGGGGAGCATGAGATCGGGTAGTATCCCCGCTTTGACAAGCGAGGATTTTCCCGACCCGCTCGCACCCAGCACGAGCACGAATGCAGTGCCCTCCGCGGCGCGAAGCGCGAGTACTTCGCGAACTTCGTTACGGGCGCGCGTTCGCCCGAAGAAGAGCGGTGCGTGTTCGTACTCGAAGGAGAGCAGGCCGCGAAACGGGTCGCGGTGCCAGCGAGCGACGAGCGATTCGTCGCCGCTTCCCGCGCGCCGCTGGAGCAGTTTGCGGAGATGATCGTAGAGTCGCTCTTCGAATTCTTGCGTCGTTGCGAACTCGCTGTAGGCGGCGCTTGCGGAGCCGTCCGCCGGTGAGGAGAACCAGCGAACGACGAAGTCGTCGACGAGCCTCTTCTGCTCGCGCCGGCGCTCCAGCGCCGCATCGTCGTCGAGGGAGATCGTAACGCTCTCGGTCTTCTTATAGAAGAGCAGGTCGGGCTTGCCCGTGTCGCGAGCGGCTTGCAGCGCGTCTTCGAATTCCCATTCGGTTCCGGTGACCACGCGCGCGGATATCGCCCCGCGAAAGCGGTCGTGCGGGAGCGGCCTGCCCAGCGTAGACCACAGAATCACGACGACGACGTCGGCCGCCCGAGGTTCGGGGATGTTTTCGCTGTCTTGGAAATGCCGCGTGGCGACCAGGGGCTCTCGTTCCCAGAGGATCGCTTCCAGTGCGAAGTGCGGTGCGAATTCGCGAGCGAGCCGCGCGACGATGCGCTCTGCCAGCAGACGCTCCGGGCGCACGTCCGCCGGAGACGAGATGAAAATGCGGACCGTCGTTGTTGCGCTCATCGCGCGACGCGGTTACCTCAAGAACGCGACCAAGAGCAGCGCTACGATGTTGAGCACTTTGATCATCGGGTTAATCGCAGGGCCGGCGGTGTCTTTATACGGATCGCCGACGGTGTCGCCGGTGACGGCCGCCTGGTGCGCGATCGAGCCTTTGCCGCCGTAGTTGCCGTCTTCGATGTACTTCTTGGCGTTGTCCCACGCGCCGCCGCCCGACGTCATCGAGATCGCAACGAAGAAGCCGGTGACGATCGAGCCGACGAGGATGCCGCCCATCATCTGCGCGCCCGTGTCGCCGGGGAGCAGGTTGAAGTACGAGAGCAGCACGACGATCACGGGGACGCCAACCGGAATCAGCGCGGGCACGATCATCTCGCGCAGCGCCGAACGGGTGACGATGTCGACGGTGGTGCCGTAGTCGGGGCGCTGGGTGCCCGCCATGATTCCGGGCATCTCGCGGAACTGGCGCCGCACCTCTTCGACCACCGCGCCGCCGGCGCGGCCGACCGCCTCCATCGAGAGCGAGGCGAAGAGATAGGGCAGGAGGCCGCCAATGAAGAGGCCGGCGAGCACGAACGGATTGCCGACCGCAAAGAGATTGCGAACGCCCTCGATGCATTGCTGCGTTTCACCGATGCCGCACTTGTGATTGGTGAGCTGCTGGAGGAACGAGGCAAACAGCACGAGCGCGGCGAGTGCCGCCGAACCGATCGCGTAGCCTTTGGTAACGGCCTTGGTCGTGTTGCCGACGGCGTCGAGCGGATCGGTGACGTTGCGCACGGCTTCGGGCATGTCGGCCATCTCGGCGATGCCGCCGGCGTTGTCGGTGATGGGGCCGAACGAGTCGATCGCGACCACGATGCCGGCGAGCGAGAGCATCGACATCACCGCGATGCCGACGCCGTACACGCCCGCGAGCGAATAACTGACCAGAATGCCGACCACGATCACCAGCGCGGGCAGCGCCGTCGATTGCATCGAGACCGCGAGACCGGCGATGATGTTGGTGGCGTGCCCGGTGATCGACGCTTTTGCGATGCGCTGCACCGGCGGGAACTGCGAGCCCGTGTAGTACTCGGTGATAAATGTGATCGCGCCGGTGATCAGTACGCCGATTACTGCGCAGATAAAGATGCCTGTCTGGCTGACGAACGTCTGCGTTCCAAATACTTTGGCCGTGACGAAGTAGAAGCCGATCAACGAGAGCGCGCCGGCGACGATCATGCCGCGATAGAGCGCGCCCATGATCTTCGCGCGCCGCACCTGGCCGACTCCGACCGCGATTACGCCGACGATCGACGCGACGATGGAGATCGCACCCAGCAGCAGCGGGAAGGTCGTGGCTTCGGGCAGCTTGTCGCCGAAGAGCAAGTTGCCCAGCAGCATCGCGGCGACGGTGGTGACGCAGTAGGTTTCGAAGAGGTCGGCGGCCATGCCGGCGCAGTCGCCGACGTTGTCGCCCACGTTGTCGGCGATCACCGCCGGATTGCGCGGGTCGTCTTCTGGAATGCCGGCCTCGACCTTGCCGACGAGGTCGGCGCCGACGTCGGCCGCCTTCGTATAGATGCCGCCGCCCAAACGCGCAAAGACCGAGATGAGCGAACATCCGAAGGCGAGGCCGACCATCGCGTTGAGCGACATGGCGGCATCGCCGTTGTTGACCGCGAGCAGGATCGCGTAGTAGCCGGAGACGGCGAGCAGCCCGAGCCCGACCACGAGCATCCCCGTGACCGAGCCGCCGCGGAAGGCCACGTTGAGCGCCGGCGTGAGGCCGCCTCGTGCCGCTTCGGCGGTCCGGACGTTGGCCCGCACCGAGACGATCATGCCGATGAAGCCCGCAGCACCCGACAGAATCGCGCCGATCAGGAAGCCGATCGCGGCCTCCCTGCCCAGCGTCGGAGCGAAGAAGATCACGATGGCCATCACGATCGCGACGACGCCGATCGTGCGATACTGCCGCGCCAGGAACGCCATCGCGCCCTCTTGGATCGCGGCGGCGATCTCGCGCATCCGCTCGTTGCCTGCCGGCTGCGCCAGCACCCAGAAGGTGAGCGCGATGCCGTAGAGCACCGCCAGGACACCCCCAATCAGTCCGGCTTCAATCGCTGTTTGTGCGGTCATTCGTGGTCCTTCATATAAGCAACCGGCCCCGGAGGGGGCCGACCGGCTGGGCTACTCCGAGGAGCCACGCAAGTCCTACGACGGCGCGGTCGCCCGCCTGCTTCATCATTCCGCGGGGGGCCGGGCGAAACCAGCGTGAAGCATGGTGACGTGAACGGCTGCGAAAGCGTCGCGTTCCTTGTCGTCGGCTGCGGGCCGGCGGGGGCGACCGCGGCGCGCGAAGCGGCGCGCAGAGGCGTCGCGACGCTGGTACTCGAGCGCGACGCAGTGGTGGGCGAGAAGCGCGTCTGCGCCGCGGGCTTGCGTCCCGGGTTCTGCGAGACGTTCGACCTGCCGCGCTCGCTGGTGCATTGCGATACGCCGCGGCTCGCGCTCTTCGATGCCGCTGGTGCCGAGCACGAGGTCTTCTTCGGCCCCGGGCATACCACGACGCGCGAAGAGTTGGACGGGACCATGGGCGCGCTGGCATTGCGAAGCGGCGCCGAGGTGCGCACGCGCGCGCTCTTTCGCAGCGTGGAAGCGGCCGACGGCGGCGCTCGCGTCGAGTATGCCGATCTCGCGACCGGCCAGCGGCGGTTCGTGAGCACGCGCCACGTCTTCTTCGCAACGGGCGCCAGCGCGCGGCTCGACGCGGCGGCGTTCGGCCGGCTCGCCGAGGCGCGCTGGCGCGACGGCCTGATGACGACGCTGCAATATCGCGTCTATCTCGCTCGCGCCGCGGCGCCGGTCGCGTATCGCACGCTCGAGATGCACTACTACCCGGCCCGCGACGGGCGGCAGATCATCGGCTGGATGTTTCCCAAGCGCGATCATCTGGCGATCGGCTTGGGCGTGATGGGGAAGATCGACGGCGCTTCGTTGCGCGCCGAACTCGACGCGCTCGAGGGACGCGTGCGCGAGCGCCTTTACCCGGGCAGCGACGTGCTCGGGCGCAAACAGGAAGGGAGCCTGCTCTACGGCGGGATGCCGCGGCCGGGGCTCGATGACGGGGCGTTGTTGGTGGGCGGCACGGCCGCCGGCCTCGTCGATGCTACGAATGGTGAGGGCATTTACGAGGCCGCGATGAGCGGACGCATCGCTGCCGATTGCGTTGCTCGGCAACGTAACAGAGCAGGGTCGGCGGGCGGGCGCTATGCCGCGTTGGTCAACGGCCGGTTTGCGCGGCGGCTCTCCCATCGGGTGAGGCTGATGCGCTACCTCGAGCGGCGTCCGGCACGATTTGCGGCGCTTTTCGAACAGCTCGCGAGGACTCCGCGCCTAACTGCGGTATTGCACATGGAAGATTGCGAGCGAACGATGAGCGATCGTCTTTATCTCTATCGACAGGCTCTGCGTTTCGGCATTCGGACATTGGCATGCCGTGAGTAGTCAGCCCGCCGCCGCTTCCGACCGCCGGTATGATATCGGCGGCGCGTCGCTTTCCCGCGAAGAGGTGATTCACAAGTACCTGCACCTTGTGAAATACGTCGCGGGCCGCGTCTCCATGCACCTGCCCTCGAACCTCGATATCAACGATCTCATCAACGACGGCGTCTTCGGTTTGATGGACGCGATCGAGAAATACGACGGCACGCGCGCGGTCAAGTTCGAAACCTACGCGGTCACCCGCATCAACGGCGCCATCCTCGACGCACTGCGCACCCTCGACTGGGTGCCTCGCACGATCCGCCAGCAGGCCCGCGAGTTGGATCGCGCGTCCGAGGAGCTGGAACTGCGTTTGGGGCGGGCACCGAGCAACGAGGAGCTGGCGGAGCATCTCGGGTTCTCGGGCGCGGAGCTGGATCAGGTGGTGCGGCGCGTGCGCGGAACCTCGGTGGTCTCGCTGGAGGAGATGCTCCCGAGCCGCAGCGGTGACGGCATCGCGCTGGCCGAGACGCTGCAGGACGAAGAGAGCGACGTCACTCGCGACTTGGAGCACATCGAGATGCGCGACGAACT
>DASZGC010000002.1:0-8887 GCA_035939175.1 Candidatus Cybelea sp. | reverse complement strand
TCGGTGAGCGAGCCGCGCACGTAGTCGCCCGAGCCCTTCCCGCCCGGCGCGAAGCGCCATTGGGCGGGAACGGTGGCATCGAGGCGAACGGCAGCGCGCTGCTTCGCGGCGGTGAAGACTTGGAGCGTCTCGACGCGCTCGTGGTCACTCCAATCTCGACGGTGACCCGGACGCAGAGGGCTGCCTGAGTGCGGGACTGGCCGGGGGTTCGAAGCCTCCCGTTAGTCAGTGTTTCTTGTTCGCTACGAGATTTCAGAATCGGTCTTCGTGACGCGCGCCGACCATCGTGCGTCCTGGTCGGGCCCGGCCCAGAACTCGCACCTCGTAGCGTCGTCAGTTGCGAGCCTCAAGCGCACAAGACGCTGAAGGCGCCTTGATCTACTCTTGTTTATCGTACCAGCGCTCATCGTGGCTATGGGACAGTTCGATGTTGCGCATCGCGTCTTGGTAATCGAGCGCCTCCCGAACCTTGACGAAGCTCGCCAATCCGTCTTCGCAGTATCGAAGGGCGAAGTCCCGCGCGGAGGCGTTCAGGCGCGCCGACAGGCCGTCGAAATCCAAATCGACACCGGGCTGCCGGCTCGCGGCTTCTACGACCGCGCAGCAGATGGTCTCGTTCGCGATGGCGGTCAGACCCACGAACTGCGCGAGCAAAGCGAGGCTGCCTTTGGCCTTGCCGAATTGGCGATGCGCCGGTTGAACGACTCCATTCTCGTCGACGATGCCTTCCCAATCGCGGATGTGCCGGTAGGCGTTTCCGGCGGCATACACGGCGGTGGACAGATGTCCGCCGCGGACCGTCCCGATCTTGAACTGCGCCGGGGTGGGCGCCTTTAGCGCCGCATCGTAAACCACGTTTCGCAGCCGTTGAAAAACGTCGTCCAGTATCAGGATGATCGAACCAGCCGACACCTCCGCCGTCAATCGAGCGGCTTGTTCGCGGATTTCCGCGTTCGCCGCACCGGGCGTATAGATGACCGGCAGTACGGCGTCCGCAATCTCCTTTGCGTCCGTCAGGCCCCGCGCGGTCTCCATCGCTTCCCGTTCCGCTGCGGCGAATTCCGCTGCTATCGCGTCGCCCAGCGATTCGTAGGTCCGCCACGACCCGAGCATCTCCGCGAACTCGGCGCGCAGCTTCGCGTCGACAAATTCCAGGCGCATGATGAACTCCGCGAGCCCCAGTTCACGCGTCGTAAGGTCGAATTCGTCGAATGCCGGAAAGTACATCACGGGGCCGCCTACCGAGCCAGAACGCGCCGCGGGCTCCAAGTGCCGCAACGGTCGATCAGGGCGTGCGCGTAGCTCGCGCGGTGCTTCGATGACGCCCGGGAGCGCTACCTCCGGGACGGGTGCGGCGCACGGCTAGTTGTAGAACCACGCACGTTATTGACGCGGTGTCAGCCGCGAGATCGGCGGGCGTAACTTGAGCGCGGTGTGGGGCCGGTCCTCGTCGCCGATGCGTACGGGCTCTTAGTCGCCGGCGGCGACATTGTTTCGGTCGTTAGGTGGCGACCTGCAGCTTTCCGAGTTAAGGGCTCCCTGCACGGGAAAAGGTACGCGTCCGGCGCCGTGACTAGTCGCGACACCCATAACGACATGCAATAGACCGGCTGCGCAAAAGGCGATCCATCGGAAGTTAACGACCTTCGCTCCGGCCACCACGACCGTTCGGAGTGTACTCAGAGAACGATCTCACTCGCGCACCGCTCGCATGCCGACTCAGGTCGCAGCGCTGCCCCGGCGAGAAGCGGGCAAACTATGCCTACGTACGAAGGCCCCGCACCCGGAAGCCCATACTTCCACGAGAAGAACGGGCTGCTGCTCCCGTTCGTGCGAGTTCGCATCATTCAGCCGGACGGCCGCGGCACGAGCATTGACGCTGCGGGACAGATGTCGCACAAGTGGGCGAATGCATGGGCGTTGGTTGATACCGGCTCTGGCGGATGCGTTATCGATCCAGAACTCGTCCGCGGACTCGAATTGGCTCCGGAAGGCAAGGACCTTGAGACGAAGACGATCGTCGGCGCTACGTCAGCTCGTCATTTTCGGGTCGGTGTTTTGGTCGATCACGCCGATGTCGCGACCGACTCGTTCATATTTTTGTCAGCGGCTGAGCGCCCCACGGATCACATGCGCGGCGTCTCCTTGATCCTCGGCGCGACGTGGCTCCAGTTCCATCGCCTGAACTACGACGGTCCGGCTCGACGGTTTACACTTACCTGGTAGGCTTGAACACGCTTTCCCGACCAGCGGGTCAAACGCCCGGTGAGGAGCCGTGCGGCCTCGGAGCGATCCGAGTATACTTGGGATGCCGCAGGGCGCACCTCCGCCATCAGATTTGACAGCTTGGGTTAGGGTATGCCGATTCGACGAGTGGCCTCGACCTGCATGATGTGGAGATCCGCGATTCGAGCGCGGATCATCGCCTGAAGATAAGCCTTCTCCTGCAGCTGTTCGGCGTCGGGAAGATTCAGATCCGCGATGGTGTTGGTGACCCCGCTTCCCAGCCTTCATCAAGTAGTTTCAAATATTTCTTATTCACGCTCGATCTCCTTAACGCGGCTTAGACGCTGCACGATGCGCTCAATGTCTAATGCGTGGTTGTGGCGCCTCGTTTACTCTTCTTGCGGACGCGTCCAAAACCGCAATTGGGGCCGTCAGGGTCTTCGGTTGGGGTAGGGGACAAGAGCGGCTAGGCGCCGCCTCGCATAGCAGGAATCGGCCACCAGCTCGGCGATTTAGCGGGAAAGCAACCTCTTGCCGGGTGGATAATCAACATGGAAGTACAGGCTGACCGCGCGAGCGCGCCCGAGGAAGCCCTCATCTTGGCGCATTACCATCGCGCCGCACCACTGCTCGCGAAGAACTTCCCGCTAGCGCCGCTGATCGTCACCTACTATCCGCACGGCCTCAACGAGGACGTGACGTTCTCCGGCGCATGGCACGAGCCGCTCCCGCAGACGATTCCCGGCGCCGACGCCGTCTCGTCGACCGGAACGCACCGCTATCCGGCGTGCGCAATCAACACCGTACTCTGGCTCGCGCATCGCTACGGCGTCGGTTTCATGTCGTGGACGCCGTCGCCGAAAGACACCTCCGCAGTGGGCGTCGCCCACATCGTGTTAAAGCCCGTCGCCGAGGGCACGCAGCGGCAGCTCCGAGAAGCGATGCTAGTCTTGCGCGACGCGCTCGCCGAGGTCAAGCTCAAAGCAATCCCGCTGCTCGACGGACTCCACGGCGCCGCCCTGTTCATCCCGCTCGCGGACGCGCCGACGTACGAAGCCGTGCGCGCATGGCTGCACACCCTCGTCGACGGCGCGATCGCGCAGCACCCGCATCTCCTCGTCCACGAGAAACCGCCGCACCACGTCCACGTCGCGCCGCGCATCGAGTGCACCGTCGTCGCGAACGCCGTCGGACACGGCAGCCTGCTCCCGTACTCCCTGAACGGCACGAGCCGCTTACCGATGGTCACGCCGATCTCTTGGGACGAGCTGCACCATATCACGAACGGCGACATCACCGCCGAAAACTCGCACGAGCGTCTCTCACAGGAAGACGTCTACCACCGTCAGGCCGAGGCGCTCCGCCGCCAGATCTTCGGCAACCGCACAGCTTAAAGGCACCCGACGTTGTCCGCCGGCGCGAAGCCCTCCACGCTCGCCCACGTTCCCGCGCCGCGTCCGGCCCCCGGACGCGGCCCCATCTTAGACGCGGCGCTGCGTCTGCTCGCCGACGGACGACCGCATTCCGCGCACGAGCTGCTCGCCGCCGGCATCGCGCGCGGCGACTTCCCAGCCGACACCCGTGCCGCGTCCGTCGAAACGGCGCTGCGCAACTACCTGCAGCGCAAAGCGCAAAGCGGCCGCCGCGCCCCGATCGTGCGCGAGCCGGACCGGCGCTATCGCCTGAACCGTCCGCCCGACCCGTGGCCCGATCCGCAATCGCCGCTTGCGTTTCGCCCGCCCTCGCCGGCGACGCTCGCGTCACTCGAAACCGTGCGCACGACCGCGGTCGGCGACGACCCGACCGCATTCGAGCGCGCCGTCTGCGACTTCTTCGCGACGCTCGGCTTCACCGCGACGCACCTCGGCGGCAACGTGCGACCCGACGGCTACATCGACGCGCCGCTCGGCGTGCTCGGCTATCGCGTCGTGCTCGAATGCAAGACCGCCGCGACGTACGGGCACGTCTCCGTCCCGACCGCTTCCGAACCGGCGCACTATCGCGACGCGTACGGTGCGCAGGCGTGCGCGCTCATCGGCGCCGCGTTCTGGGAGGGCAACGCGCTTGCGAGCGAGCTCGCGATCCACGGCGTGAGCGCGTGGACGCTCGACGACCTGACCACGCTCGCGCACGCCGGCCTCGATCCACACGAGATGCGCCCGCTTTTCGCGCCGGGTTTTGCGGAAGACGCGCTCGGCGAGCTGTTGTGGGAACGCGCGCACGGCGCCGCCAAGCGCATCGCCGTGATCACGGAGATGCTCCAGCACGTCGGCTCGCGCGAGCAGCGCCTCACCGCCCGCCCGGCCGACGCGCCGCGGCTCACCGTCGACGCTGCGATCCTCTGCGTGAACGAAGCGCTCGCGGACGCGAACAGCGACGCGCGCGCCCAACGTGCCGACGTCGAGGCGGCGTTCACGTGGATGACGCATCCGCTGGTCCGCACCGCCGTGTGGGCCGACGCATCGCACAACGACATCGTCGTGGTCGCCCTCGACGCGCCCGCACAAACCGAGATCGATCGTGCGCCAAGCTGATCCTCCGCACCACCACGCCCGTCATCACCGCCGCCGTCGCGGCGCGCTGCTCGACCGCATCCGCGAGATCCTCGCCGACGGTCGACCCCGCTCGCCGAGCGAGATCCTAGCGCAGGGCAAAGCACGGGGCCTTTTTCCGGCGAACTACGCGCTGGAGAACGTCACGATCGCGATCCACGGCTACGTCGGACGCAAGCAGCTCCGCGGCCGAAAGCCGTTCGCCGTCCAAGACCCCGACGGCCGCTATCGCCTGAACCACGCGCCCGACCC
Source organism: Candidatus Cybelea sp. (assembly GCA_035939175.1). Classification (GTDB taxonomy): domain Bacteria; phylum Vulcanimicrobiota; class Vulcanimicrobiia; order Vulcanimicrobiales; family Vulcanimicrobiaceae; genus Cybelea. Next base: position 3,857 of record DASZGC010000002.1, on the reverse strand, counting down.
GTGGCCCGACCCGTCCTCACCGCTTCCGAGGCGTTCGCCCTCGCGCGAAGCGCTAGCCGCGCTCGACGCGGCGCGCCGAACGGCAACCGGCTCCGATCCCGCAGCGTTCGAGCGCGCGGTCTGCGACGTGTTCGCCGCTATCGGCTTCGTCGCGACGCACCTCGGCGGCAATGCCCAGCCGGACGGCATCATCGACGCTCCGCTCGGCGTTCTCGGCTATCGTGTCGTGCTCGAGTGCAAAACCGCGGTGCCGGGCAAGGGCGTCAGCCTCCCGAACGCCGCCGAGCCGGCTCGCTACCGCGACACGTACGGCGCGCAGCGTTGCGCGCTCATCGGCCCGGAGTTCACCTCACAACCCGTGCTCCTCGGCGAACTGACCACGCACGGCGTCAGCGCCTGGACGATCGACGATCTTGCGACGATCATCCAGGCCGCGCTGAACCCGCATGAGTTGCGTCCGGCGTTCGAGCCGGGCTTCGCCGAGGACACGATCGGCGATCTGGTCTGGGACCGCTCGCACGGCGCGCGCAAACGCATCGCCGTCATCTCCGAGCTTCTCCAGAAGCTCGCCGCCCACGAACAGCACATCGCCCTCGCCGCGAAGCCGCAACTCGCAGCGCACCTCACCGTCGATTCCGCAATGATCTGCGTGAACGAGTGGCTCGCCCGACACGCGAGCGGCGCGCGCTGCGAACGCCCCGACGTCGAAGCAGCGTTCGACTGGATGACCCAATCGCTCGTGGGAACAGCAGTATGGGCCGACGACGCAAGGTGCGCTATCGTAGTGACGTCTCTCTCAAGCTGACGGACGCGCGTCCTTCCCGCCGCGCCGAATGATGGCGCGCGGCTCATCACGCTGCTTTCACCGTGCGTCCCGTGAGTTTGACGCGCAGGCGCTTGCGAAGTACGCCCAGGATCACGGAAAGATTGTCCATGCTGGGATTGCCGTTGGTCGAAAGCATCCGGTGAAGGCTTTTTGACGGCTTGCCGGTTGCCGCCGCCAACTGTTCAAACCCAACGGTCGCGTTCACCAGATCACGCAACACGAGGCGAGCCGTTTCTGGATCGCCGTTCAGAAATAGCGTCACCGCCTCATCGAGGAGCGCTTTCGCGTAAGAAGGTTCACGCCTGACACGCTCAATGACCGTTTCTTTGGAGTCGCGGGTCAACTTCATGTTTTTCACACCTTTTGGTCTCGGCTCCAGGCCGCCGCCTTGCGGGCTTTGTACTCCGACCACAATGCTATCGCGCGCCGAATATCGGCCTGCTGATGGCGTTTCGTCCCGCCGCCGAGAAGTATCACGACTTGCTTACCATCTTTCGCGAGGTAGATGCGATAGCCGGGTCCCCAGTCGATCCGATACTCGCCGATGACGCCAATCCATTTTACCGCGGAGGTATTGCCCATCTCTAGGCGTGCTCGCGCCGTTGCCACCTTCGCCGCTGCTTGGATCGGTATGCCGCTAAACCACGCTGCGAAAGGGCTTGAACCGTCCTCGCGCACATATTCCAAGACGGTCAGCGGCATCTATACAGTAGGGTAACGAATATGTTACTCGTTGTCAAGAGTCTGCTGGAGCTTCACGTCGAAGGCGAACGCGCCGACGTCGAAGCAACGTTCGACTGGATGACCCAATCGCTCGTGGGAACAGCAGTATGAGCCGACGACGCGAGGTCCGCTATCGTAGTGACGTCTCTCAAACTGACTGATCCGCGTCCCAGATTGTTGTGGAGCAGTAGACGGCTTGACGCCGGCGGCGCGGCCAGTTCTCCGCAGAGCAGCAGCCTCAATCGGGGAGTCTCCGTGCAAAAACATACGCCCGCTGACTTTGGTGCTCGATTTCGGGAGCGTACGGTGCGCGCTCATATACTCCCTCAATGCTTAAACCGGCTGACATTAAGTGCTCGCCGATCAACGAAGTACGAAGATAGCGGAACTCCAAGGAGACAGGCAGTCCCCACAGTTCCCGGGGTTTCACAGTTTCGTCGCCGACGTGGAATGCGAGCAAAAGCACTCCGCCGGGCTTAAGCACTCTGCGCATCTCACGAAACGCTAAGGGAATGTCACTCTGCGGAAGATTCACGATGGCGTAGAATGCGGCGATCCCCACAAGGCTTTCGTTGGCTAGATCCAATGCCAACATGTTGCCGCTACGAAATGCAATGTCAGGGCTGAGGCGTTGAGCCTGATCGACCATTTCGGTAGATAAGTCCAGTCCAAATACCGGGATGCCGGCATCGTGTAGGTAGCGGGCGACGTGACCGGGGCCACATCCCATATCGCACACATCGCCTCGACCGGCGACCTGAGCGACGAAGCGATCGAGCAGCTGCCGGTCAAACGGCTTGTAGTCGAGTTCGTGGAAGAGACGACGTGCATATTCAGCGGCGATCCGGTCGTAACTCTCGCGAATCGAGTCAAGCGATTTATTCATTGCGATAGAAAGATGCGTGGGTCGGAGCCGAAATTCCCGGCCAAGGATCTAGTGCGGGCGTATGCATATTGAAGACGCACTGGATACTGACTGCGCTTATTAACGGCGCGGCCCTCGTCCTTCTCATTAGGGCAATTCAGTCGCAATAAGAGCCGGCGGCTCGGGGGCGCCGCCGTTGCGGCGCAATATTGTCCAAAGGCCGTTTGCGGGCGCCACAACATCGGAACCCAAGTGAGTTGGAAGTTACGTACAATGGTTTCTGAGCTCGTTTGGAGGCCTACCGTTGCAAACGACCGTTGAGAATTCAGCTCCGCAGGCGGGGCCCACGCTGTGGACCGCCCGCGCACTCTATGGACTGGCGACGCTTTTCATGCTGTTCGATTCGGGTGCCAAGCTCTTCGTGGCGCCAGGTGTGGCAGACGCCTTCCGTCGTCAGGACATGTCACTGTCATTGGCACCTGTTATCGCCACAATTCTATTGGCGCTCACGGTCCTCTACGTTATTCCTCGTACATCCGTATTCGGCGCCGTGCTGCTGACGGGGTATTTCGGTGGCGCGTGCGCGTGCAATCTTCGCGCTGGTTTTGGACCATTCGAAACGCTCTTTCCGGTAATCTTCGGCATCATCGTTTGGGCGCCGATCTACCTTCTGAATAAGGACGTCCGCAGACTGATCCCCGTACTGCGGCGATGACTACATTACTCATCTTGTATCTGTATTGTCCTCTAAGCGTGCAAGGCAATTTCGTCCAAAGGGCGTTACCCCCGTAAACGGGATCGAATCTGCGGTATGATTTACTTTGGTTGCGCCCTCAGCGCCATCGCCGTCCTCTTCTTTTTGGCCGACGGCGCGTCGAAACTGTTCAAGCCCGAACCTGTCGTGAAAGCCACTGTGCAACTCGGCTACGCGGAATCGGCGATACGTCCAATCGGCTTGGCGCTACTTGCCTTCACGGTCCTATATGTCTTGCCGGCAACCTCGGCATTTGGAGCAATTCTGCTAACTGGCTATCTCGGGGGCGCCGTCGCAAGCAATATCAGGGTTCAGGCCACGGCGTTCAATTGCATGTTTCCGATGATTTTCGCGTTCTTCGTTTGGGCTGGACTGGCACTCCGGAATCCACAAATCTATACTGCCCTCTTGCACCACGGGGCCGGTGCCTAGACCAAATGACACAATCTACGGATTGGCGCGATCACGGAAATCCTTGGGCGAGACTCCGGTTTGCTTCGAGAACCAGCGCGTGAAATAGAAGCGATCCTGAATAGCCACCTGGGACGCGATCTCTCCGATCGTAAGGCGACTCGTGCTCAAAAGCTTCTTTGCGCGGTCAAGCCGAATACGACTCAAGTATCGAAGCGGCGTCGTCCCGGTTGCCTCCCTAAACTGCCGAATACAACTAAACGGTGATAGGCTAGCAC
>DASZGC010000001.1:0-14379 GCA_035939175.1 Candidatus Cybelea sp. | reverse complement strand
AGAGCCGGATGCGCTCGATGCGCTTCATGATGGTTAGGATAACCCGGCCGAATGCCAACAGCCTGGCACACACGTTCGTCTTATTTAAACCGTCGTTCGTGCTGGTCGCTGCTCCGCTCCGGCTGCGCACGGCACCAACGGCTCGCAAACTTTGGATCGTCGGGCCTTGCGACGGCGTCGTTCACATCCTGTTCACTACCGTGGAAACCCTTCGAGGTTACGGTGCGCCTTTCTCGTATTTTTGTCAATGCTCGTCAGGCGATAACCGAGTATCTCCGCGATCGGGCGCAGTCGCCGACGAGTTGAACAACGGCCAGGCGGCGCTGAAGTAGGCGCTCGCGCGGGGCAACGACGCCGTGCTGAGCGCGACCCACCGCCGGTGCGTTGGAAGTGCTTTAAGCTACAAGTTGTGTCGCCGCCGGCGCCTGTCGCGCCGTACAGCCTGCCATTTACGTTGAGCAAGCCACCGTTCGGAGTTGCGCGTCGAGACTACCAGCGAAACTGTAGAGTACCTTTTCGTTGCCAGCCGTCGTTATCGCGAAAACGGTTCCGCTTCCGGCGGTGCCGTCGTAAAGCGGTGGTGCCGTAGAGCATACCATTCACGTCGATCAAGCTGCCTACCGGGGGTGCGCGCGCAATCCCGGCATCGCCCCGGGCGCGCCGATCGGCGGCGGCGCCGCGAGCGTTGCAACAGCAATGCTAATAGGTTAGAGCGTAGGGCCCGAAGTGTGACTGCCTCATAGCCAACTGAAGACAACCGAACCGTTATACGTCGCACTTTTCCAGCCTCGCGAGATCTGCACGTGCGTGGCGGTTGGCTCGATGTATGACGATCCGCCGCCGCCTCCGCCGCCGCCAGCGCCGCGATAGCTACAACACGCGCCCGCGGCGCCGCCGCCGCCACCGCCGTAGTATCCGCCTCCTCCGCCGCCACCGCTACCGCCTGCGACACAGGACGAAGACTGTACGATACAACCGCTGCCACCCGCGCCGCCGCCACGATGGGTCCCGTTTCCGCCGGTCTCACCATAGCCGGAGTCGCCGTATCCGCCGGCACCGCCGCCGCCTCCGCTGCGGCGCGTGCCGCCAGTGCCACCATTGCCTGCTGCACCCGTACTGCTACTACTCGAGCTTTCACCGGGCCATCCTAGCTTGCCGCGCCCGGCGGTGGTGCCTCCGCCATCCCCACCTTGTCCGTAGTTTATGCCTTGGACGTAGTCGTAGCCGCCTTGGCCTCCGCCGCCGCCGGCAACTAGGATGGGGACAGAAGTGCGACCGTCGTTACGCCGAACGTCCGACGCGCCGCCACCACCATAACCCGGCTGAACGTCGCCGAAGTATCCGCTGGATCCGCCGCCATTGTAGCCACCTTTCGTTCCCGATCCCGCTCCACCGACGTTTACGATAAGGCTTTCGCCCGGCGTGACTGGAACGACGGCGTAGACGCGACCGCCGCGACCTACACCGCTGTTCACCTGTGAGGCACCGCCCGCACCAACGGCTTCCATCGTCAACGACGTCACGTTGTGGGGCACTTTGAAAAACTTCTTCTTACCTGTGTACTCAAATACCGCGTGGTACGGATATGACAAAGGCCCGGCGTTTACGCCCGGTGCTCCGATCGGCGGCGACGACTCGCCGCAGCCAACGAGAAATGCCGCAGCCGCGCAACTGCTGAGCGCGAAGCGGCCAAGGTCTGGAATCCTCATCGAGTGCCTCCTTGCAAGCCCGCAGGTGAGGTACGTTCGCTGGGCCGCGGCGCCACCCCAGCGAAGCGAGCGTTAGCTGCCCACGAGCTCATTCGTAACTGGGCTGAAAACGAGACGGGAGGAACATTTGACCGGGAACTCGCGGAATGGTGAAGGCTCGCTCGTCTGGGATAGCGCCGCGCGCCGAACTAGCCGCCAATCTCATCGCGTTCGGGAGGCACGTAATGAGTATCGCAAACTTTAGCCGTTATGCGCTTAGTCTCTACGCAGTCGTCATGATGCTCGCGGGTTGTGGCGAATCACAGCATATTGGGAGCCCGGCTGTTTCGCAGCTGTCATCGATGACGATGCACGCCACTCCGCAAACGTCTCAAGAAACGTTCCACTATACTGGCGCGGCGCAAACGTTTGTGGTGCCCGCGCGCGTGACGGAGCTTACCGTTACGGCAACAGGCGCGAATGGTGCGTCCGGGGGACCTTCTTAGGGCTACGGCGGCCAGGGCGCCGATGGCGGCTTCAATGGCGGCACCTCCGGCGGCGGTGCGAGCGGCGCGGGCGGTCTCGGCGGCACGGGCGGCGGTGCCTCAGATGTGCGACAAAACGGCGCGACCTTGAACAACCGCGTCATCGTCGCCGGCGGCGGCGGCGCGTGCAACGCCCCCAACGCCGGTGGCAACGGGGCTCAGGGTGGAGCTTCCGTCGGCGCGACAGGCGAAACTGGTAGGAAAAAGGGGAACGGGCTTGAGAGCGCCGGAAGCGGCGGCCGCGGAGGGCGCCAGAATGCAGGCGGCAAGGGCGGCGCAGGCGGTACTAGCGGCGGCTCAGGCGCCAACGGTTGCGCATGGTGGAGCGACGGGTATCGACGGCCCGGGGGGCGGCGGGTACTTCTGCGGTGGCGGCGGTGAAGGCGGCGCAAAGTGCCATCCTCACTATAGTCGCTGCAAGATCGCCGGCGGCGGTAGTGGTGGCGGAGGTTCCTCTTACATCGAACCTAAAGCGACAAACACCAAGAACCAGCCTGGAGCAGCGGCAGCCAGTAGCGGCCTTATCGCTTTCAGTTGGCAATGAATGCAATGCGTCTGAGCTACGTCGCCCTTTTATTGGTTGTCGTCCGCTAGCTGATTGAGAAACGCCTCCATGGTGCGTGCTGCGAGTTTTCTGCCCACGATCCAATCGAAAAAGCGGCCGACGCCGCCTCCCGGCGGTTCGTACGAACCTTCGAGGATGAGCTCGGTTTCGTTACCGCTGCGTTGAACCGTAAGCGTAGCGCCGAACTCCGGAAAGCCACGCCAGGCCGAGTGCCAGGCAAATGCCACACCCTCAAGACGAGGAGCAACGGTGAGCCAGTCGAAAAGCTGGTAGTATTGCACGTCTACGCCCACAGTTGATGGGCCTAAAGCCTTCACGTGCAGCTTTGGGTGCTGAGAAAAGAAGTTCTTGACTCGATCGATCACGACGTTCTCACGAGCCCGTATCCGTATGGTGCGGACCATTCGGGTCATAAGTGGATTATTTGCCGGCAGGCGCGAAACCCCCCTTGTATGTTCAACCATCTCTTAGTCGCTCTGGATGGATCAAATTGCTCTCATAAAGCGCTCGACATGGCGATACAACTCGCGAGGGAGCAAGGTGCGCGTTGTACGGTATGCACGGTGGTAGATATTGTAAGCGCGGCGAGCTCAATGACGTTCGCGACCGGAGACATCGTTAATGAGTGGATCGCCACGCTCAATGAAGACGCTCGAAAAATCGAAACCGAGGCTATTGCGAAATATGCGAATTCGGGCGTTACTATAGACACCCAAGTAGTAGAGGGCTACCCCTCTTCGGCTTTACTTAATGTCGCGAAGGGCACGACCGCCGACCTTATCGTTATGGGAAGCCATGGCCGCACCGGACTCAAGAAGCTGTGGCTTGGCAGTGTTGCAGAATCGGTCGTGCGAGAAGCGACGATCCCCGTTTTGATCGTGCGATAGCGCAGCGTCGACTAACTGAGGAGAACTAAAAATGCACAGTGGCTACGTTACAACGAACGATGGCATACACATCTTCTACAAGACTGGGGCTCGGGCCAACCCATCGTGTTCAGCCATGGTTGGCCGCTCTTCGGCCGACGACTGGGACACGCAAATGATGTTCTTTCTGAATCGGTGGTACCGCGTCATCGCTCACGATCGGCGGGGTCACGGCAGGTCGACGCAGACCGCCGACGCCACGACATGGACCATTACGCCGGCGACCTGGCGGCGCTCACCGCGCATCTAGATCTCAAAGACGCCATTTACGTCGGGCACTCGACCGAGGCGGCGAGGTGGTGCATTCCATCGCGCGCGACGGCGAGAGTCGGGTCGCCGCTGCCGTAATGATCAGTTCTGTTCCACCGCTTATGCTCCAGACTTCGGACAATCCGGGCGGCACGCCAAAATCAGTATTCGACGGTTTGCAAGCACAAGTGCATCGGATTCATGACGCTGTGGTTCGATCCGAATGCCCCCGCCGGCACTTCACCGATTCCATCCGACGTCCTTACCCTCGCCGGATTGGCAACCACTATCCTGGCCATCGTCGCGTCGCGCGGCGCCGAGCGCCAGCGAGCCGTGTGGACGCTCGTGCCACTCGCAATCCTCCTCTAACTCCCCTCGTGGATCGTTATCAGATCGTCTTCTCGCTGGCGCCGCCGTCATATCTCGTAACGAATCTATACTACATCGTCCTGAGCTGGATATTATTTCTCGCACCCGTTGCGCTTACGTATGCTGCCCTCAGCCGTCGGCTGATTGACGTTGGCTTCGTCTTAAACCGGGCGGCGGTATTCTCAGGAGTGTCTATCATCGTCGTCGGTCTCTTCATGCTGGGGGAGGCGGTGCTCGGCTTCTGGTTTAGCCACGCGACTCATATTCGCTCGTGCTGCGACAGATACGCGGCAACCTGGTGAACAACCACTCCCGCGCCCCCCTACTTTTCTGTTATGATTAAGTGGCTTACCGGTTCTTTTTTCGAGGAGGGAATGGTTTATGTTTCAGCTGGCCTCTGGGCGCACGCGCGTAACGCTAGGCGCGCTCGCGATCGGCACACTGATTGCCACAGCGAGTCTTGGCGTCGTGCGGGCGGCGCATGTGAGCCCACTCACCGGTCACGTTTACGGTTGCAGCAGCGGTAAGGTTTGCCTCGAGGGTGATTCTAGCGGCAGCCCCAATGGCGTTGAAGGTATCTCCGCCGATACCAATGGCGTACTCGGCGTAACGAACTCCAGCATTGGAAGCTCGGGGGTGGCGGGCATCGCGAACAACACCAGCGGCTATTCGTACGGCGTTTACGGAAGCTCGGCGAATGGCGAAGGCATCTACGGCGGGTCGACCGCGGCGCACGGCGTCTATGGAACGAGTTCTGCGAGGGGCGCTGCCGGCGTTTACGGCGTCAACACCGCGGCTTGCTGCGGCTGGGGTGTCTACGGGAAGGCTACCAACGGTCCCGGCGTCTACGGCGTCAACAACGCAACCGGCAGCCGCGTCAATCCCGGCGTCTACGGCACATCCTCTCAAGGATCGGGTGTTGAAGGTCAAGGACCCACGAATAATACCGGCGTACTCGGAATCAGCGAGACGGGGCCAGGCATAGCCGGAGTTAGCGGAAGCGGCACTGCCGTCACGGCATCCGCGGGTCTTGGCGGCAACCTCTTCGTGGGAGAGGGTCAGGAGGGCGGCGAGTGCGTGATGGACGCGATGGGGAATCTCACGTGCACCGGGACGATCCAAGGCGGAAAGGCCGCTCGTACGCGCCACCGCACCAGTTCCGGGCGGCACGTCCTCGCGTATGCATCCGAATCGGCGACTGCGACCATCGAAGACGTCGGAACGGCTCGAATGGCCGGCGGCGTCGCGAACGTGCAGATCGATCCAGGCTTCGCGTCGGTAATGGACCGCAAATGGTACTACGTCTTCCTCACGCCCCTGGGCGATACGCGCGGGCTCTACGTAAGCCTGAAGACGGCCGGCGCTTTCGAGGTTCGCGAGACCGAGCACGGGCGGTCGAGCCTTGACTTCGACTACCGCATCGTCGCCCATCCGCTCGATGCCAAAGACGATCGGCTGCCCGACGCCCCGCCGCTAAGGCTGCACGGTGCGGTGCGGCCGCCACCAGGCTAGTTATCTGGCCCGGGAAAGACTCACGCTGCCGCATTGGCCGCGGGCGCAAGGGCCCTAACATTGTGCGTCCCACTCAGAGGTGGCTAGCTGCCCGGCAGCCGTGATCCCCTGAAGTGCTAACGTTATGGAGGAAATCGTAATGCGTTTTAGATGTACACCACTGCCGCCGCGCGACGATTGCGAAGGTCAGAGCAGCCCTTCAAGCCCCTTGGCCAAGGGCGGCGGCCGGCACGGGGCTAGGCTGGCATTGGCGCCTGGCAGGAGTGCGCACAGCTGATGTGAGAGACCCCTTTCGCTAAGCGCTCCCATATCATCGAGAAAGGAACCATTGATGACTTCGTCACGATTCTTTCGCGCCTTGGGACTTGGATTAGTCGCCCCATCCCTGGTTCCCGCGGCAGCCTTGACGACGACCGCCAAATCGCAGGTGGGCGACCCAATCCAGGACGCCGTGATGGCCCTGCATCCGATTCACGTCGCCTATCAGACGGGCACCTGGGCTGTTCTTTCCGATGCGGATTTCGCCGTGGCCGAAAAGACGGGAGCTTCTATCGTGCTCGCAGACGTCTACAAGCAGGGCGCAAATTATGCTTGGGTGGATGCGCATTCGTTCGATGCCTCCGGAAAGCAACGCGCAACGCAACTATGCTTCCGTCAGAGTAACGGCACGCTTGAACGCGCGCGACAAGCAACGACGGTTCCCAGTCTCGCCGCCGCTTCCGCCCAACAGGCTTACTTTGCAAGCGACGGTACACTCATCCAAAAAACAGCGCTCTTCGAAGAGAACGATCCACAACTCGCCAAGAAGATCACGACGCTTCCTTTTTATAGCGTGCTATCCCAGTAGCGCGTTGGCTAGAGGCGGGTCGGCAATGAGAAGAGCGTTATTATCGACATTGCTTGCGGCGGTTTCTCTCACGGCGTGTGCGCAGCCGCAGCGCGCTAGCGAGACTTCTGCGGCATCAAGCCAACCATCTATCGCTGCCACGGAGGTCGCGGCTCCATCCGGCTCCGCGGCCGCTTTCCCTGCGGGCAGCTTTGACGGGCAGGTTCTCGGTGCGGGCGAACCGATCGCAAAATCGACGGTGACGCTATACGACGCTACGTCCGACTCCCCCAAGCAGCTAGCTCAGACGCAGACCGGCGACGACGGGAAGTTTACGATGAGTTTTGGCAGTGGCAGCGGGATTCTGTATCTGGTCGCCATCGCCGGCGAATCGAGGGCAGCTAAGGAATCTGTGAACAATCCAGCTGTCGCGCTCATTTCGGTTATAGGCTCTCGACCTCCACCGAGCGTCGTCGTCAACGAGTATACGACTATTGCATCAGTATGGACCATGAACCAATTTATCGACGGGACTTCGATCGAGGGCTATCCTCTTGGATTGCGCATTGGAGCCGGGAACGTGCCGAACTTTGTGGATCTACAAACCGGCGGATTCGGCGGCGCTATTCAAGACTCGTTAAACGGTCCGCAGACGCCTACGATGGCAAACTTTGCCACGTTAGCCGATTTGCTGTCGGGCTGCATCACGCGCGTGACCGCCGATGCGTGTACCAGCCTATTTTCAGCAGCGACGCTGCCGACGCACAGCATTGCGAGTGATACGCTAACGGCGACGGAATCGATAGCGCGTTATCCCTGGTATAAGCCGAAACGGCTCTTTGCGCTGCTTGATCACTTCTATCCGGTTCCGCAAGGCGAGAATCTTCGCCCCGTCCCCTACATGCCGTATCTGAACTGGGCGCCCAGCGCGTGGGTGTTGCCGCTGAAGTTCGATGGCGGTGGATATCGTGCGGGCGGCAAGGCGATGTTCGATAGTGAAGGCAATCTATGGGTCGGCGATAACTTCTCGGTCGGTTGGCAAGGGCAGGACTCCTTGTGGCAGGGCCATGCCACCAAGTTTGCGCCGAATGGTCAACCTCTTTCGCCGATAACGACCGGTTTCACCGGTGGCGGGATGGAAGGCGGAACGTTCGGGGCCGCCGTCGATGCGAAAGACAATGCGTGGCTCACGAATTACGGTAGCCAATCGATCACGGTCTTTGACAAGAATGGCACCCCGCTGACGCCTCGTAACGGCATTACCTTTGGCGGCAGACTCGGGCTGATGCAAGGAGTAATGGTTGCGCCTAACGGCGACGTTTGGGTAGTAGGTCTTTCTAAAGATCAGCTCGTTTTCTTCCCAAAAGGCGATATCAGCAAAGGCCGAATCCTGTGCGAGGGCTCGTCGCAGGAACCATGCAAATCGCTTAGTTCCCCCTTCTACCTTGCGATCGACCAGCGCAATCGGATCTGGGTATCGAACGCAACGGATAAGGTCACCCGCTTCGATGCGGCCGACCCGACCAAGGTGCGGACTTTTCACACCGGCGTCAGTGATAGCGGTCTTGCGATCGACGACGAAGGCAATGTGTGGATCACAAACCGATTCGGCACTGGTCCTGAAGCCGTGGCCCACCTCCTAGGGGTGGCCGTTCGGCTTAAACTCCACGGGGTTGCCAACGCGTCGGATTACCTCACGACGACCATATCGCATCAACGGGGCGGTAATAACGGTGGGAGTGTCACGCTTCTTCGCCCCGATGGCACACCTTATCCAGGATCACCATTCAAAGGTGGCGGACTACCCGGTCCGTGGGCGGCTGCCGTTGACGGTAGCGACAACGTTTGGATCTCGAATTTCGTGTCGCCTAGCAGTCCGATCACGGAGCTTTGCGGAGTTCGCGTACGAAACTGCCCGCCTGGGATGAAGACGGGTGATCAGATCTCACCCCCCGGGGGCTACGTTGGAGGCGGCTTGCAAATGCTGACAGACATCGATGTCGATCCCGCCGGGAACGTGTGGGCGATGAACAACTGGCAGGACATCGATAGCTGCGTCAATCCTATGCCACTGGAAGCACTTTCGACACGATGCGGTGGGCAAGGCGTCGTGGTCTTCTACGGAATGGCTAAGCCCGTTCGGGCGCCCCAAATCGGCCCAGCGCAGGCGCCTTAAAGAAATCGGCGCCACCCACAGGAGGACCACAAATCACGATACTTCTCATGGAAAGACAGCCGGTGTAAAGTCGCGCGTCGCATGGGTTCTACCCGATGCGTTCACTGTCGGCGCCGCGCTAAGGTGAACCCACTTCCGCCGGGATAAGGCGGACCCACCTCCGAGCCGGGCCGGTTGCCCGGAAGCGAGACGAGCCCCTCCCGAATACGGACTGATGTGTATCGCATCGCCCAAGGGAGGAGCTCGCCATCACTCGTTCGGAGCGTTGGATGGATTTTCATACCCTACGGATGCAAGGCCTGAGCATCCGCAAAATCGCCGCCCTGCGCGGCGTCAGCCGCAACGCCGTCCGTCGCGCGTTGCGCAGCTCGCAGCCGCCAAATGGCAAAAACGCAATCGCCCGAAGGCCCTCAAGCTCGAGCGCATCAACGCTGAAATCAAACGCCGAACCGATGTCGTCGGCATCTTTCCCAACGAAACTGCCATCGTACGGCTTGTCGGAGCGCTGCTGCTCGAGCAGAACGACGAATGGCAGTTGCAGCGGCGGTACATGCAGCTCGAAGGAATGAACGCCGTCAGCGACAGTCAGACCGCCAGGCTTTCGGCTGTGATCAGCTGATCGCCACTTCGCCGGGGCCGTGGTTCATACACCACGAGCCGGGACACGATCCGCTGCACACGTGCGGCAAGCGGCTTGCTGGCCATTGCGGCGGAAGCGCGCAATACCGCACTCGCTAATATATCTGCCTCCATCATACGCTCGCGCCCGGGTCAAAATCGCATCCTGGCCACCGGGCCGATTTGCTGGAAGCCGACTTCGTGCAGCTCTTGCGTTCTCTTCGGGCCGACCCCGCACTCGTTGATCCCCTCCAAGACGACGAGCCGGTCTCTGACTGGGAAACCGTCGAACGTGACGCAGAGCGCCGCATCGCCGACGCAGAGAAACGCATCCAACGCGCATGGAAGCTTGCCGAGGAAGCTGCACTCGACCCTAACCAACTGCGCGCCCTTCTCGCGGACTTGACGCCCAGCGCCGAAGCGCCGAAGAGATGCGCAGCGCCGCACGGGCGGCGCGCGCTCGTATGGCCGAGCATCAGCAGTCGGCGTGCTCCTTCGCGGAGTTGATCCAATAGCTCCCAGACCTATGGCTGCACGCGACCGTCGAACTCCAACAAGAGCTCGCCCGTTTTTAGTGGTTGTTGTTTTTGGCGGCGTTTCGTGCGCCAATCTCGTATTTCTAGAGCCCGAGCACGGCTTGTGGGTCAACTAAAGAAGAACTCGACGGAGTTCAGAAGGTTCGCCTCATCGTACATCAGAAAATTTCCCAAATGCAGGCTCGAGAGTGGTGGCGTTCCACGCCGCGTATTTGCGTGACTATCACGTTGCTTACCGGGTGCGGCCCTGAGAGCGCTGCGTCGCTCAACCCATCGTTCACCTCGGCAGCACCGGCCACATCGTCATCGCAGTGTTTCGATAGCGCGCGACCGGCAGCAAAGAACATCCACGGTTCCGGGGCGGTTTTCGTGCTGACGAAGTCGGGCTCGCTGAAGGTATTGCATAGCTTTGGCGGCTCGGCGGACGGTGCATACCCTTACGCAGGCCTGATCGAGGTAAACGGCACACTCTACGGCACGACGCAGGGCGGTGGTGCGAACGGTGGAGGAACCGTCTTTGCGATCTCGCCTTCCGGTGCGGAGTCGGTGCTGCACAGTTTTGGCAGCTCGGGGGACGGCAAGAGCCCGGTAGCAAGCCTGATCTACCTCAATGGCGCGCTGTACGGCACCACTGAAATCGGCGGCGCGTACGGCTGTGGGACGGTCTTTTCTATCACACCGTCCGGCACCGAGACGGTACTGCACTCCTTCGCGGGCTATCCCAGCGATGGCGGGATTCCAACTGCGAACCTGCTCGACGTCGACGGAACGCTCTACGGCACGACCTACGTTGGTGGTTCGGGTAGCTGTGAAGGTTTCATTGGTCACTATGCCGGCGAGGGGTGCGGCGCCGTGTTCGAGATCACAACGGCGGGCGAAGAAACGCTGCTTTACCACTTCGTGACCTTCACGGGACCCTATGCCGGGCTCGTCGACCTCAAGGGCACCCTTTACGGCACGAGCGTCGTTGGGAGCATCTACAGAGTCACTATGTCAGGCGACGAAGGTCAGATCTACTCATTTGATCGCGAGACGTACGGGGGCCTCACCGACGTGAATGGAACGCTCTATGGCACGACCTACAACGGCGGCACGAATTGCGGCTCCAAAGGCTGTGGTCTGGTTTTTTCGATGAAGCCGTCCTTCAAGATCACGGTGCTTCATAGTTTCGGGGGTCCCGGCGACGGCAAACACCCGAGCGCGAACCTCGTCAACGTTAACGGCACACTTTACGGCACAACTTACGCCGGGGGTGCGACCGGGCGGGGCACGTTGTTCACGATCTCAACCTCGGGTTCAGAAAAAGTGATCCACACGTTTGGTCGCACGCCTAACGGCGGCAAATACCCATTTGCGCCACTGCTCAACTTCAACGGCAACCTCTACGGCACCACGCTCTACGGCGGCGACGACTAGGCCGATCTTGCTCGCCTTGCGATACGCCACGGAAGATCGAGAAACTGCACGTCTCCGAACTGGTTATCGACCGTATTACCGTTGGAGGTGAGCTCTGGTATCCGCGGGTTCAACAGGGAAGCGCATTGTCGGCTCTTCAGGGTCCCGCTTTGTGCCCACCAGCCCCTTCGCGTCTGTCGTGCGAAGATTTCGGGCTTCGGGGTGACTGTTTACTTCGCGGCGAACGTGCCCAGCCGCTAAAGTCCTCAGGGGAGCAAAGGGCAGATGAAAACCATGATCGCGAATCGCCATGCGTTTAGCATTGTCGCGGCTGGAGCCGTACTTGTCGGTTGTGGGGGTGGGTTGTCGCCCGCCTTAGCACCCGGCGGCGGAAATGGGACCCTTCAACGTGAAGCGACCCGGAAGAAGACGTTCAACTACACGGGACACAAAGAGCGCTTCGTTGTCCCGAGCGGCATTACGACAATCACAGTCGATGCAATCGGTGCTGCCGGGGCGGGTTTCAGCTATCCAAAGGATTGTTACGGTCCGTGCTTCGGCCGCGGAGGCCGCATACTGGCGGACATTCACGTAAAGCCTGGGGAGACGCTCTACGTTCGCGTGGGCGGTATAGGCTCTGGCGGACATTCTTCGGGATCCGGTGGCGGTGGTTTCAACGGAGGCGGCAGCGGCGGCAATGGTGGCTATTGGGGGGGGCACGGCGGTGGCGGCGCGTCAGACATACGAGAGGCCGGAGACCAGCTCGGAGATCGCATCCTCGTCGCTGGCGGGGGTGGCGGGCAAGGCACCGGCTATTATGCGTATCTCGGTGATGGCGGCGACGGCGGTGGCACGCTCGGCGGCAACGGCACCGGCTACTACGTAGGGGGATTAGGCGGCTCGCAGACTCAAGGCGGCGCGGGCGGCGAGGGCAATCAGGGCTCAGGTGGCGAGCCCGGACAATCGGGAGCTGATGGGACGCTCAGAGCAGGCGGTGACGGAGGAGCTGGTGGGCAAGGCGGGAGTTACGGCCACGGTGGTAGCGGTGGCGGTGGTGGCGGCGGTTACCACGGTGGCGGTGGCGGTGGCGGAGGCGCTGGTGCATACGGGTTCGCTCAGGCCGGCAACGGCGGCGGCGGCGGTTCCTCTTACATCGAGCCGAACGCTTCCCATGTTAAGAGTTGGCAAGGCTGGAAGCCCGCCGTCAGCGACGGCCGCGTCGTCTTTACTTGGTAGCCAGCGTGAAAAACAGTTACTCCCAAACACCGCGCGCTTAGTATCTGGGCGATTGCATTCGCGTTCGCAGCGTCTGCTTATCATCGATTCTTCGGCCCTTTGCCCCACCCGGGGAACGGGCCAGCCCTTTTCCATTGCACGACGGGTAAAGAGCGAACCGGCTGGGCAGCAGCTTCTCTCCTAACGCTGCTTGGCGTCTCACGTGGCGGCTAGTTTTCGATTACAACGAGAAGCAAGACAGGCCTCAGCCGACAGCGTCCCCTTAGATATAAGACGCTAGGTGCACTTGTTATATGCTAGTCATGCGCGCTGCGAGGCGCGCGCCCAGAATGCCGGTCAGCGGCTACTCGTTCGGTCGAGGCTGACGACGACGCCCACGGGATCATACGCGTTAAGTCGTGTCTTCTTTGCCGCGCCGCCGCCCGGATATGCGTAAACGCCTACAGAGCCCGAGTAATTCTGAAACGTGCTGGGGACGATCACCCTTTTTCTGTCAACAAAGAACTGCCAAACGCTCCCCGCGCCATTCAGAGGCGTACTCCCGACTTCGGTACCACGCTTTCCGCGAATATCAAACTGATAGATAACGTCAGCATATTCGTCTCCCACCGCGAGGTGCTTGCCGTCCCACTGAATCCCGCCCGCTGCACGGAACGATTGATTCAACGCGACGTTCACGAAGGTGCTGGCGCCTCTCGGCAACTCGGCAAAATTGAGGTTGCCGCTGAAAACGTAGCCGCCAATAAAGAGATTTCCTTTATCGTCGTAACCGCATTCGTAGTCTCCAAAGCCGGCATCCGCGTAGAAAGTCGGCCTCCCGCGAGCGTTTTTGTAGATCGCCGCTCCGTACGACCCTCCCTCTTCAGGATAACCCACAGCGGCAAGGTTTCCGGTCTTTGGGTCGATCGAGCAGTTTAAGGGCTCGATGCTTGGAGCGGCCAAGATCCTTATCGGGCTAGTCCCGCCATGAGCGTACTCAAAAATTCCGTACGGGCCGCTCGTAACGAAAATATTCTGCGCCTTATCGACACACTCGCCTTCGGCTTGTTGCGGGCTGGCCAAGAGGCCGACATACTTGATCCGCGATGCCCGGTACGAATACACGATAACCCCAACGCCATAGTCCGCGACGTAGAGCAAATTCTCGTGTTTTGCTTCCGGCAGCATCCACGACGTGCCACGACCGGCGTGCGTTGCGAGGGTGGAGGTTTGCGCCATCGCGCGCGGCGCGCCGATCAGCGGCTGCGGTCCGCCACATCCGCCGAGCAATGCTGCCGTGCTGCCAACGCTTAGCGCGTAGCGGGTGAAAGCGAAGGTTCTCATATGTGGGCACGTTCGCTGCACTACGGCGCTATCCCAGCGAAGCGAGCGTGTAAGAGTAGGCGAGATCGCGCACGGACTCCCAGTGTCTCGGGGTTTACCAGGCCGGGAGCCGTTTACTCGGCCTGGCGCTTACGACGTCGTCGCTCGCATGGCTATGGGACCAATGAGAAGATGGTCCCGCAGCCGCCCATGCCGACGTCGAAGTGACATTCGCCGCCTCCCTCTCCGGACGTCGTACCGTACAGTGTGCCGTTGACGTTCAGAAGACCGGCATTTCGTTGTGTGTGCCTACGCTGCCACATCCTGGTGGCGGCGACCGGCGTCCTCGGCCGGGTCTGGCTCACTCTGGAGCGCCAACTGCGCTCGCCGCCGAATCACCAGCGCCGCGTTGACGTCAGCGTGATTGGTATAACCA